>CALMYG010000035.1 GCA_937873455.1 uncultured Verrucomicrobiota bacterium
ACCAACCGACTCCCCGGACCCCACGAAGCGTGGGGTCTTCCCGACGGTTTCCCGCAGTACCGCATGCGCCTGCGGCGCATAATGAGGTCAGGCGCGTTGCATGATCTTCTTCATGATCCGGATGGAGTGATCATGAAGGGATAGGAATCGGTCAACGAATCGGGAATCCGCCCTTTATCCTCCGCGCTGCGACAATCGGGTTTGAGTTTGCCGGGTTGATGATGTAGAAGAAACACAGGCATGAACATGAAACTGATCCATAGGTGTGCGGTTGCGCTGGTCGTGTTGGTGTTGACCGGCTGTTCGGACCCAAGCGGGGAGCGCGAACTGCGGGCCGGTCTGCGCGAACTCAAGCGGGACAACTTCGTCCGCGCGAAATCGCTGTTTGAGCGATCGATCGCCCGGCGTCCCGGCCACATCGACAACGCGGTGACCCACAATGCCCTTGGAATCGCGGCATGGCGGTTGGGCAGCCTGGCCGAGGCGACGATGGCTTTTGAGGACAGCCGGCGCTTGAATCCGAACCTGGTGGAGCCGCTGTACAACCTGGGCGTACTGGCGGCCGAGCGCGATGACCTGCGAAGCGCGACGCGCTACCTGAACGAAGCGGCGGCGCTCGCCCCGAACGATCCGCGCCCGTTGGAATTTCTCGCCGAGTTGTACATGCAGCGCGGCCAGTGGACCTTGGCCCGCAATGCGCTCTATTCCGCGCTTGACCGCGAGCCGCGGTCGGCCCGCATTTATACCGCCATCGCCGCCGCCCATGCCGGGTTGCGCCAGCCGGAGCAGGCGACCGAGGCGCTGATGTTCGCCCTGGAAACCAACGCCCGCTACACCCCGGCGCTGTTTAATCTGGCGGTGGTCTACGATACGCTCGTCGGGGATGCCGAACAGGCGCGCGCGTTTTACAAGCGCTACCTCGCCGCGGCTTCCCGTGAAGGCCGGGCGATTGAGGCCCGCGATGCGCTGGCCCGGCTGGATCGTGTTGGCGTCTTGAAGCCGTTGCTTCCGGTTTCCGCCACGCTGGCCCCCCCGCCGCCACCCCTGCCGGAGACCGAACCGCCGTCCGAGACGGCCCGGCCCGTGGAGGTCGCGCAGGTGGATGCGCCGGTTGAAACGCCGCCGGTCGCCGAACCCACGCCGCCTTCTCCGCCGTCGGTCGTGGATGGACTGTTGCAGCAGGCCGAGGAGCGGGCCCGCTCCGGCAACATCCAGGCCGCCATTGATTTGTTTGTGCGCGCCGCCGACGCCGCGGCGGCCGAGGGCCGGCTTGACCGGCAAGAACACGCCTACCGTGAGGGGGTGCGCGTGGCTCTGGACCAGCCACGCGCTCATGCCCTGCTCGGTCAATTCCTGTATGAGCGGGGGCGTTACGAGCAGGCGCTGCAGGCGTTTCGTCAGGCCGCCACCATCAATGCCGACTTCGCGCCGGCCCAACTCGGCTTGGCCCGGTTGGCCGTTCGCAACAACGAACTGGACGCGGCGGTGGTGCATTACCGCCGGGCGATGGCCTCCGATCCGACCGCGTCGGAAGCGTTCTGGGAGTATGCGCAACTGTACGACAAATCGTTGGAGCTGCCGGAAAACGCGGCCCGCGCTTATCGTGAATTCGCCGCCAATTTCCCGGGGGACGGTCGCCGGACGACCGCCTTGGCCCGTGCCGAGGAATTGGCCCCCACGCCGCAACCGGTGGAGCCAGCGCCCGCCGCGGCGACTGTCGCCGCGCGCCTCGATTACCGGCCGCCGACCCAGCGCAATCCGTCCGCGGCCATGCAAGCCTTCAATCGCGCGGGGGTGTACCGCGAACAACAGGACTGGGAACGCGCGATATTCTTCTACCTCCGGGCGTTGGAAAACGACGATCAAGTGCCCAGCACGTTTTATAATCTCGGCATCTGCTACACCATGGCCGGCGACCGCGAACGCGCCCGGCTGGCTTACCAGGAGGCGATCCGCCTCCAACCGGGCATGCACGATGCCCGCTACAACCTCGCCTTGCTGTACCGGGAAGCCGGAGACGTCGGCGCGGCGGTGCGCCTGCTCGATGAAATCGTCCGCAACCAGCCCAACTATGCGGCGGCGCACTATGCGCTGGGCGCCCTGTTGGCCGAGTCGTCGCAGACCCGTGCGAGAGCCCGGCAGCATTACGAACAGTATCTGCGACTGGTTCCCAATGACCGCAATGCCCCCGCCATTCGCCAGTGGTTGCAGCAAAACTGAGCCGGGCGTTCGCTCTTGTTAAACCTGCTGGCCCCGGTTATCCTGTAAGCGTCGTATGGATCAAGACATCATAGCGACTCCGGTAACCCGCCTCGCTTGCCCGCAGTGCGGGAACGAGATGGATGTAAGCGGGCGCACCCCGTTTTCCGTCGTTCCCTGCGCATCGTGCCAAACGCCCTTGACCGTGCCGTTGATGCTGGGAGCGTTTCTCCTGGTGGAGCGGATGGGAACCGGGGGGATGGGCTCGGTGTACCGCGCGTTGGACACCGCCCTCAATCGTTTCGTAGCCATCAAGGTCATGAAAGCGGCCTTGGGCGAAGACGCGAAACTGGTGGCCAGCTTCATTCGCGAGGCGCAAGCCGCCGCCGCCCTCAACCATCGCAACATCGTTCAGATTTACTCGTGCGGCCAGGAAAACGGCCAACCCTATATCGTCATGGAGCTGGTGACCGGCGGAAAGATGAACCACCTCTTTTCGCGCACCGAGCCGATGGATGAAGTCAAGTTGCTCAAAATCGCGCTTGATGTCGCCGAGGGACTGAAAGCCGCCAACGAGGTCGGCTTGGTACACGGCGACATCAAACCGGAGAACGTGCTGATTGACCAGGCCGGCACGGCCAAGATCGTCGATTTTGGTTTGGCCCAATTCGTCAACGCCCAGAAGGATCGCGGAGAAATATGGGGCACCCCGTACTACATTTCTCCCGAACGGGCGCGCGGCAACAAGGCCGATCACCGCTCCGACATCTACAGCCTCGGGGCCACGATGTTTCATGCCCTCGCCGGTAAACCGCCGTTTGACGGAGACTCCGCGGTGGATGTTGTGCTGGCCCGTTTGAAGCATCCGCCGCCCAGCCTGCATGAGTTGCGGCCCGAGCTGCAAAAAGAAACCGTGGACTTGATCGAACGGATGATGGCGGTCGATCCGTACCTGCGGTATCCCAATTCGGCCTCGCTGAAGTCGGATATGAACGCCGCCCTGGCCGCGGCCAAAGCGGCGCGTTCGGCGGCGAAACCCAAGGCGCGCACGTCGAATCGGGCCTCCTGGGTGATCGCCGGCGCAGCGGCGGCGCTGTTGGTGGGGCTGGGTTTTGTGTTGGTTTCCCATGTGCGGAAGGACGCCGCCGATCCGGTCATTGCGCCGCGCCCGACGGCGCCGGATGCCGCCGGCACGACGACGACCGGCGCCGCCGAATCCGCCGCCTCCGAGCCCGAAGAGGTGATCGTGCGTCGCGAAGAAGTAACCGGGGCGGACGGCAAAACCCGGATCCGGGTATCGACGGACTTTTTTACGCCGGATGAAACGCGGCGGTTGGTCGCGGCTTTGGCCGCGCTCGACGGCGATGTTCCGATGGAGGCCCAGCGCCGGCTGGATGCCTTCGGCAAGCAGTTGCCGCGTGGCAGCGTCCGTGCGATGTGGATTCCTCTGCTGGAGGCGCTGCCGCTCTGGATGGCCGGAGAAAACAAACGCGCCGATTCGTCCCTGGAGCTGGTGGCGAAGTTTATCGTTCGCCATCCGGAAGGCCATCCCGCGCACATGCCGCAGGTGTTGGCTCGCGAAGTGTCCGGACAGATCAAGCCGGGCGCGGTGAATAAACTCCGATCGGATTGGCCGGCGTGGTTTGACGATCTGCGCCGGTTGATGTCCGGCGCCCAGGCGCTTGCCGGGGGCGACACCGACTTGGCCCGCCGCGATCTCGCCGCCTTTCTGGCCCATCCGGACGGTCAGCCGGAGTGGGTTGCGGCCATGCGCCCGGCGGTCCGTCGCTGGCTGCTTGCGCTGGAGCGTCTGGACGATACGCGGCGCGCGGTACGATTGCACCTCGATGCTCGCCGTCCTGAATTGGCCCGCCGCGAATTGCTGACGTACCGCGTCGATGCCCTGCCCGTTCTCGCCGATGCGGCCTTGGATATGGGGCGCGCGGTGGAGGCCATGGAAAAAGAACAGGAAGTCGCCGCGCGTGACACCGCGGCGCGCGCGCATCGTCTTCGTGTTCAGCGTGACCTTGACCGCGTTGATGCCGCACTCGCCGAGCAGTCCGTGTTGCTCCTGCGCAACCGGGATTTCCGGCGGGCGTCCCTTTCCGTTTCCACGTTGCCCTCGGACATGACCGCCCCGGAAGGCCGGATGGCCGCCCAGTGGGTGCGGGAACAATTCGACCGCCTCGAAGCGCTCAAGGCGTTTCTCGTTCGCGCCATTGAGCAGCAACCGTTCACCCGGGCCGACGGCAGTGACCTTGGCGGCGATGTCATCAGCGCCAGCGCGTTGGGCGTACGAGCGACGTTGGACGGCCGCACGGTCATCACCCACACATGGGATGCCCTGTCGCCGCGTACCTTTATTCGCATGGCGGAGTTTTACACCGCGCTGCCGCGCCTCGCCGAAAAAGAGCGCGCCGAGGCCTTGGTCGGCCTGGCCCTGTTCAGCGCCATGAACGGAGCCTTTGAACCTGCCCAGAACTATGCGCGCCGGGCGGTCGCCTTGGATCCGGGAATTCAACCCATCGTGCGCCGGGCTCTGCCCGGCCTCGTCGCCGAAACCGCCCCGCCCGCCGCCAACTGAAAGGATGCGCCATGGAAACCGAAGGCCTCGATCTTACCCGCCGGCGTTGCCGACCCTGTGAAAACGGCATGGCCCCGTTGAGCGAAGAGGAAATCAACCGCATGCTGAACCTGCTTCCGGAATGGCATCGCGAAGGCAATGAAATTATCCGGACCTGGTCGTTCAAGAATTACTACCAGACCGTGGCGTTTATTAATGCCGTCGCGTGGTTGGCCCACCGCGAGGATCATCATCCGGATATTGCCTTCGGGTACAAAACCGCCACCATCCGGTACAGCACCCATGCCATTGGCGGGCTTTCGGAGAACGACTTTATTTGCGCGGCGAAGATCGACGCGCTGACGGTCTAGCCGAGGAAGGTTGGCGCGGCGGTAGTGTTTGAGGCGCCCGGAGATTGCCAACAGTTTACAATTTAGTTATTATGACTTAATGAAACGAATTGTAATAAAACCGGATGTTTGCAATGGACAGCCGACCATTCGCGGAACGCGCATAACGGCGCAAACGGTACTTGAATTTCTGGCTGCGGGAGACACCATTGAGGAGGTCCTTGAAGAATATCCTTCTCTTACCCGGGAAGATATCCTTGCCTGTATTGAATTATCCTCTGAGCTGATGAAGCATCGCTATTCATTACAGGAGGTTGCTTGAAGGGGATTCTTTTAGACGAAAATGTTCCGACAAACATTTCGTTTAATCCGAAGTTGCCCCTATCGCATGTAACGGAACTTGGCGCGAGTGTTACGGATACTGAGATATGGCGGCATGCAAGAATCCACCAATCTCGTGATTATTACCAAGGATACGGACTTTTCCAATCGCATCATGCTTTCATCGCCCCCACCTTGGGTTGTTCATCTTCGCTTTGGAAACATGAAACGAAGGCGGTTTCATGAACTCCTGAAGAAGCTATGGCCGCGAATTGAGCAGCTGCTGCCAGAGCATAAGCTGGTCAATGTCTTCCAGGAGAAAATTGAAGCGATTAGAGGCTAGAGCCTCCGTGCTATTGGCCGATAATTGGCGCGGCGGTAGTCGCTCAAGCCTTGCGCAGCACGAGCGTCGCGTTGGTGCCGCCGAAGCCGAAGCTGTTGGACATGACCGTTTTCAGGCCGGCGTTGTCCCGGCGGGTCCGGACAATGGGAAAGCCCTCAGCTTCCGGATCCAGGGTTTCGATATTGGCCGATGCGGCGATGAAGTCGTGTTGCATCATGAGCAGGCAGTAAATCACTTCATGGACGCCGGCCGCGCCGAGCGAATGCCCGGACAACCCCTTGGTTGAGCTGATGGGGGGAATCGCGTTGCCGAACACTTCGCGAATGGCCTTGAGTTCGGTGATGTCCCCGGCCGGGGTCGAGGTGCCGTGGGTGTTGATATAATCAATGGGGTCGGAAACCGTGGACAACGCCTGTTTCATGCAGCGTGCCGCGCCGTCGCCGGAGGGGGCGACCATGTTGTCGCCGTCGGACGAAGCGCCGTAGCCGACCAGTTCGGCGAGGATGGGGGCGCCCCGACGGAGGGCGTGTTCCCGTTCTTCCACGACCAGGATGCCGCCGCCGCCGGCGATGGCGAAGCCGTCGCGGTTGGCGTCGTAGGGTCGGGAAGCGGTGGCCGGGGTGTCGTTGTATTTCGCGGTGAGCGCGCCCATGGCGTCAAACATCATGGCCGACGACCAGTGTTCCTCTTCGCCGCCGCCGGCAAAGACGATGTCTTGTTTGCCCCACTGGATGAGTTCCATGGCATTGCCGATGCAGTGCAAGCTGGTGGCGCAGGCCGAGGAGATGGAGTAATTGACGCCCTTGATTTTAAACGGCGTGGCCAGGCACGCCGAGGTGGTGCTGGTCATGCAACGCGTGACCAGATAGGGGCCGGCCCGTTTTACGCCCTTGGTGCGTACGGTATCCGCGCCTTCGACGACATTGCTCGACGAGGCGCCGCCGGAACCGACGATCAAACCGGTGCGTTCGTTGGATACCATCTCCGGGCCGAGGCTGGACTGGGCGATCGCCTGGGCCATCGCCACATACGAATATGCGGCGGCATCGCCCATGAAGCGCCGGTCCTTGCGGTCGATCAGCGGGTCCATATTGATTGCGGGGATTCCGGCAACGTGGCTGCGAAAACCCAATTCCTTGTAGACCGGCTGGGGGCCGATTCCCGACTTGCCTTCCCGGAGGGAGCCAATCACTTCTTCCGGGTTATTGCCGATGCAGGATACAATGCCCATGCCGGTGATCACGACGCGTCTCATAGGTAATCTCCTAAAAGCCTTCCGTGGACTCAAATAAACCGACTTTCATGCCGGTGGCGGTGTAGACCTGTTTGCCGTCAACCGTCACCGTGCCGTCGGCTACGGCGAGGACCAGTTTGCGGGCGATTACCCGCTTGACCTCGATTTGATACGTCACGTTTTTGTGGGTGGGCAAAATCTGCCCGACGAATTTGACCTCGCCGACGCCGAGCGCCCGGCCTTTGCCGAGGTGGCCGGACCAGGCCAGATAAAAGCCGGTAAGCTGCCACAGCGAATCCAAACCCAGGCAGCCGGGCATGACCGGATCGTCCTGGAAGTGACACCCGAAAAACCAGAGGTCGGGATGAATGTCCAGCTCGGCACGGACGATTCCGGCGCCGGACTTTTCGTCGGTGCAACGGATATCGGTAATCCGGTCGAACATCAGCATGTTGGGCTTGGGCAGCCGGGCCGATCCTTCGCCGAACAAGGCCCCCTGCCCGGAGAGCAGCAAGTCCTCGTAGGTGTAACTGGTTTTGCGTGTAGTAGTGGTCATGACAAAATAGAACCACCATCCTGAATGTTTTGTAATTTAATTCAAGCTTTAACGCATGCGCCAAGCCGTGCCCTCGGCCATGCTCCATTGGTATTTGCGGGCATGTTCGCGGATCAGAAAAGGAAGCTGCACCCGTTTGAGCAGGCGAAAGCGCGGGGCGAGGAGATCCCGCAACGCATCGAAGGTGGAGCACGCCGGCGTGCCGCCCAGTTGGCGTGACGGTGGCGTGTATTCCGCCAGCCAGGTGTATGGCGAGGCCATGAGCAACTGTGCGCCGGGATTGAGGTGATCGTCGATCAGCCGCTGTAGCGCCACCGCCGGATCGGGAAGGCGGTCGATCAGGTTGAGCAGCAAGGCGACATCAAAGCGCCCGAGGCGGGACGGCAGGGCTTGGGCGTCGCCGACCCGGAATACCACCCGGTCCGGGTGAACCCCGCGGGGCAGGCGTAAGCGGGTGGTTCGCCGCGTGGCGCCTTCCACGGTGTACGCGAAGGTCATGCCTTGGTTACGCTTCATGGTCTGCGCGGCCCGGATAAATGACCGGGAGAGGTCGATTCCCACCACGTGCCGGCAAGACCGGGACAATTCAAAGCTGGACCTTCCGACCGCGCATCCAAGATCCAGCGCGCGCGCCGATGCCGGCAACAACTCCGGGTGCAGCAGGGCTTCGACCGCGCGCCACGGGTAGCCGATGGCGTCGTGTGGTCCGTTCGGGTAGGGTAGGTACTCGCGCGGCTGTCCATAGTGGAAGAACAGGTACTGCTCCCGCGCCTCCCGCGACTCATACCCCGCGGTCATGCGCCGGTCATCGCGGCAATCAGATGGGCCGCGGGTTGGTACTGTTCAATAACCGGCACGACCTTGCCGTCGCGGTACATACGCGCCTGGGAAACATGGATTTTCGGCGTTTTAAACGGCGCGAACAGGATGTCGTCATGGGTGGCGTGGCTTTTGTCGGTAAAACTATCCGGCACGCAATCGCCGCCGAGATGATCGCTGCGCCCGGTCGCGACGTGCAGGGTCCCGAGAATTTTCTCGTCCTGGATGTCGCGTCCCGAAACCGGGAGGCGTTGGGTGCCGAAGCCGAGTTCACCGATGATCCCGGTGGCCGGATCGGCGGCGAGTTTTTGGTTGTGAGCATCCACGGTTTCCGGATGGCCTTCGATCAGGCTGGCGTGGGTGACGTGACCGTCTTCCACCTGCATCAGGCCAATGGTGCCGTCTTCGTAAACCATCGGGAAAAATCCGCTGGCCGAAGTCGGTACGTAATACACTTCGCCGGCGGGGAGGTTGGCGACGTCCGGGGCTCCCGGCGGGCACAGGCCATGGCTCTTGTGAGCCTCCTGCCCGCCGATTTCCAGGCGCAGGGTGTGGGTGGCGCCGTTGATTTGAAAGTCGATTTCAAAGGCGTCGGCCCGGGTCATGGCCAGGCGCAGTTTTTCCGCTTCCCGGCTGACTTCCCGGTAATCCACGCTCAATCCCGAGGCGAGAATGATGTTGTTGACGCCGTGCAACGTGGCCCCGCGGAACCCGTACTGCTTCGCGAACGCGGTAAGCGGAGCGGTGGCGGAATAGGTCGAAATACAAAGGAGAATTCCGTGGTTGGGGTAAACATCTTTTTCCAGCGATACCTGCCGTCCGTCGACATCCCAGGCTTCATCAGGCAGGTCCAAATTGCTGCCGCCGGTAATGGCATAGGCATAAAAACCGCCAAGCTCCAAGCCCAACTCGGTGGCCACGCCGTTTTTCAGGCCGCGGTAAAACGTCTCCCAGGCGATGCGCTGGATGGTCAATTCCGGTTGCCGGAGAAATGCCAGATCGGCGACATCACGCGGATTGGGCAGGTCGATCAACACGCCTATGGTTTCTTTTTTGTCAGGACTGAACACGGTGTTCAGAAGACGGGACAAGCTGAATGGGGGATACGTTGGTTCCATAGTCAATCCTTTGTTACACGTCACGGTAAGGCCATTCCGGGTATTTTCAACCCGGGGGCGCCACTTTCATCAAAATCGCATGTTCACGTTTCATGAAGGGTGAGCCGTTGACCTTAAACGTTTTCCGGCGTACCAGAGGGTGAACAATGCGGCGGACCACGTGGTGAAGGCGATCGAAATCCAGACGCTCCAGATCCCAAGACCGGCGAAGCGGCTCAACCCGTAAATGATCGCCACCGGGGCGACGATCTGGCGGTATAAGCCAATCCATACCGCATACATGGGTTGCTTGATCGCTTGCAGCGCGGCGGTGAGCGCGAATAAAATGACATAGGCATACAACACAAACCCCGCCATCCGCAGGTATTGGACCCCGATGGCTTGCACGTCGGGATCATCGGTGAACAGGGCCAAGCTTTTGTCCGGCCAGACCACCAGCAGTAAAAATCCGGGTATCAGCACATACAAGCCATACCGCAGGGCGGCGCGCATGGTTTCCCGAATGCGGTCTGGCCGGCCGGCTCCGTTGTTCTGCCCGACAATCGCCAGTACGGCGAGGTTCAGACCGATCGCCGGCAGCAAGACCAGTTGCTCGATGCGTGTGGCCAATCCGTACGCCGCGACCGCCGCCGTGCCGTGTTCGTTCACGAAGTAGGTGAGAATCAGGATGCCAAGGCCAATGGTCATCATGTTGATCATGGCCGGACCGCTCTGGCGGAATATGGCGCCGGCGGCCTCGGCGCTTAAGCGCAAATTACCCGGAGCGAATGCCGCCACCGCCTGGCGACGCCGGGCGCACCGGTACAAATAGCCGCACGCGGCCGCTTGAATCATCACGGTGGATAAAGCGATCCCGTCAAATCCCAACGCGGGCAAGCCGAAACCCCCGTAAATAAACCAGGGGTCCAGGATCGCGTTTAACCCCACTCCGGCGATGAGCACGTTGCGGTAGGTGGTGGTGTCACCCCGGGCGACCAGGCAGGCGTTCATCACATGGTTGACGTTGAAAAAGACGCTGCCGGAAAAGATGATGACCATGTAGCGGGTGGCCAGGTGCGCGACTTCGGGGGCCGCGCCGAGCGCGCGGAAAACCGGCCCCGCTCCCAGCGCCCCGCCGCAGGTCACCACCGCCGAGGCCAGCAGCGTGAAGGTTATCGCCTGGGTGCCCAGCGTTCGGGCCTCCTCGTGACGTCCCGCGCCCAGCGCGTTGGCCAGCAGCGCCGACACGCCGGTCGATAGTCCGGATGCCACCGCAATGACCACAAAAAACACCGGAAACGACATGCCCAGCGCAGCCAGCGCCTCCGTGGAAAGGCTTCCGGCAAACCAGGTGTCAATCAAGTTGTACAGGGTGTTGAAAAAATAGCCGACACTCGCCGGGATCGCCAGGCGCAGCACCAGGCGCGGGACCGGTTCGGTCAGCAGGGAGGATTCAGAGGACATAGACGAACCGTACCACAACCGGGCCAAACCTTCATGTGCAAATCTCCGTCGGCAAACACGCGTGACTTTTTCCGACGCCCCCACTACCTTCCCGGCCATGACATTTTGTTTAGGCATGCGTGTAAAAGACGGACTGGTCGGCATCGCGGATACCCGGGTGACGTCCGGAAGTGAATGTATTGTCGCCCGTAAAATCGTGACGTACCAGGCGGAGGGACAGTCGATGTTTCTCATGACCTCGGGCTTGCGCTCGGTGCGGGACAAGGCCCTGACCTACTTCGAGGAAATGTGGGACGCTCGCTCCGCGGAGTTTGACCGTCTGTTCAAGGCGGTCAACGGATTCGCCGAACAAATCCGCCGGGTGGCCAAGGAGGACAAGGAGGCGCTGCACGAGAGCGGTCTCCACTTTAACATCCACACCCTCATCGGCGGCCAGATGGCCAACGACCATGAGCATAAGCTTTACATGCTTTATCCACAGGGCAACTGGGTGGAGGTCGGCATCGGAACGCCGTATTACATCATCGGCGCGACCGGATACGGCAAACCTGTTCTCGACCGCACCTTGAAGTTTGACGATTCCATGCGACACGCCCTCAAGGTCGGCTCGCTCGCGTTTGACTCCACCCGGATCAGCGCCGCAGACGTGGATTTTCCGATCGACGTGGTCCTCTACCACCGCGATCACTTCAAGTTGATCGAACACCGGTACGAGAAAGAAGACCTCGTTGATAAGACCAACTGGTGGCAGGAGCGGTTGCGGAAATCCGTCAGCGAATTGCCGTCGGAATGGATGGAGACGATCTTCCGTAAACCGGAAACCGGCGCGTAATCCGGATTTTGCGTATCATCAACCCCTGACGGATGTGTCGGTAGCACCGCTCCTCCGATGGGTTTGCGTCTTGGCTCGGATAGCCGGCTCCCCGCCTCAGGCTTCGCCGCTGGCCATGCGTTTTTGTTTGCGGGTGAGCATCAGCATGGCGAATCCACCCATGAGCGCGAAGCTGATCATGACGGGATACCATCCTGCCCAGCCGTATTTCTTCAACACAATACCGGTGATGAATAGGCAGACCGCTGAACCGTAATATTGGAAAGAGTCGATGACGCCGGCCGCGAATCCGGCCATTTTTTTGCCGCCGATATCCATCGGCGCGGCCGCGCCGACGATGGAGTGGGTGGAATTGACCGTGAGCGAGGTTAAGACCAGGAACAATCCGCCTAGAAAAATACCAAGCGTTCCGGGCTGAATAAAGCCGGCCAGCATGACGGCGGCGGCGGCGGTAAGAACAACCGCCTCGGTAAAGTAGAGTACCATGGCGACGGGTGAACGGTGGCCTTTAAAAAATTTATCGCTGATGAAGCCGGCGGCGATGGAACCAACGACCGCGGCGGCAGTCATGAGGTTCATGATTAAGAGCACCGCAATGGGCTTGGCCCGCCAATTGATGCCAAGCTGTTCGGTGAAAAACATGACGGAGAGTTGATCGGAGCTGTGGCGGACGGCGCCGGTCGAGGCGTAGGCGATGGCGTAGAACCAGACCAGCGGGTGCGTGAAGATTTTGGCGAATGATTCCTTGAGGCTTACGCGGGTTCCAATAGAGTTGTCGATTTCATCTTCGATCACGTTGGGGTAACCGGCGGCGGCGGGCTCCTCTTTCACCGCGAAAAACATGAAGATCGCCGCGGCAACCGTTACGAAGGGCGGAATGATAAACAGAACACGCCAATCGCCCGGCTCAACAACCCACGTGCCGATGGCCCACAGCGATAGTGTGAAGCCGGCGAGAAGAAACGGCGCGAGGGTGTTGATGGCGAGCTGGCCCAACTGGATCATGATGCCAAAAATACCGGCAAATGTGCCACGCTCGGTGCGTTGAAACCAGGCCGCGTTGATTTTGATCATGCCCGGTGCGCCGTAAGACTGGAACCACCCGTTCATCAGCGCGATAAGGGCAAAGGTGGAGAACGTGCCCACAAACGACGAGAAGCCGAAAATGAAATTGCACACAATGGTGCCGATTGCCCCGATGAGCATGGACCATTTGCCGCCGATGCGATCGCTGAAAAGTCCGTTTACGAGTTGTCCGGTACCGTAAGCCAGAGACCACAGCACCCACAAGTTGGCAAGGTCGGTGGCCCGAAATCCAAACTCCTCATTCATGCCAGGACCGGCAAACCGGAAGTTGTACCGGCACATGTAATAGGAGGCGTACATGAGCCCCAGAGAAAACCAGTTCAACCCGCGCCGCGCCCGGAATCCTTTCGGATAATGGGCGATCAACCCTTGAACAGTAGATGTTGTTGTCATGGGCGGAATAATAACGATTCGCTCATCGTTGGCTAACAAAATCGTTACGAAAAGTTCGGGGCCGTGTTATTTTTGCCGCTTCGGGAAGAGAACCCGGCGCTGTGCTGGGCGTCAGCGGGTCGGCCGCTCAAACAGCAACTGGCTTCCCTTTTGGCTGATGACCAGGTCGTAGCGTTCCAGCAGTTGACGCCCGATACGTGGCGGAGAGGTCATGCCCAGGCCGAGTTCAAAGGCGGAGTCAACCTCCACCTGCCGGAACACGATGTCCCCGAGGGTCAGTTGCCGCAGTTTGGGGGTTGCGGGCTTTTCGAGGGCGAACTCAAAGTCGCCGGCGAGATCAATCAGCACCGGCATGCGTTCCCCATCGACCATGGCCTCGACGCCGAGCCCGCCCTGGACGTCGATCAGGGGGAGCGTGGCAATCGCGTTGGCGGCGTAGGGGTAAACGTTGCCGCCGGAAAATACGATGTGCCTTCCCCGCAAGCTGATGCGAACAAACTCGAAGGACCGGAGAAAGTCCGCCCCCAACACGCCGTCGAGCGGCGATTTTTCCCAGCGGGTGAGGCCATCCAGCGGGCCACGGGCGTTGCGGATGTAAAACACGCCATTTTCGACAAACAGTTTTTCAATCGAGAACCGGGGCAGGACGCCGGCAAAGCCGCCTACGGGATCGTACACGTGACCCGGGGTTTTCTCCAGCGGCGCCGGGCCGGTCAGGACCGTGACGTTCAGGGCGGTGGCGGTCTCGGGGCGGAGCCAGCTTTCCGCGGCGGACGAGTCGATCAGCAACAACACCTTGCCATCCTGAATGGGAATGATCGGCGCGGTGGTGTTTTTCTCCGAAGCAAACTCGACGCGCCCGACATGGTTCTGGTGTTGGCGAAAAGCCCCGGCGAAGATCGGGCCGCGGTCGGAGTTGTACGCCGTGAGACCGAACGTTTGCACCGGCTTGGCCCGTTTCATCAGCGCGGTTTTTTCTTCCGGCGTCAAGAGGGTGGAAGCGGTCGGGCGTGGCGTGGAACAAGCGGCGGCCGTCAGCAAGGCGAACAGGGTGATTACTACCGGGTATTTCATGGCGGATAAGCTGGCGATTGTAACCGGTCATGGCAAGGAGAAAGGCGCATGTTGTCGGCAAAATCCATTGATTGCCGCCCCGCCTTCGGGCACGATGGGCGGCATGGAAAATTATTTTGATGCGCTGATTCAACGTCCCCGCCGCAACCGGCGGTCCGCCGCGATTCGCCGGCTGGTTTGCGAAACCACCCTCAGCCCCGGGAGTTTGATCCTCCCCATCTTCGTGGCCGAAGGCCGCAACCGGCGGTCCGCCATTGCCTCGATGCCCGACGTATTCCGCCTGACCCGCGACCTCGCGGTCAAGGAAGCGCGGCAGGCCTATAAACTCGGCATTTCCGCGGTTGCGCTTTTTCCGGTGATTCCCCCGGCCCGCAAAAACGAGGTCGCCACCGAATCACTGAACCCCAAAGGACTGTTGTCGACCACAATCAAGGCGATCAAAAACGCCGTGCCGGAACTGGCCGTGATCACCGATGTGGCCATGGATCCCTACTCCTCGGACGGCCATGACGGCTTCGTCGAACGCGGCAAGGTGGTCAACGACCGCTCGGTGGAAATCTTGTGCGGCATGGCGCTGGCACAGGCCGAAGCCGGGGCCGATGTTGTCGCCCCGTCCGACATGATGGACGGGCGGGTGGGGGCGATTCGCCGCGTACTCGACGGCAGCGGTTTTTCGGAAACCGGTATCCTGGCCTATTCGGCCAAGTATTGCTCCGCATTCTACGGGCCCTTTCGCGACGCCTTGGATTCCGCGCCGCGCCACGGCGATAAAAAAACCTATCAAATGGACCCGGCCAATCGTCGTGAGGCAATCCGGGAAGTGTTGCTTGATGTTGAAGAAGGCGCCGACATCGTCATGGTGAAGCCGGCCCTGCCGTACCTCGATGTCGTCGCGGAAGTCCGGGCCGCCGTGACGGTTCCGGTAGCGGCCTACCAAGTCAGCGGCGAATACGCGATGATCAAAGCCGCCGCCAGGAACCGCTGGTTGGACGAGCGCGCCGCCGTGCTTGAATCGCTCACCGCCATCCGCCGCGCTGGCGCGGATATGATTCTCACCTATGCCGCAAAACAAGCAGCCGAATGGTTGTCATGAAGGTAGCCGTTCTCGGCGCGTCGCCCAAACCCGAGCGCTACGCAAACCAGGCGGTGCGCCTGCTGCGTGAATTTGGTCACGACGTCATTCCCGTCACCCCCGCGCACACCGAAGTTGCGGGCGTGCCGGCGGCGCCGAATCTGGAGGCGCTTCCCGAAGGCGGGGTGGATACGGTGACCGTATATGTCAGCCCGGCGCACAGCGCGACCATGACCAGCGCCCTGTTGCGGCTTCGGCCCCGGCGGGTCATCTTTAACCCCGGCGCGGAAAACCCCGCGTTGGCCGAAGCCTTGCGCCATGCCGGCATCGAGGTGGAAGACGCCTGCACGCTGGTGTTGTTGCGTCTGGGCGCATTTTAATCCGCTTGCCGTTCCCGCCGTCGTTGGTAGGGTAGGGGGCGTTCATTATGAAGCCGCATCACATTCATGACATCCTGATCAGCGCCGACGACATCGCCCGCCGCGTGGACGATCTCGTCACCGAAATGGAACCGCATTGCCGCGCGGAAAATTTTGTGATGATCGGTATTCTGCGCGGCAGTTTTATGTTTCTTGCCGATCTCGTCCGCGATCTCTATCAACACGGCGTTCACCCCCGCATCGACTTTCTCACCCTGGAAAGTTACGGCGGCGGGATGGAGTCCTCCGGCACGGTGAAGGTGACCAAGGATATCACCGTCGATGTGGCCGGGGCCGAAGTGCTGGTCATTGATGATATTCTCGACAGCGGTCGCACCCTGACCTTCGCCACTCAATGGCTCAAGGAAAAGGGCGCGGCTCGTGTGCTGACCTGCGCGTTGCTCGACAAGCCGGAACGGCGGATCATCCCGTGCAAGGCCGACTTTGTCGGGTTTACCATTTCCGATCATTTTGTCGTCGGTTATGGCCTCGACTACGACAGCCGCTACCGCGAACTGCCGTACATTGCCAAGGTTACCCTGCTCTGATCGAAGGCACGGGTCATGTCGAGCGAAGTCGAGACATCTTAGCCTCCTTATGCGGTTGAGATTCCTCGACTGCGCTCGGAATGACAAAAGGAATCGACTGCCGTATTGTTCTACAAGCGCAGCCCGCTCGGTTTTTCCCGAAATTGTGGATTGACCGCCCTGCCCCGGGAGGTTCATGCTGGCGATGTTCTTTGAAGTATTCCGATGCAGGCTCGACTAACGGAAGTCCGTGAAAACCGGACGCGGTCGCGCCGCTGTAAATCCGATCCCGCGCAAGCGGGAAACCGTCGGCATTCACGCCACTTTTCGCTTCGGCGAATGGGAAGGCGCCGCGCGGGCGGATGAGCCAGAAGACGAGCCGATCCTGCAACGCATCTCCTTTCGCGAGGGAAGGCGGAGCCGTCCGGTTTGACGTCTTGGCTGACTTTCGCGGGGAGAAATCGCCCCCGCGCAAGGGGCAGAAAGGTCGTCATGCATCGTCGGTTATTGGCCCGGATTTCCGGGCTTTTGTTCGTAAGTGTTTCCTTCACCGCTCCCGCCCCGGCATTCTACCTGCCGCAAACGGGTTACCGCAGCGAGACGATCGCCGATACCTCGGGGCAATTTGTCCTGTTCGGCGGTCTGGACATCGCCGGCGACAAGGCCTACCTCAGCGCCGGCACGAATATCTGGGCGGTCAACCTGACCAACGGCGCCCCGGCCGCAGCCGGAACGTTGCCGCCCAATGTCAGCGCCGGCTTCCTGCGTTTCCGCGACGGCGATCTTCACGCCGCGTATGACCAAAGTTTCGCGTTCCCCTTTCCTTCACGTCATGGCGTCATCGATGGGCTCGGCGCCTTTCAGGATCGCGGCGGGCTGGACGGGATCTATGACGCGGCGGTCAATGCCGCGCAGGAATTGTTCATCGCCGCCAACCCCGGCACGCTTGGCGCGAAGGTCTTCCGTTACCAGCCGGCGACCACCTCGGTGGTCGAGGTGATCCACATCGGCGGACCTTCCGGCGGCCTCGCATTTGACGAACAGGATCGCCTGTACGTCGCGACCCAGACCGGCGGCGGCATCGTGCGCTTTACCCCGGCGCAACTGACCGCCGGGAACCTTTCCCTCGCCGACGGCGAACCGGTGGTCAACCTCACCGCCAGCTACCTGGCCTTCGATCACAACGGCCTTCTCCACGCGGTCTCCGGTTTCGGCAACCGGCTCGCCCAATACGATGTCGAAACAGGCCGCGAACGTCGCGTCCTCGCCGTGGACGGTCTGAACAACTTCGGCATCGGGCGCATCCATTGGGACGCCGCCCGCCGTCAATTGCTCGCCGTGTATTCGGATTTCTTCTTTAATTTCTCCAGCGACTTGCACCTCGTGCGCTTCGCGGCATCGACCGAGGGCATTCCGGGTACGTCTTCCGTGTTTCGCGGGTGGGCGGCGGCGTACCGCGACTTCACCCGTCCGGATCCGGATAGCGGCGGCTTTGCCCGCGACGCTTCCGGTGCGTCGACCACCTCTCCCGCCGCTGCGATTCTCGGGCGTCCGGCGTCGTTTGATCCCGACGAATGGCCGCTCGGCAATTTGCTCGCCCTCGGCAATGGCGGTTCGATCACGTTGGAATTTGCGGATGCCATCATCAACGGTCCCGGCCCGGATTTTGCGGTATTTGAAAACGCCTTCGACTATGATGGCTTAACCTTCGCCGAGTTTGCGTTTGTCGAAGTGGCCACCACCACCAACGCGTGGGCGCGCTTCCCGGTCACCTATCATCCCACCAATCTCGCCACGCCGTTCGGGCCGGCTTTTGCCATGACCGATGTAACCGGCGTGGACGGGCTCGCCGGAAAACACGCGCTCCCATTTGGAACCCCGTTCGATCTCGACTGGCTGCGCCATCACCCGAACGTCACCAACGGCCTGGTGGATCTCAACCGGATCGCCTACGTGCGGCTGACCGATGCCGTGGGCGATGGCTCCACCACGGACGATTTCGGCAACCCCATTCTTGATCCGTTCGATTCCTTTACCAGCATGTCCGATGGTTTTGACCTGCGCGGGGTCGGCGTGATTCATCTCGCGGGGGTTTTGCTGGCGATGAACGATGGCGCGCCGGTCGCCCGCTGGCACGGCTACGAAGGCCGCACCTATCAGCCGCAGGTATTCGCCGCCGGCGACTGGTCGAACCTGGGCGGACCGCTGGCCGGTACCGGCGCCATGCTGGAAATCAACCTTCCCGCCAACCACGCCATGGCGTTATTCCGGGTTGAACAAACGATTCCTGCCTCGCCATGAAAAAAAGTTCCAATGTTTGGAAAAACCGACGGCAAAAAGTTCCAAACCTTGCCTGCCCGCCCTCCCGACATGCGGGAGGGAGCCAGCCTGCCCCACGCAGGCGTGCGGGGCTGGCAGGCAGGCAAGGTTTGGAAAAACGTGCCGCTGGGCGGGTCGCGTTGGTCTCGTCCGGCTTCACGTTGATCGAGTTGCTGGTCGTGGTATCGATTGTCGGGCTGTTGGCGGCGCTGCTGGCTCCGGCGCTGGCCGGTGCGCGCCAAGCTTCGTTGCGGGCCTATTGCGCAAGCAACTTGCGGCAACTGGCGCTGGCCAATTACGCGTATGCCACCGATCATGGTTCGTTTGTCGCCGCCGCGCCGGATATTTGGGGCCGCAACACGATGCGCTGGCACGGCGCGCGCGCGGCCCGGAACCAACGCTTTGTTATGGCGGAAGGACCGTTGGCGCCGTATGTCGGCGAGTCGGGCGGGATAAAAGAATGCCCGAGCTTTCGGATTCGCGAGCCGGGATATGAGGCGGGTTGCGGCGGCTACGGGTATAACGTGCGCGGCGTGGGTTCGCAGGCGTATCGCCATGGACTCGAGCGCGGCGCGGAACGCGGGATGCCGCCCGGCGGGATTGCCGACCCTTCGCGCACCGTGATGTTTACCGACGCCGCCTTTCTGGAAGGTGCGCAAGGCCGCGGACGCCTCATCGAATACTCCTTCGCGGAAGCTTATTATCACATCGCCGACAACCGCCCGGTGGAAACGTACCGGGCGACGCCGTCCATTCATTTTCGCCATGATGGCTTGGCCAACGTCGTCTGGGTGGACGGGCGCATCTCCGCCGAAACCCTCGACGTGCGGTTCAGCGCCCGGCACGATGCCGTCGGCATTGGATGGTTCGGCCCGGACGATAACTCCTTGTTTGATCCATTTTAGCGCGTTTCGTTCTTGCCGATCCCGGCATGGCACCCTACCATCGCGGGAAATTTTTTACTTCCGGCGGACGCCCTGCGTTCGCTAAAACGTATTAACAGCTTTTTTAAGGGAGATAGGGACGTGGACGACTTGATCATAACCGATCGTATACAGATCGAACGAAAACAGTTTTATTTTGATTTGAAGGAAAATCCGCGCGGGCGTTTTCTGCGCATTACCGAAGATGTAGGCGGGCGGCGCGATACCATCATCGTTCCCGCGACCGGGCTGGAACAGTTTGTCGAGGCGATCAACCGGGCCATTGAAGCGGGCCGGGAAGCCGGTGAACCCGTGATGGCCGAATAACCCTCCCGGTTGCGTCATGAAATCCCGGGAAATAAAACCGCCGGAGGCGGCGGAGGATCCGACCGACCAGGAATTGGTCGCCCGGGCGCAACGGCAGGATATCGCCGCGTACAGCGTGTTGATGCAGCGCTATCAAAAGAAAATTTACGCGCTGGTCTACAACATGACCTCCAACAAGGAGGACGCCGAGGACCTCGTCCAGGAGGTGTTCTACAAAGCCTATACCGCCCTCAAACGGTTTAAGGGCGATTCATCCTTCTACACCTGGGTCTACCGCATCGCCGTCAACCGCGCGATCAACTACGTGAAGCGCCGAAACAAGCGGTCGGGTATCAGCCTGGACGACATGGATGTCGGGGTGGAGCGCGATCCCGCCTATGTCGAGCTTTCCGCCAAGGAATCCCCCTTCCGGGATGCCACCTTGTCCGAACTGCAGGAAAAATTGAACGCGGCTCTTCAGACCCTGTCAGAAAAACACAGGACCGTGGTGGTGCTGCATGACATTCAAGGCATTCCGCATGACGAAATTGCCCGGATGTTGAAGGTGTCCTCCGGCACCGTGCGGTCGCGGTTGTTTTATGCGAGACAGATATTACAGGCGGAATTAGCCGAGTACGCACCATGAAAGAAGAAGTCGTTGATTGGAAAACCTATTGCCTTGAGCATGCCGGGGAGCCTTTGCCCCCCGAGGCGCAAGCCGTATTGCTGCGCGATCCTGAACTGAAAAAGCAGGTGGACGGCCAGTTGATGGTGCAGCGCCTGATGGCGCTGAAGCGCTACGAACAGCCGCATCCCGGCGCGCTGGCGCGCTGCCGCTCGGATGTGATGACGCGTTTGGAAAATCGCGGGCGCATGGGCTGGTTGGCGCGGATGCGCGAATGGCTGGCCTTGGATGCGCCTTCGCCGGCCGTGGCCTACGGTTTGGCCGTGATGGTCCTGGTCCTGGTCGGCGCTGGCGCGTACATGCGAATGGAAACCAGCGGACCTTCGATCACCGCCGAGGTCGCTCCCCTGTCGCCGCCCGACGTGACCCCGATGATCGCCTCCACGCAAGACGAAGCGTGGCCGGCCGCCGTGGAAGACGCGCTGGCCGCGGTCGAAGCGCCTTCGCTCGACAAGCCGGTGATCATGCTGCGGGTGGACGCCACCTCCCTCACGCCAGGCAGCGGGCGGTTGTCCTTCGGAACCGAAGCGTCAACGCCGGTCAGTTTCGAGTATTGATCCTTCCGGAAAACCTGACCGCACGCAGCAAGATCGCGCCAAGCGCCGGGTCTCCTCGCTTTTGCGCACCACCATGTGGGGATGATCGTTACGGTACCGGGAAGCGGTCGGTCAGGGCGATCACGTCTTCACGCACGTCGCGAATGACCGCGGCATCGCCGGGATTTTTCAGCAGGCGCTCGATAAAGCCGGCAATTTTCTGCATTTCCTCGCCGCCCATCCCGCGCGTGGTGACCGCCGGCGTACCGATACGGATGCCGGAGGTGACGAAGGGGCTTTTGGTGTCGAACGGAATCGCGTTTTTGTTGACGGTAATCAGCGCTTCATCCAGCAGGATGGCGGCATCCTTGCCGGTTTGGTTGATCGGGGTGAGGTCGACGAGCATGACGTGATTGTCGGTGCCGCCGGATACAATACGCAACCCGGCCCGGCTGAGGGCTTCCGCCATCGTCTGGGCGTTGTCGACTATCCGGCGGGCATATTCCTTGAACGCCGGCTGGAGCGCTTCGTGAAAACAAATGGCTTTGGCCGCGACGATGTGCATCAACGGTCCGCCCTGGATGCCGGGGAACACCTGTTTGTCTACCTCCTTGGCGAACTGCTCACGGCACAGAATCAAGCCGCTGCGCGGACCGCGCAGGGTCTTGTGGGTGGTGGTGGTGACGAAGTCGGCGTACGGCACCGGGTTGGGGTGAGCGCCCCCGGCGACGAGTCCGGCAATGTGGGCCATGTCCACCATGAGCAGCGCGCCGACCTTGTCGGCAATCGCGCGCAGGCGCGGAAAGTCGATCACCCGCGAGTAGGCGCTGGCGCCGGCGCAGATCAGCTTGGGTTTGTTGGTTTCGGCGAGTTGCTCGATTTCGTCGTAGTTGATCCGCTCGGTCTGCGGGTCCACGCCGTAGGGCACGACCTGGTAATAGCGCCCGGAAAAATTCATTTTGTGGCCATGGGTGAGGTGACCGCCGTGGGCGAGGTTCATGGCGAGGATGGTATCGCCGGGTTCCAGCATGGCAAAATAGACCGCCATGTTGGCGGTGCTGCCGCTGTGCGGTTGCACGTTGGCGTGTTCGGCCCCGAAGAGTTGTTTGGCCCGTTCTATGGCGAGGGTTTCGGCGTCATCGACGCATTCGCAACCGCCGTACCAGCGTTTGGCCGGATAGCCTTCGGCGTACTTGTTGGTCAGCACGGAACCACAGGCCTGGCGCACGGCCCGGCTGGTGTAGTTTTCCGATGCGATCAATTCGATATTGCGGCGTTGGCGCTGTTCCTCATGCCGAATGGCCGTGAAAATTTCCGGGTCGGTCGCGGCGACCGCGTCGAGCGCCTGGAGGTCGGCCCCGACCGCTTCGATTTTACCGACGCGGCGTTCGTGGCGACCGCCCTCAAACGAGGTGGCGAGCCAGGCGTCGAGAATCGCTTCAATTTCGCCGACCGCGTCGGCGCCGAGGACGAGCACGTTGGCGTTGTTGTGGCTGCGGGCAAGCCGGGCGTCGGAGGCATCACGGACCAAGGCGGCCCGAACATGCGGGAAGCGGTTGGCGGCCATGCTCATGCCGATGCCGCTTTTGCAGATGAGCAGGCCCTGCTCGGCTTTGCCTTCGCTGATGCGGGCGGCAACCCGGGCGGCGTAGTCGGGGTAGTCCACGGATTCCGCGGCATGGGCGCCGAGGTCTTCGGCTTGTACCCCGCGCGCGTCGAGCATCCGCTTGATCGTTTCTTTCAGTTCAAACCCGCCGTGATCGGCGCCGAGCACCATCGTCATTGTTTTCAACCTTTCCTGTTCGGGCGCAGCCCGCTCGTTTTCCATCAAATAAAGAATCACATCCGCCATCGCGGCATCCAGGATGTCCCGCGTGCGGCGGTAAACATCCAGCGGCGATCCGATCGGGTCGGGTATGTCCCGAATCCGGTCCGCCGCCCCGAAGCCGGTCATCAAAAACGTCCGCCCGGCCGCCGCCGGATCGAGCCGCAACACGTCCTGCCGGTGTCGCTCGGTCATGGCGACAATCAGATCGGCGCCCCGCACCAAATCGCGGGTAAGCGGCCGGCTGCGGTGCCCGCGGGCATCGATGTCGTTTTCCCGCAGAGCCGCTACGGCCTCTTCGCTGGCCGGCCAACCCGCGCTCGCCGCCGTGCCGGCTGAACCTGCCGTCCAGGGCAGGCGACCGGCCACCCGGGCCTTGAACAGATATTCGGCCATGGGGCTGCGGCAAATGTTGCCGGTGCATACAAATAAGACCTGCTTCATGGGTCTGAAGAAGATACCGCGCCCCCGCCTTTATGCAAGGATTTCAGCCCGACAACAATGTCCACCGCCCGCTCAAGGACGCCATCGCCCCGGACGCGCCGCCGGAGGGCGGCATCACGGTCCTCGATTTCCAGGCGTTGTCGCCGGTCCAGGGGATCGACTGCCGGTTCGTAGGGGTGGGTGTCCCGTTGATCTTCGGGAATGAACACCGAAGGTTCCACGCCGAATTGTCCGTTATAACGCCAGCCGTCGGCGGTATCGACCACCTTGGTGGCGAGGTAGACCGGCTGGCCGCCGAGGGTAACCACTTCGCGAAGGTTGAAATCTCCCGCGGTGGTTTCACCGATCAGCAGGGAGGTACGGGCGACGTGGTTCAGTACGGCGGCCAAAATTTCCGCGGCGCCCCGGGTGTTGCGGTCGATGAGGACCATGAGCGGCAGGGTGACCGGCTTGCCGTCGGTGGCCTTGAATACCTCAAGGTCCTGGTGGTGATGATCGCGAAACGCAAAAAGAAACTGCCCGCCCACCGCAAACAAGCTCGCCACGTGTACGATGGCGGCGGTATCGGCGCCGCCCGCTCCGCGCAGGTCGAGCAACACCCCGTCGCGTCCGGTTTCCGACCATGCGCGCACCTGGCTGACAATGTCCCGTCCGGCCCCCGGATACAGCCCGTTGACCTTGATATACCCCATGTGATTGGGAAACAGTTCAGCGGTTTCGATGGCGGGCTGCGGCAGGCGGACGAGGGTAAGCGTCACTCGGTTGGTGGCGTCGCCCCGGACGGTGCGCAGGTTGAAGTCGCCGGCTTGAACCGCGCGCAGCCGGTTTTGTGCTTCCGGCAGGCTGATGCGGGTGATCCGGTTGGTTCCGGTTTCAAGGATCACATCGCCGGTCAGCAGGCCCGCCGCCTCGGCCGGCGAGCCGGGTAGGATGTCCTGAATGACCGGAAAGCCGTTCGACATGGTGATGCGAAATCCCGGCAGATACCACCACCCTTCGCGTTGATCGCGCAGGGCGATCCAGTCTTCCTCCGTCACGATGCGCGCTTGCGGATCGAGGGTTTGCACCACGGCCAGGGTGGTCGCGCGGTTGGCTTGTTCGAGATCCACATCCAACCCCAGCGCTTCCAGTTGCTTCGCGAGGGTGGGGGCGATGCCGTTGGTGGTTGCGGGCGTTTCCGGTTCGCCGCCGTTTTGACCGTGAAGCGATACGGCCGACAGGCCGCATACGAACGCGGCCAGGAACAGCGGGGAGCGAATAAGCGATGTGGCGATTGTCATGGCGGTTACCGCCCCTTTCCGATCGCGCGCCAGCCGATATCGCGGCGGGCGTGCGCGCCTTGGAAACGAATGCAATCGACCGCTTGGTAGGCGCGGGCGATCGCGCCGGACAAATCCGAACCCAACGCGGTCACTCCCAGCACACGTCCTCCTGCCGTGACCACCTTGCCGTTCAAGCGCTTGGTTCCGGCGTGAAACACCGTGACGCCCGGAACCGCGTCGGCTTCGGCCAGCCCGGAGATCTCCTCGCCGGTGGCGTAGGCGCCGGGATAGCCGTCGGCCGCCATCACCACGCAGACGGACGGTTCCGGTTTCCAGTGCACCAGATCCGGTGTCAGGCCGCCCGAAGCGCACGCCTCCAGCGCGGGCAGGAGGTCGCCCGCCCAGCGCGCAAGTACCGCCTGGCATTCCGGATCGCCAAACCGGCAATTAAATTCGAGCACCCGCAAGCCCCGCGGGGTTAACATCAAGCCCGCATACAACACGCCGCGGTACACGATGCCCCGGCGGCGCAGCGCCGCCACGGTGTTTGCGAAGACGGTTTCCCGAATTTCCGGCCACAAATCCGGCGTCACCACCGGGGCCGGCGAATAGGCTCCCATACCGCCGGTGTTGGGTCCGGCATCGCCGTCCAGGGCGCGTTTGTGGTCCTGCGACGATTCCAGCGGCACGATCGTTTCGCCATCGACCAGGGCGAGGATCGAGGCTTCTTCGCCATCGAGAAATTCTTCGATCAGCACCCGCTGGCCAGCCGCGCCGAACGCGTGATGAACCAGCGCTTCGTCGATGGCGGCTTCCGCCTCGGCCAGGGTCGCGCAGACGGTGACGCCTTTGCCGGCGGCGAGACCGTCCGCCTTGATCACGATGGGCGCGCCGACGGCGTGTAGGTAGCGCTTCGCGGCCTCCGCGTCGGTAAAGGATTCCGAGGCGCCGGTGGGCACGCCGGCTTCGCGCATGATTTCCTTGGAAAACACCTTGCTGCCTTCCAGTTGGGCGGCGGCGGCGGTCGGGCCGAACACCTTCAGGCCCCGCGCGAGCAGTTGATCGGCCAGGCCCGCGCACAGCGGCGCCTCCGGGCCGATCACCGTCAAGTCTGGCCGGTGTTGTTCCGCCCAGGCGATCAGGCCGTCGAGATCGGTGGCGGCGAGGTCAAGATTGGTGGCGACGCGGTCGGTACCGGCATTGCCGGGTGCGCAGAACAAAACCGGCGCGGCGCTGTCGGTCGACAGCTTCCAGGCCAGGGCATGTTCCCGACCTCCGGAGCCCACGATGAGGATTTTTTTTGACAACGTTCAACACCCAACGCGGAAAACCACTTCCAGGAAAACGTCCCGCGCGAACGTTGGCGGCTGGAAGATGACGGCAGCGAAAATGGGGTGAGTGACGGGATTCGAACCCGCGACATTCAGGACCACAACCTGACGCTCTAACCAACTGAGCTACACCCACCGACCAATAAGCCATCCATAGTACCGCCCCCAAAACCGGGAATCAACGGTAAAATTTCCATTCGCGAAGCGCGGC
>CALMYG010000036.1 GCA_937873455.1 uncultured Verrucomicrobiota bacterium
ACTACTTTTATCAAAATAGCGGCTGAATCCACGAAGCTTCAGCCATAAGGTCTGGGGGAATGTTTAGAAGCGACTCTGATGCAGGAGGTGGCTATGGACATTAATGATTATGATCTCGATGAGGGCAGGATGCGCCAGTGGAATCGCCCACATATCGTTGCGCGTGCGGCGTCCGAACTCCAAGGCATGGCCGCCGCCGTAATTTACGATGGCGTTGTCGACAATGATGAGATAATCATGCTGTACAAGTGGCTGACCCAATATGAGGAAGAGTGCCATGAGTGGCCGATGAGGGATCTGAAACGGCTCATTGAAGATATATGTGAGGATGGCATAGTAACGTCTGAAGAACGGCGACAGCTATTCACATTTCTGAAGACTTTTGCCACGGGACCAAATGAGAACCCTCTCGTGGATGGAATATATGACGACGTCGACGTCGTCATCCCTGATAATGTATTCTTGTTTACGGGCAAGATGCGGTTCGGACCGCGCAAGAAGGCGGAACTCGCGGTCCTCGAAAGAGGGGGACAGTTGGCAGCGTCAAAGTCCGTCACTCGCGAGGTAAATTATCTCGTGTGCGGCGATCTCGGTAATGTCAACTTCCGCCAGAGCAGATACGGGAATAAGATTGCTCGTGCACTTGAATTGCGTGAAGATAAGAGTTCCGTCATCTATATTGTCAGGGAACCTGCATTTGTGGAGGCACTTGTTCGATAACTACGCTATCTCACAGCCCGGGATATTGCTCAGAATTGCATCCGGACGTTCAGGCAATGAAATGAGGATTTCAATATGACCAAGAAGGCTCTTTCCGTCCTGAATCACGTGATCCGCGAGAAGCCGACACGGGAGAATCGCCTCACAGACCTTATAAAGGCCCCCTCCCTGGATCATGTTGAAGGCTGGTATATGTGCGTGCCTCCGTGTTTCAACGACGCTCTTGATATTCGACAGACTGAACGCGTTGAAAACAAGCAGAAGACACTGACTTGGACTCAGGGTTCATCGTTCGCCTTCAAGGCGGGCGACACACTGTACGACACACCCGACGCGTACAAGGTGTGGTCCGAGGCATTGAAGTCCATCAACCTTTGCGTGCAGGTCAAGTTAGGTTCAAGTGCAGGCCCCCTCGATGGGGGCACGGGCCGTTTCGCAGGAAGTGTCACCTTTTCGATTCTAACACCAAATGACTATCGCAGCAGACTTGTTGAACGCGCAGATCACACAATGTCACAAGACGACTTTATCAGATTCTTGATTGGCGGACCACCCGACGAGATGCTCGGAAAGATGAAAGACCCCCAACAAGAAACTGGAGGCGACGCGTGATACGCGTCGCGGCCATTTTGGTGAAGGCCAGGCCATGCCCCGCGCATCACGCGCCGCCTCAGTTTTAACGTTCGCTGAAAGAGGAATATATGAAACTGATCATCACGATCCTCGCGTTCGCGGCACTGTCCACACCGGCTTTCCCCGCCACCAACGTCATTGGACACGCCTTACCAGACGGGAACCTCTACACCGGCGAGATCGCGTCCGAGCTGCCACAGGGATTTGGTCGAATCTCAAACACAAACAACATCACCTTCATCGGCCTCTTCGATCCTCAGCCAACATTCGGAATCATGAATTGGCCGGAAGGTGATTTCTTCCTTGGAGACGTTGCAAACGACCAGATGGAGGGCGTCGGATGCTTCGTGTCGCGCGGGGGACTCATCTACTCTGGCCCCTTCAAAGACGGGAAAAGCGACGGCTTTGGCACCGGCATCCACACCAACTTCTATTACGTTGGCGAGTGGAAGAACGGAAAGATGGAAGGACGGGGCGCGATTCAGTGGAAGGACGGAAGGAAGTACGTCGGTGAGTTCAAGAACATGAAGTGCCACGGCAAGGGCACCATCTGGTTTCCTGACGGATGCGTCTTCACCGGAGAATTCGTTGACGACGATATCGACGGCGAAGGAACCAAGTACTCCCCCGACGGGACAGTCCTCACCGGCAAGTGGAAGAAGGATCAATTTCTGGGACAGAGCAGCGAACCAGCGGGTGGAGCGTACGTCTCGCCCGCGGCGGGCGATCCGTCCGCTCACCCGTAACGTTAGCCCTTAGGAATCAATCGTTTGCGCTCTGATCTTGCGTCTCGCGATAGTATGACTTATATTCATACCAACGAGGATAATTATATGACCGTAGCAAAAGTAGCAATCACATTAGAAGAGTCGACGCTTCATCGCGTAGACCGTCTTGTACAAAAGCACATTTATCCGAATCGTAGTCGCATTATCCAGGAAGCCGTTGCCGAAAAACTAGCTCGAATGGACAAAAGCCGACTTGCGCGGGAGTGTGCGAAACTTGAACCCAATGAGGAGCGATCGCTCGCCGAAGAAAGCATTTCAGAGGAGGCTGATCAGTGGCCCGTATATTAAGAGGAGATGTAATTTGGGCTGATCTCAATCCAACAAAAGGTCACGAACAAGCAGGGCAACGCCCGGTATTGGTTTTGAGCCACGAAGTTTTCAACGAAAGATCCGGAACGATCATTGCCATGGCCTTAACGAGCCAAGAGCAAAAAGCCGGGTATCCGCTTACCTTTGAATTGCCGATGAAAGCGCTTCCGAAAAAATCATGGGTTAAAATTAGCCAAATCCGAACACTGTCGACAGAGCGTTTGGGAAAACGAATTGGCCGAGTAACTCCTGAAGATTTAGACAAGATCATTGATGGCCTGAATGAAATAATCGGAGAGGGCTAACAACCGCCAGGAGGACGCGGCGAAGCGCCGCGCCCCTGCCCCGCTTGTCGTTCGCAGAGAAAGAAGTCTTGACGCAGTATTACCGAGGTATTACCCTAGAGCCATGAAAACAGCCATTTCAGTGCCAGACGACGTATTCGCCCGTGTTGACCGGTTTGCCCGACGCAACAAAATATCCCGTAGCGCGGTTTTCGCCGCCGCCGCCGCGGAGTACGTGCAACACCATCAACGCAAAGGAGTCACTGAGCGCCTGAATGAACTCTACACGAAGGAAAATTCATCGCTTGATCCCGTACTGTCGAAACTGCAATTGACGAGCTTGTCGTCAGAGACGTGGTGATGAAAAGGGGCGAAATCTGGTGGGCATCCCTAGGTGAACCGAGGGCATCCGAGCCGGGATATTGTCGTCCGGTATTGATACTTCAGTCGGATGAGTTCAATCAAAGCGCCATCCGGACGGTCATTTGCGCCATTGTGTCGTCGAATATGAATTTGGCGATGGCTCCCGGCAATGTGCACGTGTCATCACGCAGCTCCGGACTGCCGAGGCCATCTGTCGTGAATGTATCTCAAGTCATAACGGTAGATAAATCAATGTTGATTGAGCGGGTTAAGAGCTTGGATGCCCAAAGCATGGGTCAGATAGAGGAAGGCTTGAAGCTCATTCTGAAATTGTAACACTGCGATACGGATAGGGACGCTCCTTTCGCGCTACATATTGTCTGTCCCTATCCAGGCTATTCTGAAATTGTAACACTGCGATACGGATAGGGACGCTCCTTTCGCGCTACATATTGTCTGTCCCTATCCAGGTTCAGGCTCGGGCACGACGGCGCACGCGGTGTTGAAGCGCAATGCGGAGGACGGCGGCAATCGCCGCTTCATTCTGGCGCACAAGGGGACGGCCTCACCGTAGGTGTCGACAAAAAGACCCCCGGTCCCGAGGAACCGGAGGTCTTTTGTAATCGAGGCGATTTTCGCGCGGACGTTAGAAGCAGTCGGCTATGGTATGCTCAAGCGTCATGGCCCAGTTACGACAACGGAAGCTGTTGCCTTGCCCCCAAGCCGTTTCGGTTACGCGGCGAGATCCTTCAATTTTTTGGACGACCGCGTGTACCGCGATGGTGATGGTGCCGTCATGGTTAAAGGAATTAAGAGGAATGGCTACCACGTGCATCGTGGCGCCGTTGTGCTTGCTGGAATAGGGGAACAAACCGTTCTGGGGGCAGCCGGCCTTGTTCTGGGGAATGTCGGCCTGGGTGTCGCCAACCGCGACATGCGTCTCGGTTAATACCCATCCGTTTTCCGTGAGGATGGTCACATAAAGAAAGGTGCCGTCACTGGCTACGACGACATCGCCGGCATCAATGTGACGCCCTGCGATCAAGTCGGTCTGGGTAGGAATATCATCACAAATGAGAAATCCTCCAGCCATGGCTACCCCGGACGACATTGCGGCTATAAAAGCTCCCAATAACAGTTTTTTCATTGCTCTCTCTCCCTCGGTTGTTTGGTTATATTCGCACTTTCTTGAGTAATACATTATTTATTTAGTAAACAAAGTCAAGCGGATAAATCGATTAATCGTCCTAGATGAAAATATCGCAGGACACCCAGGGGATTTCGCCACGCAACGCGTTTTATTTCAACGACTTGTCGACATGGATGGCGGTGCGTAATGCGAGCGCATGAATGGTGAGGCTCGGGGAATCCCCCATTCCTTGACCGGGAAAAACGCTGGCATCCGCAATGTAGAGATTCGGTGTTCCGTGGACCCGGCCGAGGTGATCGGTAACGGAGCTTTCCGGGTCGGCTCCCATGATACAGGTTCCGGCCAAATGCGTGACGGATGGATGGCTGTATGAACTGAAAACATCCGCAATGCGACGGGGCCGACAAGCGTGCGCCCATTGCAACAGCCGCTCTTGCATGGCGGCAAGGCCTTCGAGGTCCGCCCGGTGGTAGTTGGAGTGAATGACAACCTTGGGTTGTCCGGCATCGTCCCGCTGTTCCGAAAGGGTCAACCGGTTATCGGGGTGGGGTTGGTGGTCGCTGACGCCAAACAGGGTGATCATGTGGCCGAACCGACGGCGCATCTCTTGTTTATGGGCGCGTCCGAAACCGGGGATGTTTGCGGTGTAGGACTGCGGGCCGTGAAATCGACCCATTACCCCGGAAACGCCCAGAACAAAGCCGCCGTGCCGATCTCCGGGGCCGGGTCGGCTGAAATCCCATAGACGGGCATCAATCGGCGGGCCTTTCCAGCCGGCTACCGGCTCCTCCGTTTCAACCGTAACCGCGGTCAATATGGTTTCCATCAGGTGGCGCCCAACCTGATCGTGGTGGTTGCCCAAACCCATCGGAAATGCCGCGGACGTGCTGCCGAGCAGCAGGCGCGGGGATTCCAACGCGCCGGCGGCAAGTATAAAGACGGTCGCCCTCGCTTCGTGGACGTGGCCGCCCTTTAGGTAGGTCGCCGAATCCACCTGGCCATCGGCGCCATGGTTTAATCGCGTCACGCGCGCCTGGTCGATAACGGACAATTTCCCGGTGGACAGCCCACGGGGAAGGACGGCGAGATCAACGCTCGACTTTGCCCCAAACGGACAGCCTTTGGCGCAAACACCGGCATAACGGCACGGCATACGGCCTTGATGCGACTTGCTGGGTAAAGCCAGCGCATTGGGAAAAAGCGTCCAGTGGAGTTTCCGGGCACCACGCTGGGCCCATTGCGACTTGGTGGACAAGGGATGGGCGGGACCGAAAAACGGTCCCCGTTTTGGTTTAAACGGATGGTCCGGATCTCCGGCTACACCGAGCCAGGCCTCCGCCGTCTCGTAATACGGCTCCAAGTCCTCATACCCGAACGGCCAATCGCGGCCGAGGTCGAACAGGGTCTGCGGTTGAAACGCATGCGGGGAGAATCGGTGAGCCTCCCCCTGATACTGCAGCGTGGTGCCACCGACGCCGAATGCCCGTTCGTAGCGGAATCGACCGCGCCGCTCGTTTGCGGGCGGCGGGCCGTCCATCGCGCGCGAACACAGGTGTCGATATGTCGGGTCGATGGGTGCGCCGGGCGTCCATGTGATGCTTGGATCCATCGCGGGGTTTCCGGCGGCGAAGGGGGCGGGCCGCCTCTCCCAGTCGGCGTGACGGGTAGGAAAATCCTTCGGCTGAAACCATGGCCCCCGCTCCAGCAAGACCACCCGCCAACCGGCCTCGGCCAATGCGGTGGCGGCGAAGCCGCCGCCCGCGCCGGACCCAATAACGACCACATCCGCCTCGATGTTCGTCATGGGGCTTCCACCACCGGAGCCGCGTAGTCCAGATAGCCCAACGGGAAAGGCGGATGATAATCCAAAAGTCCCATGCCCGCTTCCGAAAGGTAAAAAGCCGTGAAAATGTCGTCGCGGATCAATTGTATACCGGTGCGCGCGTCTCGCAGGTCTTCATCCTGGGATACAAATACGTGGTTTAACAGGCGCTCCCGTTCATCGAGGGGCTGCTCGGAGAACATCTGCCCGTGGCGGCGGTTCGATTCCTCGTCCAACCGATCCAACAATGCGGAGAGGTAATGCTTCAAGGACGGATTGGTCTCCGCCATGGACGCGAGCAGGTGGGAAATGCCGGCATCCACGCCTCCCGGTTCTTCATCGCGCGGGATGAAGGTGTCGACCAGCGCATCCAAGCGGGCGTAGGTCATATCGCGATTTTGCTCCGCGAAGGCTGGCCGACCGATCGGATTAAAAACGCCATATCCGGTCACGCCAAGACCAAAGCGGTATAAAAACGCCCTGCGGGTAATCGCCTGCTTCATGCACACGAATTATACCATGATGCCGGGGGTTGCACCACAGGAATGCGCGCACATGACGCAACGGCGCAAAACCTTCCCTCGCCGGTATAAATCGACTTGCCACCCGGCTCCAAACCGTGAACGCTAGCAGAATATGACGCACCACGATCATGCCAAAGCCGCGCCCAAAGCCATGGTAACGCACGGGCACGCACGGTTTACGGTACTCACCGACCGCATGGTTCGGCTGGAATACGCGGAGGACGGCATTTTTGAGGATCGGGCGACCCTTGCCGTCATCAACCGCCGCACCCCGCCCCCGGCGTTTACCACGAAAATTCGAGGCGATCAGCTCACCATTCAAACCGGGGCGTTGGTTATCCGTTATACGGAAAACGGACGCGGTTTCACCCGAAACAATCTGGCCATCCGCCTGCGGGCGGGCGGCAACATCACAACCTGGCATCCCGGGAAAAAAGACCGCCACAACCTCGGCGGCACTGTGCGCACGCTGGACGGCGCCGAAGGCGATCAGATGCACCTGTGGAAACAAAACGAACAGGGCCACTGGATCCGCCACGGCAAGGCCCCGATCGATCTGGGTCATGGTTTTATTTCCCGCTCCGGCTGGGCCGTGTTCGATGATTCTCGCTCGGTCGTCCTGGCGCCGCGCCCGGACGCCTTCACGCCCTGGGCGGTCCCGCGCGCCCCCGGCAAGCGGCAGGACCTCTATTTTTTCGGACACGGTCACGACTATAAAGGCGCGTTGATCGACGCGGCCAAGGTGTTCGGCGGCCAACCGCTTCCGCCCCGTTTTGCCCTGGGTTATTGGTATTCCCGTTACTGGGCCTACACCGACCGCGAACTTCTCGCCATTACCGCGCAGTTCAAACAAATGAACCTGCCGCTGGATGTCATGGTCATCGACATGGACTGGCACCTTCCGGGCTGGACCGGCTACACGTGGGACCGCGATTATTTTCCCGACCCGGACGCGCTGTTGCGCGAACTCCGCCGCCAAGGCGTGAAGATCACCCTCAATCTCCATCCCGCCGACGGCGTCGGCGCCCACGAAGCCGCGTTTGCCGAGGTCTGCCGGGATCTCGGGCGCGATCCGAAAACCACCACGCGCATACCGTTTGACGGCGCCGATCCGGTGTTCATGGCTTCCTATTTCAAGCGCTTGCATCACCCGGAAGAAGAACGCGGAGTCGACTTCTGGTGGCTGGACTGGCAGCAAGGCGCGACCACCGCCATCGAAAACCTTGATCCGCTGCCCTGGCTGAATCATCTGCACTGGCAGGACCAGATCGCCCGCCGCCCGCAACGCCGCCCGATAAACTTCAGCCGCTATGGCGGCCCCGGTTCGGGCCGTTACCCGGTCGGATTTTCCGGCGATACCCACTCCACCTGGGACTCGCTGGCCTACCAGCCCTATTTCACCGCCACCGCGGCCAACGTGCTTTATGGAACCTGGAGCCATGATATCGGCGGCCATCAGCCCGGCCCGATCGACGGCGAGTTGTTCACCCGGTGGATTCAATTCGGCGTCTTTTCCCCGATCCTCCGCACCCACACCTCGAAAAACCGGGATGCCGAGCGGCGCGTGTGGCTGTATCCGGAACCCTTCCGCGACATCATGATGGACGCCCTCCGCCTGCGGTATCGCATGATTCCTTATGTCTACAGCGAACTGCGCGCGGCATACGAAACCTCGGTGTCGCTCTGCCGCCCGTTGTATATCGAACATCCCGGCCATGAAGAGGCTTACCAGCAACGCCATGCCTACTATTTCGGGCAGTCCATGATCGTCGCCCCGGTGACGCGCCCGGCCGATTCATCGACCGGCTTGACCGAACAAGCGGTGTGGTTGCCGCCCGGCCGCTGGTACGACCTCGCCCTTGGCCGCCTCGAACGCGGCGGCGCAATCCGCCGCTCGTACCTGTTGGACGAAATTCCCGTTTTCGTGCCGGCCGGCGCGGTTATCCCCGAGCAGTCCGAGGTGACCCGCCTCGAACACGGATCGTATCCGGACATCACCGTGCACGCCTATCCGGGCGGAGACGGGCGGTATGTACTGTACGAAGACGATGGCTGGTCCGAGGCGTATCGCAACAAGGAATTTTCCCGCATTCCCATCGAGCACCACTACCGCGGTGACCGCCGAACCGTCCGGATCGGCGCGGCCCGGGGCCGGTTCAGCGGGTTTCGCCCCCGACGCCCGGTCACCGTCAGGTTTCACGGCAGCGCGCCACCCCGGGAGGTCCGCGTAAACGGCAAGACCGCCGAATGGCGCTTCGACGGCGACCGTGGCATCGTCATCGTTTCCGCGGGCCTTCTTGATCTCACCCGCGCAAACCGGATTGAACTGACCACCCAGCCCGCGCTGGATCGCGCATTTTCCAACGGGTGGAGCGGGACCATGCGCCGCATGGCCCGCATCGCCGCGCTCGCCAACCTCGTTTCGCCCGCGCATCCCATGCATCCCCAGGAACGCCTTGCCATTCGCCTCGGGCAAACCGGCAACCGGCTTTCCCGCAACCCCGATCTCGCCGCCGAAACGATGACGCAACACCGGAAAGATGCCGCCCTGCTCCCGAAAGCCCTCGAGGAATTTCAAACCGAATACCGGCTTCGCAACGACGCCGGCGCAGTCGCCATTCTTCAAAAGGCACGCGACCTCCTCGCCGCGATCATCTAGCCCCCGCCGTTTTCATCTTTTCCCCGATGCCCAATTCCGGCATCCACCCGATAGTCAACGCGTAATACCGGAGGCATAGTCATCCCCATGAATGCCACTCCCACCAGCCTTCGGGATGAGACGAGAAACCGCGCCGCCACGAGCAACGCCGACTCCCGCATTCTCATCGTCACCAACAATCCGGAGCATGCCCCCTGGATTACACGCGGCCTGGCGAAAAGCGTCTTTGCGGCTCTGCCGGTGGACGTCATTACGTTCAAGGACGATTTCGACCGCATCGGTTCCCCTTCGCCCGCGCTGGTTGTTCTCGACATCGAGGAAATCGCGGCGGACCCGTTGCACTACCTCAAACAGATCCGCCAGTTCGCGCCGGAGGCGGGGGTGTTGACCATTTCACGCATACGGAATGCCGACCTGGCCTCCCGGCTATTGCGCGCCGGCTCAAGCGCCTACCTGACTGATGTCGAAGCCGACGAACTGCTCCCGGCCGCGCTGGAACACGTGGCGGCCGGTGAACGCTTCGTTTCCGAGGAAGTCATGCAGGGTATCCTTCACGGCATGGTGGAAACCGGCATGGGAGAAAATCGCCTCCCCATTGAAATGCTTAGCGACCGCGAAATGGTGGTGTTCCAATTAATCGGCCAGGGCCGCACCTTTCGGGAAGTCGCCGACGAGCTTGGCGTCAACATCAAGACCGTCGCCACCCATTGCAACAACATCCGCCGCAAGCTGCACAGCCGCGACAACCGCCACCTCACCCGGATCAGCCGGACCTGGGTGGCCGAACACCATCCGGACCACGATACCGACGGCCATCGCGCCGGCACCTTCAGGTAACCCCTATGACTAAAAACGCCTACACCCTTATCGACGGCAACGAAGCCGCCGCCCACGTCGCCCATAAAGTCAGCGAAGTGTGCGCCATTTATCCGATCACCCCCTCCTCCAACATGGGCGAACTCGCCGACCAATGGTCGAGCGAAGGCCGCAAAAACATCTGGGGCACCGTTCCCCTCGTGGTGGAAATGCAGAGCGAAGGCGGCGCGGCCGGCGCGGTACACGGCGCATTGCAAACCGGCGCGCTGGCCAGCACCTTCACCGCCTCCCAGGGCCTGCTGCTCATGATCCCCAACATGTATAAAATCGCCGGCGAACTCACCCCGGCGGTCTTTCATGTCTCCGCCCGGGCCATCGCCTGCCAGGGCTTGTCAATCTTCGGCGACCATGCCGACATCATGTCCGTGCGTCAAACCGGCTTCGCCCTGCTCGGCGCGGCCTCGGTGCAGGAAGCCGGCGACATGGCCCTCGTCGCTCACGCCACCACCCTCAAAACCCGCATCCCCTTCATCCACTTTTTCGACGGGTTCCGCACCTCGCACGAAGTGAACAAAGTCGTCCTGCCGGACGACGATACGATCCGGGCGATGATCGACGAAGACGCCGTGCTCGCCCACCGCCGTCGCGCCCTCAACCCGGACGCCCCGGTCATCCGCGGCACCGCCCAGAACCCGGATGTTTATTTCCAGGGCCGGGAAACCGTCAACCCCTTCTACGCCGCCGTGCCGAACGCGGTACAAGCCGCGATGGACCAACTGGCCCAGCTCACCGGACGCGCCTACCGGCTCTACGACTATTACGGCCATCCCGAAGCCGAGCGGGTCATCGTGCTCATGGGTTCCGGCGCGGAAACCGCCAAGGAAACCATTGATGTGCTGACCGCCCGCGGGGAAAAAGTCGGCCTGGTGTTGGTGCGGTTGTTCCGCCCGTTCGCCGCCGATCTACTGCTGAACGCCTTTCCCAAAACCGTCAAAACCATCGCCGTGCTCGACCGGTGCAAGGAACCGGGTTCGGCCGGCGAGCCGCTGTATCAGGATGTCGCCACCGCGCTGATCGAAGGCCTGGCCGCCGGCGCCCTCCCCATGAAAACCATGCCCCGGCTGATCGGCGGCCGGTACGGGCTTTCTTCCAAGGAGTTCACCCCGGCCATGGTCAAGGCCGTGTTTGACGAGTCCGCCAAAAGCGCACCCAAGAACCACTTCACCGTGGGCATCCTGGATGACGTATCCGGAACCAGCCTGGACATCGACCCGGACTTCATCACCGAGTCCGACCAGGTCGTTCGCGCGGTATTCTACGGCCTCGGCGCCGATGGCACCGTGGGCGCCAATAAAAACTCGATCAAGATCATCGGTGACGAAACCGACTTCTTCGCCCAGGGCTACTTTGTCTACGACTCGAAAAAGTCCGGGTCGCAGACTGTATCGCATTTGCGGTTCGGACCGGATCCCATCCGCTCGACCTACCTGATCCAATCCGCCAACTTCGTCGGCTGCCACCAGTTTAATTTTATCGAGAAAACCGATGTGCTCAAACTGGCCGCGCCCAATTCGGTGTTCCTGCTCAACGCCCCGGTCGGACCCGAGGAAATCTGGGTCAAACTGCCGACCGGCCTCCAGCGCCGGATCATCGAGAAAAACATTTCCTTCTACGTCATCGACGCCTACAAAGTCGCCCGCGAAACCGGCATGGGGTCGCGCATCAACACCGTCATGCAGACCTGCTTCTTCGCCATTTCCGGCGTGTTGCCCCGCGACAAAGCCATTGAGCAGATCAAGAAGGCGATCGAAAAGTCCTACAAACGCAAAGGGGCCGACGTGGTGCAGAAAAACTTCGCCGCGGTGGACCATACCCTCGCCCACCTCTTCCCGGTAACAATTCCGGCCACCGCCGCCGCGGAAACCACCCGCCCGGCCCTGATCGCCGCCGAAGCGCCGGAATTTGTACACAACGTCCTCGCCCCGATGATGGCCGGCGAAGGCGACCTGCTGCCGGTCAGCAAAATGCCGATCGACGGCACCTTCCCCACCGGCACCACCAAGTGGGAGAAACGCAACATCTCCGAATCGGTTCCGGTTTGGGACGAGGAAATTTGCATTCAATGCGGCATGTGCGGCCTCGTCTGCCCGCACAGCGTCATTCGCTCCAAGACCTTTGATTCCGGCGCGCTCGCCGGAGCCCCGGAAGGCTTCAAGTCCGCCCCGCTGCGCGGCAAGGATGTCGCCCCCGGCGCCCGCTACGTCCTTCAGGTGTACCTGGAAGACTGCACCGGCTGCGGCCTCTGCGTCGGCGTATGTCCCGCCAAGAACAAGCAGGAAGTCGGGCTTCGCGCCATCAACATGGAGCCCAAAACCCCCGTGTTCGACCAGGAAAAAGAAAACATCCGCTTCTACGAAACCTTGCCGCTCGCCGATCCCGCCACCCTCGACGGCACGATGGTCAAGGACATCCAGTACCTCGAACCGCTCTTTGAATTCTCCGGCGCATGCGCGGGCTGCGGGGAAACCCCCTACGTCAAGGCGATCAGCCAGTTGTTCGGCGACCGCATGCTCGTGGCCAACGCCACCGGCTGTTCCTCCATCTACGGCGGCAACCTCCCGAGCACGCCCTGGACCAAAGATCAAAACGGACGCGGTCCCGCCTGGTCGAATTCATTGTTTGAAGACAACGCCGAATTCGGTTTCGGCTACCGCCTGACCCTGGACAAACACGCCGAATACGCCTCGGAACTGCTCAAGGGCATGGCCGGACGCCTCGGCGCCGACCGCGTGGACGCCATCCTCAACGCCGACCAAACCAACCCCGCGGGCCTGCAAGCCCAACGCCAACGCATCGCCGATGTCAAGGCGGCGCTCGCCGCCGATACCACCCCGGAAGCGCGCCACCTGCTGTCCATCATCGACGGCCTGGTCAAGCGCAGCGTCTGGATCATGGGCGGCGACGGCTGGGCCTACGACATTGGCTACGGCGGCCTCGACCACGTCATGGCCTCCGGCCGCGACGTCAACATCCTCGTCATGGACACCGAAGTGTATTCCAACACCGGCGGCCAGATGTCCAAGGCGACCCCGCGCGGCGCGGTGGCCAAATTCGCGGCCGGCGGCAAACAGCTCGGCAAAAAAGACCTCGGCCTGCTTGCCCTGGCTTACGGCCATGTCTACGTTGCCCGGATTGCCCTGGGGGCGAATCCCCGTCAAACCCTGCGGGCCATCGTCGAGGCCGAACAATATCCCGGACCCTCGCTGATCATCGCCTACAGCCATTGTATCGCCCACGGCATAGATATGGCCAACGGCCTGAAACAGCAAAAACTCGCCGTCGATAGCGCGTACTGGCCGCTTTACCGCTTCAACCCCTCGCTTCTCGGGTCGGACAAGAATCCGTTCAGCCTGGACAGCAAGCCCCCGAGCGTGCCGTTCCGCGAATACGCCTACAACGAAGTGCGCTACCGCATGCTGCACCACAGCCATCCGGAAGAAGCGGCCCGCTTGCTCGCCCTCGCCGAAACCGACCTCAAAGAACGCTGGGCGATCCACGAAAACCTTGCCAAACGTTACCAACCCGCCGCGCCCGCCGCCGCGGAATCCCGGAGCACGCCATGAATCTGAGCACCACCTACCTGGGGCTTCCCCTCAAAAATCCCATCGTTCCTTCGGCCTCCCCGATCTCCGAAAACGTGGACAACATCCGCCGCCTCGCCGACGCCGGCGCCGCCGCGGTCACCATGTTCTCGATCTTCGAGGAGCAGCTCCGCATGGAAGCCGCCGCCCTTGACCACTACACCTCCGCCGGGGATAACATCTACGCCGAATCCACCTCGTTTTTCCCGCCGGTGGAAGATTACCACGTCGCCCCGACGCGCTACCTCGACATCATTCACCGCGCGTCCGAAGCGGTGGACATTCCCATCATCGGCAGCCTCAACGGCATGACCAACGAAGGGTGGATCGACTACGCCAGCCAGATCGAACAGGCTGGCGCCAAGGCGCTCGAACTGAACATCTTTATGTTGCCGACCGATATCCGGGTCAGCGGCGCGCAGGTCGAGGACGCATACCTGGATATCGTCAAGGCGGTCAAGGAAACGGTGACCATTCCCGTGGTCGTGAAAATGAATCCGTTTTTCAGCTCCATCGCCAACATGGCCAAGCGGTTTGAAGAAGCCGGAGCCGACGGGCTGGTACTTTTTAACCGGTTCATCCAACCGGATATCGATCTCGACGAGTTGGAGGTCGTGCCCAACCTTACGTTAAGCACCCCCGGGGAAATTCGCCTGCCCCTGCGCTGGATCGCCATCCTGCACGGCCGCCTCGGCATTTCCCTCGCCGCCTCCCGCGGCGTTCACTCCGCCAAGGAAGTGGTCAAATACGTGCTGGCCGGCGCGGACGTCGTCTGCACCACCTCCGCCCTCCTCAAACAGGGCATTCCGTATCTCAACCGGATGCTAACCGACCTGGTCGCCTGGATGGAGGAACACGAATACGAATCCATCGAGCAGATGAAGGGCGCGATGAGCCAAAAGTCGGTCAGCGACCCCTCCGCCTTCGAGCGCGCCAATTACATCAAGACCATCGAACATTTTAAACGCCACCATGCCGCCAGCATGCCGTGGTAAATACGAATCATTAAACACACCAGGAGACACCATGAAAGTTGAAGTTGATGCCAGCACCTGCACCGGTTGCGCCGTTTGCAGCGATCTCGTTCCCGAAGTTTTTGAACTGACCGACGATATGATTTCCGTAGTCAAAACCCCGGAAGTCCCGGACGGCCTGGAAGACAAGGTTCAGGAAGCCGCCGACAGTTGCCCGGTCACCTGCATCACCATTTCGTAAACGGGCGACTTCCCGTCCGCCGCAACCGGATTGCGCCGGAAAACAAGATCGGAGCCGCCGTCCGCCCGCCGGGCGGCGGCGGTGTTAACGCATGCATATACCGTTGGGATTAATTCTGGTTCCGCTGGCCGCCGCGTTCATCCTGCTCGCGCTCGGGCGGACCAAACTGCGCAAACCGTTGGTGATTGTCGCCACCACCGCCTTCGGTCTTGGCTCCCTGCATCTGTTGTTCAACCAGCTCAGCAAAGACGCCTTGCTGGTCCCGTTTGATGAAACACCTTTTCTTACCGGCTTCGGCTGGGCCGGGCTGTTGATCGGCGCCTTTTTGCTGGAACGCTGCATCCGTTTCCGGCAGCCCCTCGCCGCGCTGCTGGTCCTGACCCAAACCGGACTCGCCTGGTGGGCGGAACACCTCACCCATCTCCGGCACAATCCGGTCGGGGTGCCGCTGATCGTCGACCACTTCTCCGCGATCATGGCCGCGATCATCGGCATTATCGGCGGCCTGATCTGCGTCCATGCCGTCGGCTACATGAAGGACTGGAATCACCACCACGACAAGCTGCCCGATCGCCGCAACCAGTTTTTCTTCCTGCTCTTTCTGTTCATTTCCGCGATGTTCGGCCTGGTGTTCGCCAACAGCCTTCCGTGGTTCGTTTTCTTCTGGGAGGTCACCACCCTCTGCTCGTTCCTGCTCATCGGGTATGCCCGCGACGCCGAAGCCATGAAAAGCGCGTTCCTCGCCTTGCGGCTGAACCTGATCGGCGGCATCGCGATGACCGCGGGCTGGCTGCTGATCCTGCACCGCGGCGGCTCGCTCGACATGCTGCAGATCGTCGCCTCCGGCGACGCCATGTACCTGTTGCCGGTCGTTCTCCTGTGCATCGCCGGCCTCGCCAAATCCGCCCAGTTTCCGTTCTCCGGCTGGCTGCTCGGGGCCATGGTCGCGCCCACGCCCGTATCCGCCATGCTGCACGCCAGCACCATGGTCAAGGCCGGCGTGTACGTCATCATCCGCTTCGCCCCCGTCCTCCAGGACACCATGGCCGGACTGATGATTTCCCTCATCGGCGCCACCACCTTCCTGCTCACCTCCCTCGCCGCCATCGGCCAGAGCAACGCCAAACGTGTGCTCGCCTACTCGACCATCGCCAACCTCGGCCTGATCGTCACCTGCGCCGGCACCGGGCAATACAACGCGATCTGGGCCGCGATCCTGCTGGTCATCTTTCACGCCGTGGCCAAGGCCCTCCTGTTTCTCGCCGTCGGCACCGTGGAACACCGCCTCGGCAGCCGCGACATCGAGGACATGGATGGACTGGTCATGCGTCATCCCGCGCTTGCCGTGGCCATGCTCGTCGGCATCGCCGGCATGTTCCTCGCCCCCTTCGGCCTGCTCATCAGCAAATGGGCCGCGCTGGAAGCCCTGATCGTCGTGAATCCCATTCTCCCGATTTTCGTGGTCTTCGGAAGCTCGGCCACCTTGTTTTTCTGGGCGAAATGGATGGGCAAAATGATCGGGGCCGAACCCGGCGCCCGCCCGGTGCCCGACGACACCCACTCGCTCGAACTGATCGTACTCGCCGTGCTGACCGCGCTGGTAATCATCTGTTGCGCGGTGTTTCCCTGGATCGCCGAAGTGTTGATTGACCCCTACGTGCTTTCCGTCTACGGAAGAACCATGGTCATCGGGCGCGAAACCATGGTCATCATGTCGATCATGTTGCTGCTGGTCGCCCTGCTCCCCCTCAGCCTGCTCTACCGCGGCGGCGAGCGGTTCCGCCGCGTCTCCCCCTACCTCGCCGGGGCGAATTACGAACACCCCTACCGCTTCACCGGTTCCGCCGGCAAGGAATACCCGATGGGCATGAAAAATTACTACCTGGCTGAGTACCTGCCCGAACTCCCGATCCGCCGCTGGGGAACCATCGCCTGTCTGGTCATGATGGCGGTATTGATGGGGGTGGCGCTGTGACCCGCAATTTTCTTGCCGGCTTTGCCTACCTGCTGCTCGCGCCCCTCGTCGGTGCGCTGCTCGCCGGACTCGACCGCCGCATCACCGCCCGCATGCAGGGCCGCCGCGGCCCGCCCATCCTCCAGCCGATCTACGACGTGCTCAAGCTGCTCGCCAAGGAACCGATCGGCGTCCGGCGTCACGGCCACTTCTTTGTCTTCGGCCACCTCGTGTTCATGATGGCGGCCGGCTTCGAGTTCTTCTTCGGCGGCGATCTGCTCATCGTGATTTTTGCGTTCGCCCTCGCCAGCGTATTTCTCGTGCTGGGCGCCTACGCCGCCCACTCGCCCTTCAGCCATATCGGCGCGGAACGCGAACTGCTCCAGATGATGGCCGCCGAACCGATCCTGCTGCTCACCGCCATGGGTTTCTACCTCGCCAACGGCAGCTTCCGCGTCGAATACATCGCCGATCACCCGACCCCCGCTCTCTTCCTGCTTCCCGGGATCTTCGCCGCCCTCGCCTTCATCCTCACCATCAAGCTGCGCAAGTCGCCCTTTGACCTGTCCACCTCCCACCACGCCCACCAGGAAATCGTCAAGGGCCTGACCACCGAGTTTTCCGGCTTGTCGCTTGCCCTCGTGGAAATCGCGCACTGGTATGAAACCATCATGCTGCTCGGATTGTTTTACCTGTTTCTCGCGCCCTATCCGCTCGCCGCGGTCCTGCTCGTCGCCGTGGTCTACGGACTGGAAATCCTGCTCGACAACACCAGCGCCCGCATGAAATGGCAATGGGCGATGAAAAGCTCCTGGACCACCGCGTCCCTGCTCGGCGCGATCAACCTCATCGTTCTGTACTACTGGATGGGGACCACGCCATGAGTTTTTTCAAGAAATCCCCCTGGATCGTTCACTACGACGGCGCCTCCTGCAACGGCTGCGACATCGAAGTGCTCGCCTGCCTCACCCCGCGCTATGATGTCGAACGCTTCGGTTGCATCAACACCGGCAACCCCAAACACGCCGACATCCTGCTCATCACCGGCTACATCAACCACCAGAGCGAACCGGTGGTGAAGGCGATTTACGAACAGATGGCCGAACCCAAGGTCGTCGTCGCCATCGGCATCTGCGCCACCAGCGGCGGCATTTTCCGCGATTGTTACAACACCAAGGGCGGTGTGGACACCACCATCCCGGTCGATGTGTACGTACCGGGCTGCGCGGCGCGGCCCGAATCCATCATCGACGGCGTGGTCAAGGCCATCGCCGTGCTCGAGGAAAAACACCAAGCCATGAAGAAAGCGCGCAAGGCCTCATGATCCCCCAACAAGTCATCCATGAAATTGAAGCCGCCGAACTGGTCGCGCGGGTCGAGGCGTATCGTCGCGACGACTGGCGGCTGGTGCAAATCTGCGCCACCACCCTCGATCATTACCAGATGAGTTACAGCTTCACCCTCGACCAACGCTTTGAACACCTGCGCGTGAAGGTTGCGCTCGAGCAACCCGCCCTGCCCAGCATCACCGGCGTCTATTTCGGGGCCTTCGCCTACGAAAACGAAATCCACGACTTGTTCGGCATCCGGTTCGACGGCCTGAAACTCGACTACTGCGGCAACTTCTTCAAGCTGCAGGTCAACCGCCCCTTCGCCTCCAGCATGTGCGTCATCAAGGAGGGTGCGTAATCATGGGCGAACGCACCGTCATCCCCTTCGGCCCCCAGCACCCGGTGCTGCCCGAACCCATTCACATCGATCTGGTCGTCGAGGACGAACACGTCGTCGAGGCCATTCCCTCCTTCGGCTTTATTCACCGCGGCCTGGAAAAACTCGTCGAGAAAAAGGACTTCAACGAGTTCACCTACGTCGCCGAACGGGTCTGCGGCATCTGCAGCTACATCCACGGCATGGGCTATTGCCAGGCCGTCGAGGCGGTCATGAACATCGAGGTGCCGCTCCGCGCGAAATGGCTCCGCACCTTCTGGTGCGAATTGTCCCGCGTGCACAGCCACCTCATGTGGGCCGGACTGCTCGCCGACTCCTTCGGCTTCGAGAACCTGTTCATGCAATGCTGGCGCATCCGCGAAACCGTGCTCGATGTCATCGAGGAAACCACCGGCGGACGCGTCATCTTCGGCTCGGCCAAAATCGGCGGCGTCCGCCGCGATGTCGACAACGATACCCTACGGCGTTGCGCGGCCAAAATCGCCGGCGCCTCCGCCGAATTCGAGGAGATCAAGAAGGTCTTTCGCGACGACTACTCGGTCAAGGAACGCCTCTGCGGTATCGGCATGCTCAGCCGCGACGATGCCTGGCGCCTCGGCGCGGTCGGCCCCACCCTGCGCGGCAGCGGCGTCTCCACCGACCCCCGCCTGGAAGGCTACGCCGCCTACGGCGAATTAAACATCCAGCCCATCGTCGAAAACGGCTGCGACAGCTACGCCCGCTGCATGGTCCGCATGCACGAAATCACCCAGGCCTTCGACCTCATTCAGGAAATCGTCGCCCGCACCCCCGAAGGCCCGGTCTTCGAAAAACCCAAAGGCTACCCCAACGGCGAACATTTCGCCCGCCTGGAACAGCCGCGCGGCGAAGTGATTTATTACGTAAAAGGCAACGGCACCAAACACCTCGACCGGTTCCGCGTCCGCACCCCCACCTTCGCCAACATTCCGCCCCTGTTGCATATGTTGCAGGGCTGCGAGCTGGCCGACGTCGGCCTGATCGTTCTCACCATCGACCCCTGTATCAGTTGCGCGGAGCGCTAACCATGAAACCGCTGGCCATGACCAAACTATCGTTGAAGAGCCTGTTCAAGGCTCCGGTCACCGTGGCCTATCCGGTCGTTCCCCGCGAATACTTCCCGGCCACCCGCGGGCACATCATCATCGAGCCGTCCACCTGCAACCTCTGCGTCATCTGCGATGTCCGCTGCCCGACCAAAGCCATCAAGGTCGATCGCGCCGGCAAAACCTGGACCATCGACCGCCTGCGCTGCATCCAGTGCGGCGCCTGCGTTGAAGCCTGCCCACGCAAATGCCTGACCAACGGCAATACCTACTCCGAACCGGTCACCGAGAAAACCGTGTTCGTCGTCCCCATCCCTTTTACCCCGCCCCCGCCGAAGCCCAAACCCGCCCCGGCCCCCGCCCCCGCCGAAGCTGCGGCCGCGGCTGCGCCACCCGCGCCTGAATCCACCCCGCCCGCCCCGGAGGATCCCGATGCAAAAGACGGTCCCGTATAGCATGGCCATTGAAAGCCGTTACCCGGAACAAATCGCGGTTTGCATCGCCCGCGATGCCAACGGGCGCTACAACCCGATGACCATCGGCTGGTTCATGCCCGTCTCCATGAAACCGGCCATGATCGCCATCGCGGTCGGCCGCGACCGGCACACCCTCGAAGCCATCCGCCTCCGCCGCGAATTCACCCTCGCCTTTCTCTCCGAACCGCAGGCCGATCTCGCCCGCTATTTCGGCACCCACTCCGGACGCGACACCGATAAATTCGAGGCCACCGGCTGCGCCACCATCCCGGCGGAAAAAATCGATAGCCGCCTGATCAAGGACGCCGTCGCCAATTTTGAATGCGCCGTCCGCCAGGAGGTCGAAGCCGGCGATCACATCGTCTTCATCGGCGAGGTCCTCCGCGCCCTCGTCACCGACAACCCCGTCAACCGCATGTTTACGCTGATCAAGGGCGAACACCTCGACGGCGTGCGTCAGAAATAACCCCAGGAGACTACCACCATGAGCGCCCCTGCCAAACCCGCTCCGCTGACCAACGAGGAAAAACGTTGGCGTCTGGTCGAAGTGGTGATGCGCCGCTACGGATTCAGCGGCGACGCCCTCATCGAAGCCCTGCACGCCGTGCAGGAGACCTACGGATTTATCGACGAGGAATCCATGCGCAAAGTCGCGGTCGCCCTCAACCTTCCCTTGAGCAAGGTCTACGGCGTCGCCACCTTCTACCACTTCTTCCACCTCAAACCCAAGGGCCGCCACACCTGCGTGGTCTGCATGGGCACCGCCTGCTACATCAAGGGCGCCGATGCCATCATGCAAAAACTCGCCGCCGAATTCGGGATCAAGGACGGCGAAACCACCCCCGATGACCACCTCTCGGTCATGACCGCCCGTTGCGTCGGCTCCTGCGGCCTCGCCCCCGCCATCGTGCTCGACCAGCAAGTGCTCGGCCATATCGGCCCCGACCAGATCGTTCAACACATCAAGGAGTTGGAATCATGACCCCGGAAGCCCTACAGGAAGTCGCCAAGGCCGAACAAGACGCCCTGGCCAAACAACCGCAGCGCATCGGCGTCTGCACCGCCGCCGGTTGCCTCTCCTGCAAGAGCGGCGACGTGCTCAAAAACCTGCAAACCGCCCTCGACCGCCGGGCCGATGTGCCCTACAAGGCCGTCGGTGTCGGCTGCATGGGCCTCTGCGCGCGCGGCCCGCTCGTCTCGGTTGAACCGCAGGGCCTGCTCTACGAAAACATCACCACCGCTGACATCCCCGCCCTCGTCGACTCCCTCGCCGCCAAGCCGATGAAGGAAAAACAATCCGACCTCGGCATGCCGTTCTTCAAACGCCAGATCAAGGTCGTGCTCGACCAGTTCGACAAGATCCAACCCGAACGCCTGGAGTCCTACCTCGCCCACGGCGGCTACGAAGCGCTCATGAACTGCGTCGCGCATCGCTCGCCGGGCGACATCCTCGACATGGTCAAACGTAGCGGCCTGCGCGGACGCGGCGGCGGCGGCTATCCAACCGGCCTAAAATGGGAAACCGTCGCGAAAGCCCGCGGCGACCGCAAGTTCGTCATCTGCAACGCCGACGAAGGCGATCCCGGCGCGTTCATGGACCGCAGCGTCCTCGAATGCGCGCCCCACCGCATCCTCGAAGGCATGGCCATCGCCGGCTACGCCATCGGGGCCAGCGCCGGTTACCTCTACGTGCGCGCCGAATACCCCCTCGCCGTCCAGCGCCTCAAGCTGGCCATCCGCCAGGCCGAAAAATTCGGGTTGCTCGGCGACCACATTTGCGGCAGCTCGTTCAGCTTCAAGGTGGAAATCCGCCTCGGGGCCGGCGCCTTCGTCTGCGGCGAGGAAACCGCCCTCATCGCCTCCATCGAGGGCCGCCGCGGCCAACCCCGCCCCCGCCCGCCCTACCCGGCGGAAAAAGGACTCTGGGGCTTCCCCACCCTCATCAACAACGTCGAAACCTTCGCCAACATCCCGGCCATCCTCGTCAAAACCCCCGAGTGGTTCGCCAGCATGGGCACCGAACAAAGTAAAGGCACCAAAGTCTTCGCCCTCGCCGGCAAAATTCAAAACACCGGCCTCATCGAAGTCCCCATGGGCATCAGCCTCCGCGAAATTGTCCTCGAGATGGGCGGCGGCGCCCCTGAAGGCCACACCATCAAGGCCGTGCAAACCGGCGGACCCTCCGGCGGCTGCATCCCCGCCGAACATTTCGACATCTCCGTCGACTACGAATCGCTCCGCAAAATGGGCTCCATCATGGGCTCCGGCGGCATGATCGTCATGGACGAAACCTCCAGCATGGTCGACGTCGCCCGCTTCTTCATGGAGTTCTGCAAATCCGAGTCCTGCGGCAAATGCGTCCCCTGCCGGGTCGGCACCCCGCAGCTCTACGAACTCATCGAGCGCATCCGCGCCCGCCGTGGCACCCGCCGCGATATCGCCCGCATGGAAAGCCTCTGCGAAATGGTCCGCACCACCAGCCTCTGCGGACTCGGCCAGACCGCCCCCAACCCCCTGCTCAGCACCCTGAAATATTTCCGCCACGAATACGAAGAACTGCTCGTCGACGAACCCGAGGAGACCCGCACATGACCCCCGCCACCACCGCCAAAGTCATCACCCTCACCATCGACGACCGCGAGGTCGGCGCCCGCGAGGACCAGACCATCCTCCAGATCGCCCGCGAAAACGGCATCCGCATCCCCACCCTCTGTTTCCTCGAAGGCCTCTCCCCGGCCGGCGCCTGCCGCCTCTGCCTCGTCGAAATCATCGGCACCGGACGCGTCCTCCCCGCCTGCACCACCTACGCCGCCGAAGGCATGAAAGTCCGCACCACCTCCGAAGCCCTCGAAGCCCACCGCCGCACCGTGCTCGAACTGCTCTTCGCCGAAGGCAACCACGTCTGCGCCGTCTGCGTCTCCAACGGCAATTGCGAACTCCAGGACCTCGCCACCAAACTCGGCGTCGATCACATCACCCTGCCCTATCTCAACCCCGTCCACGCCGTCGACGCCAGCCACCCGCGCTTCATCCTCGACCCCAACCGCTGCGTCCTCTGCGCCCGCTGCGTCCGCGTCTGCGACGAAATCGAAGGCGCCCACACCTGGGACATCATGGGCCGCGGCATCGACGCCCGCATCATCGCCGACCTCAACCAGCCCTGGGGCGAAGCCGCCTCCTGCACCAGTTGCGGCAAATGCGTCCAGGTCTGCCCCACCGGCGCCCTCGTCGAAAAAGGCCGCGCCGTCGCCGAAATGAAAAAACGCCACGCCCTTCCCCAACTCATCACCCGCAACAAGGAGCACGCATCATGAGTAAAGTTCGCCTCGCCACCGTCTGGCTCGACGGCTGTTCCGGATGCCACATGTCGTTTCTCGACATGGACATGATCCTCCTCGACCTCGCCCCCAAAATCGACCTCGTCTACAGCCCCCTCGTCGACTTCAAGGTTTTCCCGGAAAACGTCGACGTCACCATCGTGGAAGGCGCGGTCAGCAGCACCGAGGACGAGGAAAAGATCAAACACATCCGCGGACGCACCAAGACCCTCATCGCCCTCGGCGATTGCGCGATCACCAGCAACGTCCCCGGCATGCGCAACACCTTTTCCGTCGACACCATCATGACCGACGCCTACGGACCCGACCATCCCGTCCAGGTCATCCCCCCCCTGCTCGACAAAAGCGTCCCCGTCCATCACGTCGTCCCCGTCGACGTGTTCATCACCGGCTGCCCGCCCCCCGCCGGCACCATCGTCAAAGCCCTGCTCGCCGTGCTGGAAGGCCAGCCCAACCCCGTCCCCCCCCGTTTTGGATAACCGCCATGAGCAAAACCATCCTCATTGATCCCGTCACCCGCATCGAAGGCCACTCCAAGATCACCATCACCCTCGACGATCAAGGCGCGGTCACCAACGCCCGGTTCCACGTCACCCAGTTCCGCGGCTTCGAAACCTTCTGCGTCGGGCGGCCCTTCGAAGAAATGCCCGCCCTCACCGCCCGCACCTGCGGCATCTGTCCGGTCAGCCATCTCGTCGCCTCCGCCAAAGCCGGCGACATGCTCCTCGCCGTCGACATCCCTCCCGCCGCCAAACTCCTCCGGCGCGTCCTCAACACCGCCCAGATGATCCAGTCCCATGCCCTCAGCTTCTTCTACCTCTCCTCGCCCGACCTCGTCCTCGGCATGGACGCCGACCCGGCCGAACGCCACATCCTCGGCCTCGCCGCCAAACACGAACAAATCGCCCGCAACGGCATCACCCTCCGCCAGTTCGGCCAGCAACTCATCGAAGACCTCGCCGGCAAACGCATCCACCCCGCCTGGGTCGTCCCCGGCGGCGTCAGCCGCCCCATGACCGAGGACCAGCGCGCCAACGTTCTCGCCAAACTCCCGGCCATGCTCGACATCGCCCGCCAAACCCTCGACGCCTACGAAGGCTGGGCGGTCAAATTCGCCGATGAAATCCAATACCTCGGCCAACACCCCAGCCTCTACATGGGTCTCGTCACCGACGACGGCGGACTCGAGCACTACGACGGCCATCTCCGCATGATCGATGCCGACGGCGCCGTCCTCGAATCCTCCATTCCCGCCCTCGACTACGCCGACCATCTCGAAGAACACGTCGAACCCGACTCCTACCTCAAGTCACCGTATTACAAAGCCCACGGATTCCCCGGCGGCATGTACCGCGTCGGCCCGCTCGCCCGCATCAACATCGCCCAGAAGGCCGGCACCCCCATCGCCGACCAGGCCTTCCAGGCCTTCCGCCAGATCAACCCCAACGGCCCGGTCGACGGCACCTTCCACTACCACCACGCCCGCCTCATCGAGATCATCTTCGGCCTCGAACGCATGCGGGAATGGTTTGAAGACCCGCTCTGCGTCGACACCCGCGTCCGCGCCGTCGCCGCCCCCAACAACCCCGTCGGCGTCGGCATTTCCGAAGCCCCCCGCGGCACCCTCCTGCACCATTACGAAATCGACAAACACGGCCTCATCACCAAGGTCAACATGATCATCGCCACCGGCCACAACAACCTCGCCATGAACGCGGGCATCCTCCAGGCCGCCAAACAATTCGTCCGTGGCGACAAAATCCCCGAAGGCGCCCTCAACCGTGTCGAAGCCGTCATCCGCTGCTTCGACCCCTGCTTAAGCTGCTCCACCCACGCCTACGGCCAAATGCCCCTTAAAATCGAACTCCAAGGCCCCGGCGGCATCGTCCTCGACACCGTCATGCGATAACCGCCCCACCACCCGCCTCTGGCGGGAACTTTGTGTTGAACTTCGTGTTAAACTTCGCCTGAAAACGGAACAGAAGATAACGAAGGATCACGAAGGCGCTGAGCGCAGCGGATAAAGTGTAAGCGATAAGGTGTTTCCCGCCGGGTGGGTCCGCAGCCTTGCGGACCGTGGAAACCCGCCAGCTTATCTATGAAGCATGGCGATTCAGAAAACCACGAATGAACACCTATGAACACGAATAGGGCCAGGTATTCACGCCCTTGATCATTGAGAATTATCCATTGGATATTTCCGATCACGCTCCCTGTAGAGAACGTTGTGTTGCCTGCCCGCCTCTGGCGGGAACGTTGTGTTAAACTTCGTGTTGAACTTTGTCTTAACCTTCGTCTGAAAGGAAAACAGAACAGAAGACAACAAAGGACCGCGAAGGCCCTGATCGCAGCAGCTTATCTGTGCCATCCGTGGTTTCATCCCCCATCAACCTCCTTCGTTCTCCTTCGTTTCCTTCTGTAAACCTGTCCTCCTTCCGCGTCTTCCGTAGTTCCCATTCCCCATCCGTGTTATCCGTGAAATCCGTGGTTTCACTCCCCACACCCCCCCTTCGTTATCCTTCGTTTCCTTCTGTAAACCTGTCTTCCTTCCGCGTCTTCCGTAGTTCCCGCACCCCATCCGTGTTATCCGTGAAATCCGTGGTTTCACTCCCCACACCCCCCCCCTTCGTTATCCTTCGTTTCCTTCTGTATACCTGTCTTCCTTCCGATTCCCGAGGCGGTCCGAACCCTCCTGATGGACGGGCGT
>CALMYG010000037.1 GCA_937873455.1 uncultured Verrucomicrobiota bacterium
CGACAAGCCGCAGAGCCACCCGCTTCGGGTGTGCTTCTGGCGGCACATGTTCGATCTAGTTTGTATACACTTGGATTTCTTTGCTGATAAACCATTTGAGCCAGTTGGCGAAAGTCGGATCTGCGTTAGCGCTCACAAAACCCTTTGTTTCATCCTCGGGAATAAAGACGTGCGCGTGAGCGGTATTCCACCCATTTATGACCCCTTTACCATATTTGTCACCAAATTTGAAGTAGAAGAATACACCGCTCTGCCTTCTTGATCGCAATGCTTGCCAATGAATTGTCGGTTGATAGCCCTCTTCTGGAATATGACGCATCTTCCGCAAAACCCAGTCCATGTTTTGCTCGCTATCATTGACGACGATGAATCCACCGTTCCGCGCGTGAATTTCATACTCCCCCATATATCCGCCCGATCCCTCTATGAATAATAGCTCCGCGGATATCGCATTCTCTGACATCTTTACAAATGGCAAATAGCTGTCATACCGAAATTCTGGATATCTATATCCATAAATATTTCGGATTCCTATTGAGTTGATGCGTTCGGATGCGAGATAGAACCCCAGAGAAAGATAAAGAAAAAGAAATAGTGAGTAAATCGCCGTGAGCCAGCCGAAGCCATGCCGATTTAATATTGGCCGAATAAGCAATGGACCAATTGGCAACAACAAAAGTAGGAGTGCGATTAGCTGTACGGCAAGATTTGCTTGGAAGAAGACAACGAGAATCATATGCATAGGCAAGAAAAGCCAGCCCAACGCACCCAAGGCGACAATGTCCGCCATGCGCGAAAGATCGAAGATCCCCGGTACAATCGCAGGAATGATGCTTGCGGTCCAAATTAGCACCGGAACTATTATTGGCGCAAAACGTCTCATGGGGCTCTTAAGATCGAACGACCAACCGCAGGGGCGCGGCGCTTCGCCGCGTCCTCCTGGCGGTCTATGTTCTGCCTCTTCCATTCCTCGGTCATATTTCTATCAATTTCAATCTGTATTGACGAGTTCGGATCTGTCTGGATTGAGAAAATACTTTAAGGGACTAATCTGACCGACATACATGATATGCAAAATATATCCCGCGGATGGTATCCTTTTTGATCCCAGCCAGCGCGTATTTCGTTATTTTGGGCATTTTTCACCAACCCAGTAAAAGTGTACAGAGGTTGGACACTTTTTCATGGGGGTTGTACAGACATTGGACAATTTTCGCCTATCTGTAATCTGACGAATCTGTATGACGTTAATAGCTACCAAATCACTATTCTGTGCTTCTGACTGGCTGATTTGTGGCTCATTGATGATGTAAATGTGCCTTAAATCTGTGCTATAGGCTCTGTCGTTCGTATGAACGCTCCTACTCTGTCATGCGGCCGGGTCGCGACACACCTTAGGCAGAACGACAAGGCTGTGGGGCACGAAGTGTCCCCACGAGCCACATGTTAGCCATTCTTTTTATCCTTTGAACAGGGTTTGTTCATGCCACTCAAGATACTCTTTGTTTGGCTGTAATTGGGTCTGCCCTGGCAAATGAATTGATTGGCCGTTCAGTTCGTAGTAGAGGCGACCATTATTAAACTCTTGCCGAAGTCGTGAGCCGACTCGAAAACGATAGTCTGAAGATACTGTGACATAACCCAGATCGAAGAGGCGATGCAGATCCCGTCTGAGCAGGATACCGTTATCAACCCTGTGTAATCCACCACGGGCATATGGAACTATGTGTGCTGCTTCCAAGACTGGACTAGAGTGTTCGTTTGTTATGGCACAAGCTCCATGATAAGCATCCCTCACCTCGAGGCTAAACAAACCCTGACCAAGCCTTGGCGTTATAGTTGTTGGATTACCATATCTAGGCGATTCTTCTGCTGCTATTCCTCGCTCAATATTCCAATACCGTGAGCCCGATTGCGCGCGAGCGAAGCACTCGGTCATGATCCGCATTCCTTCACCTGCGCGAAGGTCGTATCTCTTCCCTTGCTGGATTCCTGATTTAGCCCAATCTGTGGGAGGTGCTATTTGTTCATCCGGCTTAAAGAATACCGGGGCTGAAATCATAATGCATCCAATACGGAAATCGCCAGCAAGTTGCTCGGAGCTCTTTTCACCACGAAGGCTACAAATTCGTTCGATCATTTCTTCGTATGTCTGTGCGCCGTTCATTTCGCCAAAGCAATCCCACGCTAGCCAAGCGGGAAGGCTTTCATAACGCTGAAAGAAACCGAATCCGACTAGAGATTTGAACGGAGCACGCAACTTGAAGAAGAATAGATCGCCACGGTTTATCGCGCGGAATGCCCTGTCCCCGTGTGGCTGCCAAAAGTTCACTTCGTCAACTTTGGAGCGTGATTGAAGGAATGAGTACCAATCCGGATCAGTAAGGCCGACGTATCCGGTTTCAAAGCTCACAAATTTCCCTCGTCTCTTTCATGGCTAACGACCAACCGCAGGGGCGCGGCGCTTCGACGCGTCCCTCTGGCGGTCTATGTTCGGCGTCTTCATTTTCGCTGATTTTTACCGCAGACGAGAGTCAATTTCAAATGCCCCTTCGATACATTGTTCGGTCTGTAATTAACGGTTAAGTCATCAACCCATGCTTCTGCGCTGGCGGTCTATGTTCGGCGTCTTCATTTTCGCTGATTTTTACCGCAGACGAGAGTCAATTTCAAATGCCCCTTCGATACATTGTTCGGTCTGTAATTAACGGTTAAGTCATCAACCCATGCTTCTGCGCTTCCAAACTGTTGTGTCCCAAAGTCACCGGATAGAAATTCTGTGCTTTTGTCTCTGCCATGATTTGAAATTAACTCGAGAGTGGCACTTCCGTTAAAGCTGCCTTCGGCAATAACGTATAGAGATCCAGTGCGTAAGGGCATCAATGGTGCCCTCACGCTGAAAGTTTGTGACTTTGAGACATCTGCGACTTCGTATGTAGAGAAACCCTGCGCGTTATTCCAAACGAAAATCGCGAGAACAACCACCGTGACGATTAGTATAAGGCTTGTGGCAATTAGTTTCATCTTCATCGCCGAACGACAAGCCGCAGAGCCGCCCGTCTTCGGGCGTGCTTCTGGCGGCACATGTTATGCGGTTCTCTCTCTTGTGTATGGAATTCCAAGCGTCCTTGATACAATTTCCATATGTTCCTGTGCTTTATTCATGCACTTATCCGCGTTGCAAAGAAATGTCGCATCCTTGGCAAATATGATCATCTTTTGGTCTCTGATTAATATATTATTCGAATAAAGATCAACAACTCCATAGCGGGACATAAATCTCGAATGGTTGAGTATCAGTCGGACTTCAGATAAAGGGGCTTCGATTGTGGTGCGTATGGGAGGCTTATTGCGATAGTATTTAGCGGTGCCGCGTGTTTTGTCGATGACCAGAACCTCAACTGCCCAAAACCACCGAAGACAAATAAGAGCGCATATAACAGAGCCGATTAGTGTCGCATACGCAATAGCGTTTACTGAGCCGTTCTTTAACAAGAACAACCCAAACGCAAACAACGAAAGGATTACCGGCAGTAGAATAACGGCTGGCAGGCAGGATGTTCGTCGGAACTGAATCTTGCCATCGGGCATCACGACCGGGTTGAGTATGTCTTTCGTGTATATGATCATGACTCACATCGCATAACGCCAAGCCGCAGAGCTGCCCGCTTCGGGCATGCTCCTGGCGGCGCTTGTTGTGCTCCTCTTTCCTTCCCACTGTTCGATTGGTTTTAGTCCATCCGTCCTATTAACCGACCCTGCCCTTTGCGTGACCGCCACCAACTGACGTCATCTTATCTTATCCTCTGCCCTTGATCGAGTGTTGTGTTATACCCATCGACCCGGAGATGACGCATGTCTGCTTGACTAACAGACTGGACACGGACCTCCATCCGCTTGTCCCGAAACTCTACAGACACTGGACAATTGCCCACCCGCGTTGTCCTGACCTTGGACAATTTTCACCACCCTTTGTCCAGCGACTGGACAATCTGGCGACTCATTCATCCAGACACTGGACAATTAGCCGGTATCAACCTCTTTGATGCACAAACGATCCCGACTGCACCTTCCTGACAAACGATTCGGCCTTCTATCCTCTTGCTTAGATGTTTACGCACTACGAACGGCTTGCTTTGGAGCACAACGACAAGCCTCAGGGGCGCGGCGCCTCGCCGCGTCCCGCTGGAGGCGCAGGTTCGGCATTTTTAACTTCTTTTTTTCGACTCATTTATAAATTGGCAGATACATAGGTAATCTTATATCTCTACAGCCTGCCTTGGCAATTTATTCATCTTTGGCTTTTTTGTCATTATCAGCATTTAACAACTCTTAAGCCCTACTAAGAGGTCCGCCGTATCGGCGGACCTCTTATTTTATTGTGTATGACGAATGTATCATCGGGTTTACTGGCGCATCCTACTCCAGAACCCAGTAATACATGTCGAGACATGTCTTCTATAATTGCGGTACGTCAGGTTCTGATGAGTCCTTAAATTGAATGAATGCATTTTGGTTATGCTCATCGGTCTTCATGCCGAACGACAAGCCTCAGAGCCACCGTCTTCGGTGTGCGCTGGAGGCGCATGTTAGCCGCCATCCTTCTTGATTTCGCTGAGGTTCTCTCTCCAATGAACCAATCTTAATGGATACTGTTCGTGAAATTCCAAAAATTCACTGAGCATTTCCGGGTCTCTCCATACGGGCTCACTTTTTTGGTCTCTGCTTATGGTAAGTAACTCTTTCGTGATATCGATGCCACGGGGCGAAAAGAACTGCTCAATGATGCTCTGAAATGTAACTGTGTGGTCGACTACTGCTTCAGAAATAGGGAAGGAGGCCCCTGAATACTCAGATTTAAAAGTGTCATCATGCTCTGCCAACTTCGATGACATAAAGGCGTCGATCTGATATTTCACAGCCATACGGAGCGATTGGTGATTTAGCCTGGCTATGCCGACCAAGCATGCAGGCACGCCGAAATCAGTTCTGCTTCCATCCTTACGTTCAATCCAGAAGCATTCACCTTGATGTTCGGGGGCGGCGTCAACATAGAATCGTGCAATCCCGCAGCCGACTTTTGAATCATGTTCGACATGGCAAGCAATGAGGTCGGATAGAAGCGAGATATCTTCGGGCTCAATAACGGTACCTCCAAGGCCATATTTGCGCCTAATCTCAGCGCAATGCTTTTTCACGGCATCTTGTGATGTAAATTCATTGCTACCGAATTTGTATTTACTGCGACGTGGCATTTCTTTCTCGGCTAACGACAAGCCTCTGGGGCGCCGCGCCTCGCGGCGTCCTCCAGGAGGCACATGTTCGACGATCTTTTCTAACTCATACCAATGGTTTTAATCTGATATCCAGAATCCAGCACTCGGACACTGAAAATTGCTCGACCGAGTGTGCCGATTACCACGCTGAAAGTATATGTTCCATCAGGCAGTTTCTCGGATAGGCTCGCATAACATTCTTTTTCCCAGTTAATCGACTTCAGGTCCACACTGTTCACGGGCCTGCAGTTGCTGGGAAGGAGATTGTTCTGTGACAATGAACTGAATGCGGTGCCTATCACGTAAATGGTTTCTTTTGATTTGATCTGATCTTCACCTCCGTAACGAGTATCAAATTTGGAGCATCCATCGGTCAGCCACGCTAGGAGGTCTAGTGCAAGCTGTGATTCTTCGCTCAATTTCTGCGGGTCGGGCTCGCTCCAGGCTCGATCCGCCAAGGGTAGCATCAGCATGAATGCAATGTGCGCAAGGATAATGCTTTTCATGATGTCTTCATTTCGTCGAACGACAAGGCTCAGGGGCGCGAGTCTTCGAGCGTCCCCTGGAGCCGCATGTTCTACTTTTTCCGGATGTCACGAATGCGTAATACTCGGAACTGTTTCTCAATATTTTCTCTTTTTATCATCTTCCGAAGGAGCGATGATCTGAATGAGGCGGCTTGCAGCGGTGGGGCGGCAGGCAGCGTGACGGGCTGTTCTCGGCGTCTTCGACGAGTACAGCCCGGTGCGATGAATGACGGGGGAATTTTGGCAAATGAAAGGAATCCTCTGGGGGCGGAACACATGACGCGCACTTGACCGAACGAGTAATAGCGAGAGAGGGCAAGTGCGCGTGATGTGTGGAGGGGGTGGTTGAGTAACTAATCATGAATCAATCTATGCTTGGTGGCATATCACGTCTAGGTGCCGGTTTGTTAGTATTACTTTGCACATTGGGAACAAACCGTTCGCGGGCATATCGGGTTTCATCAAGAAGCTCAACAATCGTTGCGGGATGGCCAATAATATTACTAGCAAGCTTGTCGAGTTCGGATAGTGCATCCGGTGGTTGCGAATATAAATCAATGACCCAAGAGAAGAATTTGTCTCTATATTCCAACAGTTTGTTTTGAAATATGATTTGATTCTGCTGTTCAATGAGCGCGTTCATCTCGGACATCTTTTGACGGTAAAGCGCACTGTTTGTATCGCCATCGCCATTGTAAACAAAGCCCTTAATTCGAGGCTGCTTTTCTTTGATCGTCAAATATTCTGAAACGACCTTTAAACCACGTAATGCGGGCACCACCATTTCTGATCGTTGATCGACGTATTGTGAACTGCGTCCGATATTGTATTTACCTCGAAGCGCACTATATAAATAACTGTAAAGTTCACACTGATCGAGTGGATTCAGTGGGTACTTACAAGCTTCTTCAGAATAAGCTATTATCTTCTCATAGCGGTTAGATTTTTCAACTTGCGAGTATTCGCTTCCAGCGGAGTAAATGTTGTGGGCCAAAGCATAATATACTCGCCCCATATCCTCCGAATTTGTTACAGAACTGATTAATGCCTGAAGTTCAGCATCCTTCTGGTATCGGTGAGATGATTGTGTGTTTTCAATGCGAGATATTTCGGATACTAGTGGAGCGTTATCATTCGCATAGGCAGGCGAAAAAGCAACTGAAGCGCAGAAGACGATATTCATTATTTTCATGGCGAATGCCCTTTGTTGTATTTAGAAATCTTTCCATGGTCCACGATGCGAAGATTGTTTAGTGTTATTTGCAACAGCCTTCATGGCACAGGATCCTGATGAAGTGTAAAGTCTAATGTGTTTGTTGTTCGCACTCGAAACAAATTCGATCCAGTTACCCGATGACCTTTCATATTCCCAAGGCACACGAATGGTATAGGTAAAGCCTCGATAACCTAGCCAAGTGTCAAGTCGAGAATAAAGATCAACAGCGGCACTTATTTGATCGTACCATGTGTTGTCAAAGTCTACCGTCAAAGGACCGACTATTCCACCAGAATAACTTCCCGGATCACCACTGGGCCACGTCCAAGAGTCTCCAGGTTTGTTTTCGCGAAACTGGATATTGTAGAAGGAAACCGTGTCTGGTAAGAACGTGAAAGGGAATAGACGCCCATTCCCAATATAAGTTATTGGCGGTGGATTATTGCCAGGATACGGGGAAACATCAGCGGTGTCTGTCCAATATTTAACCCCGTTCGGCTCAATAGTCTTGAACGATACCTCACATTGTCCACCTCCTGAAAATGTGGCTTGAATTGTCACGTTAGCATGCGGAGTTTTTGACGCAGTAAATGTCGCTTCGTTGACATCGGCATCAGGTGTTATGACCCCAGCTGTCGATGGAATTACTTCCCAATCAGCACTTAAAGCGGCAGGTAATGAACAAACGACTTGTTCCCCAATACCAATTATTTTGCGGGCTCGATTGGCTGGAGTCGTAGCAATCGTTTCTGTTTCGATTTTGATTGGACCGACCAATGTTGCGCCGATAACTTCAGCGTATGCGCCTTGGTGATAAAGGCCGTCGCCCGTTTCATATTTAAGGGTTACATTACCGGAACTAAAAAACAAGATGTTGTGCGACGCCGTTTTATAGGTCATATCGCAACCGGTATTATCATTGTTTCCAGAAAAATATTCAGTCTCATTCACCGAGACACGATCAAATCCCGCGTCCTCAGCCTCAACTATACCTCCGACAGAAACGTTAATGATATAACCGCAATCTTGGAGTGGTCCAATATTAAATACATCGGTAACCGTTTGTGCGTCGTCATTTGAGCCTTCGCAGTTTTCGGAATCCTGAACATCAACGCGGAGACCTGCAGAGGACATTGAATAAAGTCCCTGACCGCCACCATTTGCGTTAAGGAACGCCGCAACAAGTTGATCACCGTTCATGATCGTGCTATTGGGCAACGTCCCGTCAAGGTATTCACTCATGTTGTCAAATCCATCTCCATCTGGATCGTCTTCGTCATCGTAATTTAGATTGCCAAAATATTGCCATTCCCACCAGTCTGGTAAACCGTCAGAGTCATCATCGTTCGCAATGACGATATCGACGCCCAAAACGCGATTACTTACAGATACAGAACTCAATGCATGCTGACCGCCAACCTCAACACCGGAATTGAAAATGCCATCTCCATTATTGTCGATAAATGCCCGAATCCAATACCCGCCAGATTGCATATCGCTGATACCGTAAGAAGTGGGGAAGGTTAAATAAATCACGCCTCCGGTTTCATTTGCCAATCCTTGATTCCACGGAATAATTGTCTGGTACTCACTGGACCATGTATTAGACGATGCAAAGGCAATAACGTAAACATCGCCTGTTGAACTTCCGGAGTATTGAATACTTCCGAAAATCGAAGGGGAATCAGAGATCGTTATATTGATGCCACTTAAAGAACTTGTCGCAACAAGCGGATTTGCCGCATAGACACCGCTTGGTTCCCATGACTCGCGTTGTTGGTTGCCATTAACATCTATATATGCACCAAGCCAGTAAAGTTCGTTGATTGCCACGGCCGCATTTGTGTACCCTCCCGGACTTGGAATCGAAACGATTGGACCTGTTGTCCAACTACCTTCAATTGTGTCAGCTACAACATAAATGGTGCCGGTTTCAGAACCGCCATAAGAAATTGTACCCGATATTGCCACTGGATATGAGTTGGAATTCTCCGGATTGGTCTGAAATACAAGAATTTCTCTTGCATCACTGAAGCCATCCTCATCGGTATCGAGATCGGCATTTCCTGCCACATACACGCGAGTATTACCCGGCCATGTAGCTGAATCGACCCATGTGATGCTGTTTGTCCCGGCAGTATCAAGACCCTCAGTCGCGATTTGCCAAATATAAGCAGATGGATCAGCGCAGGTAAATATATCCAACCGGTTGGTAAAGTCTTCAGGATAACCAATTGTGACCGATGTTCCATTGGTTCGCCGAATGGCGGTAATGGTAAGTTCTTCGGGATCACCCATCAACATCATCAGACCGCCGCCTTCAAACTCCTCTTCCTGAGCGGCCAGCATGGCCGCAAACTCTTCTTCCGCCAATTCAGCATCTTTAAGTGTCACATGCCAGACCACGCGCCGCTTGGAGAGTTCATTGAACAAGTAATCTGCGCCTGAGTCTGATTTGCTTTGCTCCGGCCATGCAAGCGATTTGTAAACGATTTCCTCCTCGAATGCGTCTCCGGTATCCCGAACAACCAGCAGTTCTCCTTTCACCATGTCTTCATAAATAATTAGTTGTGTATCATGGACGACCATTTTCGCAAGGTCACTATCTGGTGCAATGAAATAATTTCCCACATTGAAATTGAAATACCAGTCTGGCTGATCCTGAAAGCCGGCGAGTCCGTATTGACTTTCGATGGTTTCGACCTGATCGACGTAAAGGTACCATGAGGGTACGCAAAGCATGTAACTGCCTTCCCGGTAGTCCAGATAGTGCGCGACAAGTTCTTCATAGGAACTGACGGTGTTGGACTCGTCGGCAAATTGAGCATAGGCCCATCCGATAGTGACCAGCAAAGCGAACGCAGATAGGATCACGAGAGTCCGAAAATCTACTCGGCCAATGAGACGATTAAGTTTCTGTACCATGGTGGTTTCCTTTATAGAGTGGACATGTGATGGGTGGCAATCTTGAAGATGATGAATGGGAGTAAGGTTTGGAGAAAGAATTATGTTGCTGGCGGGTCGCGGTCAGCATTTCAAATTTCAGTACTGCTTGCACAGTGTCCTTTCTTCTGGCGCGACTATACCACGGGCTCTTGAAAAGTAGAACGACCAACCGCAGGGGCGCGGCGCTTCGCCGCGTCCCTCTGGCGGTACATGTTAGCTTTCTTCCTTTTTCGTGAGCATTGGTTTGCCGTCTTTTGTTGTGATTCGATAATTTACACCCCTCGTAATTGAGACATCTAGCTCAATTATCATCGATTCATTTGTGTTGAAGCCACGACTTAGTTGAAGGGTATGATCACCGGGCTGTACCAATGCAAAAGGGACCATTGTGATGAGATACCCATGCTTAACGCGATCTGTCGGCTTATTGTCAACTGAAACGATGTAGTAATCGCTACCAACAATCGCATCTTCGATTATGCTACGATCGTCAAGTGCTCGTTGTATTATCCCAGCATCGAGCATGATCAAAAGCAGCATGCTTGCCATTACCACGAGTAAGATATTTAATAGTCGCTTCATTTTAAAGCTAACGAACAGCCGCAGAGCTGCCCGCTTCGGGCATGCTCTGGCGGCACATGTTGTG
>CALMYG010000038.1 GCA_937873455.1 uncultured Verrucomicrobiota bacterium
CCCCCGACCAAAGGCTTATGAGTCCTCTGCTCTACCGAACTGAGCTACTCCGCCGTGACTTCAAAGGGCCGGTACCCTAGGAAACACCCGGGCATTTGTCAATCCGGGGAAAGGCATTCCTTTTTTACGGCAATCCGGGTATGTTAGCACCATGTTTAATTTACGTCTTGCTTTTGTCGCCTTGCTCGTGGGAATAGCGGTCACCACGCTCGGGCAGCGCCCCCCCCACCACACCGTCATCATCACCGTCGCGTCGAATGTTGCAGCGGGGAGCGCCCTGCATGTTGCTACCGATCGCCCGGAATTAAGTTCCATGACCACCACCGGGGCTGTGCGCATGTTCAACAGCGGCGGCAACAGCTGGGTGGGGCGCATCGCGATCCAAGGCTCGACCGTTTCCACAAGCGCGACCTACCGATTTACCCCGCGCACGACCTCCAGCACCACGCATTGCACCACCGGAAACGGCAACCTGTCCGGCACGGCTTTTACCACCAACTTGCCCTCGTGGAACCCCGGCTATTCAGGAAAAACCATTTATTACCACTCCACGTGGACCAACGTGGTGGTTCACCACCGGGTCGGCGAAACAGAAACCTGGACCGACTCAGCCGTGATGACACGCATCGGACAAGGACGCAACGCCGGCGAGCATCGCTACCGGGTGGAAGGCGTCGGCGAACCAGGACGTCCGCTGGAATTCGTCATGCGCGGCATGGTCGGAACCAATGTTGTTTGGGACAATCCGACGGTTGGCGGCCTCAACAACAACTATTACACCCGACTCGATGCGTTCTTTATACAGGACAAAAACATCTTTAACTACATCCCCCCGGCCACCGTATCCGCGCCGCAAGTGATCACCGTGGCCAACTGGCCGTCAAGTTATACCGCCAACGGCATTCCCTCGCGGGGCGGGCGCATCTATTTGCCCCGAGGCTACACGCAAAACACCAGCAAACGTTATCCCGTCCTCTATATGCATGATGGACAAAATGTCTTCGATCCTGGCGGGGCTTTCGGGTCCTGGTCGGCCGATGCCGCCGCCACCCGCGAGATCACCCAGGGCCGCATGCGCGAAACCATCATCGTCGCGGTCAATAACACGGGAAGCCGCATGAGCGAGTACGGCACGCCGCAGGATGGCTATACCGGGAACTACTACCTGATGTACCTCGCCAACAACGTAAGGCCCACCATCAACGCCTCCTACCGCACCCTGACCAACCGGATGGACACCGGCAATATGGGATCTTCGCTCGGCGGGCTGATTTCCGCCTACATCGGGTTAAGCTCGAATGTCTTTGGCCTTGTCGGGGCGGTCTCTCCCTCCTACTGGTACGGCCCTAACTTCCGCAACTGGATCAACACCCAGCCAACCAAGGGCGCCCGTATCTGGCAATGTGCCGGAACGGACGAAGGTGCATCCATGTGGGATCATTTCTGGCCGGTGTACACCTATTATCTGCAAGATGACTATATCGTAAACGACGACTTAAAATACGCGATCGGCTGCGGACAGGGCCATAACGAGGCGGCGTGGGCGGCGCGGGTGGCCGGGGCATTTCAGTTCCTCTACAACCCCTGGGATGAAGTCAACCAACTCGACACCAATGTACCCCCGTCACCGGGCACGCTGCAATTCACCGCGGCAGCCACCAACATCGCGGAAGCCGCCGGGAGCGTAAGGGTGTATGTCAGCCGCCTCAACGGATCCAACGGCGCAGCCAGCGTGACCTATGCAACCTCAAATGGAACCGCGGCCGCCGGGACGGACTACACCGCGGCCAGCGGAACCTTGAACTGGACCAACAACGATAGCGCCACCAAATTCATCGACATCGCCATTCTCGACGATGCCATTTATGAGGGCGACGAAACCTTCACCGTGCGGCTTTCCGCCGCATCCGGCGCTGCCTTGGGCAGCCCGGCCATCATCACCGTCACCATTCTCGACAACGAATCGCCGCCACCCCAACTGGTCATCACCAATCCGCCGGGCACTATTGTGGTTGGCGAAGCGACCGCTTCCTACACCTTGCAGGGAACAGCCGTCGCCTCCAATTGGCAAGGGCTGGCGTGGTCCAATAGCCTCACCGGGGCATCCGGCGAAGCTCCCGTCGCCAATGCCTGGTCCATTCCCGGTATTGGATTGGATATCGGCGCCAACCTGATTACCGTGCGCGCCACCAACGGCCAACCCGTGGTCACCACCAACGCAGCCGACAACGCGGACGACGATGCATACGTCGCGGGTTGGGCCGACGGCAGCAACGGCGGATTTGGATTTGGTCCATGGACCCTCAACACCTCCTCGCCCAGCGTCAACAGCAACGGGCACTTCATTGGAACCAGCCCGACCGTTTTCATCGGAACGCCGGCTTGGGGACTTTACGCCAACGGCGGAAATCTGTCCGAGGCCAAGCGTCCCCTGCCAGCCCCGCTGGGAACCAACCAGGAGCTACGGGTGCATTTCGAAAATGGCATCGTCAACACCGGCGCCGGGGTCGGGGTGGCGCTTCAGAACAACACGGGTGATACCCTGTGGCAGTTTTTCTACAACGGCGGGGATCCGTTCTATAGCATCAGCGGAAACACCACCGATATTCCCAGCACCACCAACGGGCTGCACATTGCCGTCGGGTTTACCGGCCCCAACACCTACCGCGCCGCCATCACCCCGTTAGGCGGGACCACCCGCATCATCACCGGCGACGTGGACGTGAATGCCAACTCCATGCAAGCGACCGTGTTCCGGGTGTGGAATTTTAATGCCGGCCCCGACTCCATTCGCGATGTGTTTATGAACAACCTTCGCGTCGTTTCGATCGATCCAGCCGGCAGCGTTACCGGCGCATCGGTGCTTATCACGCGGGAGGCGCCCACCCTCCACGACGGCATTCCACTTTCCTGGTGGAACGCGTACGGTCTTGGCACCAACAGCAGCGCCGGAGCTGACCTCGACAACGATGGCTTTACCAACTGGGAAGAATACGTTGCCGGTACCAACCCGACAAACTCCGCCTCGTTCTTCGCACCGGCGGCTATCGGGTTAAACGGCGCTTCCCTCATGCTGCAGGCGGGACCACCCACCACCAACACCCGGGTCTACGAAGTGTGGCACACCCCCGACTTGACGCCATCGGCCTGGTCGGTGCTCGGCACGGCGCAGACCGGAGCGGTTGATGGCGGACCTTTGTGGTTCAACCTGAACGTCATGCAAACATCCGGCTTCTACCGCACCGGAGTGCGGCTGCCCTAACCGCGCCCAGGTTGCCGCGCCGGGATTCCGAACCGGGATACCGGGAAGCGAAAGCGCGGACGTTCCAACAAACCCTTTGAATTGCCCGGCAGGTGCCGTATAGTGCGGCATTCACTTTTGGGAGTTTTTATGTCAAACGCTTTTGCCCGGCGGCATATCGGCCCCGGACCTGATGATACCGAGGCCATGCTGAGCGCGATCGGCGTGGCTTCACTGGACGAGTTGATGGATCAAACCGTACCGCCGGCCATTCGCCGCAAGCGACCGCTGCGATGCCCGCCCGGAATGTCCGAAGCGGCTTATCTGGAACACATGCGGAATCTGGCCGCCAGGAACAAGGTCTTTTCCTCCATGATCGGCCTCGGTTATTACGATTGTTTCACGCCGCCGGTAATCCTCCGCAATATCTTTGAAAACCCGGCTTGGTACACACCCTACACGCCCTATCAGGCGGAAATCGCCCAAGGCCGCCTGGAATCACTTTTGAATTTCCAGACCATGGTCAAGGACCTGACCGGGATGGAAGTCGCCAACGCGTCCCTGCTGGATGAAGCCACCGCCGCCGGCGAAGCCATGGTCATGCTGCACCGCATTCACCAACGCAATCACCGCAAATCCACCGCGTCCGTGTTCTTCGTGTCCGACGCGGTGTTTCCGCAGACCTTGGCCGTCCTGCAAAACCGCGCCGAACCGCTGGGCATCACCCTCGAAGTTGGGCAATTTCGCTCCGTTGAGCTGGACGCCCGCTGCTTCGGAGCGTTGATCCAGTTTCCGGATGCCGATGGCATGGTCTACGACATGCGATCCTTCATCACCCGGGCCCATGCCGCGGGTATTCCGGTGGCGGTGGCCACGGACCTGCTGAGCTTGACCCTGCTGACCCCGCCCGGCGAAATGGGCGCGGACGTTGCGTTCGGCAGCGCCCAGCGGTTCGGCGTGCCGATGGGATACGGCGGCCCGCACGCCGCCTTCTTCGCCACCCGCGAAGAACATATACGGGAAATGCCCGGTCGCATCATTGGCATTTCGGTGGATCGATTTGGCCGCCCCGCCTACCGCATGGCTCTGCAAACCCGTGAGCAACACATCCGCCGGGAGAAAGCGAAATCCAACATCTGCACCGCGCAGGCCCTGTTGGCCAACATCGCCGCGTTTTACGGCATCTTTCACGGCCCGCAAGGCCTGAAGACCATCGCCCGACGCGTCCACCGTTTCGCCCGTGTTCTCGAGGCCGGGCTTAAAACGGTGGGTTACGGACAGACAAACCCGTATTACTTCGACACGTTGCGCGTCGCCCTGCACGGCGTTTCCGCGGACGCAGTGCGTCGGCATGCGGAAAAAGCGCGCATCAACTTTCGTTATATCGATGACGCGCATGTCGGGGTAGCCCTCGACGAAACAACCACCGCCGCGGATGTCGAACGCGCCTTGGCGGTATTTGCGGTTGCGGCAGGTCGCCCCGCCCCGTCGCTGGATGTCGAGGCGGAAGCTTCAGCGCTTGATCTGGTGTATCATGAGGATCTGGTGCGGACATCCCCGTTCATGACCGCGCCGGTGTTTTCCTCCCACCGTTCGGAAACCGGACTCATGCGCTACATCAAAGGATTGGAGCAGAAAGATCTCGGCCTCAACGAGGCGATGATCCCCCTCGGTTCCTGCACCATGAAGCTGAACAGCGCGGCGGAAATGATGCCGGTCACCTGGCCGGAATTTGGGCGCTTGCATCCCTTCGCCCCGCCCGAACAAGCACGCGGCTACGCGATTATTTTCAAGGAGCTGGAAAAGACGCTGGCGGATATTACCGGTTTTCACGCGGTATCGCTCCAGCCGAATTCCGGCGCCCAGGGCGAATACGCCGGGCTGATGGCGATCCGGGCTTACCACCGCGACCACGGTCAACCGCAGCGCACCGTGGCCCTCATCCCCTCCAGCGCCCACGGCACCAACCCCGCCTCCGCGGTCATGGCCGGCATGGACGTGGTGATCGTCGAATGCGACGATCACGGTCATATTGATTTCGCCGACCTGAAGACCAAGGCCGAGCAGCACCGCGACCGCCTGGCCGCGCTCATGATCACCTACCCCTCCACCTACGGCGTCTTCGAAGACAACGTGCGGGACGTCTGCCGGTTGATTCACGATCTCGGCGGATTGGTCTATATGGACGGCGCAAACATAAACGCCCAGGTTGGCCTGACCAGCCCCGGCGGCATCGGCGCGGACGTCTGCCACCTCAACCTGCACAAAACCTTCAGCATCCCGCACGGCGGCGGCGGCCCGGGCATGGGCCCCATCGGCGTCGCCAAACACCTGGCGCCCTATCTGCCGGGCCATCCGCTTGTGGCAACCGGAGGCGACAAAGCCATCCCCGCGGTATCCGCCGCCCCTTGGGGCAGCGCCAGCATCCTGCTGATATCCTATGGCTACATCAAGATGCTCGGCGGCGACGGCATGACCGAAGCCACCCGCTATGCCATCCTCAATGCCAACTACATCAAGGCCCGACTGGAGAAACATTTTGACGTCCATTTCACCGGCCGACGCGGGCGCGTCGCCCACGAGATGATCTTCGACGTGCGCCCGCTCAAGGAGCGCTCGGGTATTGACGAACAGGATGTCGCCAAACGTCTTATGGATTATGGTTTTCACGCCCCCACGGTATCCTGGCCGGTACCGGGAACCATGATGATCGAACCGACGGAAAGCGAACCCAAGGAAGAGCTCGACCGCTTCTGCGACGCCATGCTCGCCATTTATGCCGAAATCGAGGCGGTCATCACCGGTAAAGCCGACCGCAACGACAACGTCCTCAAAAACGCCCCGCATACCGCCCGCGAAGCCACCGCCGACACCTGGAGCCACCCCTATACCCGCGAGCAAGCGGCTTATCCCCTGCCCTCCTTGTGGCAACGCAAGTTCTGGCCATCCGTCGGGCGGATCGACAACCCTTATGGTGATCGACACCTGGTTTGCGCTTGCGCACCCGTGTCCGACTATGCCGCAACCACCCCGGAAGCTTGAACAACCGCCCCGATCCAGCGTCCAACTCGTAAACCCTCAAGGAGAATTCATGCGCACCCTGCTTATTATCGCCCTCTCTGCCGCCTCGGTACTCGGCGCGCGGGCTCATTCCAGCCTCGAAGAACTGATGGAAGACATGAACACCCGGCAAGTCGAGGCCCTGCAAGCTTACGTCGCCGCCAACCCGGAGGCCGCCGACAGCGCCGAAGCCCGTGAACGCCTGATCTACGCGCTTATTGCCATCGACGATTACGATGGCGCGCTGGAAATTTTGCGCGGCATGTACGAAGCCCTTCCGGCCGAGAAAGCCGGACTGGAACTCAGCGATGCCTTCGGGGAAATCATTGTCCCGATGATTCAATTGTACCAAATGTCCGGACAACGCGAGGAGGCCCAGGCCCTCATTGCCCGGGTGCGCGAGGACTTTCAATCCCACGACATGATCGAGACGATCAACGAGGGCCTCGATGAATTTTCCCGCATGTTTGAGCTGCCCGGAAAAGGCGACATCCTCGACCTCGCGTTCACCGCGCTGGACGGACGCGAAATCAATCTTGCCGCCATGACCGGCACGGTCGTGCTGGTCGACTTCTGGGCAACCTGGTGCATGCCCTGTATTCGTGCCATGCCCGGCCTGATGAAACTTCATGCCGATTACCACGAAAAAGGGTTCGAGATCATCGGAATATCCCTCGACGAAGAACGGGAACGCCTCGAACGCTACCTCGAACGCGAAAATATCCCGTGGCCCCAACACTTCGACGGCTTGGGCTGGGAAAACGAATTCGCCGTGCGTTACGGCATTCAGGCCATCCCCGCGACCTTCCTGATCGGACCGGACGGGGTCATCATCGGAACCGATCTCCCGGAAGCCGCGCTGCGCGAGCACGTCGCCGCCCTGCTGGATGCACCGGAAGAATCGCCCATCAAACAGGAAGATTAACCGGGTACACCCGCCATGCGTTTGTGGCTTATACGACATGCCGTGGCCGTTGAGGCCGATGCCTTTGATGGCGATGACCTCGCGCGCCCCCTGACCGCGGAGGGCCGACGCACCGCCCAGGCGGCGTTTTCCCGCCTGGCCCGGCTCCGGCGCGGACCGGACGTGGTGGTGTCATCCCAAGCGGTCCGGGCCAGGGAAACCGCGGATGCGTTTTGCCTCGCCTTCGGTTTGCGCGACTACCAGCGCAGCGAATGCCTCAATCCCGGTTGCCGGTTCAAAGACATCCGCAAACTGGTCGCCACCTTCCCCGCCCGCACCAAATTCGCCGCTCTCATTGGCCATGAGCCCGATTTTTCCAAGGCGGTCAGCCGATGGACCGCCGACGGACACCTCAATGTAAACCTGAAAAAATGCGCCTTGGTGGAATTGGAATTGCGCAAAAACGAACCAGCGGAACTGCTGATGGTCTTGCCGCCCGACGTTCTCGCCGGACTATCCCACGGATCATGAAAACACCTCTTTACGAAAATCACGTCGCGCTGGGCGCCCGCATGGCTCCATTTGGCGGCTGGGACATGCCCATCCAATACGAAGGCATTCTCGCCGAACACGAAGCCACCCGAAAGACGTGCGGCCTGTTCGATATTTGCCACATGGGCGAATTTGAACTGCGCGGCCCCACCGCGGAAGCGGACCTCGAACGCCTGCTGACCCAGTCCATCGCGTCCATCGCCGTCGGGCAATGCAAATACGGGTTCTTGCTCAACGACGAAGGCGGCGTTCTCGATGACCTCACGTGTTACCGGCTGGCAAACGATCATTTCATGCTGGTCGTCAATGCCGCCACCTGCGCCGCCGACGCCTCCTGGATCAGCGCGCGCTTGTCCCGGGAAACCGAATTTCACGACATTTCCTCCTGGACCGGAAAACTCGACATTCAAGGTCCGACCTCCCGCACCGCGCTCGAAGACGCCCTTGAGATGCCCTTGCCGGACCTCAAATACTTTCACTTCGCCCGCATTCCCGCGCTCGGTCATTCCTGCTTGCTCAGCCGCACCGGCTACACCGGTGAATGGGGATATGAAATCTACCTGCCGATGGAAGCCACTCAAGCCTTGTGGGAACTTTTGCTGGGCAAAGGCGCCATGAAGCCCATCGGCCTGGGCGCCCGGGATACGCTGCGCCTTGAAGTTGGTTATCCGCTTTACGGGCATGAGTTGTCTGTCGAGCGCACGCCGGTTGCCGCCTTCGGCAAAAACTTCATTTCCCTGGAAAAAGATTTCATTGGCCGCCCGGCGGTTGAACACGAACTCCGGAAGGGAGCGGCGGAGCGGTTGGTCGGGCTTAACCTCACCACCAAACGCGCCGCGCGCGCCGGTGATCCGATCATGTTGGACGATCGCCAGGTCGGGGTGGTTACCAGCGGCTCCCTCGCCCCCAGCCTCGGGCACGCCGTGGCCATTGCGTATGTCGCGCGTGAAGTAGCGGAATCTCCGGCGCCGCTCGAAATCGCCGTCAAAGGCGGTCGCTTGTCCGCGACAATCACCCCACTACCATTTTACCGGCAGGGAACCGTCCGCGGAAAAAACCGCCCGGCGTAACCACACGCCAACCGGGATTACTTGGACAGATTAAACGTACCGGAAAACGTGCCGTTGGTTCCGCCCTGGACGAAATTGCCGCTCACCGATCCGACAATCCGGTTTTCATTGAGCACCGTTCCGCTGAACGTAATCGTGCCGGTTAGTTCCGGCGTGGCGATTTCGTCCGTCAGGGTGAAATCGTTGCCGCGCAGCGATGCCGCGAGGGGAACGCCAGATCGTAAGCTGTCACTGAACACCCGGCCATTGCTGCCGATCACCACCGAGGCGGGATTGCTCTCGCATACCGGGGATCCGCCCTCCAGCGTGCGGCAAATCGTTGAGTTACCGGAATAGGTTCCCGGTTTGTTCCCGATGCCGCCGGGATCATTGGTCACCGATCCCCCGCCGCCACTGCTGCTTCCCCCGCTGTCGGCCAGAAAATACGCGCCCGCGCCCAGCGCCACCGCGCCTCCGGCGATCAACCCGATGGTCGCCGCGGACATGCCCTCTTCTTTGCTCGCCTTACCGCCTCCGGTGGCGGCCACCGCGCCTCCACCCTTTACCGGAGCCGGGGTCGAGGCGTCGGGATCACGAAATTGAACATCGTACCAGGGCGTTTCTTCGATCGATCCATCCCGGTCTTGCGCCTCAATGTAGTAAGAGATCGTGGTTAATCCGCTCAACAAACCGGCCTCAATGGTGCCGACATACATATCCATGCCCGAAGCGGCCATGTTAACCCGGAACGGCGCGGCATCCCGGAATAATGCATAATACAAGGTCACGCTTTCCACCCCGCCGGCTCCGCCGGAAACCCTCGCCCGAAGAGTCAACGGTTGCCCCTTGATCGCCCACGAAACCGGTGAATGCGTAATTTTCAAGGAGCGCCCCTTGTCGGCGCCAACGAACGGAGGCGCGACCAACAAACCGGCCACAACCACCGACAACATGCGAACCCAAAGCGATTTCATAGTGCCTTTCATGGACATAACGACGTCAAGGTATACGGCGAAAGGCCCGCCGGTGAAAGAAAAAATAAAATGGGTTCCGATCGTGATTGACCCATCATTCTTCCCGACGTAGTCTGCCCAAACTTTAGGAACATCACGTTAATGAAAAAAACACTTTTCGCCTGCTTGATCGGACTTTACGCCTTCACCGAAACCCACGCCCAGTATTACGCCCCGCAACCCGGCTACCGCCAAGCCCCGCCGCCCGGCCGGTCAATGGGACATCCCGACGCCTTCCGCATGCAACCGAACGATCCCCGCGCCTACCGGGCCGCCGAACCCGTCATCTACCCCTACGACGAACGCGGACGCCCGAATCCCGACGCCTTTGAATGGACCGGGTTCTCGCTCGGAGTCAAAGCCGGCACCGTGGGTCTGGGACTCGATGCCACTATTTACCTTGCCGAATGGGTCAACTTCCGCACCGGGCTTCAGGCCTTTTATTTCACCTACAAGGACACGATCTACGGCGTCGACTTTGATTACGACCTCACCATGCTCGGCATTCCCCTGCTCCTCGACTTCTATCCCACCGACTCCGGAAACTTCCGTCTTAGCGCCGGCGTAATCCTGAGCAGCACCGAAGTCGACATCAGCGGATCCACCCGGACCATCGCACGGATCAATGGTGTGGAATTCAGCAAGCAACAGGTGGGCACGATCAGCGGAACCGCCGATTACGATACCGTGGTCCCCTACTTCGGCATTGGCTTCGGCAATCCCGTCAAGCCGGACAGCGCGTTGACCTTCACCTTTGACTTCGGCTTCATGATCCAGGACTACGATTTGAGCCTCAAATCCAACGGGACCGCCGCCAACGATGCCGGCTTCAAAAAAGCCCTCGGCGACTTTGCCGGCGAAGTGGAAGACGTCTTGGATTATCTGAAAATTTATCCGGTCATCACCTTCGGACTCGCTTACCACTTCTAAAGGGCGCAAACTCCCGGACCGACATGGTAATCGGCTGCCTCCAAGCCAAAATCAGCATACCAGACGCAAATTCCCTCAAGGAAAAGCGCATGGTATTGCGTAGCCTGAAGGACCGCATGCTCAACAAAATGAATGTGAGCGTGGCCGAGGTGGACCATCAAGACACATGGAAATCATCGGTGATCGCCGTGGTCACGGTCGCCGCCGAAAAACACATCGTGGAGACCCGCATCGCCGAGGTCTCGGAATTCATCCGGTCCAATCCGGAATTGGTGCTGCTGGACGTGCTGGTCGAAATGATTTAACCGAGAATATCCAGCCAGCGGGTCACCGCCTCCATCGGAAGCCCGACCACGTTGGAATACGAGCCATCGATATGGTCGACCATGCCGGCCGCCCCGCCCTGAATGGCATACGATCCGGCCTTGTCCATGGGCTCGCCGCTGGCGACGTAATGGTGAATCTCCTCATCGCGCAAAACGCGAAACGTCACCCGGGTGCTAACGGCGTCGCCGATCAATCGCTGCCCGGCGGCGTCCCGGCGCCATATACACAAACCGGTCATCACCACATGCGTCCTTCCGGATAACAAACGCAGCGTGGCCACGGCATCGTGTGGACTCGTCGGCTTCCCGAGAATGTGCGAACCCAAGACCACAATGGTATCCGCGGCGATCACCGTAACCGGCTCGCCGGCATCACGTCCCCGCAACACCGCCGCCGCTTTCTCCTGCGCCATACGCAAGGCAAACGAGGCCGGTAACTCGCCCGGCCAGGGCGTTTCATCGATGTCCGGCGAGCTGACCGTGAACGGCATTTCCAATCCGGCCAACAGCTCGCGCCGACGCGGTGAGGCGCTGGCCAGTATCAACGGTAATTTCTGGTGTGGAACTTGGCTCATGTGGCGCTTACAGTAGCGCATGGTCGTAAAGCTTCAACATAAACATGCCGGGCTCGTGTTGGCCGCCGGCGCGTCGTCGCGCATGGGCCGCGCCAAGGCGCTACTGCCGCACCCCGACGGCCAGCCCCTTGCCGCCGCGCAAGCCGGCAAACTGCGCGCCGCCGGCGCGGAAGAGGTCGTCATCGTACTCGGTCACCATGCCGATGCCGTAGCCGAACCGCTGCGCGGATTCGAATACCGGATTGTTTTCAACGCAAACTGGGCCACCGGGCGGTTGTCTTCGCTTCAAGCCGGCATCACCGCGGTTCAGGACGCGTACGGGACCTTGGTATTGCCGGTGGATGCCGCGGGGGTATCCGTTGACACCTTGTCCCGTATTCTGAAAACCGCCGATCTCGAGCACGCCACGGCCGTCCGTCCCTATCGACGAGGCGAGCCAGGAAAAGTCTTGTGGCTGTCCCGCCGCTTGTTTCCGGAACTGCTCGAACACCCAAACGATCCCGCCTTTCGGCTGGATGCCTGGATCGGCCCGCACGAAACACGACTGGAGCTGGATGATGAAGAGATGCTCATCAACGTCAACACCCCCGAAGCATGGGACCGCTTCGTGCGGCGATCCACATAGGCTGCATAGGGTGAAGGTCGAATCGTGAGCATTGCGGGCAAAGCCCGCGTCAGGCTTCTTGCTCAACCAAGCGAATGGTGCGCGGCTTGGCCGCTTCGCGGAGGAAGGTATCGGACGCCGCCAAATGATCGCGCAAGGCCTTAATGAGAGTCTTGAACTCGTCGCTGGCCGCCACGGATTTGATCGTCCCCTCGGTCGCTTGCTGCAAGTGCAACAATTTCTCGACCTCTGTTTGCAGTCCAGCGATTTTTTCCAATTGGGCGGCGAGTTGCGCGCTGGCCTGGCCGGTTTTATCCGCGTGATCCTTAAGGGAAGCCTCCAACTTGGCGGTGAGACTGCCCAGGGTGTCGGCGAGCTTCTTTGCGCCGTCATCCAGCGAGGATTGCATCTTCTGGCTGCCGCCGGTCAACCCGGCGCTCATTTGCTGGGTTGCGGCTTCCAGCGCCTTGCTGATTCCGGAAAGACCCGATGTCGTGGTTTTTTCGTGGGCCGCCCACTTGTCGAGAACGGCGTCCTGGCCGTCTAGCAGCTTCTTATGAATGTTTTCGATATTCGCGGAGGCGGTTTTGAGAGCGGTTTCCACCGAGGCGGTGATCGCCGAAGAAACCTTTTCGGGTTGGGGCATGAATTTTTGGAAACTGGTCTCAATCGATCCGCCAAGCTCGGTGGCCAGTTCCTTGGCGGTCATTCCCGTTCCGGGAATTTGTTCCGATAACCGCTGCAAGCTTTTCGCCAAGGACGAAAGCTTGGCGATAGCCACTACGAGCAGAATCAAAGTCAATACGCCTACAGAAATCAATATCAAGGTGTTCTGGTCCATAACGATAGTCCCTCTCTCGGAAAGATTGCTTTTTTACCCGACACCGGAACAAACTAGAAGCTTTGCTGGAATATGTCAAAGCCGAGCTTCATTAAAATCTCGCTACTTGCCGCCCTGGCGGTTCCGACCTTCGGAGCCGGGGAGCCGCGGGACGCCCGCGAATTGCTCGCCCGGGCCATCCTGATTCGCGGAGGCGTCTACCACACCGGCAGTTATGAAGCCGACTGCTTTCCTCCGCGCCAAGTCGTCGTGGCGGATTTTTACCTGTGGCCAACTGAAGTCACCGAGTCGTGGTGGCAGGCGATTCACGAAGACCAAACCCAGAATGCCGATCCGAACCAGCCTGCTACCGGCATGACGCACCAGGAAGCCGAAGCCTTTTGTCGCAAACTGTCGGAGCATTATCAGATAACCGTCCGCCTGCCTTCCGCGGACGAGTGGCAAATAGCCGCGCGGGCCGGAACCCCCGGGGTCACGTATCCCTGGGGTTGGGGATTACCGGCGGGGCGGGCAGCCTTCGACGCCAAAGGTCCGGCCGCGGTCGGAACGTATCCCCCCAATCCATTGGGATTCTATGACATGGCCGGTAACGTCGCCGAATGGGTGTTGGCCGATTCCAAAGAGGACCACGCCCCGGTCATGGGGGGAAGCTGGGCCGAGCGCGATCCGCGTTACCTCCGCATCAGCCACCGGCTCATCCTCCCCAAATCCTACCGTGATCGCGATGTCGGCTTCCGGTTTCTCATCGAAGCACCGGCGAATAATTAATTTCAATTAGGGACACAAAATCCCTCATCAATCGGGGACAGTGAAGCTATGACGTAAAGCGTTATCTACGGGTGATCGAAGCAGGGAGTCAGCTAAGAAAAGGACCGAACAGCAAGGCCATCCAGGTAAAACACTCGGATCAA
>CALMYG010000039.1 GCA_937873455.1 uncultured Verrucomicrobiota bacterium
CATCATCCCCTCATCATTTTCCCCATCCGTGATATCCGTGTGATCCGTGGTTCAAAAACCCCGTCGGTTGCGCCCGGCGGCATCGGAAATGATCAAGCTTCAATTCACAATTCACAATAAAAAGAATTCTCCTCATTCCATTCGTGTGAATTCGTGTCGATTCGTGGTTAAATCCTCACGCCGAAACTGCCACGCGGCCTTCGTTACCTTCTGTTAAAATTTCATATCTGCCGCCGTTCCCATTCTCCGCATCCGTGGAATCCGTGTGATCCGTGGTTCAACCTCCAAACTCGCACCATCATCGACACACCTTATCGCTTACACCTTATCGTCCGGACTCAAGTGACTTCGTTTTCCTTCGTTACCTTCTGTAAAATTTCTTTTCTGCCGCCGTTCCCATTTTCCCCATCCGTGATATCCGTGTGATCCGTGGTTCAACAGCCCAGTCGGCATCGCCCGAAGGCATAGGAAAATGGCCAATTTTCAATTCACAATTCACAATCAACAATAGAAAGAATCCTCCTCCTCCCCATCCGAGGTTAAATCCTCGCGCCGACACCGCCGGACGCATTTTCGGCGTGTCGCATCAAAAAATCGGGTCGCCAACCCAGAAAAAATCGGGTACGTAGTTGGAAATTATGGGCCGAAGCCGTCGCATGTCATTAACAATAAGCACGTTGCACCCGAATACGTACTCCGAAAATAATTTTATCTACGTATTGACACGTAGGGAGGGTAAGGGTTATTAATTACTACGTAGCGAGAGATAAAAGTTTCTCGCAAAAGATGTAGACAAACAAAATCGTGGCACATATAAATGTGCGCGTAGGAGAAAACATGAAAAAGGCAACTGCAATAATCTTGGGCACGCTGATCGCAAGTTCAGCCGCGCTCGCTCAGACCAATGTTCTGAGCCGTAATGCCGTGGGGTACATCAAAGTTCCTGTGGAATCCAATAAGCTGTATCTAGTCAGCAATCCGTTTGTTCCGCTTGATCCTACGGGAGACATTGTGACCAACATGTTGGCTGCTGTTCCGAATGGAACGACGATATCGGTTTGGGATGAAGGCTCACAAGGCTACATCAGTTATTCTAAGAGTGCTCGTGGTGCTTGGGGCGCCAACGCAACGACATCGCGAATTGCCCGCGCTGATGCATTCTTTATCAAGATGCCTGCTGCTGGAACTGCAACCGTATTCTTTATGGGTGAAGTTCCTGACCGTTTTACGGCTCCAACCACGACCCAGTCGCGCGTCTCTGGTCTGACCATGTTGGGTTTTCCGTACCCGGTTCAAACGTCGTTCACCGGAACTCCGATGGCGATCAGCGCGCCTAACGGCAGTGTGATTTCATTTTGGGACAGCGCCACTCAAGGCTATGTCAGCTACTCTAAGAGTGCCCGTGGTGCTTGGGATGCTGGTGCACAAGCCGCTGTTGCGTCACCCGGACAAGGATTTGTGATCAAATCTACTGCTGCTGGCAATAGCTGGAGCACGACTAAACCTTACACTTGGCCCTAATCGAACAACCAAACAAGGAAAGACATATGAAGAAACTATTAGCAATAATCACGATATCAGTTGGTATGATGGCGGCAGCTAATGCCAATATCGTGCTGGCATGGTCTGGTCTGGATGGATTCGTAAAGAACGATGGCGTTACCCCGTTGCTTGATGGCGGTGGAAGTACTGTTGCCATTTTGATTTACTCGCCTTCCGGAGCTTTCTATAACACCGACCTTGTGGCTGGTTCCCATACGATTGGGGATGAAGTCATCTGGGGTTCGGTCGTTAATGTGTTGTTTGATCCCGTTGATCCTTACGGCTTCGTACCCGAGCAGAATTATGCCCAGGCTTTTCAAGCGGGATTCATTTATGCTCGTATTTTTGACGAAGGAACGACAGCTAATCCGAACAGCGTGACCCCGGGACTGTGGTACTATCAGGGTCCTATTGTTGCCACGATCAATAACACTAGTGATCCGGTAACGCCTGACAACTACAACATGAATCAGGGAACGGCTGGCTTTGATGATTTCCGCACTGACGTGTTAAACCGTCAGGTCGTCGTTCCTGAGCCCTCCACCTTGGCCTTCTTGGGCCTAGGCGGCTTGGCTTTGGCCCTGCGTCGTCGCATGGTTGCCTAAGTTAAGAGTTGGCCAAGTACGTAAAGACAGCCACCCCACAAGGGTGGCTGTCTTTTTTTGTACGCACGGCGGGCTGCCGACAGTGACCCGGAAAATCGCGATACGTTTGGTCCTTGCGGGGAATTTTGAACCATACCGTTGTCGATTCCTTTGGTCATTCCGAGCGCAGTCGAGGAATCTCCGCCGCATAAAAAAGCTGGGGTGTAGCGACTTCGATCGATCTGGCCATGCGGTTTCCGCCACCAGTTTCATGTAAATGCTCTAACTGCACATTTTTTTCAAAAAAGAAATTTACAACCTTACCACCCTTGTGTATTTTCATTTTTACGAATGGGAGAATTGTCACGATGAAGCAATTATTAGCGTTATGTGTCGCGTCCGCCATATCCGTATCTGTTGCCTTGGCGAGTCAGATTAATGTGCAATGGTCTGGGCTTGATGGCTTCGTGAAAAGCGATGGAGTCACCCCTCTATTAGACAATGGTGGCGACACGATAGCATTTTTAGTTTTTTCTGAATCGGGTGACTTTTGGGGTGAAAATTTAGTCGCTGGATCGTTGATTCTTGGTGATGAGCGTATTTTAGGTCCTATTGTAAGTATCACTTTTGATCCAGTTGACCCTTTTGGATTTGTTCCTGCGCAAAACTATTCCGAAGATTTTTCATCGGGTTACATTTATGCGCGTATATTTGACGAGGGAACGACATCGAACCCATTTAATTTGTCGCTCGGCACTTGGTACTACCAAGGTCCAAGAGTATCCACCGTAAACAACAATACTCCTTCAACTCCTGACCAGTACAACATGAACACCGGATCGGCGGGGATTGATGGATTTGATACCGACGTATTGAATCGCCAGGTAATTCCCGAGCCGTCGACCTTGGCGTTTCTGGCCTTGGGCGGTTTGGCCTTGGCCCTGCGTCGCCGCGTGATCGCTTGAGTTAACCTGAGATCATGAGTCGGCAAGCAGCCACCCTCCGGGGTGGCTGTTTTTTTGTCTTCATGGATTCATCCGGGAGGGACGGCGGCCTCGCCGTCCGGATGATGGAACAGAAGACGCAAAGGACGCCAAGGAAACACGTAATCGGATACTCTTAATCGCCCCACTTAGTCGCATACACCTAATCGAGCCCCTGATCGGATAAAGGGAGTCGTTTAAGAGCCGTCCGTCTCTCTTCGGCCCCAACGGGGCCGCACCCGATAGCCAGGGGCGGAGCCCCTGGAAGATGAAGAACCGAATAAAAACGAGCCCGTGACGGACGACACGTCAGTCCGGGCTCCGGATCGTTTTCTTTTTACCGCTCATCTCGGCGCTTCGCGCCGGGTTATCGGGTGGCGCGCCTTCAGCGCTCATGGCGGAAACCAATCATGTTCCCACCATCTTTTCCCCATCCGTGAAATCCGTGTGATCCGTGGTTCAAAAACCCGTCGATTGCGCCCGGCGGCTTCGGAAATGATCAAGCTTCAATTCACAATTCACAATAAAAAGAATTCTCCTCATTCCATTCGTGTGAATTCGTGTCCATTCGTGGTTACCCTCCTCCTGCCTTCACCCTAGCGCGATGCTTTGTGCGCACGGCCTTCGTTATCCTTCGTTACCTTCTGTAAAAAT
>CALMYG010000040.1 GCA_937873455.1 uncultured Verrucomicrobiota bacterium
GAGGGTTCGTGCCAGCTGCCCCTTCATCCCGATCATTGACACCGTCCCCATCGGAGTCCAATTCACCGGCATCGACCACGGTAATCACTTGCGTGGCGCCAACCGTGTTGCCGCAGGCATCAGTCGCGGTCCAGGTACGGGTTACCACAGCAGGACAATCGCCTTCGATGCTTTCATCCAAAATGACCGGAATTGAAGCTTGATAGAGCTGCACAACCTCCTCTGCGCTGATTTCCCGGTTATATATCCGGAAATCATCCATTAAGCCCTTCATCGGGATTTCATCGACCCGCCAGCCCAGCCGAAAAATTCCGCCCAATATGGTGTCGGGTACGGCCATGGCCCGTAATCCGGAGTTGGGTTGGCCGTTGATATAAAACGTGTGCTCATGACCACCGTCATAGACATAAGCAGCATGATACCAAACCCCCGTTTCAATCTTGGTCTGACTCCAGAAGTCAGGTCCCCGGGTCGAGTAGTAGGTCTGCGTTCGCCCGTTTCGGACATCGACTCCAAGCAAACTCATGCGGTTTTCAAGTTCTGCTCCGTACTGTACCATCATGACGATGCCGGTATTCTGGATCTGGTCGATTTTATACCACCACGCGATCGAACGCGGCTGCGAGCCGGACGGAAAGCCCTCGTCAGAACCGAGCGTGTAATCATCCACCCCATCGAATCGAATAGCCCCGGATAATATACCGTTGGGATCAAATTGCGCCCCCGCCACCTGACTGTGGCGATTGTTCCCACTGACATCCCGCACCATATCCTGATCCAACGAGTCAAACGTATAGTGAACCACCAGTCCGTCGAGCACGGGTGTAATGCATGGACCTTCGACTCGTACGTCGGCAGGAGGCGGGATCACACCGCAGGCCACCGTAATATCCTCGGGCACATTCAGCAAAACAAGAGGATTGGCAGGAATCAAAGCAATGCGCTGGCTAGCGCTGGCCATATTCCCGCAGGCATCAGTAGCCGTCCAGGTACGGGTAATAATAGCCGGACAATCGCCATCCACGATCTCGGAATACGCAACCGGAATGTCGCGGGTGTACAGATCCGCAACCTCTGCCGGGGTCAGCGCCCGGTTGAACACCATCACTTCGTCCAAATACCCGCCATCCGGCCCCAGGG
>CALMYG010000041.1 GCA_937873455.1 uncultured Verrucomicrobiota bacterium
GCGGGTCAGCTCGGCGGCCCGGGCGTCCCACCACAGGCGCGACAACTTAAGACCTTGGGCGGGCGCATCGTCCGGCCAGGGAAAGAAATAATCCGGCACTTTAAACGAAGCCATCCGGCGAGCAAGAGCTTCCCGCCACCGGTCCGGTTCCCACGCAGCCGCCCGCACGAAAGCGGCCGGGCGTTGTCCGAACCCGGCATGCGGCACCGCAGCCACCCAAACCTGCTGCACTCCCGGCGCCTCCAGCAGCGCCAATTCCACTTCCTCCGGTTGAATATTTTCACCACCGGAAATAATGAGACGATCTTTACGACCGCATACCACCAGGTATCCATCCTCGTCCATTCGACCGATATCTCCGGTGGAATACCAGCCGGACGCATCGGCGGCGGAAACGATGCGTCCTTCGCGCCAGTAGCCCGCGAAGCGGCAAGGACCACGCACCAGGATTTCACCTTCGGCGCTGATCGCCACTTCGCGGTGACGCAGCACTTTACCGCACGTGCTTCGGCGTTTCTCGGGAGGAGCATACGGCGGCATCGTCGTCACCTGAGACGCCATCTCGGTCAAACCGTAGGTCGGCAGGATCGGCCAGCCTTGATCATGCGCCTGCGACAGGAGCGGTTGCGGACACGGACTCCCGCCGAGCAGCAGGCCCCGAAAGTTATCCGGCGGTGTCCGGGAATCCGCCAACAACTCCGGCAATTGCGCCGGCACCAACGAAAGGTGTGAGATACGATAACGCGCCAAGGCCGCGACCACATCTTCACCCGGCTCGGGAATCGCCATCGTCGATCCGGCCAGCCAACTGCGCATCACGATGCCGATTCCGCTCACATGATAAAGGGGCAGGGAAAGTAACCAGCGGTCATGTGAGGCCAGGCGAAAGTTGGCATTGGATCCCAAGGCGTTGTAATACAGGTTTCCATAGGTCAGCACCGCCGGACGCGGTCGACCGCTGGAACCGGATGTAAACAGGATCAGCACGGGGGCATCGACCGGGATGCCGGCGACTTTTCCGGCCGCCCGGTCCGCGGGTTGGGTCAGGGCATCGGGCGACCACACCGTGATGCCCTCCAAGCCTTCGCGGCCCTCCCCGGAAAGAAAGGCAATCACATGCCGGGCCTCGAGTTCCTGGACCTGCGCGATAACCGCCGCGCGGGGAAGCCGCGTGGACAACGGGCAGGCTATGGCCCCGGCCCGTATTATTCCGGAAATCAGTACTGGCGCCCGCCAGTCCGCGGCTAAAAAAAGCGCAACCCGGTCACCCGGCCCCACCCCGCCGCGTCGCAAGCGTTCAGCGACGGAGGTGGCCAGATCGTTCCATTCCGAATAAACGATGGATCGGTCGCCCTGAACGATCGCCGCCTGCGTTTTCGAAATCAACGCGGCTTCGTTTAGCATACAATGCAGCATACTCATGACACCGGCTCCAAGGCGGAAACATTCAAGCGGCCCCATAAATCCTGATGTGAAAACGTCGGCAGCGCGGCTTCGCGCACGACCCAACGGGGTTTAAGAATATCATCGCGCACAAACGAATAGGTATCAAGGCCAGCCGGGATGCCCGGAGCCCAGGCCGCCGCCAGCGCGCGCAGGTGAAACAAGCCGACGCCCGACTCATACATGGAGCTGACAACCACCGGAACCTCACGCGCCCTCGCCCATTCGCGCCAGGCGAGGCAAACATCCAACCCCAATAACGTAGGCTTCAGAATGAGTGCCGAGGGATGACCGGACACCGCCGTCATGCCCGGATCGCGGTCGAGCAACGACTCATCCCAAGCCACCGGGAAATCAACCGCCTCATGAAATGCCGACTCGTCCGACCGGTCGCGCAACGGCTCTTCCAGAAAGTCCACGCGTTCGGAGGGAAACGCCTTAACGAAACGAACGGCATCCGCCAGCGACCATGCGCGGTTGGCATCGAGTCGAATACGCGCGGCGGCGGGCAATGTTTGCAGCAGGATATGCAACCGCTCGAGGTCGTCGCTTACGGAGCGACGACCCACCTTGAATTTGAAGGTGCGATAGCCGTCACGCCACGCGGCTTGGAGCGCGACCTGCGCGTCCTCCAGATTCTCCGCATCCTGAATCAAGCGCGCCACGAGCACGGCGTCGACCTGCCCACCACTTCCGTGGTGGTTTTCCATGGTAATTCCCGAACGCGCGGCTTCCGCCTGCCCGCGGGCCAACATCCAACCCGTGCGGACAGAGGCCGGCGCATCAGGCGGGAGTACTCCATATTCCTGAATATGGCGCCGGCAATCGGTCAACACGGCAGCGGTGGCTTCGGAGGTTTCACGGCTGTAACCATCCAACGGACAACTATCCCCCCACCCTTCGAAGCCCTCCATACGGCAGCGGACCAGGAACCCCACTTTCGTCGAAATTTCCATGCAACCCACGCGAATCGAAGGGTCGAGATGAACCGAATAACGGAAAAATTCGCAGGAAACACCGGCAACATCTGGCGGGCGGTTTGTCATGGTGCGGGCATCAGCCAGCCCATGGAGAACGTCATGCTATACACCAACAGCAACAACGCCGTCATGCCCAGACCGGGATTCAAGTCGCGACCGGTGCGGGTGAACACCAGGCGCATCACCGGCCAGGCGGCAAAAAGGATCAAGCAGGACATCAACGTATTACCGCGCATTGGGGCAAACAGGGCAACCACCGCATACGGAATGGCCGAGGCCAACACCACGCATGCGGCATACTGAAAGCGACCGTATTTAGGACCGAAGCGAACGACCAGCGTCTTTTTCCCCGCCTTCCGGTCGCCTTCGACGTCACGCAAATTGTTTACGGTCAGAATGGCCACGGAAAGCAATCCGGGACCCAAACCGGCAAGAACCGGCGCCCAGGAAAAGGCCTGGGTCTGCACATAGTAGGTTCCGGCGGTGGCCACCGGCCCGAAGAAAATCAACACGAAAAGATCACCGAGACCCCGATAAGCGAGCGGATACGGACCCGCGGTGTAGGCCAATCCCGCGGCAATGGAAATCGCCCCCAGCGCCAGCAGCGGCCAGCCGCCGCGCATCACCAAATATCCGCACACCAGTGCCGCCAGGGAAAAGGTGACCCACGTTGCGATAAGCATCTGGCTCGGGGTAATCCATCCGCTCGCCACCGCGCGGGCCGGCCCGACCCGGTCCGGCGTATCCGCCCCCTTCATGAAGTCGGAGTAATCATTGCTGAAGTTGGTGCCGATTTGCAGCAGGATCGCGCCCAGCAGGCAGGCCGCGGCAACCGGTCCGTGCGCCAAGCCCTCGCCTTGGGCCATCGCCGTACCGATCATCACCGGCCCCACCGCCGCCCATAACGTTTTGGGGCGGGCGGCTAAGATCCACGCCTTAAATCCTAAAATATTCGCCATATCATTACGCATGAGCGCTAGCCATATTTTGACCGAGACTCCGCGGCCACGATGACAACATCTGATGATTTTACTGGAAATCGTCCTTCCATGATGTGCGCAACGGCTATATCCTCATCGAGAAGGGGCCAATGAATTAGACGTCCCTCTGAACACAGCTCAAAATGAAGCCTCTCCCTGGAACTTGCCTTCGATAGTCGAGGATAACAGGTATAAGGGACAAAACATCTCACTCCAGTAGTCGTGACGACTTCAAACCCCTTATCCAAGATCACAAGCCCAACAGCTCGTTGTTCACTATGTTTATCCGAAGTGCTCATGCCATTTATTTTCGATTAAATCACAATTCTCTTCAATCATTCTCAAGATTTCTTTTTCCTGATACTCCTTAAAGTCCGACCATGCGATGCGTAGAGGACTCATCCAAACCTTCGCATTTAAGCCATCTTTCCGAACATGCACATGCATTGGCTCGGAACCATCGAAACTCACAAAGAAAAACCGGTAACCTCGAATACAAATAATGGTGGGCATGATTGACCTACGGATGCCTCGGAAATTTCGAGAAATCCGGTTTGCGCTTTTCGACAAACGCTTTTTTGCCCTCCTGGGCTTCTTCCGACATGTAATAAAGCAACGTCGCGTTGCCGGCCAATTCCTGGAGACCGGTTTGGCCATCGCAGTCGGCATTCAGCGCGGCTTTCAGGCAGCGAATGGCCAACGGTGATTTTTCCAGAATTTCCCGGCACCACTGAACGGTCGTTTCTTCCAGCTTGTCCAGCGGCACCACCGTGTTGACCAGACCCATGTGCAGCGCCTCCTGGGCATTGTACTGGCGGCAGAGGAACCAAATCTCACGGGCCTTCTTTTGTCCGACCAGTCGAGACAGGTAGGAGGATCCAAAGCCTCCGTCAAACGAGCCAACTTTCGGCCCGGTCTGGCCGAAGATGGCGTTTTCGGCGGCAATGGTAAGGTCGCACACAACATGCAGCACATGTCCGCCGCCGATGGCGTAACCCGCCACCATCGCGATGACCGGTTTGGGGCAGGTCCGGATTTGCCGCTGGAAATCCAGCACGTTGAGGCGGTTGACGCCGGTGCCGTCGTCGTAGCCGGCATCACCGCGAATTTTTTGGTCGCCGCCGGAGCAGAAGGCCTTGTCGCCCTCACCGGTCAGAATGATCACGCCGATCTGCGCATCCTCGCGGGCATCTTCCAGCGCCTTCATCATTTCCATCACGGTCAGGGGCCGGAAGGCATTGCGCACTTCCGGACGGTTGATGGTGATCTTGGCGATGCCCTCGGCCTTTTCGTATTTGATGTCTTTGTACGTACCCGCGTTTTTCCAATGAATTGCACTCATGATCATGATCCTTGTTTAATCAAGCCGGCCATGGCATCGGCCACGGCGTCCGGCTGTTCCACATGCACGGTATGACCGGCGCCGGGAATCCTAACGATGCAGGCCTCCGGCAACAAGTTTTTCAGATGATAGGTCATCTCAACATACGCTTCATCCTCCGCGCCCACGATCCATTGCCCGGGGACAGCCAGGGAAGACAAACGACTCCAGAGGGAAGGAATCCTCCCCTGCCCCCATGCCGTCAACACCTGGGCCAATCGCTCAGCATTTCCGACACTGCGGCGAGCCTTGATCGAGGCCAACAAACCGGGTTTTTCCCGCAGCGATCCAAATACCGGCTGCTTGTACCAAGCGTCCAGAAAATCATTTCGGGACGAATTCCGCAACATCTCCGCCCAAATGGCATCCCGGACGCGGCGCCGCTCGCGTTCGGCCTCATCGTCGATTCCTGGCGATGAAGAAATCAGGGTTAGAGAGGCAACCCGCTCTGGATACGCCAGGGCATAATGAAGCGCGATGCGCCCGCCCAGCGAGTAACCCGCAAGATGCCAGCGCGGACAGCCGGACATCTCGCGCTTTTGCTCCAACCAAGCCAACACCTCTTTGACCGGAGAGATGGCCGGGATTTCCCGATTTTTCCCATGTCCGGGCAGATCGGGGGTCAAACAGTGTAAATCAGGAACACGGATCGCCAGCCTATCGACAACCGGCCCCCAATCCTCCCCACAACCCAGAAATCCATGTAATAAAAGAGCGTTATACATATTGGGTGCGCCCGCAAACCATATATTAAATTTATGTTTATGACGCAGTGATCGAGGTTCCCTCACCCGCATAGCGAGAGGTGGTTACCAGAATTCGTCTACTTAAGGTTTTGCAACGCCATCTGAATCCGTTGGTGCTCCTTCAGGTTTTCCGTCCTGTCGGTCTGGACCTCGATCAGCGTACTGGCGCCGGAAGTTAAAGCCGCGCGGTATACTTTTTTCAATTCGGTCATGGTTTTCGGGCCGGCATAGTCGAGATCGAAGAGCGACGCGGCGTCGGAGAAACCGGACAAGTCGTGGGGCGTTCCGAAACAGGTTTCAAAATGGCGGGGGATATCCGCGACAGGCAGAAACGAGAAGATGCCGCCACCGTTGTTATTGACCACCACGGCGATGACCGGAACCGGCGACTTCTTGAGCAAGGCGAGGCTGTTGAGATCGTGCAAGAGGGCGAGGTCGCCCAGGATGATGGTTACCGGCTGACCCGATCCGATAGCCACCCCAACGGCGGTGGCGAGATTGCCGTCGATGCCGCTAACTCCGCGATTTGCCGAAACCGGGACTGCGGCCTGGGTCCGCCCCCCGTACATCTCCATGTCCCGGATCGGCATGCTGCTGGCCAGCACCAAACGGTGATGATCCGGCAGCCATTCGGAAATTCCGGCAGCCACCGCCGGCTCGGTTATCGTCTCGCTTTCCCGCCACATGGCCCGCCATGCCGTGGTAACCCGGGCATTCAATTCCTGCCACTTCCGCGACCAACCGGCCGGGGTCCGGGTGGCGGATGGCCAGGCCAATCCCGGATGTAAATCCGTGACGAGCCGCTGCGCGATCTGATGGTCGGGATCCATGCGAACCGGAAGGTTGTTCACCATGATCACGGCGGCGCCGGAATCACGCACCCACTGTTGAATGCGTTTGGAGGTCACTCTACCGCCGAGATGCAACACGACATCCGGACGCATCCGAGCCCGGACGCGCTCCGACAGCAGGATATGATCCGCCATGGTGATTACGCCCCGCGCGGAACGTCCCAGCCGGAGTCCGGAGCGAATGTCCGGCAACACGGGCCAACGCAATCTTTTCGCCGCCGCGAGCACGGCCTCCCGCTCTTCGCTGTTGCGCAACGCGCCGGCCACGATGACGCCCCGACGCGCCTGGGCCAACAGGGGAGCGACCGCCGCCAAGGAGGCATCGCATGAGGAGGGATAGGTTGAGGTCCAAGGCTCATCCGACTTCCACCAGGTTTTCAGGGATCGTCGCCAAGCCTCGGTGCGATCATCGCCGGGAGAAGGAGCCAGCGGTTCCCGGAACATCTGGTTGAGGTGTACGGGGCCCGGATGACCGTGCATGGCCTTGAAATAGGCATGATCCACCGTGCTCAGTACATACTCGGGCCGCAACGCCATATCGGGACACGGCACATCGGCAAACCAGCGCACGTAATCACCGAAGAGTTTGACCTGATCCATGGTCTGGTTGGCCCCGGTGTCGCGCAATTCGGGCGGGCGGTCGGCCGTTAGCAGAATCAGGGGTACCGCATCGAGACTGGCTTCGCAGACGGCCGGCCACAGGTTGGCGGCCGCGGAACCGGAGGTGGTCACGACGACGGCAGGCCGACCGGTCGCCCGGGCATAACCAAGCGCAACGAACCCCAACGCCCGCTCATCCATGTGGACCAAGGTCTTCTCCCCCCACTCCACCGCGGAAAGGGCCAGGGGACTGGACCGCGAACCGGGGGCAAGGAAAAACGCCCCCGCGCCGAGCCGGTTCAGTTCCCGGATCATCAATTCCGACCAGGCATAATTTATATTCGGCGTCGGCTTCATGTTGTCAGTATCCTCAAAAAGCTCCCGATTTTGCTTTCGATCTCCCGCCACTCCATTTCGGGATCGGAGTCCGGCATGATGCCCGCGCCGGAAAACAAGGCCAACCGCGAACCCTCGACCAGCCCGCACCGGATAGCCACGGCAAATTCGACCTCGTCCTTCATGGCCCAACCGATCGGCGCGGCATACCAGCCGCGATCAAACGGTTCCAGCTCGTCAATGCGCTCTACCGCGTCCTGCTTCGGACAGCCGCCGACCGCCGGCGTCGGGTGAAGCGCCAGTAAAAGATCGGCATCGGAAAACGGCGTTTTTAACTGGCCGGTAATCACGGTGCGCAGGTGCTGCACATACCGCAATTTGAGCACCTCCGGTTTGTCGTGCTGGTCAAGATGATCACAGAACCCGGACAAAATGCGGGTTATGGCGTCAGCGACCACGTGATGCTCCTGGCGCTCCTTGGCGCTGGCCATCAACTCGGACTCCAGCCAACGGTCGTCCTCTTCGGTTGCGCCCCGGGGCCGGGTTCCGGCCAATGCTTCGCTGATGATGGTGGCGCCTTTGCGCTGATACAAACGTTCCGGGGTGGCGCCGATGAAGGCAATTTCGTCACCGTAGTTGAAACAAAAATGGAAGCTGTCGGGCGTGACTTCATGCAGGCGCTGGAGCAAGGCCATGGGCTGCAGCGGCTCTCCAAAATCAAACAGACAGCGCCGGGCCAACACGATTTTCGTCAGCGTGCCGGACGTCAGGGCATCGTAGGCGCGGAGCACCATGGTTTCCCACTGGTCCCGGTCCGGATTGTTTGCCCGACTGACCGGCTGTGGTAAATGGGCGGCGGGAAGTATCGGCGGCGTCTTGATATGTTTCAGCAAGGCGGTCAACAAGGCGCCATCACGCACGAGGTCGGGGGAGGCCACCAGATTCGCCGCAAGGACGGTATGCTGTTCATCGCGTATCAACTCGACGGAAGGCAACACAAAGCGAATGCGCCCAAAGCGTCTCCAGGTCGGATCGTCCGGGCGCGGGTGATCGTGAAATCGCATCCCGCCGTAATACCGGACGCCGGGGGGCAGGACATTCAGGCGCGAAAAGACATAGTCCAGGGCCTCGCGGGGCGCGATCTCCTCATCCTTGTACCGCAACATATCGGCCACGCCGATCGCGGCGATTTGCAAGCGCCGTTCACGGTTGCTGCAATACATGCGGATCAGGTGATTGTGATAGTTCAACCAGGCCAGCGGGTCGGTATCCGGAACCACCGCCTCCCAACGCAGGCCGGCTATGCCGTTTGCTCCCGCCAGTGTTGGAGCCTGACGCGCAACCTCCTCGGCCATGGACCGAGCCGCCGCCTCCACGGAGTCGAAAACCCCAATCTGCATGCACCCTTCCATCATGATTCAGGCGCTTCCCGCCGTCACCCCGCCCGGTCGCCCTGATAGATGCTGGCAATGCCCAGGGTCAAGGGCGTGGCGCTTACGTTGATAAAGCCGGCCTCTTTCATAATCGCACAGAACGCCTCCCCGCTCGGAAACGTCTCGATGGTGCGATTTAAATACCGGTAAGCTTTACGATCACCGGAGAGGATGCCGCCGATGATCGGGAGCAGGTGGCGAAGGTAGAAGAAGTAGAGCGGACGGAAAACCGGATTCCCGGGCGTGGAAAATTCCAGAATCAGCGCGCGGCCACCCGGCTTCAGCACCCGGTACACTTCGCGCAGCGCCTCGGTCACATTAAGGACGTTCCGTATGCCGAACGACATGGTTGCCACGTCAAATTGCTGGTCGGGTTCCGGAATGCTCATGGCATCGCCGGTTTTCAAGGTAACCCGCTCTTGCCAGCCGAGCCGTTCGATTTTAACCCGGCCATGACTAAGCATGCCCTCGGACATATCCACGCCAACCGCACCAGCGATCCGGGGCGTTTTGGTCATCAGGGAAATGATCTGGTCGGCGGTGCCGGTGGCAATATCCAGCAAAACAAGCCCGGACCGGTCAGGCACCATGGTGGCCATGCGATTCCGCCAGGCAACATCACGCCGGAACGAAAGCAACCGGTTCAGCATATCATAACGGGGCGCGATGCGATCAAACATGGCCCATACCTGCTGCCGCGAGGGTTCATCCGTCAGGCCGGTTTGATGCTGATAGTCCTGATTCATGGCGCTCAACCTAGCGCAAAATCCCGCAATGTCAACGGATTCGACAAACCACTTGACGCCGGTTAAATACCTGCTTAACTCGTTCGTTCACTGTTATATGGAAAAGGATTCGCCATGAAACTCTTTATCGCCAAGGAAACCCATCCGGGCGAAACCCGGACACCGGTCATACCGCCCATCGTTCAAAAATGGGTCAAGCTGGGGGCCACGGTCGCGGTGGAAACCGGTCTCGGCGAATCGCTGGGGCTCAATGACGACGCCTATCAGGCCGCGGGCGCTGAAATGTGCGGCTTGGCGGAAGGCCTGGCGGACGCGGACATCGTCCTTCGCCTTCGGAAACCGCCACTGGAAACCGTGGGCGCGATGAAACCGGGCGCGTTGCACATCAGTTATCTCGACCCCTTTAACGAACACGCCTTGATCCGCGAACTGGCGGTCAAGCACATCAGCGCGGTCAGCCTGGAAATGATCCCCCGCACCACCATCGCCCAGAAAATGGACGTGATCAGCTCCCAGGCCAATCTGGGCGGATACGTCGCGGTGATTCTCGCCGCGGAACGGCTGGCCAAGATTTTCCCGATGATGACCACCCCGGCCGGCACCATTGCGCCGGCAAAAGTATTTGTGATCGGCGTCGGGGTGGCCGGCTTGCAGGCCATCGCCACCGCCAAACGGCTGGGTGCGCTGGTAGAGGCATTTGACACCCGCCCGGTCGTGGAAGATCAGGTAAAATCCCTCGGCGCCAAGTTCGTCAAGGTCGACCTCGGCGAAACCGGCCAGACCAAGGACGGCTATGCGAAGGCCCTGACCCCGGAACAATTGGAACTTCAGCGCAAGGCCATGGCCAAGCATTGCGCGGGCGCGGATGTCGTCATCACCACCGCACAGGTCTTCGGACGCAAGGCGCCGGTCATCGTCACCCGCGACATGGTCGCCGGGATGGCGCCGGGCAGCGTGATCGTCGATATGGCGGTCGAAACCGGCGGTAACGTCGAAGGCTCGGTGGTCAACGACGAGGTGCTGGTCAACGGCGTTCGCCTGATCGGCTTGGGCAACCTGCCCGGCCGGGTCGCCGTGCATGCCAGCCAGATGTATGCCAGTAACCTTTATAATTTTGTGGAGCATTTTTGGGACAAGAAGGAAAGCCGGTTCGTCCTCAAACACGAGGATGAAATCATAAAGGGCTGCCTGGTCACACATGGCGGCGAGGTGGTCAATCCGACCATCAAGGCCCTGTTGGATGCGGGAAAGGAAGGGTAATAAATGGAAATCTTAATGCTGCTGCTGTTCGTTTTCGTGCTCGCGATTTTTCTCGGGTTCGAGCTGATCTCGAAAGTCCCCTCGCAACTGCACACCCCCCTGATGTCCGGATCCAATGCGATATCCGGCATCACCATTGTCGCCGCGATCATCGCGGCCGGCCTGGATGACGGATCCCGGATGACCTCCACCCTCGGTTTTCTCGCCGTGACCGTGGCCACCATCAATGTGGTCGGCGGTTACATGGTAACCAACCGGATGCTGTCCATGTTCAAGAAGAAGGACGGAGGCGGAAAGTGAGCGGTTCCATTCTCATCAATCTGGCGTATATCGTCGCGGCGGTATTGTTCATCTTCGGCTTAAAAATGCTGGGCAAGGCGACGACCGCTCCCCTCGGCAACCTGGTGTCGGCGCTGGGCATGTTGCTGGCCATTGTCGCGACGCTCCTGATCAAGGATATCGTTTCCTACAAGCTGATTTTTGCCGGGTTCATCATCGGCGGGGCGATCGGCGCGATCGCCGCGCAACGGGTGAAAATGACGGCCATGCCGGAAATGGTCGCCTTGTTCAATGGATTCGGCGGGCTCGCCAGCCTGCTGGTCGGCTGGTCGGAGTACCACCGGGCGCTAAACTTCCACCCGGAAAACCTCGACGCCTTCACCATGGTCGCCACGTACTTGGCGGTGATTATCGGCGGCATCACCTTCACCGGCAGTTTGATCGCCTTCGCCAAGCTCGCTGAAAAGATGACCGGAAAACCCATTCTCTTCAAAGCCCAGAAACCGGTGAATGCCGGCTTGCTCGCCGCCGCGGTGATCATTCTGGTGATGGGCGCGATGGCCCCGGCCTCCACCTATCCGCTCTTCCTCATCGCAATCCTGATCGCACTGGCCCTTGGCGTCCTCGCGGTGATTCCCATCGGCGGGGCCGACATGCCGGTGGTCATTTCCCTGTTAAACAGCTATTCCGGTATCGCCGCATCCGCCGCCGGTTTCGTCATCATGAACAACGTCCTCGTGGTCGCCGGATGTCTGGTCGGGGCGAGCGGCATCATTCTGACCCAGATCATGTGCAAGGCCATGAACCGCTCACTGGCCAACGTGTTATTCAGCGGGTTCGGGGCCACCACCACCGCCAGCGCCGCCGGGGCGGTGCAGGGCGAAGCCAAACCCATTACCGCCGATGACGCCTATTACATCCTCGAAGCCGCCCGTTCGGTTATCGTGGTCCCGGGCTACGGCATGGCGGTCGCCCAAGCCCAGCATGTCGTCCGCGAGCTGGGAGAAATGCTTGAGAAGAATGGATGTGAAGTCAAATACGCCATTCACCCCGTGGCCGGGCGCATGCCCGGTCATATGAACGTATTGCTTGCCGAAGCCAACGTTCCTTACGAGCAACTGGTTGAGCCGCCCGACGTCAATCCGATCATGACCACAATCGACGTGGCCATCGTCATCGGGGCCAACGACGTGGTGAATCCGGCCGCCCGCGAAGACGAAACCAGTCCGATTTACGGCATGCCGATCATCAACGTGGATGAAGCCAAAACCTGTTTTGTGCTCAAACGCAGCATGGCCTCCGGATTTGCCGGCATCGAAAACCCGTTGTTCTTCAAGGAAAACACCCGGATGCTGTTTGGTGACGCCAAGGCCAGCGTGACCGCCCTCGTCGCTCAGTTCAAGGACGCCGGCTGACCCGGCCTACATCAGCGACTTCTGGCGGGTGTGAACGATCAGGCAGGTCATGCGGTTGGACTTGTCGAATACCGCATCGATCATCTCCTTTCGCGCACCGGTCACCAACACCATGCCCAGCGGGCGTGAAAGCCGTATCGGCTTGCGCGGACGGGTAACCCAATCTATCAGCCGGCAGATCATGAGGACAACATACCCCCGTCACGAAAAAAGTTCCAATGTTTGCCTGCCCGCCCTCCCTTCTGCCGCGAGGGAGCCAGCCTGCCCCAGGCAGGCGTGCGGAGAACGTTTGCTATTCCGGGATTGGCGTGTTTTTCATTGGTTTTAGTCAGTATTCATGATGTCTTCGTCGCGAGCTTTGTCGCGAACTTTGTCGACCGCCTCATCGCAAAAGACCCAAGATCATCGACGAGGTCATGACAGAAACCCTTTCCAGGAGTGCCTTCCATCCAGCAACATCATCCAAGGGAAGCAGGTTTTGTATAACGCAAAGGTCAAGCCTCGCGGCCAGCTTGATCGCCGACTCATGCGAAGTTTCTAGAAATCGTGCTTGATCAGAGCCGGAGAAACGCCCATTCCCTTCGGCGATGTTCAGGACCATGCTCGTGAGGAGTTGGTCCAATCGACGAAAGATCGAATTGGGTAGACGGGAAACAGCGTCCGACGAGTAGATGGCCATAGCCGCTTCGATGCCGACCTTATAGACATCGAGCGTCTCATGATGGAACAGGGCGTTCTCACCATCATCGTTGTCGCGAACTTTGTCGTGATCTTTGTCGCCCCCTTCCCCCTGCGTTGAGTACTCGGCCGAATCCTCACGAACCGACAGACGCGACTGCGCCCAGCATTTTCTCAAGCCTACCAACATCCGCAGTATCTGCGAAAGTTCTTGCTTCTCCGTGTGCGTCGATTTCATATCAAGTAATTGCTTGATCCCGGCAAGATCCAGGCAGGCCGCGCACTCAAGGCTCGATCCGATGGCATAATCCAACCCCCTGAGTTTCATCGTGGAATACGCCGCGCTCGCCAAAGCAATGTTCTCCAACATGCTTGCCGCCGCGCGGGATAACTGGTCACAGAGAGCGTGCCTGCTATCCCATTGGCCCGTCCACACCCCGACCTTTACGTTGAACGGCAAGGTGCGCTGATAGACAATCAGGTTCTCGTGATTAAACGGCATTTGCTGCTCCGATACGACAAAGCTCCCAACAAAGCTCGCGACAAAGATTTGTCAAATCATGCGTGATCATCAAAAGAAACCCCGCTAATCTCGAAAGAACCGGAACTTTTCACCCCATGTAAATACGTTCCAGTGAACCGCGGTTGATATTGCCTTTGCCATCTTCCGCCTCCACGAAATAGCGAAGATGACCGTCGCCGGCGGGGAGCGAGGCGGTATACAAATCGGCGACCGCGCGCGGTCCGGTCCGACTGGGATACGGTCCACGATTTTCGAGCGGAATCACCGTTTCCTTCGCTCCGGCTCGCACGACAAGCCGGGCCGCTCGTATGCCCGAGACATCGTAGAGGAAGACATGAAGCACGCCATCGCGCGGAGCATCCGCCAAGCCCCCCTGCCCCCACGTCTTGCCGCCGGGATTTTCCGGTAGCACCCAGGGCGGAAAAATGGTCGGTCCGGTACGATCGCTCCCTCCGGCCAACACAGGATCGAGGGCGGACCGCAGGAGGTCCACCCCGGCGTTGGCCGCCTGGGTGACTTGACCATCCCACACGTCCTGGCCGGTCCAGTACCAGTAACAACTGGTTTCGGCCATCAGCATCAAGCGGCGGGCCTCTTCGATTTCACGTCCGGTCACGCCGGCATCCTCCAAGGTATGCACCACATTGTGAAACGCGGTAAGCACCGCCCACGAATTCAGGTCCGGCGAATACGCTTCGCGGTAACGGCTAAACCACTTGGCGAATTGGGGATCGCCGTTGTCGGCGCCGGCCCAGGAACCGGGTTCGATATGGACCGATTGCGCCGGATCCGGCGGGAAGGCGGCCAGGTAATCGCGGATGGAAATCAACTCAAACCGCGGGTCCTGTTGGAGCCAGCGGACCAACTGCTCGGTATTATGGCGGTAATAACTGTCGGCCCCGCCGCCATAATTGTCGCCATCGGAATGAAGCAGGAAAAACGGCGGATGCTTGGGATCAAAGGCCTGGCGCTGGGACAACTGCGCATGCAATTGCCCGAAGCAATCCGGGTATTGAAGCGCGCCGAAACCGCCCCGCGCATCCTCGTTACCAAGATAGCGCTCCGCCGGCACGGCGATGATTCGATGCACGTTGCCCTCCGGATCTTCGTAATGGACATATTCCGGCTTGAGCAAGCCCGGGCTGATGCGGGAGGCGGCCCAAACGTTTTGCAACGGATACCAATCGTCGCGCGGCGGATTTTCCTGCTCAGCGGGATTGGGCGGCAGCATCCCTTCGTTCGGGCCGCCGTAGGGGTACTCCCGGCAAGCCCGGGCGCGATGGATGCTATCGTAAATGACCGCCTCGATGCCCGCCTGCTTCAATGCCGGAATCATGCGGACATGAAAGGCGGTCTCCGGCGGAAAAAGAATACGCGAGGCGGGAATGCCGAAGTGCTCTTCGACCACGGCGCGGTGTTGCTGAATCTGACGGACGATATTTCGCGCGGGGATCAACGGCATCAGCGGATGAAAAAAACCAAATGCGGTAAAATCAAGGCGGGGATTTCCGCGTGCCGTGGTAAGCGCAACCGCCTGCCGCAGCTTGGTCTTCCAACCGTTGAATTGGCCGCCGCACAATCCCTCCCGTTCACACCGGTTCAATTGTTCAATCAGCGACCCGCTCCAACTGGTGCTGATCCCGGCGTGCGCCAAATCGCCAGAGACATAACGCTCAATGGCATCGGCCAGAAACTCGGAATATGCGCCACGCCGCGTACCGAATATTCCATCCTTCTCGCCGTCCCAGTAGGTGGCATCCGTCGTATGGTAATACGGCTGATGCATGTGTTTGTGAATGCCGAAATAGATTTTATTCATGGTCAAATCACCGCTTTTTCGCGGATGTTTCAGCAACCCGATCTTGTTTGTCAAAGGGAATTGGGCCGATACCAAAAAACTAATAAACCGATACCCGGTAATAGAACTCATCGTTCCCGACCTGATCGTCGTGCCAGGTATTCCATTCCGGGTCACCCGGAACCGACGGGGCAACAATCATGTAGGGTCCTTCCGGCAAGGTCGCCCGTTCGATCCGGTATATCCGCCCGGCTACGGACGGCCAGGTTACCGCGATGCTTCCGTCCGGCGCACGGTGGACGTAGACCAGCGCCAGCTCCGATGCTTCGTTCAGCGGATCGGTTCCGGACCAGTATTCCTCCCAATTGGTGAAGGCATCGCCATCGGGGTTGTCCCCGGGCGCGGTGCTTAAACCGGCATCGCGCCATGCGGGAGCAAATGCCCATTCCACCCATTCCTCATACGCGGGTCGCAGCGGGGAAGTCGACGGTCCCCCGCGCGGGGACGACGAGGCGCCCACCGCCATGGCGGGGTCGCCCAGAAATTGGTAGGTTTGCACGCCGGGAAACGCTTCCGTATCCACCGCGCGATTTTTTGCTGCTACCCAGGCGTCACCCAGGCGCGGCGTGCCTTCGGTGTAGAGTGCATCCACCAGCCAGGCGCTCAGTTGCTTGCCATCCTCGTGCGAGACCAGGGCCGCCGAGCCCATCAGGGCGGATGCGCCGCCCGTTCCGAGCAGCAAACGATCCCCCAAACCCGGCAAGCCGGGAAAATCAAATCCACCCATCAAACAACCGAAAGCCCCGATAAAACCGGCCTGCCAACGATTGGTCAACTGCGGGGCGTGGTCGACGGTCAACAGCCCCAATTCGCTGATGCGGGTCCGGCTGCCGTGACCAAGGTAGAAAACAGCTTCATAGCCGCTCTGCATGGTTTGGCGCAACGAAGCCGATGCATTGGAAATGCCCATCGTTTCGACATCCACGCGGTGAAGCAACCGGTCCATCACGCCGGTGGCTAATGCATCCGCATCAACGGCGTAGTTCCAGGATTGATCCGCTTTGTCATTGGCCAGCACCACGGTTTCCCGCCAGGCGCCACCGGCTTCAAAGGCAAACAGCTTGTCCAGGTAATTGGCCAATCCGGACGCATCGACGGCGGGAATACGGCCAATGGCCATATCCTGGCGACCGTCGCCGTTTACATCACCGAACAGGCCATCGTTGATATAAACCCCGCGCGGCGATCCATCAAGGATTCCCGGAACCGTGGCGCGGGAGGGCCCGCCAAAATCCCGGTAATCCATGGTTCCGGTGCCGAGCAACACCACATACCGCGGAGCAACGCGCCACTGCCGGTATGCATAACCAAGGAAGCGACGAATCGCGCGAGGATCACGAATACCGTGGTTGAATTCGTTAAAGACCGCGTCCACCGATACGGCCAACGTCCGCAAACCTTGAGCGGCGCGGTGCGCGGCCAGTGCCGCCGAACCTTCCTCCAATCCGGGACCATGAATCACCACAACATCCACGGCATGACGGGTCTGCTTCAGCCCCGGCTCCCGCCACGGCGTGATGCGGGCCGGCGTCAACCATTGCCCGGATAACAGATGACGCCCGGGACCGGTCGAAACGATGTGCGCGGACCAGCCGAAGGCGTTTGAGGTTACAAGATGCCCGGTGCGGCGAACGGGATTCCACCGGTCGGTAATATCCCACCAGGTCACCGCGTTGGTCGAAAAACCGAAGATCTCTGCGTCGCCGGCTTGCGAAGATGTGAAGATCAGTTGATTGGAAACCGCTACCCAGTCCCGTTCGTAAGTGAACTCGAATCCATCAATGTAGAAGATGTCATAGGTTATGCCCGGCGGCGGCGCCGAAGTGACCATCAAGGAGTTACTCTGCGCAAACCAGAGCCCGGGCGGCACCGGGAATGTCGCATCCACCCGGTCGCGACCAAAAAATGATACGTCGCCAAGAACGACTCCGTTCAACAGGATCCGGGCGCCATGCATGCCGTTTCCTACGCCGACCGATGCGCCCTTGAGTTTCACCCGCAACGAACCCCCGTTGTGGGCGAGGATGCCTGGCAGGTTCACGGTGGTTGAAAATGTGGACCGATAACCGCTGATGATGCTTTGCCACAACCAAATATCTTCGGATGGAATTTCAAACAAATCCGGGCGGGCATCAAGCTGACGCTCGACCGCTCGTGTATACATCCGGCTCGGAAGGCTAACCCCGCCGCTGCCGGAAACGGCTTCTTCGGCGATCAGCGTCGGCTGGCCCTCAACAATCCAGTAAACATTTTCATCGGTATAGGTTGTTCTCAAGGCTTCGCCGTAGAACAGGATCCCGCCGTCCGGCGTGCGTGCGTGGGCCACGTCAAGCCCAAGATGACGCATACGAAGCGACCGTGAAACCATCGTTGAGGGATCGACGCCAAAGACGGAAGCCAGTTGAGCCGCATCAATGTGGTACAAGCCGGATTCGCGAACACTCACCTTGATTCCATTGACCGGTTCGGCGTCACCGGCTTCCAGCACGCGCACGGTGGTATCGCGATGATGCTCCTGGCCGAGGTCTTCCCCGGCCTTGGCGACGACAGACGCCTGGCGATCCGATGAGCGGCCACGGGAGAAGGTTACGTGGTGGGGATGCGAATCCCGTTCCAATCCATTGATTTCACGCTCCACCAAGCGGTAACGATGGGTTTCACCGAACACCACATCCGGATCGGGGCAGGTGTAACGCTTGCCAAATCCCGGCCCCCCTTCAGCGGGAACAAATGCCGATACCACCACCCATTCGTCGTTGGTAGTCTCGCGGAGGATACGCCAACCGGCGGATCCGTATTCGCTGCCGGTCTCCCAAACCAAGATTGGCATCCCATTGATATCCGCTCCGTAAACCTGGAGCGTATCGGCGAGAATAAGAAAGTCATTTAATCCCGCATCGATCGTTTCATTAAATTCGCCGGGAGCGAGGGTAAACACCGGGGTGCGCGCATTGAACATGTTAAAATCACTGTCGCGCGCCGGATCAAGCCCTTGAAAAGACGGACTGAGCTTCTTGCCGCTGGGAACCTCAAGGTGGATGTAATAGGAACCTGGACGTAAATCAAGAAAGGCATAAGCGCCATTCACCGCGGAAGTCGTGACGGCTACCAGCGTATGATTGGAGGTGAACAAAGATAGCTTCACATTCACCAAGCCGACTTCATTGGTATCTTGTATGCCGTTGCCATTGATGTCCAGCCATACGAAGTCCCCCACCCCGGCCAAGGGTAGAATCTGGTACAGCGCATCGCTTTCCTGTTCGGGCACGCCCGGATAGCCGGGTGGAGTCGCTGGTAAGGCGACAACACGATTGGTCGCTATTGGAAGGGTCGGCTCACGGGCGGTAAATTGAACCACTACCGAGGTCGAACTTCCGGGCAGGAGCGGACCCAATGCGGACCAGTTCAAGGCGCCGTCATCCTGATTATCATCAGCACCGGGTTGGGCGCTCACGAATGCGAGATGCTGGGTTGAATATGTATCCACCAGCGGAACCGAAACCAACGAAACATCTCCCGTATTGGTGATCGTAATGGTAAAGGCCACAGAATCCCCCGGGAAAACTTCACCGTTGGCGGGGGCATTCCAGATTTTCATGAGTGTGTAACCGGCCGAAACCCCGAGGTAGTGCGATGGGTCAGCATCTTGAACCGGCTGAGCCGTCTGAACCGTAACCCCGGTCACGGATCCAATGTTCCTATACTGACCGGACTGAGCGATACCGGTATGCGAAAACACCCACACTTCGTTGGTTTCCAAAACACGGTTATTGTTCAAGTCACCACTCACCAGATTGGTGATAGGCCCGATCTGATCATCGAATACCGCAATATTGGTTATGCCAACATCACCGAAGTTACGCACCTCGTAGGTCCAGATTACGGAAGTTCCTACCGACACAATAGGTCCAGGCGCCGCGTCCGCATCCTGGCCATTGGTGGACTTTTCGATCCGGATGCCGGGATTGATCCGCGCCACCACGGCGGTGTCGGTGGAGGTCACCGGCGGGCCGACCGGAGGCGTGCCGGCCACCGAGGCGGTGTTGGTCAGGCTGGCCGAAAT
>CALMYG010000042.1 GCA_937873455.1 uncultured Verrucomicrobiota bacterium
CCCGCTGGACCAACCGACTCCCCGGACCCCACGAAGCGTGGGGTCTTCCCGACGGCTTCCCGCGGTATCGCATGCGCCTGCGGCGCATAAAGAAGTCAGGCGCGTTGCATAATCTTCTTCATGATCCGGATGGGGTGATCATGAAGGGATAGGAAATCAGTCAACGAATCAGGAATGCAACCGTGCTTAAAACCCGATGGAAAGATCGGACACGGCGTCTTCCTCGCCGCCGCGGGCCCGATGCCGACGCGCCTGGGTATCGATGTGAAACGCATCGCCATCGGAATACACCATGACCGCCAAATCGCGATCCGTGCTGTAAAGGGATGTTTCCCCCACCCGTTCGGCATAAAACCGGCGGGTAATTTCATGGACGGACACCGCAGCCCGCCCGAAATCTCCCAGCACCGGACGGGGGGATCCAAACTCCATCACCACAACCTCGGGATTCGCGGCTTCAAGCAATGACCGCGTGTACCGATTCAGCGCCCATTCGACATCCGCGCGGTCCGGACGATCGATGAGCTCCGGCAACGCCGCACCCTGATGAGGCGCGACCAATACCTGGGATCTCAGCGGAAATCCTTTTTCCACCAGTTGCCGCTGCCCCTCGTACTGCAGACTGCCCGGTATGAGCAGGGCGAAATCACCGTACACCACCCGCAAAGCCAAGCCGCGATTTTCCACCGGAAACACCCCCGGCGGCTCGCGACCGGGCGGCAACACCTCAATGCGAAACAGTTTGCCGCCCGTCCACTCTTCAAACAATGCGGTGGCCCGCTCGGGAACCACGACATCCACGACCCAGCGCGACCAACGATTGACCGGGGTGTCGCCCCGTGACGCCAAGGCCTTGGCCAGGGATGGCCGTTGGGGCCATACGGAATGAGCAACACATTCTTCGTACATGCGGCGGAACCGCTCAAGCGGCATATCGACCATTCCTTGACCGCCGGTGATTTTCTCAACAAATTCCTCGAAGGTCCAGGTGGACACCAAACCCGCCAACGAAGACGGAACCACCAGCCGATCGACCCGGAGTTGCTCGAGTAGATAGGCGGCGCCGGCGGCCCGCTCCGGGAGCGGCGAGGTCAGGATGAGCGCATCCAGTGAACGAACGCCCTGATCCGAAAGGAACGGGAGAATGGTGCGATCCGCCTCGTTGCGCCGCCCGCGCTCATGCTCCACAAAGCCGGAGTCGATCAGGATCTTTTTCCCGCCCGGCGACTCAATAAAAATCGAACTGCCGTATCCGACCGAAAGAATGGTGGCATGGAGACCGGCCGGGCGGGTATCCCGGGGCGGCGCGAAAACGAGCGGCGACACCGCAAGCAAGCCCAATGCGCCGGCAAAAAGCGCCGGGGCGCGCGGGTGCTTCCAACCCCATGCCTCGCAACGGCGAACGATCCAACCGCCCAGCGGTTTGCGCCACACCAAGGCGGCAAGCAGAACGTAATAAACAAACACCTCAATGACCCGGGGGCGTCGGACCACCGGATACGGAAAGATCAAGGTGCTGACATGCGCCAGCCAAAGGAAAAAGGTGGTGAACAGCCAGTTCGCCGCATTCAGCAGCAGTGTGATAAAGGGTCCAATGCCGGGAATCAATCCCAACAGGCCGGCAATCGCGCCCAGTTGGACGACCACGCCGATCAACGGAATGGCAATCAAGTTTGCGTAGGCGCCGCCGAAGGGCCACCGGGAGAAGTAATAGGCGGACAACGGGATCATCATGCCGATTTGAATCGCAACCTGCGCGGCCAGGAAGGTGCTTACCGGTTCCGGCAGTGCTGAAAACGCGAACGACCGTGGCACCCCCCACCCCCGGCCCTGCAAAGCCGAAGCCGCGACCAGCAGCGATACGGATAACGTTATCCAAAACACCCAGAAGGCCGGGGTAACAACCAGCGCCCAGTGGTGTATACCGATCAATGTCGTCGCCACCACCAACATGATCACGGCCAGAAACGTGTTCCCGCGCAACCGGCAAAGCACGTCATGCACCGGCATGGTAATGAGCGCCAGGGAAAGAATGGCGCCAAACGACAAGGTGAAGGACGGGTCCACCACCACCAACGGGTTGTGCAGCAAAATCATGAACGCCGCCACCGGAACACCGATCATCACCGACGACAACAATCCCTTGTTCAAATAGGCCCAGGTCAGCAAGAACAAGCTGTTCATGATGACCGCCCGAAGGGTCGAAGGCCGCGCGCCGGTTATAATGGCGAATACAATCAACGCCATGATGACCAGCGGAACAAAAAACTGACGCGGCAACCGCAACAGGGAGAAAATCGCAATGAACATCGCGGTGAGGATGGTGACGTGCAACCCGGACACCGCCAACACGTGGTTGACCCCGGAAGCCCGGAAATCATCAACTATCGTGGATTCACTGCGCCCCAGCCCGAGACGGTTCAACCATTCCGGCTGCTCCCGGTCGCCAGGATATTGCGCGCCTTGCAATCCATAACGCAAGCCGAGGGTCACGCCGCCGAGAAAAGCGGATTGAGGAAACGGCATGCTGGCCTTGAACAAGCGAAGCACCCGGTCCCGCAAATCGAGGGAAAAAGCCACCAGCGGGTGCCCGGTCCGGGGGGAGCCGCCGTCGGGACCGATCAGACGTATCGGCGGATCATCCATATCCCGCGGCTGATGAAGATTCATCAACCCATAGACATTGTAATTCTGCATGAATTGCCGCGCGTTAAAGCCGCCGGGATTCGCCCCCGCCCGTGCGACGGTAAGTTCGCCCTCCGCGACAATATCCGCACCGTAGGCTTCGGTGCGGGCGAGGCGGTCGTAGCCGTCAATATTGGGTTGGATGGTCACTTGAATGTCACCGCCCTCGACGCGGAAAAAAGGCCCGCCGGCGGGAAACTGAATAAACGCGGGGGTGACCATCAAGACCGTTTTGAAGTCGTAAACCCGGGGGTCGCTGGTAATGCGGCCCAGAACAGTTACCGGCGATTGCGCGCGACCAGGACGAACGAACGATCCGATGTGATTGGAGATACGAAAAACCGCGATGCGCCCCTCGTCAGGCCCGCTCAGCCATTCGATCCCGGTAATGCGAGAAAAAGGCTGCGGCACCGTCACCTCAAATCCAATCGGTTCTTCAGCGGGAATGGTAATCGTGTCGCTGACCAGCGGGAACCGGTAAACCTGAAACCGCCAGTTGCCGTCAGCATCCATCAAAGGCCGCCCCCGCTCATCGCGTTCCACCTGACGGGCGTCAAGTTCTCCCCGGATCCGGATTCGCACATCTTCAGTCAATTCCCCGGACTTCTGAAGACGGAGACGACTGGTATCGGGCAACGCCGCCACCTGATGAAACGTCCGGGAGTCTCCGAGAATGCGAACCTCGCCGATACGCATATCGGGGACATTGTGCGCCTCCAAGTAACGGGAATACCCCAAAAGCGCCGCCCCGGCGAACAGCAACAACGTACCCGCGGTTGCCCGCCATGGTCCGCCGCCTTCAACCGGCTTTTCACCGCGAAGCAACCGAACGATGGCCCACACGACCGCGGGAATCAGCACCAGCGCGGTCGCCGCATGCCACCAACGCAGATGGACCGCATCCACCGGGAACATCATAGCCCCGACGATGCCGAATATGTATAGATAGCAAAACGCTATGATTTCAGTTTGACGACGCATCACTACCCGGCAGGTCAAAAAATACTTCGCGATAATAGTCAGCGTTGGACTGCCAAATCGGCGAGGACTCCACATCGCCGCGCCACAATGCTTTCCAGGTCTCCCGGTAATCGGGGTGGAAAACAATCACCAGCCCGCCCAGGATCAGGGCGCCGGCCAGAATTCGAACCAAAACGTTTACGCCGCGTTCCATAAAACATTACTCATACGGATCGTGATCATGTTCCACCGACGAACCGCGATGGAGGAAGAAATACACGAAGAAGAACGGCAGGCAAGGAAGAAGGAACAAGACGCCGGCCTGGGTGTAAAGAATGCGCTGATGGCCCAATACCAGCCACAACAAATAGCCGAGCAGGCCGATAGTATTTAATGCCAGAATGAAGGTGCGCATGAAATCAAGAGTTAAGCACGAATCATCGCCTGCGTCATCAGTAAAAGCTCCGTCCCGCCTGGCTCACGCCTCCCGCATGAACAGGTTCACCACGGCGGTAACTTCCGACTCGCTGTAGGTGCGCCCACCCTGAAAACGCGCGATGGCGGCGGCCGCCTCACGAGGTGTAAGAATCTCCTGGGTGGCGTTGTGGACATACCAGGTCGCCTTGGGAGACGTGAACACGACGAGTCCCCGGATATCCGGCCAGTCCATTCCCGCCTGCTTGAGTTTACCGGCCAAAAATTCCACATGACGGCGAACTTGCTTGATGGGATTGGAACGCGGAAGCGGCGGCCGGTCCATTCGCGACTTCTGGGTCCACGAATCCTCGTTTTCGTCACCCTCGATATGTCCGCCCCAGTTTTTCGTCTCAATGGCGAACAATCCGCGCGGTGAAATGATCACATGATCCACCTGGGCGGTCTTTCGTCCGATTCGAACAAGCAAGTCGTTGATGACGTAATGGGAGTTGTCGAGGGTTTCCTCCAGGATGCGGTTCATTTCCCGTTCTCCCTGCAACCCCCATTGAACGTGTTTTTCCTCCCGTTGATTTTGCCGGATTTTGAGCAGGTGCCCCCCCCACAAGGCGGCCACCGCACAACCCGCCCACCACAGTCCGGCATGTTGATGAAACAGATAACGCCAGGCGCCCGCCGCGAGCAGGATACCGGCCGCGACACCTTCAACGCGCACCAACCACGATAATGCGGAGACTTCCTTAAGCAAGGCGACCCGTTTTCGGGTCAGCGACGTTTCCTGGGTAAGGATGCGGGCCATGATCAAGGAGACACAGGGACCGGCAGACGTTCCACCACCTCGGCCATCGCCGATCGCGCCTTGACTTCGGTGATGCGAATCCGGACATGCTCCCCCACCTTGGCGTCGGGAACAAAGACCACGAAGTTATCAATGCGCGCCACGCCGCTGCGATCCGGATGGCGGCGATCCGGCTCGGATACCAGCACCTCATGCAGCTCGCCGACCTGAACCGGCGCATCGGTCGATGCCTCCGCCTTTTTCGTCGGGGCTTCAGCCGGCGGAGCCCCGGCGACCACCTCGGCATGGGCGAATCGCCCTTCGTCGGACGTGATGCGGAAGGACACGGTTTCGCCCATACGGGCGCCGGCCACGAACACCACCTTGCCATCCACCTTGACGATGCCGTCGCCTTCGCGGCCGGTATCGGTGACGGCGCCTTGAAAAATCTTTCCTACCCATTCCGACTCCACCGCCGGACGTGCCGAACGCGCCGGACGTTCGCGCTCATCCCGCCGCGGCGCCACGGACGGAGGTCCGCGCTCCTCAACCTCGATCACCACGGCGTCAGCGGTGCTGCGTTTGATGCGCGTGACTTCCACCACGACCACATCCCCGCGACGGGTATTCGGAACAAAGGTAACCAAACCTCCAATGCGGGCAATACCGGAAGCGCCTTCCTTCGCGTCATCAGCAATTCGGACGCGGTATCGACGCCCTTCCTCGGCGACCGCGGACGGATCGCTCAGCGTATCGATAACCGTCATGATATTGATGCCGGCAGCCGCCGGTGATTCCGCCTCGACCAGGGCAATGATGGTTTCTGGCGCTTTTTCCCCCGGCCGAAAAACCAGATAGAGCACCCCGGATATTCCCACCAGACAGGTAATGAGAAGCGCCAGCAGTATCGTGCGGGGCATCGTTTCGTTTTTGATCTCGTTCATAAGACTCCGGTATAATTGGGCGACCATAGTCGCCAACCCGTCGATAAAAGTCAAAATGAAGATGCAACCAGTTGCCGGGGCGCCTCGGCGTTTCATTGACTCCCACTGCGTGCATTCGTGGTTTAGCCAACCACCTTCCGGTTATAGACCGGTTAACGTCGACCCTACGAGGTCGGCGGGGAGCGCCGTCGGCGCATGCGATATACGGAGGGGCGGTCTACACCGGCTTGGTTATGTCTTTATCCGGAAGCAAGTGCCCATACAGGTTCACCAGACAGTCCGGGCAAATGCCGTGGGTGAAGCGGGCCTCGGAACGGGCGGCCACAAATTGTTCAACCTGCGTCCAGTAGCCCTTGTCATCGCGGATTTTTTTGCAGGAGCTGCAAATAGGAAGCAATCCCCGCAAGACATTCATGCGTTCAATGACCCCTTGCAGCTCTTTCGTGCGCTCCGCGACCCGCACCTCCAACTCATCGCGGGTATTCCGCAGATCATCGATCGCGCGATTCAATTCGATACGGGTATCTCCAAGCGACTCGCTCATGCGGTTAAACGCGCCGGCCAAGTCGTCGAATTCATCGAAGGTTCGCCCCTCAATACGAGCGCCAAAGCGACCCAACGCGATTTCCCGGCATTGCGTAGAGAGGGTTTCGATGCGGCGCGTCAACCCGCGCGCCAAATATAACGCGAACAACAGCGCCAGCAGGATGGATGCAAACAGCGAGGCCAAGCCGGTCAGTCGCAACTCGGCGAGTTTGTTTTTCACTTCGTCGGCTCGCATATCGATACCGACTAGATAACGGCCCTCCCCATGAAGGAGCGGAGAATAACCGGACAAGAACACGCCCCATTCGTCTTCCACCAGCTCGTCATCCACGGAAGCTTGATGGAATCCCAACTCCAACAGCGGCGTCACATCGTCATAAACCCGCCCGGGCAGGGCCTGAGCCTCCGTTTCGTCCGAATCCACCACGAAGACCACGCCGTCATCCTGCTTCCGCATCACATAGAGGAACGCAATATCCGGATTCGAGCGCCGCATGCGGCGCAATTTCTCCAGGGTCGCCAGGTAGGCTTCCTCGCCGACATCCCCGGCGCTCTGAATGGTCTCCAGCGCCCGGGCATCGATATTCTGGCTCAAGATGGCCGCGCTGTTTTGCAACCGGGAACGCAGGCTGCGCATGAGGTTGTCCATCGCGCGAACGTAAAAAAACGTTCCGACGCTCCCGGAAACCAGAAAAACGGCGAGCAGGTGGCTGACAAATAATTTGGTGGAAAAGCGGACCTTGAATGTCGGGGCCCACTTCATGGTTATATCTTGCGGTTCACGTCGGCGCGCACCCGATCCTGCATAAAGGCATAAGGGATTTTGGCGATAATCTCTTCAAAAAATGCCAATACCAGGGTTCGGCGCGCTTCCGCGTTGGAAAAGCCTCGGGACTGCAGATAGAACAATTGGTCGGGGTCGAGATTCCCCATGGTCGAGCCGTGACTGCACTTGAGGTCATCCGCGTCAATCTTCAGCCCGGGAAGGGAATCCGCCTTGGCGCCGCTGTTCAACACCAAGTTGTTGTTCATCTGATACGCGTCCACGTCAATGGCTCCGGGCTTGGCGGCAATAATTCCCTGATAAACGGAGTGACCCTGATCTTTTACCGCTCCTTTGTAAAGCAAATTGCTGTAGGTATGAGGGGAGGCATGCTGCTGGAGGGTGCGCTGATCGACATGCTGGTCGCGATCGGCGAAGAACAAGCCGCTGAGGTAGGCATTGGCATTGGGAGCGCTGACGTTGCAACCCATGGTGGACTTGCTGACCTGGGAACCCAAGGTGAGGGTCACCCAGTCGATTTGTGCGTCGCGTTCCACATGGCCCCAATCTTCTCCGACATGAAAACTGGTGCGCCCCCACTCCTGCAAACTAAATACCTGCAAACGCGCCGCTTGCTCCACATACAACTCCCGGGCGCTCACGGTGAATACCGGACAGTCATCTTCGGAATGGAACACTTCCACGACATTCGCCCGCGAACCCGACTCGGCCACTACCACCAACTTGGGAATGAGCAAGGAATAGGGCCGTGTGATCCGGTAACGCACCAGCACCCCATTTTCAACCTCCAGGTTGGCGGGAATGCGGATAAACAAGCCAAAATTCCAGAATGCCCCGTTCAGCTCGGTGAACTTGCGGTTTTCCTCAATCAGGGCCGGACCGTGCAGGTAACGGGATACCGCCTCGTGATGATCGCGCGCGGCATCGGCCAGCGATTGCACGGTGATACGCGAACCCGCACCGCTCCGGTCCCGGATAGAATAACCCGACTCATGGACCGAAACCACCACATCGAACAACGCGTCAAGCTCGTGCTCGTCCGCTGACGCGACGGGTTCCAGTACGGGCAGACTGTGAAAACGATCGAGGGGAAGACTGGCCGGATCGGTCCTGCGCCACTCCTCGTCGCGTAGCGTAGGCCACGGCAAGGCGGAAAACGCATTAAACGCCGCTTGCCGTTTTTCCTTGAGCGTGGTCGTTGCGGTGGAAACCAGAATGTCCTGGAAGGCCGCCGGATTCAGGGCGGCCGGTTCGTGCTGTGTTGCCAACGGGGTCATGGTAAATCTCCAAACTTTCAACTGTTTTTAGGTTGGGCACGGGGAGTCGCGATGGGATAAGCCGCCGGCTCCGCCGCGCGCCCGGCGCACTTAGCCGACGCTGTGCTCCAGTTTAATCTCCAGTAACTTTACCGCCTCCACGGAAAACTCCATCGGCAGTTCCTTGAACACGTCCTTGCAGAAGCCGTTCACCACCAGGGACGTCGCGCTTTCCTCGTCGATACCGCGACTCATGATGTAGAACAATTGTTCTTCGCTGATTTTGGAGGTGGTGGCCTCATGCTCGGTGATGGCCGAGTCCGCTTCGCATTCGATCACCGGATAGGTATTCGCCGAGCAACGGTCGCCGATCAACATGGAGTCACACTGGGTGTGATTCCGGGCGTTTTCCGCCGAAGGAAGAATCTGCACCAGCCCCCGGTAGGAATTGCGGGATTGACCGGCGGAAATCCCCTTGGACACAATCGTGCTTTTGGTGTTTTTGCCGATGTGAATCATTTTGGTCCCGGTGTCCGCCTGCATTTTTTTATTGGTGAATGCCACCGAATAAAATTCGCCGACGGTGTTATCGCCCTCCAGGATCACACTGGGGTATTTCCAGGTGATGGCCGAACCGACCTCCACCTGGGTCCAGGAAATCTTGGAATTACGCCCCCGGCAATGGCCGCGCTTGGTCACGAAGTTGTAAATGCCGCCTTTCCCCTCGTCGTCCCCGGCATACCAGTTCTGAACGGTTGAATATTTGATCTGGGCGCCTTCCAAGGCAATCAACTCAACGACGGCGGCATGCAATTGATTCCGGTCGCGGGACGGCGCGGTACACCCTTCGATGTAGGACACATAGGAACCTTCATCAGCCACAATGAGGGTGCGCTCGAATTGCCCCGTATCCACCGCGTTGATGCGGAAATAGGTGGACAATTCAATCGGGCACTTCACGCCTTTGGGAATGTAGCAGAACGAGCCGTCGGTAAAAACGGCGGAATTAAGCGCGGCGAAAAAGTTGTCGCCGGTAGGCACCACCGTGCCGAGGTACTTTTTAACCAGTTCAGGGTGTTGATGGATGGCTTCGGTAATGGAGCAGAAGATAACCCCCAGTTCGGCCAACTTGTCCTTCTGGGTGGTCGCTACCGAGACGCTGTCAAAAACGGCGTCCACGGCCACACCGGCCAAGGCGCCCCGCTCGTGCAGCGGTACGCCGAGCCGCTCGAAGGTCTTCATCATTTCCTCGTCGATTTCAGCGGCGTTCGCGCCATCCCGTTTGGGAGCGGAGTAATAGACGATATCCTGATAATCGATCGGAGGATACTGCACATCCGCCCATTGCGGTTCCTTCATCTTGAGCCAACGGCGATAGGCCTTCAGGCGCCATTCCGTCATCCACTCCGGCTCTTCCTTTTTAGCGGAAATGGCCCGGATGACGTTTTCATCGAGGCCCTTCGGAAGGGCGTCGGTCGGCACGACCGTTTCAAATCCGTATTTATAGTCCTCATGGACCAGATTGCTGTCCGTTTCAAGTTGGGGCATGGCGGTTCTCCTGTCGTCGGGGTTACACCAAAACTTCCTGGCCGAACTGTTGACGAATCCAGTCGTAGCCCTTTTCTTCCAACTCCTTCACGAGTTCCGGTCCGCCGGACATCACGACTTTGCCGTCGATGAGGACATGGAGATGGTCCGGCTTGATGTATTGGAGAATGCGCTCGTAATGGGTAATGACCAGGAGCGAAAACGCCGGACCGGTCAGCCGGTTCACGCCCTTGGAGACAACGCGAAGGGCGTCGATATCAAGGCCCGAATCGGTTTCGTCCATGACCGCAAATGACGGCTTGAGCATGAGCATCTGCAAAATTTCCATGCGTTTTTTCTCACCGCCGGAAAACCCGTCGTTCAGGAACCGATTCAGGAATGCTTCATTCATTTCCAGAAATTTAAGGTTTTCCCGCAATTCCTTCAAAAATTCGCCGGCGGATTTGCGCTGGTCGCCGAGAATCGCATCGGAGGAACTTTTGAGGAATTTGGCCACGCTGACGCCCGGAATGGCAATTGGATACTGGAAAGCAAGGAACAATCCGAGGCGGGCGCGCTCGTCCGGTTCCAGCTCGAGTATATTCCGGCCCTTGAACCAGATTTCCCCGCCGGTAACTTCATAGGACGGATGCCCCATGATCACATTGGACAACGTGCTCTTGCCCGAGCCATTCGGACCCATCAGGGCGTGCACCTCTCCCGGGTTGATCTCCAGATTGACGCCTTTGAGGATTTCTTTTTCCTCACAGCGGGCGTGCAGGTTTACAATACGAATTTCAGTATCACTCATGCTTGGACTCCTCATACGGTTAAACATCAAATCCTAATTCCAACCGGGCTTCTTCCGACATCTTGTCCGGTCCCCAAGGCGGCTCCCAGACCACCAGCACGGATGCCTCGTCAATTCCTTTCAGTTGCAACAACGTGTCTTTCACCTGGTGCAACAGGTACGGACCATAGGGACATCCCGGCGAAGTCAGGGTCATGTGAACGTCAATGGTCGGGCCATGCACCGTAACCTGATACACCAGTCCCAGGTCAACAATGTTGATGTGCAATTCGGGGTCTACTACCGTCCTGAGCACATCGCGCACCTGATCTTCCGACCACTCCACCCGGGTCGTTTCCGGCGCCGCGGGCTGTTCGATTGGGTTTTCCGTTGTTCCGGATTCGTTCATAAGGACCTCGCCATGGCCGACGCCGGAGTTGCATTCGGGCGAAACTCCCCAACGGCGACGCTGTACAGAAATTGTTGAAGTTGATCGTGCAACCGCTGAATCGGTTCTTTCAGACGGCACGAGGGAAATTGAACGCAATCATGCTGGTCATGCTGACAGCGGACCAACCGTACCGGACCATCCACCGCGTCGATCACCTCGCCGAGTGATATCCGGTCCAAGGATCGCACCGCCCGGTAGCCACCGCGCGCGCCATGCACGGAATCGATAAGTCCGGCCTTGGCCATGGCCTGCATGACCTTGCCCAGCAAGTCGACCGGAAGCTCATGCTTTTCCGCAAGCTCTTTACTGGAAACGACATCCGGAGACGCCGCCTCAATCAATATCAGCGCCATCAGGCCGTATTCCACTTTTTTACTCAACGACAACATAACGGACTAAATTAGTCCGCATTTGCCAAATAGCAAGTTTCGTTTGTGGTTTTTTGATCCCTTCGACACAATATCCCAACCGATCAGGTCTCGAATTGCCGCCGGAATTGCGCGAAATCGGCGGTTAGTTGAGCCAACTGCTCGCTTAATTGCGCGGTTTGCTCCTCCAGGCGCGCAATACGCTCGGTCGGGGAAACCCCGGAAACCGTCACAACCGCTTCGGATGCGGAAGTCCCGGCCTCGTCGAGTTTCGGTTGCCCGCATAACAGGTGCATGTAGCGAGCTTCCTTATGCCCGGGCAAACGCGGAAGCAGCACGACCCAGGGGCCATCGGGACGATGTTCAAGCTCCTTCAATGCCTCGCTTACTTGTTCGATGCCCGAAAAGGCAAACATCCGTTCCGCCCGGTTGCGTAATTCTCCCGGTGTTTGCGGTCCGCGCAACATTAATTCGCAAAGCACCGCGCGCTCCGGCGGCGTGAAAAAGTAGGTCTCGGTCAGACGTTGTTTAAATTTGGGAACCCGGCTTACCGCCGCCGAGACGAGGGCCACCAGACGCTTGTCATCGCGCAAAATATCGAGATGAAACGACGCCGTGGCCTCGTCAAGTTGCATCACCGGCTCCCGGCATGACTTCTGATTGCAGGCATTGACCAATGCGTTCAAGGTCATCGGGTAGTAATCGGGTGTGGTAACCTCTTTTTCCATCAGTGCGCCGACAATCCGCGCCTGCTCTGCCGTCAGTTCAATATCCATAATCACCTCGCGGGCTTCAGCATAACGTACGGGCACGCAAGTTCAACTCGAATAGATAAAAGACTAACCGGATTCTCGATTGCTACGCCGGAAGAAACGTTTTACGCTGACGGGATTTTGAAAGGACGTTCATGAATTGGATCATAGAATTGGTGGCCGGTCACTCCATTGCGCACAACATGTTGATTTTGAGCGGAGTGATTGCCTTGGGGATTGCCATCGGGCACATCCGCATTTTCGGCATCAGCCTCGGTATTGCCGGGGTTTTGTTCAGCGGTTTGTTATTCGGGCATTTTCACCTGCACATGGAAGGTGAAATCCTGGAATTCGTCCGTGAATTCGGCCTGATCCTCTTTGTATTCACGATCGGCATGCACGTCGGCCCCAGCTTTTTTGCCTCGTTCCGCAAACAGGGACTTAAACTCAACCTGCTCGCCGCCATGGTGGTGCTACTGGGCGTGGGCATTACCGTGGCCTTGTATTATTTCGCGGACCTTCCGCTGCCGGTGGCGGTCGGACTTCTCTCCGGCGCGGTCACCAACACCCCGGGCTTGGGCGCCGCGCAGCAGGCGTTACGCGAAGGCATGCCCGGCGTGGCCAATACCGGCGAGCTTTCCGGCATGGCCTACGCCGTGGCTTATCCGTTCGGCATCATCGGCATCATCCTCACCATGCTCGTGATCCGGAAAATCGCCCGGATTGATCTCACCACGGAGTCCGAGGCCTACGAACGTGAACACCTGCCTCAAAAGGAAGGCCCGGTTAATTACAACATCGAAGTCACGAACAACCGCCTGGTCGGCCAGCAGATTCGTCGGCTTGCCGGGCTGGTCCATGGCGAATTCGTGATTTCCCGTCTGCTTCGTGGCGACAAGGTCATGACCGCCAGCGCCGACACCGTATTGCAACTCGGCGACATTCTCCACGTGGTATGCACCCGCGAGAATGCGGAAAAGCTGGGCATCATCGTCGGCGATCCCGCCACGGTGGATGTACGTTCGGTGCAAAGCCATCTTTCCGTGCGCAAGATTCTGATCACCCACAAAAATGCGGTGGGTAAATCCATCGCCGAGCTTGACCTCATCAACCGCTACGGCACCACCATCACCCGCATCTTGCGGGCCGGCGTCGAGCTGGTTGCGCATGGCGGTGTGGTGTTGAATTTCGGCGACCAGGTCACCGTCGTCGGTGATGACCTCTCGCTGAAAAAAGTAGCGGTTGAACTCGGCGACTCGGTGAAACAATTAAACCTGCCGAACATTCTGCCGATTTTCATCGGGATCGCGCTGGGCGTGGTCCTGGGCTCCCTGCCCATCGCCATTCCGGGAATTCCGGCTCCGGTAAAACTTGGCCTGGCCGGCGGCCCCCTGCTGGTCGCCATTTTGCTGACCCGGATTGGCCGGATCGGTCCGGTCATCTGGTACCTTCCACAAAGCGCCAACCTGGTGATGCGGGAAATCGGCATCACCTTGTTTCTCGCCTGCGTCGGCTTGAAGTCCGGCGGACAATTCCTGGAAACCTTGCTGGTCGGCGACGGCTTGTACTGGATGGGCCTGGCCGCCTTGATCACCCTGGTCCCGCTGCTGATCGTCGGCGCGGTGGCCCGCTGGATATACCGGGTGAATTATCTTTCGCTTTGCGGGTTGTTGGCCGGCAGCATGACCGACCCGCCGGCGCTTTCGTTTTCCCAGCAAATGACCGGTTCGGACGCGCCGGCCTTTACCTATGCCAGCGTGTACGCCCTGGTAATGTTCTTGCGCATCCTGACCGCGCAAGCGCTGGTGCTGCTGCTGGTTTAAATCATCCGGCGCTGCGCACGATGTAGCCGCCGGACTTTTCGTCCAGTTCCAGCGAGAACAAGCCGGCATCGCGCGCTTCCTCGAGCAGTTGGCCGAAGGTTTTGAAGCCGTAATAGGATTCGTTGAAACCGGGCTGGCGTCGTTTGAGGGTCTGCTTGATCATTGAGCCCCAGATCTTTTCACCTTCATCGCGCTCCTCGACCAGCGCCTCGTAGGTGGACGCCACAAGCTCAAAGGCCTCCAGCTTCTTGGCGTCCGCCGGAACCGCGGCAGCCTTGTCGCCGGCGGCGGCTTTACGGGGGGCGCGCCGTCGCGCGGGCGCCTCCTTGCGGCGGACCAGGTCGTCGTAATAAATGAACTCGTCGCAGTTGGCGATCAACAAATCGGACGTGGAATTCTTCACCCCGACCCCGACCACGATCTTGTTGTTTTCCCGCAATTTACTGACCAGCGGGGAAAAGTCGGAATCGCCGCTGATGACGACAAACGTATCGACATGAGCCTTGGTATAACAAAGATCCAACGCATCCACCACCATCCGGATGTCGGCGGAGTTTTTCCCGGACTGGCGGACGTGGGGAATTTCAATCAGTTCAAACGACGCCTCGTGCATGGCCGCCTTGAACTCCTTGTAGCGACTCCAATCGCAGTAGGCCTTCTTCACCACGATATTGCCCTTGAGCAGCAGGCGCTCCAACACCTTGCTGATATCGAATTTATCGAATTGGGCGTCGCGCACGCCGAGGGCGACGTTTTCAAAGTCGCAGAACAGCGCCATGTTTTTTGTATCACCCTTCTGCGTCATGAGCGCCTCCTGGCGGATTAACCCGCCTTGAATTCGTCATACGCATGGAGGGCTTCGGCCACATACATGAGGGCGGGTCCGCCGCCCATGTACACATTCACACCCAGCGCTTCGACGATTTCCTCGCGGGTCGCGCCAAGCTCGATGAGCTTCTTGACGTGGAACCCGATGCATCCATCACAGCGCTGCGCCACCCCGATGGCCAGCGCGATGAATTCCTTCTGCTTGGAACTCAACACGCCGTCGGCGATCGCCGAACTGCTCAACTGGCGGAATCCCTGCATGACGTTGGGATTTTCCTTGGCGAACGTCGCGGCATTCTTGGAAATGCGGGAGGTAATTTCTTTATAGCTTTTGCTCATCGTCGTCTCCTGAATTAGCGTCCGGCGGATTCCACCATCTGCCGCAGCCGGTTCTTGATAACCGGGGTCAGCATATCCCAGGTGAACCGCCAACGCCAGTTATTGCTTTTCGTGCCGGGTATGTTCATCCGGGCCTCGGTGCCCAGGCCCATCAGGTCCTGCAGCGGGAACACCGCGGTGTTCGCCTTGGAACGCAGCGCCAAACCAATCAGGTCCCAATGAATCTCCTCGCCGGAGGTGCCGACATAATCGAGGATGGTTTTGCGCTCGCGCTCAATATCCTCCTGCGAGCGGGTGGAGTCCTTGCCCGCTTCGCTCCAGAACCAGCCGACCGTGGTGTCGTTGTCGTGGGTTCCAGTGTATACCACGCAGTTCGGCGGGGAGTTATGGGGGCGGTACTCCTCGGCCTTGTCGTCGTTGCCGAAGGCGAATTGAAGAATCCGCATACCGGGAAGTTGGAACGTATCGCGCAAGGTATCGACGTCCGGAGTGATCACGCCCAGGTCCTCGGCGATTACCGGCAAGGCGGGCAATTGGCGTTTCAGGGAATGGAACAAATCCGCGCCCGGTCCGGGCACCCACCGGCCGTTGATGGCGGTCTCGGCATCGCCCGGAATTTCCCAATAGGCGGCGAAGCCCCGGAAATGGTCAATGCGCACAATATCCACCATCTCAAAGATTTTCCGCATCCGGCGCACCCACCAGGCATAATCGGTCTGGCGGTGAGCATCCCAGCGATAGAGCGGATTGCCCCACAACTGGCCGGTAGCGCTGAAATAATCCGGCGGCACCCCGGCCACCACCGTGCATTTCCCGCTGGAATCGAGATAAAAAAGTTCCGGACTGGCCCAGGCATCGGCGCTGTCATGGGCGACGAAAATGGGGATGTCACCCACGATCTTGATGCCGAGTTGACTGCAGTAATGGCGCAAGCGCCGCCACTGGTCATCGAAAAGATACTGGAGGATCTTCATGTTGCGGATGACCGATTTGTGACGTTGCCGGGCCTTGTTGATGGCCTCGGTTTCGCGACCGATCAACTCCGGCGCCCAGGTGGTCCACGGCTCCAGGTTGTACTCATACTTCAACGCCATGAACAACGCGAAGTCATCCAACCATTCGTGGTTGCGAACGCAGAATTCCCGGAATTGTTCTTTTTGCAGGGCGGTTGCACGACGTTCAAACTGCCGGCACGCCAAGGTAAGCACGGCCTCCTTGGCCTGAATGACCGGCCCGTAGTCCACGGTATTTTCAGGAAACTTCGGGTATTTCTGCAGTTGTTCCTTGGACAGCAAACCATCGCTGACCAACATATCCAAGCTGATCAACAGCGGGTTGCCGGCGAAGGTGGAAAATGACTGATACGGCGAATCGCCATAACCGGTCAGTCCGTGCGGAAGGATTTGCCACAGTTTCTGGCCCATCTCCGCCAGCGCATCGGCAAATCGGTAAGCCTCTGGACCAATGTCGCCAATGCCGTAAGGACCGGGCAAGGACGTGGGATGCAACAAAATGCCGCTCTCGCGTGGAAAATTCATAATGTGTTGTTCTCCTGATACCTGCGTTAAGGGTTAAGAAAATATCAGGCGGGAATTTTTTGTCACGCCGTTTATACGGGAGCGCATCGCGATGTATTGACCTGACCTGGACCCCTCACCACCTCCCCCGGCGGCACATGAACGCCGGAGGACATGACGACACGATTTGTTTCCCAATCGTAGTGAGAAATGCAGGCCTGCTCATCTTAAATAAACGTTTAGCCGCTTGCTGCGCGTCTTTTGTCACCCCGAGCGAAGTCGAGGGGTCTCAGCCTATGGATGCGGTTGAGATTCCTCGACTGCGCTCGGAATGACAAAGGAAAGCAGCCACCGTATGATTTAAAAGGCTCTACACATGACACCGGCACGTGTTGCGCGACGTTCCGCGTTGAGCGTGACGAAGACCGATCCCTTCGTGTGAATGGATCGACCATGTTCTGATCGTTGCCCACTTTTTTGCATCCACGACCTACTTCACGATCGCGCCGCTGGAGATTTCCTCATCCACGGTCAGCAGGGTCAGCTTCTCACCCTTGGACGCCGCCAGCAGCATGCCTTGGGATATTTCCCCGCGCAATTTGGCCGGCTTTAAATTCGCCACCACGATCACGGTCTTACCGATTACTTCCTCCGGTTTGTAATACAAAGCAATACCCGCGATGATCTGGCGGCGTTCCTCCCCCAGCAGGATCTGCAACTTGAGCAGTTTATCCGCGCCTTTAACCGGCTCGGCATGAATAACCTTGGCGGTGCGAAGCTTCACTTTGGCGACATCGGAAATATCAATCAACCCCTCCTCCACCGCCGGCGCGGGTTGGGGCGCCGGGGCCGGGATGGCCGGCGCCGGTTCTTTCTTCCCGGCGTCAATGCGCGGGAAAAGCGGGGAAACCGCGCCAAGCCGGGCGCCGGGAACCAATTGCCCGAAGGCCAGGGCATCACGAAGTACCCGCGAGAGATGATCAACGCCCAACACCTGCCGGATTTCCTTCATTTTTCCCGGCATCACCGGGTCCAGCAGCACCCCGGCCACGCGCAACGCCTCCGCCGCGGTATACAAGGTATGGTACAGCGGCTCCTTGTCCTCCGCCTTGGCCAACGTCCACGGCGCCTTGATTTCCAGGTACCGGTTGGTCGACTTCACCATCTCAATGACCCCGTAAATTCCCTGGTCAAGCTTCATGCTTTCCAGCGAAGCCTCCAGCCCGGCGACCGCCTTCTCGACATCGTTCCACAACAACCGCTCGGGCGTTCCCTCGTCCAATGCCGTCGGCTTGGACGGGACAAGCCCTTCCGCGTATTTATTCATCATCTGCACCACGCGGCTGAGCAAATTGCCCAGATCGTTGGCCAAGTCAGCATTATAGCGGCGGATGAACCCTTCCTCGGAAAAACTCGCGTCCTGTCCAGGCGACATTTCCGACATCACGAAATAACGAAACGCGTCGACCCCGTAGCGGTCGATCATCGCCATCGGGTCGACCACGTTCCCCAGCGACTTGCTCATTTTAGCCTCGCCGAACAGCCACCATCCGTGGGCAAAAACCGTTTTGGGCATGGGCACATTGATCGCCTTCAACATGGTCGGCCAGTACACCGTATGGGTGGTCAGGATGTCCTTGCCGATCAGATGGACATTGACCGGCCACCATTGGGCGAAGCGTTCGGGGTCGCGGCCGTACCCGATCGCACTGATATAGTTCACCAACGCATCGAACCAGACATAGCAGACGTAATCGGAGTCAAACGGCAACTCAATGCCCCAGGCCAATCGGCTTTTCGGACGGGAAATGCATAGGTCCTGGAGCGGCTTGCGCAAAAAGCCGAGGGTTTCATTGCGCCGGAAGTCCGGTTGGATGAACGCGGGGTTTTCCTCGATATAGCGGGTCAGCCAGTCCTGATACGCGCTCATCCGGAAAAAGTAATTAGCCTCCTTGATCCGAACGATATGGGGGAGGTCATCAGGGGTTTTGCCTTCGGGTAGATCTTTTTCGGTAATAAACGTCTCGCTGGTCACATCGTAGAGGCCGTCATACTCCGCCTTGTAGATTTCCCCCCGGTCAAACAGGTCCTGCAGGATACCTTGAACGATTTCCTTGTGGCGTGGTTCGGTGGTGCGGATGAAATCATTGTGGGTAATTTCAAGCTTGCTCCAGGCTTCCTGAAAGCGGACCACGGTGGTATCGGCCTGTTGTTGCGCGGTCATGCCGGCTTTTTCCGCCGCGCGCTGCACCTTCTGCCCGTGCTCGTCGGTGCCGGTCAGGTAATGAACCCGGTCACCCATCAAGCGGTGGTAGCGGGCCAGCACGTCGCCAAGGATCGTGGTATAGGCATGCCCGATATGGGGCTTGTCATTCACGTAGTAGATGGGGGTGGTAATATAAAAAGTTGAATCGCTCATGGTGATTTCCTGGAAATGCGGAGTATAAACCGAGCGGCCCGATAACCAACAGGTTTTTTTGTGCGCTTGCCTTTGGCCTGTTCCGCGCCTACAGTTTGCGGCATGGAAACGGGGCGTGGCTCAGCCTGGTAGAGCGCCAGCTTTGGGAGCTGGATGTCGTGAGTTCAAATCTCACCGCCCCGATATCCGAACCAACTTTGAGAACCAAGGGCAGGTTGAGGGAAGGTAATTCTTACCTGATGCGGGCTACG
>CALMYG010000043.1 GCA_937873455.1 uncultured Verrucomicrobiota bacterium
GAGCAGGGCGCTGTTAACGCCAAGGTTGTAGGTTCGAGCCCTACCTCCGGAGCCATTTCCCCGTCACACCACAATCGCTTGTACGCTTACCAAGTCGACGTTTCACCGTTTCCGTTTCCATGTCAAGGAAAGGATCACCGCCACGGAATTAGAAGCAATCGAATTCCATTTTGCCCATGTATTCAGGTGAATTCCAGGTGTGACCCGTCCTTGCCCTGATGTCGGAAATTTGATCTGCGACCATTCATGTGACCACTTTTTCCCGAAACTTTCCCTTGCTGGGTTTTGCGGTTCAGGCTGACACTTACGCCATGTTTTGCGGTTCTCGACAAACGAAGGATGTCTTAAAATATTTCCGATCTTGGGGATTGCCTTCGTTGCGAATCGCGTTCTATGATGAGCACCGCGATGGGTCAATTGTCCCGTCGACTTGTTCTTTACATTTTAGTTTTTGCGTTTTACGCAGAGTCGTTTCACACGAAAACCGCGAACTTTTGATCCATGAAGCGAGACATGCGGAGGCGCGCCCCATCGGGCGCGGCTCCCTGTCTTATGTTTCATGGATGGGGCTTCGCGGTCCCTCGTGTGAGGCATGAGCTAGGAGTTCGCGCCTCTTCTTTTTTGAGGCGCAAATAAAGGAGGATAAAATGAGGAAATTTATTGTTTCGCATGGTCGCCGCTTCGCGGCGCTGATAACCGTGCTCGGTGTATCCGCGATCACGTTGGCGTTTTCAAACGTCGAAAAAACCGAGAGTGATTCCGTCATCAACCCTGACGAATACGAATTCCTGATGTCGTTCAAGGTCGGCGATATTTACGACCTCGAACAATATTTCGTGCTTCATCAATACGATTATCTTCCCATCACGCCGCCCCCGGCGGATTTCATCCTGCAACAGTCCGGCATGCCCGATGTTCTGCCGTTCGATGGCAAGGCGTTTCCTAAAGAATTTATCGCCGGACTTGTCGGCACGTACGAATACAGCGCATTGGTTTATCCGCTCGTCGTGATCGAGGAGCCGAAAACACGCGAGATAGTTTTCCTCAATTCCGAGGGCAAGGAAATCTACAGTCTTCCGCCCGCGCCGGGTTACGATCCATACGCCTACCTCAAAAGCCGTTGGGCGGCCCTGTATTCAGGCAAAGCCTCTTTGCAAGCCGTGAATTATTGGCAAGGGATTTACGATCCCGCCCGCGTTCAACTGCGGACCAAGTTGATTCCGATTGAGAATGTGGAGCCGTACCTGTTTGCCCAAGCCAAGGTGATGGAGGCCGCCGCTATGATGCAGGAGGAGGATGAAGGCGGCGGCATGATGATGCTGATGGAGGGCGAATCCGACAGCAACATTGTGTTTACCGCCATTTATAAAACCAACAGCGTGGCCGTCACCATCGCCTACCCGGAGGATTTTACCAACCGATTGGATATTTACACCTGCAATGACCTGCTCGCGGAAATATGGTCGTTTGCCGTCCGCGAATTGCCGACCACGGGAACCAATCAAATCACCTGGATCGACACGAATGCATGGATTCAGACCGGCTTGCCGGTACGATTTTACGCAGCGGGAAATGCCGATCTGGATACCGACGGCGACGGCTACGCCGACGCGCGGGAAATCATGGTTTATAAAACCGATCATGAGGACATCGATTCCCACCCGGTCAAAGTGTCCGGCACGGTCAGTTACTCCGGCATCGAAACCGGTTCGATCTTTGTCGTATGGGTGACCGACTCGAATAGCTGGTCCATTGCCAAATCGATCACGTTGCCCGGCCCCGCCGCCTATACCAACGAAGAAGTCGGCAACAATGAAAGCTACTGGATCAAGGCGTTTCGCGATGCAAACGGAAACAACACGCTCGACGCGTGGGAGCCGAGGGGAATTTACAGCGACAACTCAACCTTGATCACCGGCGATATTTCCGGGGTCAACATTACGATGGCCGATGTTCCGTCGATATGGGGAACCATCGACTACATTGGAAGCGCGACCGGCGATATCTATGTCATCGCGGTGACGTCCTCGAACAGTTGGGACATGACCTATAAAACCGTCATTCCGTGGTCGCAGGGTGAAACCAACGACCTGGGCGGCGGCACGTTCTATGTGTCATTTCCCGTCGAGTACACGATCACCGGACTGCCGTCCTCCAATTATTTCATACGCGCGTTTATCGATTCGGACGCAAACGCCATGTTCTCGCTGGGCGAAGCGGCGGGACAATACGCCTCCAATGGAATTCCCGTCAGCAACCGTGTGACGGGAATTGATTTTACCCTCGATCTGGATTCCGACGGCGATGAGATGCCGGATTGGTGGGAGTGGCAATATGGGTTTGATCCGTTCGACGATGGCGATATGCGTCTTGATCGCGACAACGACGGGGCGGAAAACTACAAGGAATTCCTTTTCGGGACGGACCCCGATAATCCCGATACCGACGGCGACGGCATGCCGGACGGTTGGGAAATTCTCTACGGCCTTGCGCCGCTTGATCCCGCCGACGCCTTCGGAGATATCGACAACGATGGCTTGAATAATGTGGACGAATATCTTCGCGGCACGTTTCCCGACAACCCTGACAGCGATGGGGATTTTATTTCCGATGGAACCAACACGCTGGGAAGCGGAGCGGCGACCATCTACCGTGGACCCGACCCAAATCCGTTGACGCCCGCGCCCGGCAATCTGGCTCTTCGCTATGTGTCGAAAGCCGGACGTAGCATCGTGGCGAAGGAAGATCGTTACGGTCGCCCGGTCGTGGCGTGGCAGGCCAACGACGATCAGGGCAAGGCGCAGGTGTACGTGATGCAGTGGTTCGGCGCACCGATGGATGCCAGCCTTGAAAGCTGGGCTGACCTGTCCGGGCGGTGGGAGCAATTCGGAGGTTCGGCCATCAATCGCGGGGTAACGGCGGCCACTAACGGAATCTTCAGCTTCGACATGGCGCTGGACCGCGACGATTCCCCGGTCGTTACCTGGGTGGAACAAAGAACTCCGCCCGCCCGCGTATATCTCCTCCGGTGGAGCGCGACCAATTGGGTGCAGAATGGAAATTCGTATTCAAGCGGTATCGCCGATGTGTTGGTGAATTCGTTTTCGGCAAGCACCAAGCAGCACACGAACACGATCGCTATCAATGGTGTGACCAACGGCACGATCTTCTACGCACGGGTGACGAATTGGTTTGATCGTGTGGCCGTCGCGGTGAACACGCAGAATCAACCGGTGGTCGTTTCGTTGCGTCCGGCGAATCCGACGGCGGTTCAACTTAGGCGGTTTAACGGGACAAATTGGGTGGGCATTTCCGGGTCCGCCCAAGATTCAGGAATCACCGGCCTCGGCAGTTATTTCAATCCGCAAATCGAAATCGGTCCCGACAATCGACCGGTCGTGACGTATTGGGACGCCTGGGCCTATTACTGCCGCAAGTGGGACGGTTCATCTTCGTGGCCGAATCTCGGCAGTAACATCGGCGTGGTGGACAACACCCACGGCGCGTACGATCTTTGTTCGTTGTCCGTCAACGAGAGCAACATCGTGCATTTCGGCTGGTTGCAGTATCGCGCCCGGATCATGACCAACAACGTCCTGTTGCCGCCGAAGCATGGTTTTTGGGTGCGCCGTTTCGTGGGCGGCTCGTGGGCCAATATCGGCTCTTCCGGCTCCGGCATCGGTTTGCACAAGGACATCACCAGCGAAATCGATTCCCGCAGTCTCTCGATTTCCTGCCGGGGTACCGGCGAAACGTTGGCGGTGTGGGCGCAATGGACCGGTGCGTCATCGCCGTTCGTTTTCGCCCGCCGCGCCCAGGGGACGAACTGGTTTGATCTGGGCGGTTCCTACACGAACAACGGCGTTAATTACGCCGGAGCCAGCGTCAACGCGGTCGCCGGTTTGACTTCATTGGGTTCGCCGATAGCGATCTATGCAGCCCAATGGAGCGGTTCCAATCACAAGTTACAGGCCCGGCAATTTGTGGCGGACAGCGACGGCGACGGGTTGAGCGATTTATATGAGCAGGCCATCGGCTTGAATCCAAACTCCAGCGATTCGGATAACGACGGCGTTTCCGACTGGGACGAAATATTTCTTTATGGTACGGACCCTCTTTCAGATGATTCTGATGGCGATGGGTTGCTCGACGGCGAAGAAGTCAACGGCACGAAATGGGGCATTTGGAGCGATCCGCTCAACCCCGACACCGACGGCGACGGGATACTTGACGGCTGTGATCCCTATGTCAATTCACCTCAAGGCGATCAAGACGGCGATGGCTTACCCGATGAACTTGATCCGGATATCGACAACGACGGAATTTCCAACGACGATGAATTGATCCTCGGCACGAACCCTTACAATCCTGACACCGATTGCGATGGCGTACCTGATGGCGAGGACGCAGACCCTCTTGACCCCGATACCCAGGGCGCGGACACCACGCCGCCCGTCATCATCATTATAGAACCCGTGGAAGGAGCTTTGCCATGATCGCGCGTAAATATTTTTCCATTCTCTCGTTTGCACTGTTTGCCATATCCGCGTTCGCCAAAAACGATTGCGACACCTGCAAGCAGACCTCCCTGAAACCGCTCGACCTTTCCCGCGCACCAAGCCATGAAGAACTGATCTTATCCGGTCAGTTGGGCGGCAATCTCGCTCCCACCGGCCCGGAAAATCGAACTACGCCGGAAGACCGTATGGCCTTTGGCCGGGCCATGGACGCCTGGAACCGGCACGATTACAAACGCGCGAAAGTGTTGCTGAAGCAACACGCCGCGCAATTCCGCAACAGCCCGTGGAAAGCTGAAGCGGAGTTGCATCTAGGCTGCGAAGCGCGGTTTAACGGCCGTTATGCCGAGGCGGAGGATTATTTTACCGCCATCCTCGCCGAGCATGCCGACAAGCAGGGCACGGCGGACGGCGAAGTCTTGCACCGTGCGGAGTTGCGCCTGGCCATGTTGGAAACCATGCGCGGCGATTTTTCAGCGGCGCGGGAAAAGTGGGCGGCCATCCTTCGCAACGATCCCGACCGCGCCCGCCGCGACTACGCGCGGCACTGGCTCTATCGTGTCGGACTCTACGAACAGAACGCGGAGTTTGTGCGGCGATGCGGCACGGAATCCCTTTCCGTTTTGTTGTCCCGCATCGGCGAGGATCAAGCCGCCCGTGAAATCCTGGCCCTGCCCGCGAATCCCGACTACGGTTTCCGCGCCGATGAACTGGTCACGCTTGCCCGTGAACACGGCGTGAAATTAAACGGTGTCAGGGCATCGAACACCGATCATCTGCCCACGCCCTTTCTCGCCCATTACGACTTCAAACATTTCGTCGCGGTGACCGGGCGGGATGCGGATGGAAATGTCACCGTCTTCGATCCGATCCTGAACCTTGAAACCGTCATGACCTCGGAGGAGTTTTCGCGCGAGTGGTCCGGTGTCGCACTGGTGCCGAAAGAAAAACGCGGCCTGTTCGCCGGAATCTGGAACGGCGTCGCCCGGCTTTGGCGCTCCCCTTCGAAAGACGCCCCGCTGTTGCTCGCGATGTCTGCCCTCAAGGAATTTACCGGCGGCTGTTGCGGCATCGAAAACCCCAACACCGACGAAGGTGGCAACGTGCCCACGGTCGGCGGCAGTCGTTGTCCCAAATCCGGCAACAAGGGCTTGAGCGGTTGGACCTTCGCGCCGAGCAGCGTCAATATTTACGCCTCCGACACGCCGCTGTGGTACGAACCGGCCATCGGCCCGGACATCGAATTCACCATGAGTTACAACGCGATTGACGCGGATAACAACCTCCCGTCCTTCGGTCCCAAGTGGATGTTTTCCTATCACAGCTACGCCGTGGAGACCCCGGCGGCGGGCAATGGCACGATCACGATCTTCATGCCCGATGGCCGAAACGACGTGTATTCGCCTATTTCCGGAACCAACACCTTCACGCCTCCGGGCCGGGTGTTCAACCAACTTGTAAAATTGGGAACGAATCAATTCACGCTCACCATGCCGGACGGAACCGTTTACCGCTACGGCCAACCGGTCGGCGCGACGAACGTTCAACAGGCATTGCTCACCGCCATCGAAGACCGGCACTCGAACACGGTGACGCTGGCCTATGACGGCCAGCCCAATCCCAAATTGATCGCGGTGGTGGACGCGCTCTCGCAGACCTCGCGAATTTATTACGGTGGGAGCGGATTTATCACCAACATCGTGGACCCGTTCGGGCGTGGCACGGTGGTTGTTTATTCCAACAACTATGTCGCCACGGTGCGCGATATGGGCGGGGTCGAGTCGCGCTACTCGTTTTATACGAACGGGCTTGAAAAAGATTACGTACAGTCCATGCGCACCGATTGCGGCGAGGTGACGTTTACCTATGCGCTGGCTGACGGAAAGTCCACCGGCACCTGGGACCGGAGCACGTTGACCGCCACCTTTGCCGACGGATCGACGGAAGTCCTGTTTTACAACGGAATCCGAAAAACCTTTTTCACTGACCGCAACGGCCACACCGTGGAATACGACATCGGCATTGGTTCCGCGTTTCCGTATCAAGGCCGGATCAACTCCGCGCTTTTCCCGGACGGAAACTCGGCGGCCTTCAAATACAACGCCGCGTTGCAGGTGACCAACATCACCGACGAGGCCAATCAGAACTGGCGGTATGCGTACAACGATCAAGGCCGTCTGACTGCATTGCAAATGCCGAACAATTACCGGTTGGATTTCGCCTACACCAACGGCGGGTTCGATCTCGCAAAAGTGACCGAAGCGACCAGCATTGTGGTGGCCGCGATTTCCTACACGTCAAAACGCGATGTGGAAACCGTGACCAACGCGCTCAACGAAGCCACATATTTTGCCTACGATAATTTGGGACGCCTGACCAACATCGTGGATGCCTTGAATATCGAAACCGTGCTGGCCTACGGCCCGAACCAATGGCTGGCCAGTGTTTCCCGTGCCGGATTCACCTTGGCGACGTATCAGCAGGACGCCATCGGTCGCGTAACGAACGTGATCGGGCCGGAGAATATTTCCGCCGGGATTTCCTACGATGATCTGAATCGGCTCACCAGCTTGAATTTCGGCGACGGCCAGCCTTATCGCTGGATCTACGAAACCAACAGCCTGTTGCGAACCTCCATGTCCGACCGCACCGGTCGCCGGGCCAAATTTGAGTACGATGCCCTGGAACGCACCAAGCGCGTCTGGTTGCCCGACAACAGTTTTGTCAGTTTCGATTACGATTCCGCCGACAACCTTACCGCCCTGTTGGACGGCAAGGGAAACCGGACCCGGTTTGCGCGGGATTCTCGCGACCGGCTCACGCAGAAAACCTATCCGTTGGGCGATACCGTTTCTATGACGTATGACCAACGCGGATTGCCCATAACCCACACCGGCGGGCGAGGCTTTATTTCCACCCTCAAATACGATGCCGCCGGTTTGCTGACCAACGTCAGTTATTCCGCGACCAACACGCCCGGTGTTCGTTACGGGTACAACAGTCGCAATTTGCTCGTCAGCATGGCCGATGGCTGGTCCACCAATACCCTTCGTTATGATGATTTAGGCCGTCTTACCAACATGCTGGAAGTCTTCGGCGCCAGCACGCAGACGTGGAACTACGCCTTTGATCCCATCGGCAGAATGACCGCCCTGACATGGCGCATCACCGGCAACACAAACTTGTTCAGGGTGTCGTACGGCTTGGATGAACTCGGCCGCGTCACCAACGTGACCGGCGATGTCGGCAGTTTCAATTACGCCTACACCAACGCGGGGTTGCAGGTGTCGCAACTCGTTTATCCGAACGGTGAAACCGCGAATTATTTTTACGACGCCATCGGGCGAATGACCAATCTGGTTTATTCCACCGGCGAATCGTGGAGTTATGATTTCGATTCCCGCGATTTTGTGACCCGTTGCGTCGATCCCACGAATAACGTGTTTACTTACGCCTACGACGAAGCCGGGCGATTAATCGAGGCGAGGGGCGTCAAGGGAACCAATATTGTTTCCGGTTATCCGTTCCACTACGATTACGACCGCGCGGGCAACCGGATCAAACAAACCGAAGGGCAGAAACAGCGGGAACTGCTCTACAACGCCAACAACCAGTTGACCCGCTCCGGGCGCACGAACATCTTGAGCGTACGCGGTTATGTCAATGAACCGGGTTCGTTGGTGTCCGTGCGCACCAGCGCGTTCACGAACTGGGTTCCCGCGACGACTCGATTCATCAGCCACACCCAGGCATATTACGAGGCGCACAACGTGCGCACGGCGACGAATCTGTCGCTGGTGACGAATACGGTGTTTGTTCGCGCCACCGATCCGGCGGGCAACACGTCCACCAGCACGGTCAAGGTAGTCACCACTGGTCCGGCATCCACGAGGTTTTATGCGTCCGATGCCGACGGCAATCAGACCTTTTTCCAAGAGGGACTCAATCTGCGCACCCTGACGTGGGACGCCGAGAATCGCTTGATTCGCGTTGACTACACGAACGGCAGCAGCCGGTTTCGTTACGACGGCTGGGGACGACTGCGGGAAATCGCCGAGCATAACTCCGTCGGGACATTGACCAGTTTGGTGCGCTACGCGTGGAACGGGTATCTGCCGTGGGCGGAGTTAAATTCCACCAACGGCGTGATTCGCACCTTCACGTGGGGGCTTGATGTGTCCGGCACCGTAGGCGGCGCGGGCGGCATCGGCGGACTGGTGGGTATCCGCAGTTACATTCCGGGGACGAACTATTTTGTCCGCTCCAACGGTCGCGGAAACGTGACCGAAGTGAGGCGTACCAACGGCGCGGTGGTCGCGAATTATTCCTATGCTCCGTACGGCCAACTGCTGACCGACACCGGGTCTTACAGCCAGCCGTTCCGGTTCCAGACAAAACTTTATCATGGCAGGTCGGGCTACACCGCGTGGCCGTTGAGATGGTACGATCCGCAGGCGGGCAGGTGGTTGAGTCGTGATTTAATAGGTGAGGATGGAGGGATTAACCTCTTTCAGCACGTTGGAAGTAATCCGATCAACCTTATCGATCCTGATGGCCGCTTTATACTGGAATTTGCTTTGGGCGCGGCGGCAGTATATGGAATTGTAGATAGTGCTCTTAAGTTGTATAATGCGTGGCTTGACTACAAACAGGCCGAGCTAGCCAGTGATTATTACTCAGACGCGCTATCGGCCAATGATTTCGAGCGTGCAGAGAAATGCAGGAGTGAAATGATATCACTAAGCGCAGATATGGCCGCGAATATTATTCAGGGTGTTCCGGGAACAAGTATTACGGGAATGCCCCCCGGCGCTGGTCCTAAGTCGCCCGATTTTATGGAGGCTGGTCCATCGAGCTACCAACTAGGTAGGCCCGGCTACAATAGAGTAAAAGGCTACACACGTGATGACGGCACGCATGTTCCTTCATACTATCGGCGTTCAGAGGGTTCAACCGCGCCATATCCAGAAAATGATGCAATTCGGGGTCGATAGTAATGATGATGGCCAACGAGAACAGTTCTAATCTCAATTCTATAAGACGGCGTTATGGAAGAAGGCGAATTGTGTATTCCATCATCATTGGATTAATGGTGCTCAGGTTGTTTACTCATGGATACCGCCTTGTTTCGGCTGTTCAATATGAGCGTGGAGTTTTCGATTATAGGCAGGCTGTTTCAATGTTTGTTGGCGGCGGTATAAACAAAGCTCGCTGTTATCCTGGTCATCTTGTGGAGTTTGCCCATTCGTATGTTTTGGGCCTTGTCGAAATTCTACTTCTTACTGTACTTCTCTTGGCTGTCAGAGGGAATTTTCGATGCTATGCTTTGTTGTTGGCCGAACACACGAGAAATCAGGATGTCGCCTCATAGTGGAATCCTTCCACGGCTGATCCGCTTCGCAACCGGTTTTTTCCTTGGGGGATTGATCGGTTATTATTTCTTCCTGAGGTCTCACAGTGTGTTGAACTCATCATTTCAACCGCTCTTGATGCACATATTTGTTCCTGGTGTGGCATTCGGATTATTATTCGTAGTGTCACGAAACGAATGATGCCCGAAGTTGCCGAAAAGTTTAACATCGCCGATGACAACGGCATGCTTCGTGATGTGATCTTCAACCTCAGATCGGAGCGAGCCGGGCCTCGGGAAAGCCCCAACCCCCGACCCCCGGCCTGTCACGGCATCTGCTGTCGCACATGCCGCGCCAGTCCGCCCCGAAGACCCCACGCCCCTCCGCGCATCACGCGCTCTTGCCCTCACTCGCTTGGGGCTCGTTCGGTCAAGCCCGCGTCATGCGCTCCGCCCCCAGCGGACCACGCGAAGCGCGTGGCAAGCTCGCTACGCTCGACGCGCGCGCCCGCAGGAGCCGCGCCAGTCGGTACTCGTCGAAGCGTCGAGAACCGCCTGTCACGCCTCCTGCTACACCCCCACGCCGAAACAAAAGCCACATTATGCGTCCGTTCGTCGAAGACTCCTCACACGTCGCGGGAATCCCTCGGCTTCGCCGTTTCCCGCGTCGTCGCATAATGTGCTCTTTTGTTCCGGCGCCACCCGGCGCGCGCTGAAAGGCGCTTCGCTTAGCGTCCCCCTTGGGCCGTAGCCCCCGGCCTGGGGGCTGGCCCGTTGGTCGGGCCGGTCACACGGCTCGGCGCACCTCGCACGTGCCCGGCCCTCCGCGGACCTCGGCTATCGCCGAGTTCAATAAAATAGCCCCGGCACCCATCGCGCCCATGTGCGCAAAGCCGCCCATGGTCACGCTGGCTGCTCGCACCCCGAAGATCTGCGGACACTTTTTCCTTTCGCCGCCGAAGATGGTGGGGCGGCGAAAGAAAAAAGTGTTTTTGTCCAATGGTTGGAAAAGTGCCGGTGAAAAAGTTCCAATCATTGGAAATGTCAGCGCGGCGTGTCGTATTCGTCGTTGCGCCAGGTCAAACCGATGCCCTTTGATTCGACGGACTGCACCCAGCCGCAAGCCGGACACCACACCACGCGCAACGGTAAACGCAGTTCGGAAAAATACGCGCCGCGCGGCGGCGCGACCGCTTCAAAGGAAACCGAATCGCTGGGAATCTTCCGGTTACGCACAAGCGCGGTGTGACACGCGGGACATGTTCCGAGATTTGCGTTGTCGTCGCTCATATCGTCCCGCTGTGTCACGGACGATTTTTAAGCACCGAGTCGAGCAGTTCGGTCAAAAACTTTTGTTTGGATTTCGGCAGTTTGCGGATTTCCTCCAACTGCCGTTCAAGTGTCGCCGGAGGTCCAGGTCGTTTGCGCGGAGCGCGCGTGTCCGCGCGCCCAATCAAATCCGATACGGAGACCTTGAGCAGATCAGCGGCTTTTTCGATGAACTCCAAGGTCGGGTTTTTCGCCCGGCTTTCGTAGTACGCGATCATGCTCCGGGTCATGCCGAGCTTGTCGGCCAGTTCCTGCTGGGACAGGCCGCGGCGTTCACGCGCGGCGGCCAGCCGTTGTCCGAACGGCGGCGCTTCTTTCATGGGTGGTCTTCCTGCCATGTCGCCAGCATACGGCATGGTTTTGTTTTTTTGTCTCATCTCGGGTTTTTTGCTTGTCTGCATTGTTAATTATAGTTAACAATATGGCGTGAGGTTAACAATAACCATTTTTGCGAGCCTCCGAACTTGACATGATCACCCGCCGACACAGCTTGAGCCGCGACCCCCGGACCGGGATTTTCTACGCCAAAATCCAGGTCGATAAGATCCGTCGCCGGTTCACCTTCGGCAAGAATCGCAAGGCGGCGGAATCGGCATTGCGAAAACTCGAACGGGAACTGGTGACCGGTGAAATGTCTTTCTGCGAACAGCCGACCGCTCCGACGGCTCCGCCGGAAACGGGACTGTTGTTGTCGGAGTTGATCGCAAAACATCTGGAATGGGTGCTGAACAACCGAAGCCGGGGAACCTACGAGGTGCGCCGCCACTTTCTGACCGGCTTCAAAAAGTTCACCGGGGAATGTCCGGTCAACCGGATCGACCGGATCACGCTGGAAAACTTCGTCGCCTGGGCGCGTAAGCATCACGCCAAAAGCGGTAACGGCGGGGTGGCTTATCTGCGCCATGTGAAAACGATGTTTTTGTGGGCGGATGAAGTCGGGTTGTGTCCGTGTCCGGTTCGGCGTTTTCCCCGAGCGACCGAGGCGGCCGCACCGACCCGGCGTTTTACCGATGACGAGTTGGAAAAGTTGTTCCGGCAGGTGTCATCCGGGTTCAAGGACTTTCGGGACATGGTGTACTTCGGCCTGTTGACCGGCTTGAGGCCGCAGGAGTTGCGTCAATTACAGCGCGATCACATCTTGCGCGACAGCGAGGGTAACTTTTTCGTGATGATCCAGGAGCACAAGACGGCGAGGACAGCCCGTCAACCGATGGGGCGAAGTGTGCCGTTGACCGACGAGGCGGCGGAAATCGTCCGGCGTCAACTACACGCGCACACGTCGTCTTCGTTTGTGTTCTTGAACGCGGATAGCAAGCCGTACAAGGCGCACACCTTCCGTCAACGTTTTATGCGTTGGTGTAAACGCGCCGAAGTCGCTCCGCGTCCGCCGTACGCGTTGCGTCATACGTTCGGCAGCATGGAAGCCGAGGCGAACATCAACCAGACCAGCTTGAGCCAGTTAATGGGGCATACCACGATCCGCACCACCGCCCGTTACATCTCCAACAATTACGATCATCACCGCAACGCCATCGGCGCGATTGTTGGCCGCGTAAAAACGCTCACCGGCCCCACGCTCACCGTGCTCGACAAGACCGCGTAATCACGCGGCCACTTTGTGACCAAATCCCGTCCGAAAATCCGCCCGACCGGGCGCAAGTGGTCACATGCCAAAATAAAGAAACCCCTTGATAATCAAGGGGAAAATGGTGGGCGATACAGGACTCGAACCTGTGACCTCTTCCATGTCAAGGAAAGGATCACCGCCACGGAATTAGAAGCAATCGAATTCCATTTTGCCCATGTATTCAGGTGAATTCCAGGTGTGACCCGTCCTTGCCCTGATGTCGGAAATTTGATCTGCGACCATTCATGTGACCACTTTTTCCCGAAACTTTCCCTTGCTGGGTTTTGCGGTTCAGGCTGACACTTACGCCATGTTTTGCGGTTCTCGACAAACGAAGGATGTCTTAAAATATTTCCGATCTTGGGGATTGCCTTCGTTGCGAATCGCGTTCTATGATGAGCACCGCGATGGGTCAATTGTCCCGTCGACTTGTTCTTTACATTTTAGTTTTTGCGTTTTACGCAGAGTCGTTTCACACGAAAACCGCGAACTTTTGATCCATGAAGCGAGACATGCGGAGGCGCGCCCCATCGGGCGCGGCTCCCTGTCTTATGTTTCATGGATGGGGCTTCGCGGTCCCTCGTGTGAGGCATGAGCTAGGAGTTCGCGCCTCTTCTTTTTTGAGGCGCAAATAAAGGAGGATAAAATGAGGAAATTTATTGTTTCGCATGGTCGCCGCTTCGCGGCGCTGATAACCGTGCTCGGTGTATCCGCGATCACGTTGGCGTTTTCAAACGTCGAAAAAACCGAGAGTGATTCCGTCATCAACCCTGACGAATACGAATTCCTGATGTCGTTCAAGGTCGGCGATATTTACGACCTCGAACAATATTTCGTGCTTCATCAATACGATTATCTTCCCATCACGCCGCCCCCGGCGGATTTCATCCTGCAACAGTCCGGCATGCCCGATGTTCTGCCGTTCGATGGCAAGGCGTTTCCTAAAGAATTTATCGCCGGACTTGTCGGCACGTACGAATACAGCGCATTGGTTTATCCGCTCGTCGTGATCGAGGAGCCGAAAACACGCGAGATAGTTTTCCTCAATTCCGAGGGCAAGGAAATCTACAGTCTTCCGCCCGCGCCGGGTTACGATCCATACGCCTACCTCAAAAGCCGTTGGGCGGCCCTGTATTCAGGCAAAGCCTCTTTGCAAGCCGTGAATTATTGGCAAGGGATTTACGATCCCGCCCGCGTTCAACTGCGGACCAAGTTGATTCCGATTGAGAATGTGGAGCCGTACCTGTTTGCCCAAGCCAAGGTGATGGAGGCCGCCGCTATGATGCAGGAGGAGGATGAAGGCGGCGGCATGATGATGCTGATGGAGGGCGAATCCGACAGCAACATTGTGTTTACCGCCATTTATAAAACCAACAGCGTGGCCGTCACCATCGCCTACCCGGAGGATTTTACCAACCGATTGGATATTTACACCTGCAATGACCTGCTCGCGGAAATATGGTCGTTTGCCGTCCGCGAATTGCCGACCACGGGAACCAATCAAATCACCTGGATCGACACGAATGCATGGATTCAGACCGGCTTGCCGGTACGATTTTACGCAGCGGGAAATGCCGATCTGGATACCGACGGCGACGGCTACGCCGACGCGCGGGAAATCATGGTTTATAAAACCGATCATGAGGACATCGATTCCCACCCGGTCAAAGTGTCCGGCACGGTCAGTTACTCCGGCATCGAAACCGGTTCGATCTTTGTCGTATGGGTGACCGACTCGAATAGCTGGTCCATTGCCAAATCGATCACGTTGCCCGGCCCCGCCGCCTATACCAACGAAGAAGTCGGCAACAATGAAAGCTACTGGATCAAGGCGTTTCGCGATGCAAACGGAAACAACACGCTCGACGCGTGGGAGCCGAGGGGAATTTACAGCGACAACTCAACCTTGATCACCGGCGATATTTCCGGGGTCAACATTACGATGGCCGATGTTCCGTCGATATGGGGAACCATCGACTACATTGGAAGCGCGACCGGCGATATCTATGTCATCGCGGTGACGTCCTCGAACAGTTGGGACATGACCTATAAAACCGTCATTCCGTGGTCGCAGGGTGAAACCAACGACCTGGGCGGCGGCACGTTCTATGTGTCATTTCCCGTCGAGTACACGATCACCGGACTGCCGTCCTCCAATTATTTCATACGCGCGTTTATCGATTCGGACGCAAACGCCATGTTCTCGCTGGGCGAAGCGGCGGGACAATACGCCTCCAATGGAATTCCCGTCAGCAACCGTGTGACGGGAATTGATTTTACCCTCGATCTGGATTCCGACGGCGATGAGATGCCGGATTGGTGGGAGTGGCAATATGGGTTTGATCCGTTCGACGATGGCGATATGCGTCTTGATCGCGACAACGACGGGGCGGAAAACTACAAGGAATTCCTTTTCGGGACGGACCCCGATAATCCCGATACCGACGGCGACGGCATGCCGGACGGTTGGGAAATTCTCTACGGCCTTGCGCCGCTTGATCCCGCCGACGCCTTCGGAGATATCGACAACGATGGCTTGAATAATGTGGACGAATATCTTCGCGGCACGTTTCCCGACAACCCTGACAGCGATGGGGATTTTATTTCCGATGGAACCAACACGCTGGGAAGCGGAGCGGCGACCATCTACCGTGGACCCGACCCAAATCCGTTGACGCCCGCGCCCGGCAATCTGGCTCTTCGCTATGTGTCGAAAGCCGGACGTAGCATCGTGGCGAAGGAAGATCGTTACGGTCGCCCGGTCGTGGCGTGGCAGGCCAACGACGATCAGGGCAAGGCGCAGGTGTACGTGATGCAGTGGTTCGGCGCACCGATGGATGCCAGCCTTGAAAGCTGGGCTGACCTGTCCGGGCGGTGGGAGCAATTCGGAGGTTCGGCCATCAATCGCGGGGTAACGGCGGCCACTAACGGAATCTTCAGCTTCGACATGGCGCTGGACCGCGACGATTCCCCGGTCGTTACCTGGGTGGAACAAAGAACTCCGCCCGCCCGCGTATATCTCCTCCGGTGGAGCGCGACCAATTGGGTGCAGAATGGAAATTCGTATTCAAGCGGTATCGCCGATGTGTTGGTGAATTCGTTTTCGGCAAGCACCAAGCAGCACACGAACACGATCGCTATCAATGGTGTGACCAACGGCACGATCTTCTACGCACGGGTGACGAATTGGTTTGATCGTGTGGCCGTCGCGGTGAACACGCAGAATCAACCGGTGGTCGTTTCGTTGCGTCCGGCGAATCCGACGGCGGTTCAACTTAGGCGGTTTAACGGGACAAATTGGGTGGGCATTTCCGGGTCCGCCCAAGATTCAGGAATCACCGGCCTCGGCAGTTATTTCAATCCGCAAATCGAAATCGGTCCCGACAATCGACCGGTCGTGACGTATTGGGACGCCTGGGCCTATTACTGCCGCAAGTGGGACGGTTCATCTTCGTGGCCGAATCTCGGCAGTAACATCGGCGTGGTGGACAACACCCACGGCGCGTACGATCTTTGTTCGTTGTCCGTCAACGAGAGCAACATCGTGCATTTCGGCTGGTTGCAGTATCGCGCCCGGATCATGACCAACAACGTCCTGTTGCCGCCGAAGCATGGTTTTTGGGTGCGCCGTTTCGTGGGCGGCTCGTGGGCCAATATCGGCTCTTCCGGCTCCGGCATCGGTTTGCACAAGGACATCACCAGCGAAATCGATTCCCGCAGTCTCTCGATTTCCTGCCGGGGTACCGGCGAAACGTTGGCGGTGTGGGCGCAATGGACCGGTGCGTCATCGCCGTTCGTTTTCGCCCGCCGCGCCCAGGGGACGAACTGGTTTGATCTGGGCGGTTCCTACACGAACAACGGCGTTAATTACGCCGGAGCCAGCGTCAACGCGGTCGCCGGTTTGACTTCATTGGGTTCGCCGATAGCGATCTATGCAGCCCAATGGAGCGGTTCCAATCACAAGTTACAGGCCCGGCAATTTGTGGCGGACAGCGACGGCGACGGGTTGAGCGATTTATATGAGCAGGCCATCGGCTTGAATCCAAACTCCAGCGATTCGGATAACGACGGCGTTTCCGACTGGGACGAAATATTTCTTTATGGTACGGACCCTCTTTCAGATGATTCTGATGGCGATGGGTTGCTCGACGGCGAAGAAGTCAACGGCACGAAATGGGGCATTTGGAGCGATCCGCTCAACCCCGACACCGACGGCGACGGGATACTTGACGGCTGTGATCCCTATGTCAATTCACCTCAAGGCGATCAAGACGGCGATGGCTTACCCGATGAACTTGATCCGGATATCGACAACGACGGAATTTCCAACGACGATGAATTGATCCTCGGCACGAACCCTTACAATCCTGACACCGATTGCGATGGCGTACCTGATGGCGAGGACGCAGACCCTCTTGACCCCGATACCCAGGGCGCGGACACCACGCCGCCCGTCATCATCATTATAGAACCCGTGGAAGGAGCTTTGCCATGATCGCGCGTAAATATTTTTCCATTCTCTCGTTTGCACTGTTTGCCATATCCGCGTTCGCCAAAAACGATTGCGACACCTGCAAGCAGACCTCCCTGAAACCGCTCGACCTTTCCCGCGCACCAAGCCATGAAGAACTGATCTTATCCGGTCAGTTGGGCGGCAATCTCGCTCCCACCGGCCCGGAAAATCGAACTACGCCGGAAGACCGTATGGCCTTTGGCCGGGCCATGGACGCCTGGAACCGGCACGATTACAAACGCGCGAAAGTGTTGCTGAAGCAACACGCCGCGCAATTCCGCAACAGCCCGTGGAAAGCTGAAGCGGAGTTGCATCTAGGCTGCGAAGCGCGGTTTAACGGCCGTTATGCCGAGGCGGAGGATTATTTTACCGCCATCCTCGCCGAGCATGCCGACAAGCAGGGCACGGCGGACGGCGAAGTCTTGCACCGTGCGGAGTTGCGCCTGGCCATGTTGGAAACCATGCGCGGCGATTTTTCAGCGGCGCGGGAAAAGTGGGCGGCCATCCTTCGCAACGATCCCGACCGCGCCCGCCGCGACTACGCGCGGCACTGGCTCTATCGTGTCGGACTCTACGAACAGAACGCGGAGTTTGTGCGGCGATGCGGCACGGAATCCCTTTCCGTTTTGTTGTCCCGCATCGGCGAGGATCAAGCCGCCCGTGAAATCCTGGCCCTGCCCGCGAATCCCGACTACGGTTTCCGCGCCGATGAACTGGTCACGCTTGCCCGTGAACACGGCGTGAAATTAAACGGTGTCAGGGCATCGAACACCGATCATCTGCCCACGCCCTTTCTCGCCCATTACGACTTCAAACATTTCGTCGCGGTGACCGGGCGGGATGCGGATGGAAATGTCACCGTCTTCGATCCGATCCTGAACCTTGAAACCGTCATGACCTCGGAGGAGTTTTCGCGCGAGTGGTCCGGTGTCGCACTGGTGCCGAAAGAAAAACGCGGCCTGTTCGCCGGAATCTGGAACGGCGTCGCCCGGCTTTGGCGCTCCCCTTCGAAAGACGCCCCGCTGTTGCTCGCGATGTCTGCCCTCAAGGAATTTACCGGCGGCTGTTGCGGCATCGAAAACCCCAACACCGACGAAGGTGGCAACGTGCCCACGGTCGGCGGCAGTCGTTGTCCCAAATCCGGCAACAAGGGCTTGAGCGGTTGGACCTTCGCGCCGAGCAGCGTCAATATTTACGCCTCCGACACGCCGCTGTGGTACGAACCGGCCATCGGCCCGGACATCGAATTCACCATGAGTTACAACGCGATTGACGCGGATAACAACCTCCCGTCCTTCGGTCCCAAGTGGATGTTTTCCTATCACAGCTACGCCGTGGAGACCCCGGCGGCGGGCAATGGCACGATCACGATCTTCATGCCCGATGGCCGAAACGACGTGTATTCGCCTATTTCCGGAACCAACACCTTCACGCCTCCGGGCCGGGTGTTCAACCAACTTGTAAAATTGGGAACGAATCAATTCACGCTCACCATGCCGGACGGAACCGTTTACCGCTACGGCCAACCGGTCGGCGCGACGAACGTTCAACAGGCATTGCTCACCGCCATCGAAGACCGGCACTCGAACACGGTGACGCTGGCCTATGACGGCCAGCCCAATCCCAAATTGATCGCGGTGGTGGACGCGCTCTCGCAGACCTCGCGAATTTATTACGGTGGGAGCGGATTTATCACCAACATCGTGGACCCGTTCGGGCGTGGCACGGTGGTTGTTTATTCCAACAACTATGTCGCCACGGTGCGCGATATGGGCGGGGTCGAGTCGCGCTACTCGTTTTATACGAACGGGCTTGAAAAAGATTACGTACAGTCCATGCGCACCGATTGCGGCGAGGTGACGTTTACCTATGCGCTGGCTGACGGAAAGTCCACCGGCACCTGGGACCGGAGCACGTTGACCGCCACCTTTGCCGACGGATCGACGGAAGTCCTGTTTTACAACGGAATCCGAAAAACCTTTTTCACTGACCGCAACGGCCACACCGTGGAATACGACATCGGCATTGGTTCCGCGTTTCCGTATCAAGGCCGGATCAACTCCGCGCTTTTCCCGGACGGAAACTCGGCGGCCTTCAAATACAACGCCGCGTTGCAGGTGACCAACATCACCGACGAGGCCAATCAGAACTGGCGGTATGCGTACAACGATCAAGGCCGTCTGACTGCATTGCAAATGCCGAACAATTACCGGTTGGATTTCGCCTACACCAACGGCGGGTTCGATCTCGCAAAAGTGACCGAAGCGACCAGCATTGTGGTGGCCGCGATTTCCTACACGTCAAAACGCGATGTGGAAACCGTGACCAACGCGCTCAACGAAGCCACATATTTTGCCTACGATAATTTGGGACGCCTGACCAACATCGTGGATGCCTTGAATATCGAAACCGTGCTGGCCTACGGCCCGAACCAATGGCTGGCCAGTGTTTCCCGTGCCGGATTCACCTTGGCGACGTATCAGCAGGACGCCATCGGTCGCGTAACGAACGTGATCGGGCCGGAGAATATTTCCGCCGGGATTTCCTACGATGATCTGAATCGGCTCACCAGCTTGAATTTCGGCGACGGCCAGCCTTATCGCTGGATCTACGAAACCAACAGCCTGTTGCGAACCTCCATGTCCGACCGCACCGGTCGCCGGGCCAAATTTGAGTACGATGCCCTGGAACGCACCAAGCGCGTCTGGTTGCCCGACAACAGTTTTGTCAGTTTCGATTACGATTCCGCCGACAACCTTACCGCCCTGTTGGACGGCAAGGGAAACCGGACCCGGTTTGCGCGGGATTCTCGCGACCGGCTCACGCAGAAAACCTATCCGTTGGGCGATACCGTTTCTATGACGTATGACCAACGCGGATTGCCCATAACCCACACCGGCGGGCGAGGCTTTATTTCCACCCTCAAATACGATGCCGCCGGTTTGCTGACCAACGTCAGTTATTCCGCGACCAACACGCCCGGTGTTCGTTACGGGTACAACAGTCGCAATTTGCTCGTCAGCATGGCCGATGGCTGGTCCACCAATACCCTTCGTTATGATGATTTAGGCCGTCTTACCAACATGCTGGAAGTCTTCGGCGCCAGCACGCAGACGTGGAACTACGCCTTTGATCCCATCGGCAGAATGACCGCCCTGACATGGCGCATCACCGGCAACACAAACTTGTTCAGGGTGTCGTACGGCTTGGATGAACTCGGCCGCGTCACCAACGTGACCGGCGATGTCGGCAGTTTCAATTACGCCTACACCAACGCGGGGTTGCAGGTGTCGCAACTCGTTTATCCGAACGGTGAAACCGCGAATTATTTTTACGACGCCATCGGGCGAATGACCAATCTGGTTTATTCCACCGGCGAATCGTGGAGTTATGATTTCGATTCCCGCGATTTTGTGACCCGTTGCGTCGATCCCACGAATAACGTGTTTACTTACGCCTACGACGAAGCCGGGCGATTAATCGAGGCGAGGGGCGTCAAGGGAACCAATATTGTTTCCGGTTATCCGTTCCACTACGATTACGACCGCGCGGGCAACCGGATCAAACAAACCGAAGGGCAGAAACAGCGGGAACTGCTCTACAACGCCAACAACCAGTTGACCCGCTCCGGGCGCACGAACATCTTGAGCGTACGCGGTTATGTCAATGAACCGGGTTCGTTGGTGTCCGTGCGCACCAGCGCGTTCACGAACTGGGTTCCCGCGACGACTCGATTCATCAGCCACACCCAGGCATATTACGAGGCGCACAACGTGCGCACGGCGACGAATCTGTCGCTGGTGACGAATACGGTGTTTGTTCGCGCCACCGATCCGGCGGGCAACACGTCCACCAGCACGGTCAAGGTAGTCACCACTGGTCCGGCATCCACGAGGTTTTATGCGTCCGATGCCGACGGCAATCAGACCTTTTTCCAAGAGGGACTCAATCTGCGCACCCTGACGTGGGACGCCGAGAATCGCTTGATTCGCGTTGACTACACGAACGGCAGCAGCCGGTTTCGTTACGACGGCTGGGGACGACTGCGGGAAATCGCCGAGCATAACTCCGTCGGGACATTGACCAGTTTGGTGCGCTACGCGTGGAACGGGTATCTGCCGTGGGCGGAGTTAAATTCCACCAACGGCGTGATTCGCACCTTCACGTGGGGGCTTGATGTGTCCGGCACCGTAGGCGGCGCGGGCGGCATCGGCGGACTGGTGGGTATCCGCAGTTACATTCCGGGGACGAACTATTTTGTCCGCTCCAACGGTCGCGGAAACGTGACCGAAGTGAGGCGTACCAACGGCGCGGTGGTCGCGAATTATTCCTATGCTCCGTACGGCCAACTGCTGACCGACACCGGGTCTTACAGCCAGCCGTTCCGGTTCCAGACAAAACTTTATCATGGCAGGTCGGGCTACACCGCGTGGCCGTTGAGATGGTACGATCCGCAGGCGGGCAGGTGGTTGAGTCGTGATTTAATAGGTGAGGATGGAGGGATTAACCTCTTTCAGCACGTTGGAAGTAATCCGATCAACCTTATCGATCCTGATGGCCGCTTTATACTGGAATTTGCTTTGGGCGCGGCGGCAGTATATGGAATTGTAGATAGTGCTCTTAAGTTGTATAATGCGTGGCTTGACTACAAACAGGCCGAGCTAGCCAGTGATTATTACTCAGACGCGCTATCGGCCAATGATTTCGAGCGTGCAGAGAAATGCAGGAGTGAAATGATATCACTAAGCGCAGATATGGCCGCGAATATTATTCAGGGTGTTCCGGGAACAAGTATTACGGGAATGCCCCCCGGCGCTGGTCCTAAGTCGCCCGATTTTATGGAGGCTGGTCCATCGAGCTACCAACTAGGTAGGCCCGGCTACAATAGAGTAAAAGGCTACACACGTGATGACGGCACGCATGTTCCTTCATACTATCGGCGTTCAGAGGGTTCAACCGCGCCATATCCAGAAAATGATGCAATTCGGGGTCGATAGTAATGATGATGGCCAACGAGAACAGTTCTAATCTCAATTCTATAAGACGGCGTTATGGAAGAAGGCGAATTGTGTATTCCATCATCATTGGATTAATGGTGCTCAGGTTGTTTACTCATGGATACCGCCTTGTTTCGGCTGTTCAATATGAGCGTGGAGTTTTCGATTATAGGCAGGCTGTTTCAATGTTTGTTGGCGGCGGTATAAACAAAGCTCGCTGTTATCCTGGTCATCTTGTGGAGTTTGCCCATTCGTATGTTTTGGGCCTTGTCGAAATTCTACTTCTTACTGTACTTCTCTTGGCTGTCAGAGGGAATTTTCGATGCTATGCTTTGTTGTTGGCCGAACACACGAGAAATCAGGATGTCGCCTCATAGTGGAATCCTTCCACGGCTGATCCGCTTCGCAACCGGTTTTTTCCTTGGGGGATTGATCGGTTATTATTTCTTCCTGAGGTCTCACAGTGTGTTGAACTCATCATTTCAACCGCTCTTGATGCACATATTTGTTCCTGGTGTGGCATTCGGATTATTATTCGTAGTGTCACGAAACGAATGATGCCCGAAGTTGCCGAAAAGTTTAACATCGCCGATGACAACGGCATGCTTCGTGATGTGATCTTCAACCTCAGATCGGAGCGAGCCGGGCCTCGGGAAAGCCCCAACCCCCGACCCCCGGCCTGTCACGGCATCTGCTGTCGCACATGCCGCGCCAGTCCGCCCCGAAGACCCCACGCCCCTCCGCGCATCACGCGCTCTTGCCCTCACTCGCTTGGGGCTCGTTCGGTCAAGCCCGCGTCATGCGCTCCGCCCCCAGCGGACCACGCGAAGCGCGTGGCAAGCTCGCTACGCTCGACGCGCGCGCCCGCAGGAGCCGCGCCAGTCGGTACTCGTCGAAGCGTCGAGAACCGCCTGTCACGCCTCCTGCTACACCCCCACGCCGAAACAAAAGCCACATTATGCGTCCGTTCGTCGAAGACTCCTCACACGTCGCGGGAATCCCTCGGCTTCGCCGTTTCCCGCGTCGTCGCATAATGTGCTCTTTTGTTCCGGCGCCACCCGGCGCGCGCTGAAAGGCGCTTCGCTTAGCGTCCCCCTTGGGCCGTAGCCCCCGGCCTGGGGGCTGGCCCGTTGGTCGGGCCGGTCACACGGCTCGGCGCACCTCGCACGTGCCCGGCCCTCCGCGGACCTCGGCTATCGCCGAGTTCAATAAAATAGCCCCGGCACCCATCGCGCCCATGTGCGCAAAGCCGCCCATGGTCACGCTGGCTGCTCGCACCCCGAAGATCTGCGGACACTTTTTCCTTTCGCCGCCGAAGATGGTGGGGCGGCGAAAGAAAAAAGTGTTTTTGTCCAATGGTTGGAAAAGTGCCGGTGAAAAAGTTCCAATCATTGGAAATGTCAGCGCGGCGTGTCGTATTCGTCGTTGCGCCAGGTCAAACCGATGCCCTTTGATTCGACGGACTGCACCCAGCCGCAAGCCGGACACCACACCACGCGCAACGGTAAACGCAGTTCGGAAAAATACGCGCCGCGCGGCGGCGCGACCGCTTCAAAGGAAACCGAATCGCTGGGAATCTTCCGGTTACGCACAAGCGCGGTGTGACACGCGGGACATGTTCCGAGATTTGCGTTGTCGTCGCTCATATCGTCCCGCTGTGTCACGGACGATTTTTAAGCACCGAGTCGAGCAGTTCGGTCAAAAACTTTTGTTTGGATTTCGGCAGTTTGCGGATTTCCTCCAACTGCCGTTCAAGTGTCGCCGGAGGTCCAGGTCGTTTGCGCGGAGCGCGCGTGTCCGCGCGCCCAATCAAATCCGATACGGAGACCTTGAGCAGATCAGCGGCTTTTTCGATGAACTCCAAGGTCGGGTTTTTCGCCCGGCTTTCGTAGTACGCGATCATGCTCCGGGTCATGCCGAGCTTGTCGGCCAGTTCCTGCTGGGACAGGCCGCGGCGTTCACGCGCGGCGGCCAGCCGTTGTCCGAACGGCGGCGCTTCTTTCATGGGTGGTCTTCCTGCCATGTCGCCAGCATACGGCATGGTTTTGTTTTTTTGTCTCATCTCGGGTTTTTTGCTTGTCTGCATTGTTAATTATAGTTAACAATATGGCGTGAGGTTAACAATAACCATTTTTGCGAGCCTCCGAACTTGACATGATCACCCGCCGACACAGCTTGAGCCGCGACCCCCGGACCGGGATTTTCTACGCCAAAATCCAGGTCGATAAGATCCGTCGCCGGTTCACCTTCGGCAAGAATCGCAAGGCGGCGGAATCGGCATTGCGAAAACTCGAACGGGAACTGGTGACCGGTGAAATGTCTTTCTGCGAACAGCCGACCGCTCCGACGGCTCCGCCGGAAACGGGACTGTTGTTGTCGGAGTTGATCGCAAAACATCTGGAATGGGTGCTGAACAACCGAAGCCGGGGAACCTACGAGGTGCGCCGCCACTTTCTGACCGGCTTCAAAAAGTTCACCGGGGAATGTCCGGTCAACCGGATCGACCGGATCACGCTGGAAAACTTCGTCGCCTGGGCGCGTAAGCATCACGCCAAAAGCGGTAACGGCGGGGTGGCTTATCTGCGCCATGTGAAAACGATGTTTTTGTGGGCGGATGAAGTCGGGTTGTGTCCGTGTCCGGTTCGGCGTTTTCCCCGAGCGACCGAGGCGGCCGCACCGACCCGGCGTTTTACCGATGACGAGTTGGAAAAGTTGTTCCGGCAGGTGTCATCCGGGTTCAAGGACTTTCGGGACATGGTGTACTTCGGCCTGTTGACCGGCTTGAGGCCGCAGGAGTTGCGTCAATTACAGCGCGATCACATCTTGCGCGACAGCGAGGGTAACTTTTTCGTGATGATCCAGGAGCACAAGACGGCGAGGACAGCCCGTCAACCGATGGGGCGAAGTGTGCCGTTGACCGACGAGGCGGCGGAAATCGTCCGGCGTCAACTACACGCGCACACGTCGTCTTCGTTTGTGTTCTTGAACGCGGATAGCAAGCCGTACAAGGCGCACACCTTCCGTCAACGTTTTATGCGTTGGTGTAAACGCGCCGAAGTCGCTCCGCGTCCGCCGTACGCGTTGCGTCATACGTTCGGCAGCATGGAAGCCGAGGCGAACATCAACCAGACCAGCTTGAGCCAGTTAATGGGGCATACCACGATCCGCACCACCGCCCGTTACATCTCCAACAATTACGATCATCACCGCAACGCCATCGGCGCGATTGTTGGCCGCGTAAAAACGCTCACCGGCCCCACGCTCACCGTGCTCGACAAGACCGCGTAATCACGCGGCCACTTTGTGACCAAATCCCGTCCGAAAATCCGCCCGACCGGGCGCAAGTGGTCACATGCCAAAATAAAGAAACCCCTTGATAATCAAGGGGAAAATGGTGGGCGATACAGGACTCGAACCTGTGACCTCTTCCATGTCAAGGAAGGGATCAACGGAGTACGTTACGTTCACGGTTGGCAAAAAATCGCCCTCCTGACGGGTATCATTTACCTGATGGGAGGGCGAACATCCTCCCGCGCCCTCAAACTGAGGGAACCGCGGGAGGTTAGGGTCGACTGAAGATAAGGTTACTTCAGAACGTAGCGACCGCGCTCGGCTTTTTTGAACCGTTTGTCGCGTCCAAGGGTTTGATAGATGATCGTGCGGAAATTACCCGCGCTCGTCTTATAACCTTTGGCCACCACCGCTTGTTCGATTTGCGTGGCGGAAAGAGGCTTATCCTTGGTTAACACTTCGTGAATCGCATCGGCGAGGCTCACCCGGTTGCGCGGACGCCTGGCGCCAGCGCTACCTTTGCGCCCGGCCGCCACGGCCACGGATTTTACTTCACCACCGCCTGCTTTGATTTCCTCTTCGATTTGTTTGACTTTAGCCAACAATTGAGCCCGGCGGCGATTTAACTTCGCAATCAGACGATTGCGACGTTTAATTTCACCCAGCATGGCGTCAATGGATAGTTTGCGTAATGATAGTTGCATGTAGTTTCCTTTTATTTACTTGTGGTTAGACTAATGCATGATCGTTTTTGATCAAACATTAATTTATATTCGTTGGTGTTGCCTTGCCTGAATACGTCGTGATGGTAGTTATCATTCCGCGTCGTTGAATCGTAGCGATTTCAGTTGGAAGGCGTTTCCAGCTTCCCAAGTAGAAGGCGAGCCGCTTCCGCTTCGGCCGCGCGCTTGCTCCCGGCGGTGGCGGTTGCACCGCCCTGATCGGCAATCGCTACGGCAACGGTAAATCGACGTAGATGCGCGGGTCCTTCCTCCCCGATAATCGTATAAACCGGAACCGGCCACCCATGCCGCTGCGCCCATTCTTGCAGGCGACCCTTGGGGTTGTCGTGCCCGTCCGCAGCGGAAATATCTCCGGTATCGGCGAGGAAAAGGTGTTCAAAAACCCGCCATGCAGCCTCCAATCCGCCATCCAGATAAACCGCGCCAATCAATGCTTCCAAGGCATCGGCGAGGTTGCCTGCCTTTTCGCATCCGCCGCCATTGGCCTCGCCGCGGCCGAATACCAGAAATTCGCCGAGTCCCATCCGCCGGGCCAGCCGGGCGAGGGGTACGGTTCCAGCCATTGCGCTTCGCTTGATGGTTAATGCCCCTTCGTCGTCATCGGCCTTGATTGCATATAAATGATGCGCGGTGACCAGGCCCAGCACGGCATCGCCCAGATATTCCAGGCGTTGATTGTCTTCCGGCAAGTTGAACTCGTAACGCGCCGACGGATGAATCAAAGCGGTTTGTAACAAGTCCGGATTGCGAAACACATGCCCGATGCGTGTTTCGAGGGGATGCCGGCTTTCCATAGAATTGAGGTCCTGGTTCATGTCATGCCCGGGGGTGATAACGCTGATGCACGGATTTTAGCCGAGCGCTGTCGACGTGCGTATAGATTTGTGTGGTGGCAATGTCGGCGTGGCCGAGCATTTCTTGAATGACGCGCAAGGGCGCCTGGTTGGCCAATAAATGGCTGGCGAAGGAATGGCGCAGGGTATGCGGGGAAATATCCCGGTCTACGCCGGCGAACCGGGCGTAGCGCTTGACGCGCGCCCACATGGTTTTCCGGCTTAATGGTTGGTCCCGGCGCGAAATAAAAAGATGGCGTTGCCGCGGATCGCGATTCCAACCCGGACGCACTTCGCTGAGATAGCGGTTGACGTACATCTCGGCGGATTGGCCGAAGGGAACGACCCGTTCTTTCCTGCCTTTGCCCATGCACTTTAAATAGCGTGCGTCGGGGAACAGGTCATCCAGCGTTAACCCGACCAATTCGCTGATCCGGAGCCCCGAGCCGTATAACAGCTCCAGCATGGCTCGGTCGCGAAGGCCTTGCGGCTTGGTAAGATCGGGAGCTTTCAACAGCCGTTCCACTTCGGCGACGCTGAGCGTTTCCGGTAAAATTTTCCATAAGCGGGGGGCATCCATGGCCTCGGTGATGTTGGCGGCAAGCAACCCTTCCTGTTCGAGATAACGGAAAAACATGCGAATCGCAACCAAACGGCGGGCCAGCGTGGTCGGCGCCCGGTTTTTTTCCCGCAGTTCGAGCAGGTAATCCATGATGTGCCGGCGGGTGACATCATTCAAGGTGGTCAGCTTGCGCCGGTGCAGCCAGCCGAGGAAGTCGCCGAGGTCCGTTTGGTATGAACTCCTGGTGTTCGGGCGCAATCCTTTTTCCAACGCGATGTAGTCGAGAAAAGATTCCAGCAGGTGATTCATTCCGGATCAGCCATGCAGGCGCCGGCCGGTGAGCAAATGGAAAACTTCGAGATACTTTTCCCGGGTTTTTTCAATCACCTCCGGGGGCAGGGCGGGGGCGGGAGGTTGTTTATTCCAAGGCAATCCCTCCAGGTAATCCCGCACAAATTGCTTGTCAAAGGATGTGGGGGAGTCGCCGGGTAAGTACCGGGCAACTGGCCAGTAGCGGGAACTGTCCGGAGTAAGCGCTTCATCGATCCAGATGATCGTGCCGCGGTCATCAAGGCCGAATTCGAATTTCGTGTCGGCCAGGATAATGCCGCGTCGCGCGGCGTGCACCATCGCTTCGCCGTAGAGCCGGAGGGTTAAATCACGAAGGTCGATGGCTTCCCGTTTTCCGATGCGATCGCAGAGTTGGGCGAAGGTGATATTTTCATCATGACCGCTTTCCGCCTTGGTGGATGGCGTGAAAATTGGTTCATCGAGACGTTCGGCCAACCGGTATCCGGGTCGTAACGGGATGCCGCAAACCTCGCCGGTGGCGGTATATTCTTTCCATCCGGAACCGATCAAATGCCCCCGGGCCACACATTCCACGGGAAAAACCTTGGTTTTTTTCACCAACATGGACCGGTCTTTTAGTACATCCCGGTAGGCGGCGAACGAAGCAGGAAAGTCATCAACGTTCACGCTCACCACGTGGTGCGGGGTCAGGTGTTGAAGTTTTTGAAACCACCATGCCGACAACGAATTGAGGACGCGTCCCTTGTCGGGTATGCCGGTGGGCAATACGCAGTCAAAAGCGGAAATGCGATCCGTGGCGACCAGGAGGTAATGTTCGCCGGCATCATAGACTTCGCGAACTTTTCCGGATCGTACCGGTGAAAGGTTCGGGAAATCGAGGCGGGTCAACGCTTCGCTCATGGCACGGTTACCGACAAGGAACGGGAAGAGCCGCGCGGGCATCCGGTGCGCCCGGTGTGTCGTTTACGTCAAACCCGGCTTCCGCGATGATGAATTCGATGTTTTTCAGGGCCAACTTCAAGCCGTTGAAGGTCACAGTAACCGTACCGGCGGTAAAGTCACCGCGAACGTCTTCCACGCCTTCAGCGCCGCGAAGCCTGCCCGATAAAAAGTTAAGACATTCCTGCGCCTGCATCTGCGGAACGTTAAACGTTACGACGCGCTGGTCGTTGCGGAAACAACCGGTAAAAACCAGCATAAATATAAGGGGAAACACTATTTTTAACATATTTTTCATTTAACCACTTGCATTAGGATTTTGTTTAAGTACATTGAAGGTAGTTAATCGGTTTGATGCCGTCAATTGTATCGAGTGATCGAAATAAAGTTGAACATCGGCGTTAATCGGTTGTCTATTTTAATCTGAAGAGCGTGGTTGCGTTTATCCCTATGGGGTTCCTCACCCCGACCTCCTTGGCGCGCCACGCTCTTCTCTTTTTATTCATGTGGCTTGCCGACAAAGGTTAAGGCTATTTCCAAGGCCCGTTGCGCTCGGGCCGCCAGTACCGGGTGCGTTTGACTGAAGCCATCGATCACCCGCCCAAACGTTTCAACCGCATCCTGGTGCCGTCCGGCGTAAAATTGACTGACACCTAAATTGTATAACGGAATTGGATCGAAATCATGCCGGTTGGCGACAAAAGCGAATTCGTCGATGGCCCGGTCATAAGCCCTTTGCTTGAAAAACACCCGGCCTTTAATCGCGCGTAGAATCGGAGAATCGGCATGGCCTCGTTTTTCCAGCTCTTCCAGCTTCTCAAGCGCCGTGGTGTAATCACCGGCTGCGTAGAAGTGAAGCATCATGCCGATACGCGTTTCAAAAACACTTCTTGGCAAGGTGCGCCGACATTGGAGCAGCAGGACGCCGGAAGTGAATAACAGCAGGAGCGCCGCAATACCGACGGCAAGGGTTTTCCTGCGCTGATTTAACCACTGCACAAAAGACGCTCCGGCAACCGTGGCGGAACCCGGGATGGTCGTGTCGCCTTCTAATATACCCTGATTCAACCCCACCGCGGCGGCCAGGGATACGAGCGATCCTGGCGCAGGACTCCCCGCGCCAAACAAGGCGTTTCGCCGCTCCCGCCAGGCGCGAACGGCTTCATCCCGTAACCACGAACGCCATTCCGCCTCCGCATTCGGCGCTACTTCGGGCAAACGATTCGCAATCAACGTCATCCATATCCAGCGATCCGCGTTCAAATAGGCCGGGTCATCGTGACAGCGCATCCGAAGTGCGCGCAGCTCCTGGAGCCAATCGTCGGTTTTTAGCAACCGGGCGGAGCTTTCATCCACCAGCAACCACCATGCCCCTTCCCGAAAAGGAATGCGTTCTTCCAAATTATGTGCACGAATCTTTTCCCGGATGCCCCGTGAATTTTGTTCGATCTGCCGACCTCCAATGTGCAGGATTTCGCCCCACGCGCGCCATTCCTGCCTCACCAGGATCCGAAACCGTTGATCATCTTCCTGGTTGGAGGCACGTTGAGGCGCCTGATCCAATAAGGCCTCGAAATAACGGGATAACGCGGGAGCGGCCTGGGTTAATTCTACGGGCCAGCGCCCGGTTTGCCGGTAGTTGGATACAAAAAGCTGCAGGAGAATGGGGAAGCGTGCGGCATCATGTCGTAAAGGCTGCACATCGCCGTGGGCCGAGGGCAAATTCCCGTTTTGATCAATCAACTCGATGATGTTTTCCAGCAGACCTTGAGCAAGTTCCGGCTCCCGGGGGCGAAGCATCAGCGAAACCAGTCCGATCATCGCCAGATCCCATGCCGGTTCTTGCCGGTCGCCCGCCAGCCAGGGAAACGGAATTTTCGGGCAGGCCGGCCGCAAGCGGCTTTTCAGGAATTCATAGGCCTCGGCATGGATGTCGGCGGTTTCACCGCTACCCCCAACCGTAATCTTACGGTCGCGCAGCAATTGATCCATGTGATCGTGCGCGCTCCAGGCGAGATGCGTTCGCGCTTTTTGTACCAGCAGGTCGATATCTCCGGTACCTGATGTAATCGCCATCCGGTTGGGAATGATCGACCAATCCACCACCATGATCACATGGTAGGGCGCCGAGCTGACCACAAAGGCGGGAGGGTGCTGGCGTTCCACGATTTCGCCATCGGCGGCGAACGAGAGGGCCGTTTCGTCCGCCTCCATCAGCAGGGTGGTGCCGTCGATTTGAACAAAAGAAAAATTGGCCGATCCGTCTTCACGATCGGTACTGACCCGAAGACCATGGGCGCTGAGCGAGAGCCGGTACGGAGTGGCCAGCGATAAAACGACTTCAGCGCGAATCCCGTGGATTTCAATCTGGAGCGTCAGAGGCGTGGAATGCAACGAGACGTGAAGCGGCGTGGATGTTTCCCGGAATAAATGCTCGGAAGGCGCCGTCAGCGTCCAGCCGGGCGCCCAAGCCGATTCACAGGTTTGCTTGGATGGATCAGTCATGGCGCATTTTTTTATTCTTTTTTCCATCAGACGGATAGTCAATAATGTAACAGGCAGATATTTAATGAAAGGATTTCCGTGAACATAAGGTATGCCTTGTGGGGACTATGCATCGGGTGGCTGGCGGTATGGAGTGCTGAGGCGGATACGCAGATTCTTGCCCGGGTTAACGCGGACCGGGTCAACCTGCGGGCTCGTCCCGACCAGCAATCGGAGACCGTCAGTCAAGTCGGGATCGGTGATGCGCTGGCGGTGCGATCGATCCAGGACGCCTGGATCGAAATCGTGCCTCCCGAATCGGTAGATTTCTGGGTTCACCGCGAATTTATTGTCGATGATATTGTCGTGGTAAACCGCCTGAATGTGCGTTCCGGTGCAGGAATCAATTACAACGTGGTCGGATCGTACAGCCGCGGTGAAACCATTAAACGGCGAGGCAGTTTCGGTGAATGGCTGAAGGTGTCTGCTCCGTCGGATGCTTCGTTGTGGGTCAGCCGCGATTTGGTTGAGTTGATCTATCCGCCGGTTCCCGCGCCGGCGCCGGAAGCCGCGCCGCCCGTCCCGCCGCCCGCCATGGAGGGGGTCGCTGCGTCCTCCCTCGCTCCGCCACCTCCGGAGTCGGCGCTGGCGCCGGACGAAGCCGAAGAACCGGCGCCGGCATTCGTCTTCGATGTGCCGGCTGAACCGGTCCGGCCCTCCATACCGCCACCAAGCGATTTGCGGCTGATTCCCCTCGATGGCCAGGGGCGCGAGGTGCAGCGTGAAGGGCTGCTGAAACGCTCACCGACGTTGTTGTTTAACGCGCCCGGATCCCATCGGTTGGTCAAGCGTGAAGGAAATAAACTTATCACTACGGCCTATCTTCGTGGCAATGCCGCGCAGCTCAATGCGCTGATTGATCGCCACTTGTTGATCCGCGGTCGGGAATACTGGGTCGAGGACGTGAAAGCCCCGGTGATTGTGATCGAGACGATCGAAAAGCGGACCTTTTTCTAATCCGCCGGCTGTATGCCTGAATCTGACGGCTCGACGAGATTACGGCGGCTTCGAAAAAAATCCTGGATGATGGAACGGCATTCGTCTTCCAACACCCCGGTGATGATATCAACGCGATGGTTCAGGGTATCGCTTTGCAGTATGTTGAAACGGGAAACCGCGCCGCCCCGCAGGGGGTCGGAGAGGCCCCACACCACCTGGGAAATCCGGGACAGGACTATCGCCCCCGCGCACATGGGGCACGGCTCCTTGGTCACGTACAACACGCAATTGGTTAGTCGCCAGTCACCGACCGCCGACGCGGCCTGGGTCAATGCGATCATTTCCGCATGCGCGGTGGCGTCCTTGAGCAGTTCCACTTGGTTGTAAGCCTGGGCGATCACGTGCCCGTCGCGTACGATAACCGCACCGACCGGCACTTCGCCGGACGCCGCGGCACGTTCGGCTAACCGCAAGGCTTTGCGCATATACCAGCGGTGCGGGTGAAGCAAATCGCTGTCTTCCGAAAGGTTATCGTTCATGGCCGGCAGGGTGGCAGAAAGCTCCGGCGCGGGCAAGCGCGATGGCGATTTCGTTGCGCGTGCCCGGAGGGCGGGGCGCATCCCGGATTCTTTGACTGATGCCATTTCGGTCATCATCCATACTTCAGGATAATAAAGGGAGTGTGCAACGACTGGCGGCTTCCATAAGCAAGTGGTTGACAAGCCGGGTTCCCGACCTAGATTGGTGGGATGCCAAGAATACCGGAATGGATACGTCTGAAGTGGAAAGTCGATAGCGATTTCGCCAAGGTGCATAACCTGGTTGGCGGGCTGGGCCTGCATACCGTCTGCCAGAGCGCGAAATGTCCCAACATTCATGAATGCTGGGGCGCCGGCACCGCCACCATCATGTTGCTCGGCAATTTATGCACCCGGAACTGCAAGTTCTGTTCGGTACCGCATGGACGGCCGTTGGCGGTGGATACCGGGGAGCCCCGGCGGGTGGCCGATGCGGCGCGCGGCATGAAGCTCAATCATATCGTACTCACCAGCGTCAACCGCGATGATCTTCCGGATGGCGGCGCCGCTATTTTTGCGGAAACCATCGTACGGTTGCGCGAAGCGATTCCCGGCTTGAAAGTCGAAGTGCTGACCCCGGACTTTGAAGGCAATGAGTCGGCCATGCGCACGGTCTTCGAAGCGTGGCCCGATGTCTTCAGTCACAATATCGAAACCGTGGAGCGCCTCCAGGCGGTGATCCGTCCCCAGGCGTCCTACGGCCGCTCCCTTTCCGTGCTTCGCGCCGCCTCGGAATGGCGGCCGAAAATGGCGATCAAGAGCGGGATCATGCTGGGAATGGGCGAAACTTCCGACGAGGTCGAGCAGGCCATGCGGGATCTGTTTGAGGCCGGATGCCGCATTCTGACTCTTGGGCAATACCTTCAGCCGACCCGCCATAACCGGCCGGTCGACCGCTACGTCATGCCCAGGGAATTTGACGCCTATGCCGCCACCGCCCGCCAAATCGGATTCGCGGGTGTGGCTTCCGGCCCGATGGTCCGGTCGTCTTACAAAGCGGAGGAATTGCTGCAAAGCGCCCTGGAGCAGGATCCGGAACTGTATGCGGCGCGTTCATCCGCTGTCGCCTGACCACCCGAATCCCATGCCTGCTTCCGCACCATCGGCTTGCGTGATTATTCCCGCCTTCAACGAAGCGGCGGCGATCGACGGGGTGGTGCGCGAGGCGTTGACGGTGACCCCGGACGTCTTGGTGGTCGATGACGGTTCAATCGACGAAACCGGTCGCCTGGCCGCCGAAGCCGGAGCGCAGGTGCAGCGTCTTGAAGCCAACCTCGGCAAAGGCGCGGCCCTTTTGCATGGTTTTGTATGGGCGCGCGAACGTGGGTGTGAAGTCGTGGTCACGCTCGATGCCGACGGCCAACACGACGCGCGGGAAATCGCGCGGTTCATCGACACCTACCGGAGAACCCGGATCCCGGTTCTCATCGGTAATCGCCTGTGGGATCCGGCGCGTATGCCGCCCATACGGCGCTGGACCAATCAATTTATGAGCCGGCTGTTGAGCCGGATGATGGGCCGTTACCTGCCGGACACCCAATGCGGTTTTCGTTTGTATCGTACCGATATTCTTGCTTACGCCCCGGTGCAATCGCGCCGCTTCGCCATGGAATCCGAGATTCTTCTCCAATTGGCCCTTCGGGGTTTTCGCATGGATTCCGTGCGCATTCCTACGTGGTACCGGGGGGAAACCAGCAGCATTCATCCCATCCTCGACACCGTGCGATTCATCCTCATGCTGTTGCGCTTCCAACACGAACGGCGCATGCGCCGGGCATGAGGAGCCAAACGATCGGGATCACGAGCCGGGCGGGTATTTATTTCCCCTGTTTTTTCCACTCGTCAATGACGGTTCCTTTCCACAGCGCCACCCCGAATTCGTAGGCCGCCCGTCCAATCATGTGCGCGGCGACCGGCGCGGTGGCCAGGAAAAACACGATAATCAAGAGGGCCGGAGCGACCACTTTCATATCTTGGAAATAAAATGCGGCGGCTAACACGATGCTGCTCACGCCGACGGTTCCCACTTTGGTGGCGGCATGCATGCGGGTGAACAAATCCGGCATGCGAACCACGCCCACGGCGGACAACAACATGAAGACGCTGCCGATTAACAACAGGATGGCGGTGATCGCTTCGCTCATTGCGGCGCCCCCCGGCGAATGAACAAGGCCAACGCGACGGTGCCGATAAACGCAATCAGGGCCAGCGCAATGCCCGCGGTGAGGTAAACATAGTCGCCGCTGCGAATGGAATGAATGGTCAACATGCCGACCACCACCGAGGCGATCAAATCCAGCGCCACAATCCGGTCGGGCAGTGAGGGTCCCCGCAACACACGATAAAAGGCCAGCACAAGCGCCACGGCCAGAATGACCATGCTGATTTGCGCCACGCGGTCGAGCCAGGATGTCATCGCATTACCTCCAGCAGTTGTTTCTCGAGCCCTTCCTTGATTTCCCGCCGCAACGCGTCCGGGTCGTGAACAAACATGGCATGAATGTAGAGCGTGCGACGATCCTCGGAAACATCCAGACTAAGCGTTCCCGGCGTCAAGGTGATCACATTGGCCAACAAGGCAATTTCCGCGTCGGTTTTGGCGTCCAGCGGAATCGCCACCACGCCCGGGCGCATGTAGTAGGTCGGGGTGATCACGTCGTACGCTACGCGCGCGCTCGAGACCACCATTTCCTTGAGAAAGAGCACGACGAAGCGGATCACTTGTCCGACCTTCAGGAAATACGACGACTTTTCCCGGGCGCCGAAAAGAAGGCCCAGAATGACGTAGCCAAGCACAAAGCCGGCGAACAGGTTACCCAGGCTGATTTCGCCGGTCAGCAAGGCCCACAAAAAGGCTAGAACCAGGTTGTAGAAAAAGGGTTTCATGGGCGTGCGCCTCCCGGGAGTACAGCTTCCAGGTAGGCCGCCGGGTTCAAAAGTTGGGTCGCCGCCGTTCCACAGAGGTCAAGCGCCCATCCCGCCCCAAGACCCAGCGCAACCGAACACGCCGCAAGCAGCGCCACCGGCCCCATCAGCGCGATCCGCTCCCGGGTGGTCCAGGTCCACGGTGTTGCCGGCAGCGGGGAATCCGCCGGGCGAGGCTTCCAGAATGCCTCGTTCCAAATTTTGGTCATGGAAAACAAGGTCAAAAGTCCCACCCCCAGGGCGATCGCGGTAACCGCATACCGTTCCACCGCGAAACCGCTCTGGGCCAGCGACCATTTACCGAAAAATCCGGACAACGGCGGCAAACCGGCCAGCGCCATCGCCGCGATCAGAAAACCAACGGAAAACAGCGGTTGCGCCTTGAACAATCCGCCCATCTGCTTGAGGTCGTGAATGCCGGTCTTGTGGGATACAATCCCGGCGATCAGGAACAAATTGGTTTTGGCGATGATGTTGTGCACCATATAAAAAATCGCCGCCGCGATGGCCGTCTGGGTGAACAGTCCCAACCCCATGATCATGTAGCCGATCTGGCTGATAATGTGAAATGCCAGCAACCGCCGGAAATTCATTTGCGCGGCCGCGCCAAGCACCCCGGTTACCATCGTGAAGGCGGCCAGCATCAAGATTAACTGCAAGGTGAAGGTATCCGGGGTAAATACCAGCGTGAACATGCGCAACAGCGCATAGACACCCACCTTGGTGAGCAATCCGGCGAAAATCGCCGATACCGGCGCCGGCGGAGTGTGGTACGAAGCCGGCAGCCAGAAAAACAAGGGGAAGATCGCCGCCTTGATACCGAAGGCCACCAGGAAGAGCATGCTCACCGTGGTGATCAGACCGGGGTCCTCGGACCCGCGCAACACCAAAGCAAGATCCGCCATGTTCAGTGTCCCGGTCAACCCGTATAAAATCCCGACCGCGGCGAGAAACAGCGCCGAGGCGAGAAAGTTCAAGGCCACATATTTAATGGCGCCCTCAAGTTGCGGGCGTTCCCCGCCCAGCGCGAGCAGGACGAACGAGGCCATGAGCATGACCTCAAACCAAACGTACAAGTTGAACAGATCCCCGGTTAAAAACGACCCGTTCACGCCCATGAGCAAAATCTGGAAAAACGCATGGTAATAATGACGTTCCCGACGCTCGTCCATGGTGACCAACCCGTACACCGCGGACAACAAACCGAGCAGACCGGACATCACCAGCATGATTGCGCTCAATACGTCCACGACCAGCGTGATACCGTAAGGCGCCGCCCAGTCGCCCATCTGCGCAACGATCAGCGTGCCGCCCCCGACCCGAACCATCAAAACCACCGCCACCACCAGTTGAAGGAGACAACCGGCGATCGAAGCCATCCGCTGCGCCGGCAGGTTGCCGCGCATCAGGATGCACACGATACCGGTCAGCAACGGCAATAGAATGGGAAGCGCGGGCAAGGCGTTCATGCGTCGGTGCTCCGCAGCTTTTCCATGTCATCGGTTTCCGTTTCCTGGTGGGTGCGCAACAGCAGCACCAGGGCGAACGCCAGCAGCGCGAAGCTGATCACGATGGCGGTCAGGATCAGCGCCTGGGGGAGGGGGTCGGCAATAAGCCCGGCTGGCGCATCGCTTCCTTCTGGAATAATCGGCGCGCGGCCGCCGCTCAACCCGCCAGCGGTAAAAATCAACAGGTTGGCCCCGTGGCTGAGCAGGGCCAGGCCGATGATGAACCGGGCGATGCTTCGCCGCATCATGAGGTACAATCCGGAGGCGTAGAGCACGCCGATGGCGATGGCCAGCATCAATTCGGTCATGACGCCTCGTCCTCCCCCTCGGCCAAGGCAAATAAAATGGTGACGGTTACCCCCAAGACAACCAGATAGACCCCGACATCAAAAAGCAACGGGGTGCCCGCCTTCACGATCCAGGTCTCGGTGATGGTCCATTTGCCCCACCGTGCGGTTAAAAACGGGCGGCCCGCCGCCAAACCGGCCAACCCGCTCAACAGCGCGAGCAACAGGCCCCACGCGGTCAGACGGGCGCTGTCCACCCGGAGCAATCCCCGCGCCGCCTTCACGTCAAAGGCCAATGCGTACAACACATAGGCGCTGGCCGCGGCCAACCCGCCGACAAACCCGCCACCCGGATCGTTGTGGCCGCGAAACAGCACATAGATGGAAAACAGGAGGATCAGCGGAAACAAGTAACGCGCCGCCGTACGTAAAATCAGCGACGTCATGATTCCCCGCCTCCATTTTTTGTGCGCAATTTCAACAAGGCCAATGCCCCCAGGCCGGCCACCGCGAGCACGGTGATTTCACCCAGCGTATCCAACGCACGGTAGTCCACGAGAATCACGTTCACGATGTTTCTTCCGTGGCCGAGCGGAACACTGGTCGCCGCAAAATAATCCGAAATCGGCTCGCCCACGCTGACGCCGGTCGCCAGCAACACCAACAGCGTCATCACCACGCCGGCAAAAATCGACACCAGTAAATCGCGGGCGCGGCCACGCCAGGTCGACCGTCGGGTGAACGCCGGCAGGTAATAGAACGCGGAAACGAGAAGCACGACACTGAGGGTTTCGATCACCAATTGCGTCATCGCCAGGTCGGGCGCGCCGAATAAAACAAAAACCAGGGCGATGGAAAATCCAACCACGCCCATCGCGGCCACCGCGCCCAGCCGCGACGCCGATACCGCCGCGGCAATCGACGCCACCACGATCAACGCGCACAAGATAAACATGGGCAGGGTTAGCGGAGTCCGGTCGCGCAACTGCAGGGAAAGTTCCGAGCGGGCAAAGCTCACCGCGAACAAGGCGATTACGGTCAGCAGAATGATCATCAGGTACCGGCGAAGGGAACCGCTCTGTAGCGCCTTGGTCTGCCATTTGGCCAGACTCAACAAGCCGCGGAGTGCGCCATCATAACCCCGGTCCGGACCCAGGCGAGCCAACCCGGCCATTCGATTCCCCAGCCCGGCCAACCGGGGCGAAACCAACACGACAATTCCCCCCAACGCCAGCGTGGCCAGGCTGGCCATTAATTCGCGATTAAAACCGTGCCAGACGTGCAGGTGCATATCAACCGGGGCGAATGCGGTTGCGGATGCCGCCGCGCCGGCCAATGCATCCGCGGTCCAGCCGGGAAACAAGCCCCCGGCCACCGTGATGACGCCCAGCAACACCGGCCCCAAGGTCATCGTCCATGGCGGCTCATGCGCATGCTTGGGCGTCTCCCGGTAGCGCGCCCAAAACGGTCGAATGCCGGTTTGCACCGCCACCAGCAGAAAAAATGCCCCGGAGACCACGGCGACCACCGGCAACCAGCCGTGTTGGAAAAGAACCGCGTACTGCAGTTCTTTACTGATAAAACCGAAGGCCGACGGAACACCGGCCATGGAAAGCGCGGCCACCAGCGCCGTCGCCCCGGTGATCGGCATGTAGCGGAACAAACCGCCCAGCTTCGTGACATTCTTTTCGCCGGTTTCGTGGTCGATCGAACCGGCGACCAGAAAAAGCGCCGCCTTGTAGCAGGCATGGGCCATCAGGAAAACCATCGCCGCTTCGACTGCCGCCTCGGTGCCGATTCCCAACAGCATCACCAGCGCGCCCAACGCCGCCACCGTCGTATAGGCCAGCAACCGTTTCAGGTACACCTGCCCGGCCGCCATCACCGCTCCGGTCAGTAAGGTCAGCGCACCGAAACCGGTCAATGTCAGCGTCCAGGCCTCCGTGCCGCCGAGCGCGGGATGCAGGCGGGCCAACAGGTAAACGCCCGCCTTCACCATCGTCGAAGAATGCAGGTACGCGCTGGCCGGGGTGGGGGCGGCCATGGCATTCGGCAGCCAGAAATGAAACGGCGCCTGGGCCGATTTGGTAAACGCGCCGACCAGTACCAACCCCAGCATAACCGGATAGTGCGGGTGATCAACCAAGAGATCACGGGAGGCCACCACCGCGCTCAGGGAAAACGTGCCGACGGCCCGGCCGATCAGCAACACCCCGGCGAGTAAAAACAAACCGCCCATCACGGTTACCAGCATCGCCTGCAAGGCCGCGCGGCGTGAAGCCTCCTCATCGTGGTTAAACCCGATCAATAGAAACGAGGTGAAACTGGTCAATTCCCAGAATATGAACAGCAGGATCAGGTTGTCCGCGGTCACCACGCCCAACATCGACGCCATGAACATCAGCGTGTACATCACAAAGCGGTGCTGTCGGGGATCGCCATGCAGGTAACCGTGGGTGTACAGGACCACCAATGTTCCGATACCACTGATCATCAACGCAAACAGCAGCGACAAACCGTCCAGGCGGAATGCAAGGTCCAGCCCCAGCGTCGGCATCCACGGGAGGTAGGCCGTGATGACGTCGCCGGAGGTGACCCCGACGAAGCCGGAGGCCAGCCACAGCGTAGCCGCCAGCGGACACAATGCCGCCACCAGCGACGCCTTGTCGCCGATCCGGCGGTGAAGCCAGGGCAACAGCGCCGCCACAACAAAGCCGCTGAAAACCATCGCCAGCATCACGAGCTTACCGCCTTAACGTTGGAACAATTGTATACCATCGCGCGCACCCTACATAAAATCGCCCTCCGGCTCAACCGGAATAGAAAGAAGGCAAAAGTACCGGCGACGGGTTGACAGCGCATGCCGAATTTCGTAGTGTGCCGATCCTTCTTGAGGGCGATTAGCTCAGTTGGTTAGAGCGCTTGCTTGACATGCAAGAGGTCACAGATTCGAGTTCTGTATCGCCCACCAGACTTCGTCCACCGCATACCCCCCCGATTGAAAGCTGTTAATCGGCGGGCGGTTTCTCGAAATAAATATCGTCGATGTAGCCGTGCTCGAAGTGCCATTTCTTTTGCCCCCCAGCGACGACCCAAAGCTCAATCTGCGCCTCGCTGCCGAGGTATTCGGACAAGTCGTACGTAGAACGGGTCCATCGCGAGCCATCCAACACCACCGCGCCAATCGACTCGCCGTTCACCCGGCAGTCGAGGATGCAATCACCGTTCACATTTCCCGAAGCTTCTACGACCAAAATCGGACGACTGAGGGGCACGGTTCCGATAAAGGTGAGCCGGGCAGGCTCCAGCGGGGTTATGGGGTGCAGTTCAAGGATGCCAGATCTTGGATGGACGGGGTCATAATGTGGGCGGTTTACAAATTTTCCAGGCAGCATTTGACCTGCGTACCAATGACGATCGAATTGGGATGACGGAACTCCGCCCTCGCCCCAAGTCGTCACGAGCGCCCATTGTGTCGTCCATGGCTCTTGTTTCTTGCTGTTGAGGGTGGCGCACGACGTGATCGTCATGGTTGCAAGAAGTGCAACGATCAGGTGACGGAAACGGTTCATGTCATTCTCCTTTATTTCCCAACGTACTCATCGTTTGGACGCGGTTGGCCATCAAGGTTTATTCCCTAAATACGCGATAAAACATGGTCTGTTTATTATCCGGCGGCAGAAGGTGGAGCGTGGTCAATGAATCGCTACCCGTCCAGAATGGCAATACGGTTTCCCATCTGGCCAGATCGGAAGAAGCCATCATCGTATAGCGAACCGAGCGCTCGGAAGTGATCTGCATGCCGATGATGGGGCTGTCTTCACCCACGGAAACCTCTGCTATGGCATGTTCCTGTTGAAAGGGGATCTTCCATGTAAAATCCGGCACATTGGTTTGACCTCCGCTGTTTCCGCCCCAGCACACGAGTTGACCCTCAGCGGTCAAGGCCATGCTATGAAAGCCGCCAGCCGCTATCGCGACGACGTTGGAAAGTCCGGGCGGAACGTTGCATTGTCCATTAACATTCAATCCCCAAGCACGCACGGTTCCGTTCATTAAAAGGGCGAGATAGTGCTGATAATTACCGGCTATGGCGATAATGCCCGTCGTGACCGGCGGCGATGGCACATCGCCCCAATAGGTGATAACACCATTATCACGTAGCGCAAGGCTTCCATAATGACCGGCAGCAATGGCGACCACATTGGAAAGACCTGCAGGTACATTGACCGCGCCCTTCAAGGTGTCACCCCAAGCCGTGACGCGACCATCAGCTCCCAAGGCGAGGCTGTGCTCAGGTGCGGCGGCAATGGCAATCACGTTGGATAAGGATGGGGGCGGAGTCGCCTTTCCCTGCCTGTTTCCACCCCAGCCAACGACAACACCTTGCTGCGTCAACGCCAGGCTGTGCTCGCTTCCTGCGGCAATGGCGACCACATTGGAAAGCGTAGGCGGGATGGCGATCTGATTGGTATAATTATTTCCCCAACCGAAAACCCTGCCATCGTCACGGAGGCCCAGGCAGAAAACATTTCCGGCAGAACCGCTAAGCGCGACACAATTTGTCAGTTCAGGCGGCACATTGAGTGCATTGACGATATCCCAACCCCATGCCTTTACGCTGCCATCTTCAGCAATGGCATAACTCTGGTTGGATGCGCCGTCGATGGTAAATCCGGTTGATATGTGCCCGGTCAGCAGCAGAAACGTTGCGATCGCAAAAAGTGATCTCACGTATGTCCCTTAAGCGCGGTTAAAAGAAGATTCAAGCTTAATGTCAATCTCACAAGGGCGCATCCCAGATTCCTTGACTGATGCATTTCGTTTACCATCCATGCCATCAGGGGACTTTAGAGGGGATTGTGAAAAGAGCCCGCCTTCTTTTTATGCAACGCAGGCGCATGTGCTACCGCGGGAAGCCGTCGGGCAGACCCGCGAACGCGGGTCCGGGGAGTCGGTTGAACCAGCGGGCCGAGCCGGTCGTCGGCGACCGGCGGTCAGCAAGGCGGAGCGGGGGACGCTTACTGCGCGAGCCAGAACAGGATCAGGGCGACCGCCCCGGCAGCGAGGCCGCTGATACTCCAAACGGATAGCGCCTGCTCGCCTTGCGCCAAGGCGCGGGACACCGGTTGCATGAATCGGCGGAAGCCATCGGCAATTCCACTGGTTGCGGCCGCCGCCCCGGTCTGTGTGCGCGGGCGAAACGCGGCTCCAATAACCCGGCCGGTGGCGGCATAAAGCCTATACAAGTCGCCGGCCGGAATGATCGGCGTTTCCCCGTTCAACCACCGGCGAACCAGGCCGTAACCCGCCGCGCCAATCACCATGGGAATTACGCCTTTCAAGGCGGCGAACGGCAACGATCCGAGGTGGGCGTGATCAAATACACCCAAGGCGACAATCAGCGGTCCGACGATGATACCCGTCAACAGTACAAGCCAGGGTTGCCAAACGCCCACGGGCGACGCGTGGTGTTCGTCATAGGCAATGGTTCTCAACGTGAAGAGGTACCGCAACATCAGCAAGGTGGTGCCCGCCGCCGCGAAGGTCAACAAGGTGATGATCGTCGCCTCCGAGGGCAGTCCGGCCCGTCCGACCGCATCCTTCAGCGCCGCCTTGGCCAGTGCGCCGCTGGTGAACGGGGCGCCAATCAAGGCGAGCGCTGCGAAACTATTGCCCGACCAAAACACCACCCGTTCCCATCCGGTTAAGTTCCGCACGGATTTAAGACCTACGCTGAGAAACAGCAGGCATTTGGCAAAGGCGTGATGACTGGCATATAAAACGATGGCCGGAATCAACGCGGTCACCAGGTAGGGCGCGGTGAGCGCAATGCCGATACCGGTGGTCATGAGTCCCATTTGGCTGACGCTGGAGTACGCCAGCACCGCCTTCGGGTGCGTTTGCAGGCAGCCGATCACCGCGGCCAAATAGGCTCCGGCCAATCCGAGCGTGATCATCAAACCACCCAGGACCGGGAAAGCATCCAAGCCCAGCGGCAACAGATGCATCCAGCCGATCAAGCCGGCTTTAATCATCGCACCGCTAAGTACCGCGCTGGCCGGGGTGGGCGCAACCGGATGGGCCATCGGCAGCCACACGTGCAAACCAAGCAGCCCCGCTTTTACGCCGAATCCGGCAATAAAGAGACCGGCGACCCACGGATCGCTGGCACGAAAATGTTCCAAGGTTTGGAAGTTTTCCAGCCCGGAAGTTCCAAGGTTTGGAAAAATGGCCAGAACCAAACCGGCGAATTGGAGGACTTCGCCGAGCACGGCCATGCCCAGATATACGCGGCCGGCGACCATGGAGGCGGGGCGACCGTCATGAATGACCAGGCCGTACGACATGAAACTCATCACGGCAAAGCAGGTGAAAAACATCGCGGGATCGCGGGCGAGAATCAGGCCGAAATTTCCGGCCATTGCGCCGAGAAAAAAACCGCCGTACCGTCCGCGGCGTTCATCGTGGGCGAGGTAATAGCGCCCGAACCATCCGGCGCAGCACCACAACAACGCGGTGAAAAACAACCAGGGGGCGTTGCCAAGGTCCAAGGCAAACCGTGCGCCCAGCACCAGCGCGGATACGTTAAGCTCGATCGCGCCAAAGGGTGAATCCGGAAAGAATAGCGCCCAGAGCGCGGCGGGTATCGCCGGGAGCGCGGCAATGGGCGCAAGCCCGAAGATGCGGTCGGCCATTCCCGGAACCAAGGCGATGACCAGTAACAGCACGGGCAACAGGAGTACCGTCGCCAGCAGGATCTGGCCGGGATCAAGCGTCGAAAGCATCGCGCTCATCAATATTCCCTCCCGGTGATCAGCAGCGCCCACTGGAGCGGGCTGTAATCCGATCCGGCAAACAAGCCGACCAGCACGGTGAGCAGCGCGGTGACCACCGGGGGTATGACCAACCACCACGAAGCTTCCAGCCAGCCGCGGGCATGACGTTCTTCCCAAACCCGGTCCGGCCGCTCAAACCATGCCACCCGCAGGATGGGGAGAAAGTAAGCCGCGTTTAACAGGCTGCTTGCCGCAAGCACCAGCAGCACCCAGTTGTTTCCGGATTCCACCGCGCCCAGACCGAGGTACCACTTGCTGATAAAACCGGCAAGCGGGGGAACGCCGATCATGCCGAGCGCGGCGATGGAAAAAGCGCCCATGGTCAAGGGCATGCGCCGGCCAACGCCCTTGAGCTCGCTGATTTTGTGCAGATGCAGCGTCTCGGCAATATTCCCGGCGGCGAAGAACATGGTGATTTTCATCACGCCTTGATGCACCAGATGCACGAGTCCGCCAACCGTGCCGAGCGGCCCGAACAAGGTAATGCCGAGCAAAATGTAGGAAACCTGACTGACCGTGGAAAAGGCCAGTCGTTTCTTGAAGTCATCCTGCACCAAGGCCCGCGCCGAACCGTACAAAATGGTGAACGAGGCCATGATCATAAACGGGGTCAACACCTGCAGCGTCTCGGCGAATTCGATGCCGAAGACGTCATACACGATGCGCACCATGCCGAACGCGCCCGCCTTCACCACCGCCACCGCATGCAACAAGGCGCTGACCGGGGCTGGCGCCACCATCGCCGATGGCAACCACGCATGCAGCGGGAACAACGCCGCTTTTACCCCCGCCCCGAGCATGAACAGGAAAAAGATGATGACCAGGGAACCGTGGGTCGACGACGGCAACGCGGACAAAACGCCGGTTTCGGTGAAGTCAAAAGCGCCGGCAATCGAATACAACCAAACCATGCCGACCAAAAACAGCGCGCTGCCGCCCAAGGTGTAGGCCAGGTAAAGGGTGCCGGCTTTGATCGATTTCTCGTTGCCCCGATGCACCACCAGCGGATAGGTGGTCAACGTGAGCATTTCGTAAAACAGAAAAAAGGTTACCAGATTGCCGGCGAGCGAGACGCCCATGGTCGCGGTTACACAAAAGCTGAAATAACCGAAAAACCGGCGGCGAAAGGGCGAGTTTTCAAGGTAACCAATGGCGTAGATGGTCGTCAACAACCACAAGCCCGCCGACAAGGTGGAAAACAGAACCGTCATGCCGTCGGCGCGCAGCACAAGATCAAAGCCGGGTAAAAACGGGATGCGGGTTTGATACTCGTGGCCATGAAACACGCCCCATAACATCATCGCAACCAGTCCCATTTTTGCGACCGCCCCGATGAGGTTCAGTGCGGTACGCGCGGCGACCCGGTGTTCGCCGAGCGCCAGGATGATCACCCCGGTGACGAACGACGTCAGCAATACCAACAAGGGAATCCAGGCATCCAGGCTGGTCACGGCAAGCCCTCCAGATACAGGCCGACCGAGGCCGGTGCGCCGATCCGCAAGAGGTAAAAGAGCGGATAGGAGGATAGACCAAAAACCAGGGACAGAATGGCCAGGGTCAGCGCCACCGCTTCCATCCGGCGCGGCGGTTGATGCAGCACCGGCACATCCCGGGCGGTGAGCAAACGACGATACACCCGGAACAAATAACCCACCGCCATCAACCCGCCGAGAATCATCACCACCGCCCAACCCCATTGCCCGGAAGCCACCGACGCGCTCAACAACAGCCATTTGGCGATAAACCCGGCCCCCGGCGGAATGCCCATCAGGCTGATGCCGGCCAAGGCCATCGCGGTGGCCGTCAACGGCAGTTTTTCACCGAGCCCGCGCAAGCTGTCGAGTCGGTCATCGCCCACGGCATGAATCACCACGCCCGCGGCCAAAAACAACGCCGCTTTGGCCAGCCCGTGCGACAGCGCCTGGTAGACGCCGCCGGCCCACGCATAGCTCGCCCATAGCGGATCACCCGCCCATCCGGCATGAAGCAGGGGAAACATGATGAACAGGTAGCCGATCTGCGCCACCGTCGAATAAGCAATCAGCAATTTCAGTCGCGACTGGCGTATCGCCTGGGCCGAACCCCAAAGAATCGCCGCCGCGCCCAGCGCACCCAGGCCGATCGCCAAGTACCGGGTTGACACTACCGGCCACAAGACAAGTTGCAACCGCAACAGAATGTAAAAGCCTGCTTTTACCACCAGCGCCGACAACGCGGCGCTGACCGGCGATGGCGCATTCGCGTGCGCCGGTGGCAGCCAGAAGTGCAGGGGAAACAAGGCGGCCTTGGCGATCAATCCGATCGTCATCAAGGCCAAGGCCACCTGCGTTACGCTGCCGGGTTGTATCCGCGCGGCCAGCGTCGTCAAGTCCAGCGAACCGTACTCTCCATACAGGAAGACCACCCCCAGCAAGTAAAACAGCGATGCGCACAAGGCAATCAGCAGGTAACGCATGCTGCCGGTCAAGGCTTGCGGTTTTTCCGACAAGGTGATCAGCCCCACCGCGGCCAGGCCCGAAAGCTCCAGCGTGACGTACCAATTAAAAATGTCAGCGGTTAAAAAGATGGCGTACAGCCCGCTCAACAGGAAGAACCACAACGGCCAGAAATATGCGGCTTGGCGTTGCTCCTCGGCCGAGGAGCCGAAATACTCCAGGGCATAGCGGGAAATCATAACCCCCACCAGCGAGGTCAGGAGAATCATCGCCGCGGCCAGGCCGTCGATTTGCCAGGTAATGCCGAGCGGGGCCACCCAGCCGCCGATGCTGTGGCTGTAGGGGCCGCGCAGAAGCAACTTCGCGAACGTCATCGCGGTGGAAATGGCGATCCCCGCCAACACGAAGCTCACCACCCCTCGCCGGCCCTGCTCCCGAAAGGCAAAGGTCGTCGCCGCGCCCAACGCCGGGATCGCGACCAACCAGGTTTCCGGTTGTTGAAGGACCGGGATCATGGTTCATCCACCGCCGGTTCTTCGAGGGTGGGGGACCCGGTGATTTTTTGTAGCCGGGCGGCCAACGCCACCGCATAGGCGGTCGCGCTGACTGAAATTACGATGCCGGTCAACACCAGCGCGTGCGGCACCGGGTCCAGCTTGTCGCCGCGATAGGCCAGCGCCACCATCAGCAGGAACACCCCGGCCGAGGCAATGTTGAGGCTCAACAATTTCTTCAACAGATGCGGCTGGGTCATCAGGCCGAATACCCCCATGACAAACAGCAACACGCCGGTAATGCCGTAAATGGATACCACGGTCATGGTCCGCGCTCCTCCCGGCGGGAAGGCGATCCCGGTTCATCCACCTTGATACCGGCCACACCCGCAAACAGAGCGGCCAACGCCGCACCGATGGAAACCGCCAACAAGGTTTCGATCAGCAGGATCATCGTGCCCGCCCAGGCCATCGGATAATTCAACAGGCGTCCTTTGAATAAAACAGTCAAAATCGCCACCGTCATGAAAAAAGAAAAGCCACCGGCCAGAGCCAACCGGGTGCGACGGCTGCGCCCGAACGGCGCGGGCAACATGCCGCTGGAAATCAACGTCACGGCGGCCGCGCCGAGAATCGCCCCCGACTGAAACGCACCGCCCGGACGGTACGAGCCGATCCAAACCATGTAACCGGCCATCAAAACCATCAGCGGCAAAATAATCGAAAGATCCACCCGCAGCGCGGCATTGTTCGGCGAAGGCAAACGCAAGCGCAAGTGACCGCTTTTGCCCGAGGCATCCAGCGACCATACCGCAATCACCGCAACCAATAACACGCCGATCTCCAACAGCGTGTCGTAGCCGCGAAAATTCAGCAATACCGCCGTCAACGGATGCAGAACGCCGCTGGCCGACATTTCCTCATCGACCAGGCGCGGCAGTTCGCCATTCGCCGGCGCGGTGGACAAAACCGTTTGCACCAGCACCACCGCGAGCGCGATGAACACAGGCAACAGAGCCCACCGGCTCACGCGATACCAGCGTCGATGTTTGCGTCGAAGACTCACGGGGCCTCCTCCGGTGGCGGCTTGGTCGCGGGCGGAGGTTCCGTCGCCGCCGGGCCGGCCTTAAACGCCCGCAAGGCATGCAGCAAAAGCGCCCCGGTCAAACCGGCGCCCAGCGCGGCCTCGGTCAACGCGATATCCGGAGCGCGCAAACGCGCCCAGCCCAGCGCCATGAGCAGACCAAAAACCATGAACAAAATCACCGAACGCAACAACACGCGGGAAAAAATGGCCGCCGCCGCCAACCCCAGCAAGGCCGCCGCCAGCAAGGCATCAAAAGCGACAATCGCATTCACGACTCCTTCCTCCAAAAGGGCGTGCGGTTGCGGTGCGCGGCATTGGCGACCAAAAACGCGCTCAGCGAGCTGCTGAACATGATGAGCAGCCAGACCAGAAACAACTTCACCGCTTCAAACGGCGACCCGGCCCGGAGCGCCAGCGCCAGGGCAATCAAGCCCAGGCCCAGATTGTCGGCTTTGGTCAAGGCATGCAGCCGGGTATAGACATCGGGAAAACGAAGCATGCCGACGGTCCCGGCCAGGAAGAACAGACAACCCAACCCGAGAAGCCCAATCGATAAAACATCAAGCCACGACATCGTCATCCTCCTCCGAATCGGGCGGCAAGCTCGTCCACAACCGGCAAACAAACGCGATCAACGTCACCGCGGCCAAAAGCGCAAAAATCAACGCCGCATCGATCAGCGACGATGACTCCTGCCAAACCGCCAGAATCAGCAGGATGCCCGTTCCGGTTGTACCGAGAAGTTGCGTAGCCAGCAGCCGGTCGGCCGGCGTCGGTCCCAAATAAATCCGGAACAATCCGGCCAGCAGGTTCAACATTAAAAAAAGCGCCGCGGCGGCATGGATTTCATTCATGACCGGCCTCCAGCGTTTCGCGGAAAATCGCCGCGGTTCGATTTTCCAGCGCGGTCAGTTCCGTCACCAGGGCTGCACGGCTGCCGGACAAAACATGTACGATCAAGTTTCGCCGGCTGATCCGGCAGGCCAGGGTGCCCGGCATCAAACTCACCACCTGCGCCAAAAACACCCGCGAGCTATCCGATGTCAATCGCAGCGGATACAGATAACTGTTCGGCTCCAACGGCAAGCGGGGATGAAACGAGCGCCAGGCAACGTCCAAGCCGCCGATCAACGACTGCCAGAGAAAGTAGGGGATGAAGGATACGAACGCCCAGGTACTGATGGCGCGCCGGGAACGCGGTATGGGCATTGCCCGGCGAACCAGAAAGGCCGCGGCCAATACCGGGATGGCAAACCAGAGTCCGTCCATACGGCCCTCAACCAGCAACCACCACAGCAACGCCAAAAGACCCAGCCAAGCCAGCCAGGCCCGGAGGGTTGTCGAATCTCGACTGGATGATGATGGTTGCATCGCGGGTTCTTACCAGAACGAATCACCGCATAACCTATCGGTCAGGGGAGCGGTGTCAATGCGATCTGGTGCACAGAACGCTTAATCGTGATTGAGAACAACAGGAATGTGCAGTCATGCGCCGGACGCAGAGGTCCGGCCTACAAGGTGGCGAAGCGTTGTGGGCCGCGGAGCTACAAGTGGGCGAAACGTTGTATGCCGACCCTCCGTTTTCATGCCGTTAAAATGGTCGGGGCGACTGGATTTGAACCAGCGACCTCTTGGTCCCGAACCAAGCGCTCTAGCCAGGCTGAGCCACGCCCCGAAAAAAATCCTATTTAATTGCACGCGGCGGGCTTTAACACCAGCGACCTTCCCGACACCTTCATGTCGGGACGCTCTAGCCAGGCTGAGCCACGCCCCGAAAAAAATCCTATTTAATTGCACGCGGCGGGCTTTAACACCAGCGACCTTCCCGACACCTTCGTGTCGGGACGCTCTAGCCAGGCTGAGCCACGCCCCGAAAAAATTCTTATTCAATTGCACGCGGCGGGCTTTAACACCAGCGACCTTCCCGACACCTTCATGTCGGGACGCTCTAGCCAGGCTGAGCCACGCCCCGAAAAAAATCCTATTTAATTGCACGCGGCGGGCTTTAACACCAGCGACCTTCCCGACACCTTCGTGTCGGGACGCTCTAGCCAGGCTTCCACCTTCGCCCTTAGCAGGCTGCGGCGGACAAGGAGCCACGCCCCGAAAAAATCTTATTTATATACCACTCGGACGCGAATTACCCGCGAACAAGTGCATCAAATTGCCAAAACTTTATTCCGGATGCAAGCTTTCATCCGCCGCGATCACAAATAGTTCCATGGTGCGCACGGCGATCCTGTATGGTAAGCAAATGCGCGTGACCACGATCCTGCATATTGATATGGACGCGTTTTTTGCCGCAGTGGAGGTCTTGGATCATCCCGAATGGGCCGGAAAACCCCTGGTGGTTGGTTCTCCAGCGGACAAGCGGGGCGTTGTTTGCACGGCCTCCTACGAAGCTCGAAAATTCGGCATCCATTCGGCCATGCCGTCCCGAACCGCCTACCGACTCTGTCCGCATGCCATTTTCGCCCCGGTCCGTATGAGCCGCTACCTGGATGTTTCCGAACAGGTGATGGCGATCCTGGGCGACTTCACGCCGATGATCGAACAGCTTTCGGTCGACGAGGCCTTTCTGGACGTAACCGGCGTGATGCGTTCGTGGGACAGTCCCGCGGCATTGGCGGGCGCGATCAAGGCGCGTATCCGAAAGGTTACCGGGTTGACCGCCTCCATCGGCATTGCCACCAATAAGTTCCTGGCCAAGCTGGCCAGTGATCTCCATAAACCGGATGGCATGACCCGCGTACCCGAAAAACGCGAGGATATTCAAGCCTTTCTCGCTCCGTTGCCGGTGAACAAAATCTGGGGGGTGGGGGAAGTCACGGAAAAACTCCTTCACCAGGCGGGCTTCCGGTATATGGCTGATATTCAGCAAGTCGGCCCCTCAGTTCTGGTCCCGGTGGTCGGGCCGGCCCTTGCCGATCATATCAGCCGGCTGGCCCGCGGGGACGATCAACGACCGGTCATCACGGAGTCCGCCGCCAAAAGCATTTCCGCGGAAAATACGTTTGATGAAGATGTCCAGGATCGCGACACCGTCCGGCAGGAATTGATTCGCCTCGTGGAACAGGTCGGTCGACGATTGCGACAGTCCGACCAGGTGGCGCAAACCGTTCATATCAAGATTCGTTTTGACGATTTCCAAACCATCACCCGGCAGGAACAGCTTCCCGATCCGGTCTGTTCGGACCGGCGCCTGATCGCAGCGGCGCTGGCGTTGTTTGAACGGCAGTCCATCGTCCAACCCGTTCGCTTGATCGGCATGGGCGTATCTCATTTCCGTGATGCCGGTCAAACCGCCCGCCAACTCGACCTGTTCGCCGATGAAGCGCATGAACGCGAAGCGCGGGATGCCCGGGTGGATCGCGCCCTGGATCACCTCCGCGAAAAGCTCGGTCCGGACGCCATCCGGCGCGCCGGGTCTTGGGACGGAAAATCCCAGCTCAACAAGGGGTAGGGGATTCCCTCGAAGTAATTAGAACGCCTCGTTGTTGTGTTGACGATCCATCGTCCCTGAGGTATCAATGCGGGCTTGAAATTTTTGGGCACCGGCCTGCCACACCGGCCCGTGTCGTTAAAACCATCTACAAATAGGAGTATAACCATGACAGTTAAAATAGGTATCAACGGGTTTGGTCGTATCGGTCGCTTGGTCTTCCGGGCCTCCATCAACAATCCTTCCGTCTCGGTGGTCGCCATCAACGATCCCTTCATCGACCTGGATTATATGGTCTACATGACGAAGTATGACAGCGTGCACGGACGCTTTGACGGCGACGTCAAGGTCGAAGGCGGCAAGCTCGTCGTCAACGGCAAGGCCATTACCATTTTCGGCGAGAAGGATCCCGCCGCCATCGCCTGGGGTTCCGCCGGCGCCGATTACATTGTCGAGTCCACCGGGGTGTTCACGGACATCGCCGGCGCTTCCGCCCACCTCAAGGGCGGCGCCAAGAAAGTCGTGATTTCCGCCCCCTCCAAGGACGCCCCCATGTTTGTCATGGGCGTAAACCAGGAGAAATACTCCAAGGACATGACCGTCGTTTCGAACGCTTCCTGCACCACCAACTGCCTGGCCCCGTTGGCCAAAGTGGTGAATGACAACTGGGGCATCGTCGAAGGCTTAATGACCACCGTGCATTCCATCACCGCGACCCAGAAGACGGTCGACGGTCCTTCCAAGAAGGATTGGCGCGGCGGACGCGCGGGCGCGCACAACATCATCCCCTCCAGCACCGGAGCCGCCAAAGCCGTGGGCAAAGTTATTCCCGAACTGAATGGCAAGCTGACCGGCATGGCCTTCCGCGTCCCCACCATCAACGTATCCGTGGTCGATCTGACCTGCCGCCTGGCCAAGCCAGCCAAGTACGATGAAATCAAGGCGGCCATGAAAGCGGCCTCCGAAGGCGCGTTGAAGGGCATCCTCGCCTACACCGAAGACGCGGTGGTCTCCACCGACTTCATCGGCGAGTCCTGCACCAGCGTGTTCGATGCTGATGCCGGTATCGCCCTGAACGACAACTTCGTGAAACTGGTCTCCTGGTACGACAACGAGTGGGGTTACTCCAACAAGGTCGTCGACCTGATCACCCACATGGCCAAGGTGGACGGCGCGGCCTAAACCCGACGTTCCCCGGCCTCTTCCGCCGGATCCGGCGGAAGAGGCGGCTTATCAAACACGGTCTTTCACCCGAAGGTTACCCACCATGGACAAACTGACAGTTCGCGACATCGATCTCAAAGGGAAGCGGGTTCTCATCCGCGTGGATTTCAATGTGCCGATCAAGGACGGGAAGGTCGCCGACGACACCCGGATCACCTCGGCCTTGCCGACCATCAAATACATCCTCGACCACGGCGCCTCGGTCATCCTGATGAGTCACCTCGGGCGGCCGAAAGGCAAACCCGCGCCGGAATTCAGCTTGAAGCCGGTGGCCGATCGTTTGTCCGACTTGATGCACCGTCCCGTTCTCTTCGCCCCCGACTGCATCGGCGCGGAAGTCAAGGCCATGGCGGAATCCCTGCGCCGCGAACAGCATATCCTGCTGCTGGAAAACCTCCGCTTCCATGCCGAAGAGGAAGGCAAGGCGAAAGTACCCGAAACCGCCACCGATGAAGAGAAAAAGGCGGCCAAGGCCGAGATGAAGAAGAAGCAGGAAGAGTTCGCCCGCCAATTGTCCGAGCTCGGCGATGTGTATGTGAACGATGCATTCGGCACCGCTCATCGCGCCCATGCCTCCACCGCGATCATCACCAAGTTCTTCAAGGTCAACGCCGCCGGTTTCCTCATGGAAAAGGAAATCAAATACATGGGCCAGGCGCTGGCCAATCCCGAACGCCCGTTCATTGCCATCCTCGGCGGCGCGAAAGTCAGTGACAAGGTCAACGTCATCGCCAACCTACTGACCAAAGTAGACGCCCTCTTGATCGGCGGCGCCATGGCCTACACCTTCTACCGCGCCATGGGCATTCCGGTGGGCAAGTCCCTGGTCGAAGAAGATAAAAAGGATCTCGCCGCCGATCTGCTCAAGCAGGCGGAAGCCCGCGGCGTGAAGCTCATGCTGCCGGTTGACAACGTCGTCGCCGACGCGTTCTCCGCCGAGGCCAACCACAAGGTCGTTCCCCGCACCGGCATCCCCGGCGATTGGGAATCCCTGGATATTGGCCCGGAAACCGCCACGATATATGCCGAGGAAATCAAGAAGGCGCGCACGGTCATCTGGAACGGTCCCATGGGCTGCTTCGAGATGGCCCCGTTTGCCAAGGGGACCCTTGCGGTCGCCCAGGCCATCGCCGAAACCGATTGCGTCAGCATTATCGGCGGCGGCGACAGCGTCAGCGCCATCAATCAAAGCGGCCTGGCCGACCGGATGACCCACATCAGCACCGGCGGCGGCGCCAGTCTCGAATTTCTCGAAGGCAAGGAGCTGCCCGGCGTGGCCGCCCTGACCTCCAAATAAATCACGCACGGGAATCGTACCTCATGACCGTAAAAAGCAGAAAACCTATCGTTGCCGGCAACTGGAAAATGAACAAAACGGTGGCTGAAGCCATCGATCTTGCCGGCGCCATCAAACGCGACCTCGCCGGTTGCAAGGAAGTCGACATTGTGTTGTGCCCGCCCTTCACCGCCTTGAAAGCGGTGAGCGATGTCATCACCGGCACCCACATCGACCTCGGCGCCCAGAACATGCACTGGGAAAAGTCGGGCGCCTTCACCGGGGAAGTTTCCGCGGAAATGCTGCGGGAAGTTTATTGCCACTACGTAATTCTCGGGCATAGCGAACGCCGGACCTACTTCGGCGAAACCGATGCCATCGTGAACCGCAAGACCAAGGCCGCCCTGGAAAGCAACCTCACGCCCATCGTTTGCGTCGGTGAAACCCTCGCCGAGCGGGAAGGGGGCCGCACCAACGACGTGGTCGGCACGCAAGTGCGTGGCAGCCTGGCCAACCTCACCGCCCGGCAATTGGTCGATACGGTGATCGCCTACGAACCGGTCTGGGCGATCGGCACCGGCAAAACCGCCTCGGCGGAACAAGCGCAGGAGGTGCACGCCTACATCCGTTCCGTTTTGGTCGAATTGGCCGACGAAGCGGTGGCGCAGTCCGTTCGCATTCAATACGGCGGCAGCGTCAAAGCCTCCAACGCGCGCGAATTGTTCAGCCTGCCCGATATCGATGGCGGACTGATCGGCGGCGCCGCGCTCGAAGCGCGTTCGTTTATTGACATCGTCCAAGCGGCGATCTAAGGCAAGAAAGGGAATCAGGGACGTTCATGGAAATTCTTCGTTATGTGTTAATTGTGGTGGAAGTGCTGGTTTGTTTGTTGCTGATCGGCGTTATTTTGTTGCAGCAATCGAAAAGCCAGGGCATGGGCCTGGCCTTCGGTGGCGGGATGGGTGAAACGTTGTTCGGCTCCCGCGCCGGCAATGTCTTGACCAAACTCACCGTAATTCTGGCCCTGGTCTTCCTGGCCAACACCACCTTGTTGGGTATTCTCTACACCACCAAGCAGGAACGCTCACTGGTCGATTCCGCCCGTGCGCCAGCCCCCGCGCCGCTGCCGGTATCCCCGACCGCTCCGGTCGGACAGGAGTTGATGACCACGCCGCCGCAACAGCCCGCTGCGCCCATGTTAAGCGTTGAGGATGTGCCGGTGGATGCCTCCTCCTTTCCCGGCTTCTCTTCCGATACCGTGATCATTCCCGGCGATGCCGGCGCCGACATCCAGATTATGGAAGAAGCGCCCATCGTATCCGAATTTGAAGACGTCGCGGTCCAGGACGCCCCGCCGGTGGAAGAACCCGGCCTCGAGCCCGGTGATGCCGAACCGGTATCGCCCTAAGCCTTCGCCCCGGGCGATTGCGATGCAAACCGGCCTGATGCCGCCGTTTCGTTTGGCGGGTTGGGCCGGTTTTTTCATGCTCGCGGCATGCCTCACCGTTGGCTGTGGGGAATCGTCCCGTACCGATCGCGCGCAAGGCGACAGCACCCTCTACCAGGATACCCTGCGCATTCGCGGTTTTGATCCGGTCCGGGCCGGTGATCAGCCCAGCGCCTTGGCCATCGCCCGCATCTACGAAACCCTGCTGCAATACCATTATCTGGACCGGCCGTACCGGGTGGAACCGTTGCTCGCCGAATCGCTGCCCGAGGTTTCCGACGACGGCTTGGTGTATACCTTCCGCATCCGTCCCGGCATTTATTTTCAAGATGATCCGTGTTTCATCGCCACCGACGGAAAGGGCCGGGAAGTAACCGCCGACGATTTCGTCTACGCGGTCAAACGGCTGGCCGACCGGAAAAACCAATCGGTCGGTTACTGGACCTTGAGTGGACGCGTGGTCGGCCTGGACGACTTCCGGGAAAAATCCGGCGATCCCGAGCCGACCGACTACGAACAGGAAATTCCGGGAATCCGGGCCTTGGATCGTTATACCCTGCAGTGGACGCTCACCCAACCGTACCCGCAATTGCTCTGGATTTTGGCCATGCACTACATCGTAGCCACCCCGCGCGAGGCGGTGGCGTATTACGGACCCGAGTTTTCCCGTCATCCTGTCGGTACCGGGCCCTACATCCTCAAGGAATGGCGGCAAAATTATCGCCTGGAATACGTGCGCAATCCCAAGTGGCAAGAGACCGGGCGGGTGGATCGGTATCCATCTACCGGCGCTCCGGACGACCTCGAGGCCGGGCGATTGAGCGATGCCGGAGCGGTATTGCCGCTGACCGATCGTATTGTGGATTATGTGGTCATGGACCCCGCCACCCGTTGGCTCAAATTCATCACCGGACAATTGGATTCGTCCGATGTTTCCCGCGACAACTGGGAGGCGATCCTCGATGACAATCTCGCGCTGAACCCGGTGCTCGCGGAAAAAGGCATCGCCATGAGCATGGGACCTTCCCTGCGGCTGGGGTACTTCGCCTTCAACATGGAAGATCCCGTGCTCGGTCCCAACCGTGCGCTCCGCCAGGCCATGACCTGCGCCTTCGACACCGAAGCATGGATTCAGCTCTTTAACGGACGCATAACCCGTCCTACCGGACCCATTCCCGAAGGCCTGGCCGGCCACGATCCCGATCACCATCCGTTTCCATTCGACCTCGAACGCGCACGCCGCCTGATGATCGAGGCCGGTTATCCCGAAGGCCGTGACCCGCAAACCGGAAGGCGTTTGACCATTACCCTCGAACTCGGCCGGGCCGACGACGCCGAACTTCGCCAATCCGCCGAGTTGTTCACCTTTTTTATGAGCCGCATCGGCATTCAAATTCACGTCAGCTATAACAACGGTCCGGCGTTCTTTGACAAACTGGAACGCCGGCTCGCCCCCATGTTTTTCCTGAGTTGGATCGGCGATTATCCCGACGCGGAAAATTTTCTCCAGTTGTTTTACGGCCCCAACGCCTCGCCCGGACCCAACCGCTGCAACTACCGCAACCCTGATTTTGACGCGCTATACGATGTGATCCGGACCATGCCCGACTCACCCGAACGCACGGAACTTTACCGTAAAATGGCCGCTATTGTCGTGGAAGATGCGCCCTGGATTTTTGCGTACCAGTATATCAATGTCGGCCTGCGACATCCCTGGTTTCGCAATTACAAGATGCACGCATTTCCGTACGGCATGGAAAAATACTACCGGGTGGAACGCCCATGATCCGCTACATCCTCCGCCGGATCGTCCAGATGATTCCCACCTTGTTCGGGGTGGTGCTGATCACATTCGTTTTATTCAACCTCGTCGGTGGCAGCCCGGCCCGCATGATGCTTGGCGACAAAGCTTCCGCCCGCGAACTGGAGGAATTCGATGAACAGCGGGGCTTTAACCTCCCGCTGTTCTGGGGGACTCATTCCACCACCCGGTTGTATGCTGAAACGGATTTCTCCCGCTCCGCCGGTCCATGGTCGGGGGTTCCCAGTTCATCCTGGACCTCCGGGGAAGGCTTGCTCCTGCGCGGAGGTCATCCGGTTTCCGTTCCGGTGGCGTTTACCCCGCCGGCTGGTCGCGCATACACATGGCGGCTACGTTACACGCTCGACGTGTCAAACGAGAGCGCGGCGACGTTTGGTGATCAACCCTTGACCGCTTCGGACACGCCGCGGCTCCTGACCTGGACCATGCGGAGCGGTGAATCGCCGCCTCCGGTCTTCGTCTTGCCGGAAGGCGCGGTCTTGCGGATTCTCGCACTCGACTGCCGGCGTCACCACGATCGACCCTGGCAATCGCAATGGCTTCATTACCTCGGCCAGTTGGCGCGCTTTGATTTCGGCCGCTCCCACGCCGCCAACCAGTCCGTGATTGATTTGCTTCGCCAAGGCATCCGTCCGACCCTCATGCTGGCCACGCCAATCTTGATCGGCGAAACCGTCATCAGCCTGGTCCTTGCCCTGGGGTGCGCTTACCATCGCAACCGATTCTTTGACCGGTTCATGTTGTTTCTGTGCGTTGGGTTGATGAGCGTGAACTACCTGGTTTGGATCGTCGCCGGGCAATACTGGTTGTCCTACCGGCTTGGTCTTTTTCCGGTCTGGGGATTCGAGTCGTGGAGTTATCTGGTGCTCCCGGTCATCATCGGCATTGCGCATGGCCTGGGTCCTAACGTGCGTTTCTACCGGTCGGTGATGCTGGAGGAAATGCATAAAGATTACGTCCGCACCGCCCGGGCCAAGGGACTCGGGCCGGTGCGCATCCTGTTGGTGCATGTGCTGAAGAACGCGATGATTCCGGTGATCACGAACGTCGTGTTGTCGCTGCCGTTTCTGTATACCGGCAGCTTGTTGCTGGAGACCTTCTTCGGCATTCCCGGACTTGGTTACCTCAGCATTAACGCCATCAATTCATCGGATGTCGATGTTGTCCGCGCCGTTGTGATCATCGGTTCATTGCTGTATCTCGCCGCCAATTTGCTGGCCGACCTGGCCTATGCCTGGGTCGATCCGAGGGTGAAATTATCATGAGCGGTTCTGACGCCATGCTGGCTCCGGCCCCGATCTCCGTGTTCCGGCGTTTACTCGCCTCGCGGTTGTCCCGCTGTTGCCTCGTCGTTGTCGCGCTTTATACCCTGATGGCCGGTTATGGCGAGGCCGTCTACCAATGGCATCAGTGGCACGATACCGTACCCGGCTACCAGCATCAGGACCTTGATCGCCGCTTCCAACCACCCAGTCGAGCCCATTGGATGGGAACCGACGCGCTCGGGCGGGACGTCTTCGCCCGGTTGCTCCAGGGCGCCCGCATCGCATTCCGCGTCGGTATCATCACCTCGCTGATCGCCATTCCTATCGGGGTGCTGCTCGGTGCGCTGGCCGGATATTTCGGGGGTAAAACCGATGATATCATCGTCTGGTTGTACTCCACGTTCGCCGCCATACCCGGTTTGCTGTTTATCCTCGCCATCGCCATGATTGCCGGCAAGGGATTGCTCGGGGTATATCTCGGGATTGGGTTGACCATGTGGGTCGGTGTGTGCCGGTTGATCCGCGCCGAGGTGATGAAACAACGGTCCCTGCCGTATGTCATGGCCGGACGCGTGCTGGGATTCAGTCACGCCCGTATTTTGTTCCGCCACATCCTGCCGAACGTCACCCATGTCATCATCGTGGCCTTCACCTTGCGATTTCCCGCCTCGATCAGCACCGAGGTGTTCATGAGCTTTCTCGGCCTGGGCGTGCAGGGCGAGCCTTCCTGGGGCATCATGATCAACAACGCCCGACTTCGCCTGTGGCAAGGCGTCTGGTGGGAAATGACCTTCGTCACCATCGCCGTATTGCTGATTGTCCTCACCTTCAACCTGCTCGGCGATGCTCTCCGTGATGCCCTCGATCCCCGACTGAAGAAAGTAAAGTAACAGAATCCGTTCGAATCCTTTTGTAGCTGCTTTCGTCAGAAGGCGGCCGTCATGAGAGATGAGACGCGGTCACCGCCCGCACGTGTGCATCTCTGCGAAGATGACGTCGCAGAGAGAAAGAGAGCACCACCACGTTTATGTTCCCTTCATCATCCACTTCACAAGGAACATGAAGATGACCGTGTAGCGTGCCAGACCATTCTTTATGCGCCGAAGGCGCATGCGGTACCGCGGGAAGCCGGCTCCCCGCCGACGGATTCCCGCATGGCTCACCGAGGCACAGCCAGGCCGCTTCACATCATTACAGACCTATTGGCAATGGGTGTCCCATTTCGAAAAACAGGATGTGCACTCGGTAGCTGCTTTCGTCAGAAAGCGGACGTCATGGGAAATGAGACGCGGTCGCCGCCCGCGACTACAGCACGGGGCTCTGCTTGCTCGAGCGTCCTCAGTAGCTGCTTTCGTCAGAAAGCGGACGTCATGAGAGGAGTGACGCGGTCACCGCCCGCGTCTACAGCACGGGGCTCTGCTTACTCAAGCGTCCTCGGTAGCTGCTTTCGTCAGAAAGCGGACGTCATGGGAAATGAGACGCGGTCGCCGCCCGCGTCTACAGTACCGGGTTCCGGCCCTGAAGATGGTCTTACGCCCCGATCACATTATCGATGCGCGTCTTCAGCGACGCTTTGCTCATCGCGCCGACGCTCTGGTCGACCACCGTACCGTTTTTGAAGATGAGCAGGGTAGGGATCGAGCGAATGTTGAACTGCTGGGCGACATCCGGAGCTTCGTCCACATTGACCTTCACGATTTTGATTTTTCCCGCCAGTTCCTTGGCCAATTCTTCCAAGACCGGGGCGATCGCCCGGCACGGGCCGCACCATTCCGCCCAAAAATCTACCAGCACCGGCACGTCGGAACCGGTGACTTTGCTCCAGGTGGCGGCATTTACGTGTTCAATGTTCTCTGACATGACAAAACTCCTGTTGCGGTTGTTGAAAGATTAAATCCGGCCCGGGAAGGGGAGATCAGGGGCCAGCGTTTGCCCCAGCAAGACATAAAACAGCACGCCGGCCACCAGCAGCGCTGCGATGGCGACAATGCCTTCGAGAATGCCGCTGCTTTCCTCCGCCGCGCCAACGTGTTCTACCGGTTCCTGGGAAATGGTCGGAGCGGATTCGCCTTCCGGACGGGAAATGGTCAATGCCTTGCGGGCGCTGGTTCCATCCGGACGCTTGATGCGGATCGTCTTGGGCTTGGTCGCCGGGCGATCCAGGTCTTCCGCGGTCAGGTCGATGCGGGCGGTTTCGCTCTTGCGCGCCTGCTCGGTGGCGCTGGCCGTGGATTCCGGGGAGACAATAATCGATTCACCGGCGGCGGCAGCCATCGGTTTCTTGATTTGCAGCGTCTTGGGCCGGGTCGGCGGCGCCGCGGGCGTTGCCGGAATACCGACGGGAACGGCTTTCGCCGGGAAAACATCGCCACGCTCTGCCGCGCCAGGCAGATCCATCTTCGCCGTCTGCTTCTTGACCGTCTCGCCAACCGGAGGAATATCGATCCGCGTGGTCTCCGACTTCTTGTCGCCACCCGGCGGGGTCAAGTCGATCCGCATCGTGCTGCGCTTGAAATAATCATCCGCGTCGGCGGGAAGATCCTTCTTGTCGAGAATCGACGGCGGCGGCTTGGCGCTCGCTAAATCAATCCGGGTGGTGTCGGATTTTTTGTCGGCCGGCTTGATCGAAATCGGCGTCGGTTTCTTTTCGGCGGCATTTTCCGGTTGGATAGGTTCTTCAGCCATGGCTATGATCCTTGCGTTATACGGAAAAAGATAGGACGTTTGTCCCTGATGGTCAAAGTAAAAACAAGGATGATTAGCCGCCCCTCCGTGGGCGGCGGGGAACGCGGGGTACAGGAACGCCGGACGCAGAGGTCCGGCCTACACCCGCGCAATCCGGATGTTGTAGGCCGCCCCTCCGTGGGCGGCGGAACACGGACCGTCTACAGGAACCGGGCCCCGAACATTTTCGCCACCCTTTGCCTGATTGCCCTGACCGCGCTGCTCGTCGGCTGCGAACCGATGCTCCCGGAAGACCGCGCCTTCTTCGAGCAACGCGAGCGGGACCGCATCAACCGCGAGCACCTGATGCGGACCGCCAGCGAGGGCGTCCGCGCCCAGGACCTGATCGACCGTGTCCGGCAACACCCCGCGCCGGAAGGCGAGGGAACCGTGGAGGATTGGCTGGAACGTCAGTCCCAGGCCTTGCGCGGCCAGGTGATGTTTCCCCGCTGGACCACCTCCCGGCGCGGCTCCAACAAACAGGAAATATCTTTTCACTTTGTGCTTATCGACGCACAAAACCACATGCGCCGACTGGCCTACTCCTGGGATATCGATGTGCTGGACATGACCATCAGCGAACCCCGGTTCGCCCAGTTGGAGGAATCGGTCTCGCCCGACCGCGCGCTCGCCCAGCAACAAGAGCGCCGCGTGCGCGAACACGAAAGTTTTCTCCGATAATGCCTGCTCCTACTCCGAAACGCACCGCCATCCGGCGGCCACCCATCCGATCAAGCGACCGCCGCGTGTTCCACGAAGACCTGCTTGCCTGGTTCCAAGCCAATCGACGGGCGTTGCCTTGGCGCAAAAAACGCACGCCCTACCGCGTCTGGATTTCCGAATTGATGCTCCAGCAAACCCGGGCGGACCAGGCCATCCCATACTTCGATCGCTTTATGCGCCGCTTTCCGACCTTAACGTCCCTCGCCGAGGCGCCCCGCCAGGATGTTCTCAAGGCCTGGGAGGGACTCGGCTACTACAGCCGTGCGGTTCGTGCGCACGAAACCGCCAAGCAGGTGCTGCAACGCGGCGGCGACTTCCCTGGCACCTACGAGGAATTGCTGGCGCTTCCCGGGGTTGGTTCCTACACCGCCGCCGCCATCGCCAGCCTGGCTTACGGTTTGGACCACGCCGTGCTCGACGGCAACGTGATCCGGGTGCTTAGCCGGGTGCTCGCGGTGGAAGCGCCCGCCGATAAACCGGCCACCCGGCGGTTGCTGCAGGATGTTCTCGACCGGATCCTCCCGGTCGGGCGGGCCGCCGACTTCAACGAGGCCATGATGGAACTCGGCGCTTTGGTCTGCACGCCCCGCTCGCCGAAGTGCCCGGCCTGTCCGTTCGCCCCGATCTGCCGCGCCCGGCGGAACGACCAGCCCGAACGTTTTCCGGTAAAATCCGCGAAACCGTCCATCCCGCATCGCCATGTCGGCGCTGGCGTGATTATTGATGACCGGGGGCGCGTCTTGATCGCCCGGCGCAAGGAAGCCTCCATGCTCGGCGGCTTATGGGAATTTCCCGGCGGCGGGGTGGAGGAGGGGGAATCCTTGCCCCAATGCATCACCCGTGAATTAAAGGAAGAACTCGACCTCGAGGTTCGGGTGGGACCGCACCTCACCACCGTACGCCATACCTTCAGTCATTTTCGCATGGACCTGCACGCCTACTGGGTGCGCGTCAACCGGGGAAAACCTAAGGCAATCGGCTGTGACGGCTGGGCCTGGGTGCAACGCGACCGGATCGCCGACTACCCCTTGCCGCGAGCCGATCAGAAAATCCTCCGCGTTCTCGAAAAGGCCGGAGACTGGCCGGAGTTTTAGCGGATTGCGGACGCAACCGTTTGGAATCTTACGGAAAAAGATGACACACAAAAGCGTGCACGTTGACACGAGTGAACGAGATGAGATGGGCTTAAATCACTTCTTTGTCGCGAGCTTTGTCGTATACTTTGTCGACAAAGCTCGCGACAAGGTTTAGGACAACGTTCGGGTTGCGGACGCAGCCCGCGTTGGGTACGTGCGTCAGTCGGGTCTACCACCAGCCGGGCGCATCAACCTTCGCCACGGCTGACCGGAATCTCAAACCACCATGATATCTTTTTCCTTGGCCGCGATCAGCGTATCGACTTTGGCGATGTACTGATCGGTCAGCTTCTGGATTTCCTCGGTGGCCGCGTCGCGGTCGTCTTCAGTAATTTTGCTGTTTTTCTGCAGCGCCTTGATCGCTTCATTGGAATCTCGGCGCACGTTGCGGATCGCCACCCGGGCCTCTTCGCTCATCCGCTTACCGACCTTGATCAGCTCCTTGCGGCGCTCTTCGCTCAGTTCCGGGATGGGAATGCGAATGACCCGGCCGTCATTGATCGGGGTGACGCCGATATTCGCGGCGAGAATGGCCTTGTCGATCGCCGGCAGGGCCGAGGGATCGTAGGCATTGATCACGATCAGGCGGGGTTCCGGCGTGCTGATCCCGGCGATGTCACGCAAACGGGTCATGGCGCCGTAATATTCCACCGCAATGCCGTCCACCAGGCTCGGGGAAGCCTTGCCGGTGCGCAGCCCGGAAAGTTCATGGGTCAAGTGCTCCACGCACTTCGTCATCTTGTCTTCGGCTTCCAATAATACGTCGTCGGTCGATTCCATGATCGCGTACTCCTCGCGCCCTTACGCCGTGCGCGCGGGCTTGTTGTCCACCAGCGTGCCGACTTTTTCGCCGAGCACCGCCCGCAGAATTTCGTTTTTCTTGAAAAAGTTGAACACCAGGATTGGGATGTGGTTTTCCTGGCAGAGGGAAAACGCCGCCGCGTCCATCACCTTGAGCTGGTCGCGCAGCGCCTGCTGGTAGCTGATGTGGTCAAACCGCCGGGCCTTCGGATTTTTCATCGGGTCGCGGTCGTAAATGCCGTCCACCTTGGTCGCTTTCAGCAACACATCCGCGCCGATTTCGCTCGCCCGGAGTGCTGCCGCGCTGTCGGTGGTGAAATACGGGTTGCCGGTGCCCGCGCCGATAATGATCACCCGGCCTTTTTCCAGGTGGCGCATCGCCCGACGCCGGATGAACGGCTCGGCCACCGCGGCAATATTGATCGCGCTCAACACCCGGGTCATCACCCCCGCGCTTTCCAGCGCCGATTGCAGGGCCAGGCTGTTGATCACCGTCGCCAACATGCCCATATAATCGCCAGTCGTACGGTCCACCCCGACGTTTTCGCCGGTCAACCCCCGGAAAATATTGCCGCCGCCGACCACGATGGCCACCTCGACGCCCAGCGCCCGGACTTGTTTGAGTTGTTGCGCGATCGACGCCAAAACCGCCGGATCCAGGCTCTCCCCGGTATCCTTATTTTGCAGCGCTTCGCCGCTCAGCTTCAACAGGATGCGACGGAAACGCGGCTTCCGGACTTTTTTCGTAGCGGCCATGATTTATCCTTCAGGTAAACTCCGCGCATTCTAATTGGCTCCCTCCGGGTTGTAAAGCCGGGATGGTCAGCATCATCCCATAAACATCAATCGTTAACCCGACCTTATCCGGGCTCGCATCACCCCATCGACCCCAATCGTTAACCCCATCTTATCAGCGCTCGCCCTCACCTCATCAACCCCACTCGTTAACTCAATCGTTAACCCTATTCGAACCTCAAACCATCACAAGTAGTCGGCGGAGCGGCTCAACCACGAAAACACCAGCGCCCACGAATCAAGAAACGCACGGATTGGACCTACGGCGAATTATCGCCTGCGCTGAGGGCGGTTATTGTCCGATTAACCTGGTGTTCAGATCGCATTAATCTAGGAAACTACTTCCTACGTATTGCATAAAATTATCCTATCCGCTTGCGAGCGCTTACATTTCCATTGATTGATAATCCGGAATCGCTATCTTTTACGCAGGAGGAAGCGAAAAGGGATGAAGACAGCAACGGGTGCCGAACGGGACGAGGCGTTCGAGATCCTGCGGGTAGTAATCATCAGCGAACACGGCCTTGCCCGGGCGGGCATTGCCGCAGCGGTGCGGTGTCATGCCGACATGGAAGTCGTAGGCGAGTATGACACCTGCAAGGCCGCCCTCGCCGCCATCATGAAATCCCCGCCCCACGCCGCGGTCATGGAACTCGCGCCAGGGGGAGGGGACATCCTCGACGCCATCCAGCGCTGCCACACCGCCTTTCCCGACCTCGCCCACATCGTCATCAGCCAGACCAAGGATGGCGAACTCGCCGAACGCGCCATCAAAGCCGGCGCCAAGGCCTTCATTTACAAAGGCGTCGGCCCCACCTCCCTTGCCGCCGCCATCCGAGACGCCGTGCGGGGCGAACTCCACATCTGCCGCTGCATCGCCAGCCCCATGCTCCACAAAACCATCTACGGCAACGGCAAACACAAAACCAAACACCCGGATCTAGCCAAACTCAGCGACCGGGAATTCCAGGTCTTCCAGCTCCTCGGCGCCGGTTGGGATAATCATAAAATCGCCGAAGCTTTGGGCATTAGCGTGAAGACGTTGAATGTGCACAAGGAGCATTTGAAGGATCGATTGGGCTTTACCACGACCTCGGGGCTCAAGTCCGCCGCCACTGAATGGCAGGTTCGTGGAGATCTAGCGACGCCTTAGGCACCAAATAGGAACGCAAAGCCGATACAAGATCCGTCATCGCCTGTCAGCATGGTGCCCATTCAGGGAGCGTACATCATGGCGAAGAAAAAATTGGCGAAGTCGAATGCGTCGTATACGTGGGTGGATCGTCCGCATCCGACGGGCGATAAGATAGCCTATAAGGAAATATCGTGGCCAAAACCGATCCCACCCGGTTTGCCAGAATTTCCCATACCTACACCAACTTTTCCGCCGACCTTGCCGAATCTCAAGCCTGTTCGCGAGCAGCCCGTCACGAAGTTCGTTACGATTATACCAAAAGTCTTGATTGATCCGATGAGCGGACGGGGTCATGCCATATCGGTTGATGGATTTAGAATGATCAACATCTATGTCATCTCCGACCCCGTGAATTCGACTTACGATCGAGCCTTCATGATGGACGTATATTTTGCACCCTATGCAACGCAGGGACAATATGGGCCCATCTTTCATGGGCTGACGAGTAACGTTTACAACTTTGACAGTCAGTCATACCCAAGCGGTTTTGAAGCCAAGCATTATCGGCTTCGAACGAGTGATCGCGACGTAAACAATCAGCTTCCTCAAGCCGGAGGTTTTGATCTTGCCCACTGCATGCGAGTCCCGGTTATCGGCCCCTACGTGCGCGTCATCGCCAGCAACCTTGGTAATGCATCAAGAAGTGTGGAGGTCGTAGCCTACCTGGTATCATAGTAATAGATTTTTTCCTTAGACGTGTTTTCAATGGCTGATAATTTGCTTAAATGGCGAGGTGATATGATCAATTACAACACGTGCCGATTTGTTGTGATGGTTTTGTTGGTTTGCATAGTAAACGGAGCAAATGCATGGGCGCAAGGAAATGGTCAGGAGGCTCTTGCAAAGGAGATCAAGGAGCTAAAAGAAAACATCACCGGCTTAAAAAAAGAGTTGGCCGGTTTCAAGTCGCAAGCTGAAACCTTGTCGAAAAATGTGTCCAACATCAACGCCGTCGCTAATACGCTAACCAATGATCTCCGGATCGCGCGGCCCAATCGCATTCCCGAAGATATCCGCTTTCTTTCCGATTTTATGAACCACGAGAAAGTTAAGGTTCATAACGGCAGGGTGTACACGATCAAACGTCCTTTGATTAACGCCCTCGGGACTCTGACCATGATAGACCCCCTGGCCAGCACCCAAACAAATCCCGTGACAATCGATAAAAAGTTAATTGAACTTCGTTTGGCGTCGCAATCGGGACTGGATACGAATGAACTGGCAACCATTTGCCCCCAAGATCATGTAAAGGCGCTTTACGAGAAGAATAAAATTGAAGACTGGCAGTTTCATCGTCTGCGGTACGGTATATCCACATTCTATAACGACAAAATAGATGGCATTGGCGCGGGCATCGCGCTGCGCGGTTATCCGGCGTATAGCCGCTATATTGATGGGCGCTTTCTGGATTTCGATAACGGAATCTGGCGGCGACTTTCCTTTCAAGTCAGCATCGGCGGAATGCTGACCCGAGATGATGCCAAGGCCGACTCAACCGGTCTGGTCGGTACGGTGGGAGTGGGTTGGGATATCGTACACGGAATCTCGCTCTTCGCCGGGCGCTCCTTTTATGCATATTCCAAGCCGGGTGAAGATGGGACAACAACCGATGACGCCACCGTCTATGGTATTACATTGAATGCGGAGTTTTGGCAGACCCTGTTTGGACATAAATAAATGTAAGTAAACCTTTAGGATATCTAAAATATGCCCACACGATCCTTAACCATAGCTGGAACATCTCAACGATTAGACGCCCGACCCGACCGTATCGATCTTCGCGATCGGGAATATCAGCCCAAGCTGGTCAACTTACCACCGCAGTATCCGGACCCAAAAGCAATTGACCGATACCTGCCTAGCTACGCTGATCTGGTTTTGAATCAAGGCAACGAGGGCGCTTGCACCGGTTTTGGCTTGGCTGCCGTGATCAACTACCTGTTGTTCAAGATGGATATTGATCGGGGAGGAACGGGCGATGAGGCTATTCGGGTCAGTCCGGCTATGATGTACACGCTTGCTCGCCGGTATGATGAATGGGAGGGCGAGGATTACGACGGATCGAGCTGCCGCGGCGCGATGAAGGGTTGGCATAAGCACGGCGTTTGCCTCGAAAAGCTATGGCCGTACAAGGCGAATAAGTTTGTTCAACCTGATCCCGATTGGCAATCCGACGCCGCGATGCGACCTCTTGGCGCCTATTATCGGGTGGATAAACGTTCCCTTTCCGACATGCAGTCGGCGATTTATGAAACCGGTGCCGTGTATGTTTCGGCCACCGTGCATGCCGGGTGGAATGTGCCCTCGTCGACCTCGAAACTTCCCGACATTGACTTCCGAAAGTCGGGCAAAGAAACCGGGGGACATGCATTTGCCATCGTGGGCTACGACGAGAAGGGATTTATCATCCAGAATTCCTGGGGCGCCGATTGGGGATATCTGGGATTTGCCCGCCTCCTGTATCAGGATTGGGTCAAGAATGGATACGATGCCTGGGTTGCTGTAATAGGTGTACCCATGCGCTCCGGAAAATCGGCAAGGGTGTACAGATTCTCAGACGCAAATCATGCTGCACCCGCATTGATGACCAGCTCTATGTTGCATGTCGAAAACGTACCCTCCTCGCATCCCGGGAAATGGGATGATGCCAAGGCGTACGAACATTCGATTGTACTCGGCAACAATGGCCGACCGATTAACCGCATGATTGATCGCGCCGATGGAGCCGCAGCAGTGATTGAGGTGGCCTATCAGCGCCCCTTGGCGGAATTGAGCGGGAAGCAAAGCCCCAAACTCGTGGTGTATGCGCATGGAGGCTTGAACAACGAAGAATCCTCGATTACACGAATCGGCGTGCTTGCTCCCTACTTCGCGATGAATGGTATCTATCCGGTTTTCGTGACCTGGAAAACTGGGGTCTGGGAAAGTATTTACGGGATGCTGGAGGACGCATTCACCCGCGACGTGGTTCCACCCTCCATGGGGATCAAGAAATACTGGGACGCATGGATCGATAAAGCGAAAGAGGCAAAGGATCGCTCGTTGGAACAAGCTGCGCGGTATGTCGGTGTCAAGGCGTTGTGGAGTGAAATGAAAGAGAATGCCGCCGGTGGCGCAGCGCCGGAAGGCGGTTTGTCACTGTTGGCCAAGGCATTGGTCAAACTTGACCATGATGTCCCTGGCCTGAAAATCCACCTCGTCGGTCACTCAGCCGGTTCTATCCTTCATGGGCACCTGCTTCAGGTTATGGGCAAACAAAGCCTCGAGGTGGAGAGTTGCCATCTTTATGCCGCTGCCTGTACCGTGAGATTTGCCAACCGGTTCTATGCCGCCGCGATCAAGAAAAAAACGATCGCCAAAGCAAACCTCATCAACTATGTCCTCAGCGACCTCCGTGAGCTAGGCGACACGGTCGGTCCGTATGGCAAATCGCTACTGTACCTTGTAAGCCGGGCGCTGGAAGCGGACCACAAAACCCCGCTGCTGGGTATGGAGGCCGCTTGGGATCTGAAGCTGGCTCAGCGTCTGGATGTTTGGAATCGTGACCATCTTGCAGAGCTAAAAGCATGGAGCGACGTGATGGCGAATGGTCCCGTGCTTCAGATCCTTCAAACCGAACAAGTCAAAATCTGCGAGAAGCCCCGAGAATATATCAAGACCACTCACGGCTCATTTGACAACGATCTCGCCGTGATATCGAAAACCATTGAGGCAATAAGAGGCTCGAAACCGATTGTCCCGGTGACCTGCCTGAAAGATTTTTAGGTTCCGCCATGATCGATGTGCATTGCCACTTGTTCAACGCTCGGTATCTGCCGCTGGTTGGCGTGTTGCGTTCGCGGAAAGTGCCAAAGCGTTTGGCCGAAGGTTTGGCGCGCGCCATGGTGACGGTAACCGGCAGAGATCCCCTTCTTGATGCGAGTACGCGCGCGGGGTCAGTCCGCGCATCCACGGCCAGTCGAGCGGTCGATAAAAGTCGCGAACAATTGTTTAAAGACATCATGGCCAACCTGAGCAATGAGTCGCTGGATGATCCTGAATCCGCGCAATGGATTGATCAACACGAACCACACCTGCATGATGAAGACCGGAGGCCTACGCGGGCCGGAAACGCACGGGCGGGAAGACGCGGTCCTCATCGCCAACGCAATCGGAATAACCGTCGTTCCTCGTTAAAAAAGTGGATCGGCGTTGCCACGGAAGTGATCGACACCGCCGAAGCGGCCATCAATTTCCTCGCCGATCTCGCTCGCCCGGAAACATTGATGGTGCAACGGCTTCTCAAGGCCTCCCCGGGAGTCCACACCTTTGTACACCTGATGATGGACATGGAGTATGCCTATAACGATCATCCCGATATCGATTTCCTCGATCAGATTGACCGGATGGCTCGGTTGGCAGGTCAATCCCCAGTCAATATAATCGGATTTGTCGCCTTCGAGACCTTCCGCCCAGATGGCCTCGAGTTGGTTCGTTACGCCATCGAGAAAAAAGACTTTCGTGGCGTGAAGTATTATCCATCCAGCGGGTATCTCCCGGTCGGTAACACGGACCGGATGATCCCTGATCACCTCGCCCGCGCCGGTCTAACCGGCCGCGAGATGGACCGCCTGAATCTCGAAATGTTCGACTACTGCCTGCAATACGATATTCCGATTTTAACACATTGCACTCCGGGAGGTATGGATCGTATTCCCGGAAAATCCGGCCATCTTGCCGATCCGAAACACTGGATCCGGTTCTTGGAGGAATATCCGCGCTTTCAGAAACTCCGCCTGTGCCTGGCCCACGGCGGCGGCGAAGCTGGATGGCTGGAAGATGTCGACCCTAGTCAAGGAATGACCTTTTTTCACGATGTGGTGCACATGGTGCAACGATATGACCGAGTTTACACCGACCTGAGCCATCTCGGAGGAGTAATGGAGCCCGCCAAGGCTATGTATTTCAAAAAAGCCCTGGAGTCGCTAATTGATCGTTATCCCAAATTGTCCCATCGCCTGATGTACGGCACCGATTATCCCATGCCCATGGACGGGGCGGGCTGGAAGGGTTATCTACCGGCTTGGATGGCGGCGTTGACCGATTTTCCTCAAGAACTTCAACATGATTTCTTCGAGGGTAACGCTACGCGTTATCTTGGTTTACCGTGACCGGTGTGATTCTTATTGCAGAGTATATCACATGAACGAAAACAACAAACCATCCACGAAAAACGCCGCAGACAATAAAATATCCCTCATCATTAAGTGGGGTTTATTGGGTATCGCCGGCACTTCTCTAATATTCGCCATTTTGCGCATGATGATACCGACGCGTGTTGACAAAGATACGGCCTTGTTTCTAGGTATAGCCGCGATCTCGCTCGTGTTGCGGCAAATCACTAAATTTAAGGGCTTCGGTATCGAGTTCGAGAAGCAGGTTGCTGAATTAAAGGAAGAAATGTCTAACGTTCAGTCTTCAGTAAACGCACTGGAAAAAGATGTGGGTCCCGGCAGCAAAACGGCTCGAATTTCGACACCCAAAAGCAGTAAACCGCAACGCATGCGTGCGGGGCGCGCGAAACGGCTGATCGACCCCGACGATCCCAATAAAGGCATGTTCGGCGGCAGCGCCGAAGTAAATGGTCGAAAATTATCGGCAGCGATAAAACCAATACACGGCCCTCGCAGTTCGAAGTGCTGGGTAGAATTCAAGGTGGTGTCAACGGATTCCTCACGGCCGCTTCAGGAACCGGTAAAGGTACATCTTCACCCGTCTTTCGGTGACTGGGATGAATATGATTTAGAAGTCGAAAAGGGTATCGCCACTGACAATATTGAGTCGTATGGGGCTTTTACCATCGGTATCGAGACGGATGATGGTAACACTCGATTAGAGCTGGATCTGATGGATGTGAAGGGCGGCACCGAGAGCTTTTATAAAGAGTAGGGCATGTTTTTAGCACGTCACGTTAGTAACCATGCCAAGTAGGGCGAAGGGTGTTGATCGAAATGTCCATCCCCGTCTTCGATCTCCATTGCGACATTCTGCTGCGTTGGAAATTGTTTAATCAAGACGTGCGCGGGCACTTGCTCGGCGGGCGGCGCGGGCAAAAACGAAACCTTCTTCCCCATACGGATATTCCTCGGCTGGCCGATTCCTCGTTTCGCGGCCTGCTCGCCGGGGTTCACTCCTTTATATCCAAACAAGGGTCGGAGGCCGCCTTTCGGACATTGCTGCGGCAGGTCCGGCATTTGCAGTGGTTGGCCCGCGAGCGGCCAAATTCTTGGGCGCTACACACGCCGGGGCAGACCTGGGACCTGACCGAAAAGCTGCCCTTGTCGGTCGCCCCGGCGATTGAAGGGGCACACATGTTGAATGCCGACCACCCTCAAATGGACGAATTAGCCGCATTGGGTGTCGTGGCGGTGACGCTGGCCCACAACCGCGGCAACTGGGCCGTTCCCAATGGCTTTATCCCGGGCATCGCTCGAAACAATTTGTATACGCCCGGACTTGAGGTGAGCGCCTATTCCACGGCCGGACGCCGATTGGTCGAGGGCTTGGTGGCGCGGGGCATCGCGATTGATGTCGCGCATGTGGCGGGCAGTGCGGTGCGCGAGGTTATCGCGCACGTGAAATCGTTGGCGTCTCAACGTGGAATTCCGCGTATTCCCGTCCTTTGCACGCACGCCGGTGCCCGGTTTACCGATCCTGATTTAACCGTGAAGCCAACCGGCATCAATTTTGATGCTTTTGCCGAGGGGGATATGGAGGATTCACCCACCCGCAAAGATCCGGCCTTTCGCAACATCAGTCGCCATAACGCTCGCCTGATCGCCGAGACAGGCGGGGTGATCGGGGTTTACGTTCCACCGATGTTTCTCGGATCCGGAACCGACAGCCAGCGGGTATTCGAACACGTCAAGGCCATGGCGGCCGTCGCCGGACCCGAACATGTCGCCATCGGCACCGATTACGACGGCATGATCGACCTCCCCAAAGACCACCGGGATTGCCGCGACTTCGGGAAAATCGCCACGCTAATCACCGATTATTTCGGGACCAAACTCGCCGCAGGCATCCTCCACGAAAATGCCTCCCGCGCCTTAAATGAAATATGGGCCTGTCGGGATGCGGCCATCCGCGATGAAGCCGAACGACTTGGCGCGGAAAAATTGCGCCTTTTCGAAGGGTGATGGCGCCCCGGTACAACTCCATGCGTCACAATGGGCGCATCTCCGAGTTTGTGCAAAGGTTCCTTGTAGGCCGGGGCTCTGTCCCCGGCGCCTCTCCGCCGACCGCAGAGGGTCGGCCTACACCAAGGCACTTGTCAAAACTCGGAGATGCGCCCCGTCACAATTAATCCCTTGTTTACCCGTGGGCATTTCGCCATCATCCCGGTCATGCAACTGATGCTTGGGGATGGCTAACCATGTCCACTCGCTTTTTTACCAATGCGGGCGAGAATACCTTGTTGCACAAGTTTGCCGGGGTGTTGGCGCATAATCCTGATATCGAGCGGTTTGATGCGCTGGTGGGGTATTTGCGGGCGTCCGGGTGGTTTGCCGTCCGCCCTCATCTGGAGCGGGTGCCGAACGTCCGGGTGCTGGTCGGGATCGATGTGGATGCGCTGCTGGCCCGTCATCACAAACAGGGGCTTTTGCCCCTGGCCGATGTCGAACGCACCCGCAAGGATGTGGAGGCGTCGCTGAAACATGATATTCAGTCCGCGCCCTACCGGCCCGAGGTGGAAGGCGGAATTCGCCAATTCGTGGAGGACGTCCGCTCCGGCAAGGTCGAACTGCGCGCCCATCCGACCAAACGGCTTCACGCGAAAATCTACATCCTGCTCCCCGCCGGATTCTGTGAACACAAACCCGGCGCGGTCATTACCGGTTCGTCCAACCTGACCGCCGCCGGGCTCGGCGCCGAAGAAAACCGAAGCAACTACGAATTCAACGTGCTGCTCCAGCAGTATGAAGATGTCCTTTTTGCCTCCAGTGAGTTCGATGCGCTGTGGGCGGAAAGCGAGGAGATTCTCCCCGTCATGGTGGGCGAGGTGGTCAAGGAAAGTTACCTGCGCGATGACCTGACCCCGTTCGATCTCTACATCAAATTTCTGATCGAATACTTTGGCCCGGCCATCGAGTACGACCCGAACGCTGAAACCGACCTGCCCAAGGGCATCAAGCGGCTCGACTACCAGAGCGACGCGGTGACCGATGGTTGGCTCAAACTGCAAAAACACGGCGGCTTTTTCCTCGCCGATGTCGTCGGACTCGGCAAAACCATCGTGGCCGCCCGGATCGCCAAAAAGTTCTTCCACCACAACGGCTTTCCCTCCCACCTTTCCCGCATTCTCGTGGTTACCCCTCCGGCCATGCGCGACAACTGGCAGGAAGCCCTCGACTTGTTCGGCCTCGATCACTGCGCCCGCGTCCTGAACAACGGCAGTCTCCATAAAATCCGCGACCCGGAAAAATTCGACCTGATTGTGGTGGACGAGGCACACAAGTTCCGCAATGACACCGCCGAAGGCTACGACCTTCTGCAAAAACTCTGTAAAACCCCGACCCGCCGCCGTCTTCCCGATGGATCGTTTGCCCCCAAACGGGTCATCCTCGTATCCGCCACCCCGCTGAACAACCGCCCGGAGGACATCCGCAACCTCGTGCTGCTTTTCCAGGACGGCAAGGACAGTACCATTCTCGGCAACCTCCAACACTTCTTCTCCCAGCGCATCAAGGAGTACCGCACCGCCCGCCGCTTGCCGAATCCGGACGACGCCAAACGCGCCGTCGCCCACATCTACGAACAAATTCGCGAGAAAGTGGTGCAGCCGCTGACGGTGCGCCGGACCCGTACCGACCTGAAAACCGACAAACGTTATAAAGCCGATCTCGACGGCCAGGGCATCCGTTTCCCGCCGGTCGGCAGGCCAAAGCCGATCTTCTACCGGTTGGGCGACGAACTCGATCAGCTTTACGACCGCACCATCGGCCTGCTCGGCGATCTCCAACCCGGGGGAATGACCTACAACCGCTACCGCGCCATTGGCTACCTCAAGCCGGAACTGAAGAAGAAATACCAGAACGCCGATTTGATCTCCGCCCAACTCGCCCAGATCATGAAAACCCTGCTGGTCAAAAGACTGGACAGCAGCTTCCATGCATTCACCAGCAGCCTCGCCCGGTTCCGCGACGCCAACGAAGCCATGCGCCGCATGTTGGAGCAGGGGAGGGTGATCATCGCACCGAATCTCGGCGTCTCCGAATATATCCTCGAAGATCGCGAAGATGACCTGCTCGCCCTCGTGGCCGAAGAAAGCGAAACCGACCCCACCATCACCGTGTGTACACCCGACGACTTGAACGAAGGCTTCCGGGAAGGCATCGAACACGATGCCGCGTTGCTGGAAAACTTGGTCACCCGCTGGCAGGCGGTCGAGCAGGACCCCAAACTCGACGAATTCCTCCGTATGCTCCGGGAGGAACTGCTCAAGCCCGAATTGAATGAAACTGGCAAGCTGGTGATCTTCTCCGAAGCCCGCGATACCACCGAATACCTGGCCCGGCAGTTGGAGGCGGCCGGATTTGGTCCCGTCCTGACCGTCGATTCCCATACCCGCAAGGACCGCATGCCCATCGTCCGGGCCAACTTCGACGCCAATCTCCCGCTGATCGAGCGCAAGGACGACTTCCGCCTGCTGCTTTCCACCGAAGTTCTCGCCGAAGGTGTCAACCTTCACCGGTCCCATGTCATCGTCAACTACGATACCCCGTGGAATTCCACCCGCCTCATGCAACGCATCGGCCGGGTCAACCGCATTGGCTCCACCGCCGCCGCCATCCACATCTACAATTTCTATCCCACCGCCCAGGTCGACTCGGACATCGATCTCAAACGCAAGGCCCTGCTCAAGTTGCAGGCCTTTCACTCCGCCCTCGGCGAGGACAGCCAGATCTATTCGCCCGACGAGGACGTCAACACCTTCGGCCTGTTCGATCGGGACATCGAGGAAGACCGCGACGAACGCCTGGCCTTCTTGTCCGAACTGCGCGACTTCAAGGAAGCCAGTCCCGAAGAATTCCGCCGCATCCGTTCGCTGCCCCTTCGCGCCCGCTGCGGACGACGCCAGGAAGCCCTCGCCGGGCAGTCGCTGGTGTTTATCCGCAACGACCGCCGCGACGCCTTTTACCGGCTCAACGATGAGGTCGAGGAAATGGGTTTTGTCGAGATGGCCAAGGCCTTCCGCGCCGAAGTGACCGAACCGGCAGCCCCGTTGCACGACGCCCACCACGACCAGGTCCGCGCCGCCCTCGACGATTTCCGGGCCAAACAAGCCGACGACGCCGTGCGCGAGCGGGCGGTGGATCACACCGTCGGCCCCAACGAGCAAAAAGCTCTGCGCCTGCTGGTCGCCGCCCAAAACCTGCCCCACCTCGCCGCCGCCGAACGCACCGATCTCCAAGCCGCCATCGTCGCCGTCCGGCTCGCCCGTTTCCAGGACCTGCCCCGGAAGATCAACGCTCTTCAGAAAGCGGTGGCAAAAAAGCCGGTCACCAACGCGGTATTGCTGGAAAAACTGCTGGAGATCATTCGTAGTTATCCCCTCCAGTCTGAAGAACCACCGCCGCCACCCACCGCGCTGCCGGTCGTCGATCCCGCCTTTCTACCGGATATTATTCTGTCCGAGTCGTTTGCCGGGGCGGAAGGTGAACCACGAATCAACACGAATGGACACGAAGGGGAATAAGGTCGGTGCCTAACTGGAGCCCCGGTGCCCTCACCGGGGCGGGAAAAGAAGGATCGAAAGGGTGAGGGTGGTTGCATGGTGGTTGACAGGTGGTTGATAAGCGGTTTATTTATTATTCATGAATACGAAAGAACCTGAAGTTGTCTGGTTAACCGCTGATCCGCCGTTCACGGATGCCGCTACCAATAAACGAACTGCTAGCATTCGCCACGCGCCGGCTCATTCGCGCACGGCCCAGGTCAGGCGCGGAGTGTCTCCAGATCTTCCGGTGGTAAATATGTCTCGGGGCGATTGGATGGCGCGGGAGACCTCACCCAGCATCACCGTCATCGAGACCGATGATGACCTCTCCGTTTATCGGGGCGTGATTCAGAAACTGTCCGCGGACCAGGCCCGCAGTTCCGTTCCCACCTATGCCGTGGTCTACACGTTGACCAAGACAGCGGCCCAGAAACGCCATGTCGTGCGGGAGCGTCGTCATCTGCTCGCGCAATTCGCCTGCCCCGACTGGGTGGAAATCGCCACCTCCCGTCAAAGCGTCGAAGATGCCTTGGCCAACTTCCTGGCCAAATGCCAAATCAACCAGGCGAAACGCGAAGCCCCCCGGTCCAGTCCTCTGGACGCCATCCAGGCGGTCATCGACGTGACCGCCGATCTCCGCGAAAGCGGCGGCAACCTCTCAGCTAGGATAATTGCCGACCTGTACGACATCAAAATGGCCGAACTGGCCCGGTTGTTGGGTCGCACACCGCAAGCGCTCTCCAAGACCCCGGATGCCGACACGCTCCAAAACGACCTCGCCTATTTCGAGCGCATCGCCCGTCTAAGATTGCGACTGAAAGATGACGACTCGTTCCGTAAATGGCTTCGCATGAAAAATCCGCAGTTGGATGGTCATACCCCACTGGATGTTCTGAAGATGAAGAAATGGCAGGAGTTGGCAGATTATGTCGATGACATGCTCACCGGAGCTCCGGCTTGATGGCGGATCCAGCCTCTTTTCCTGATTTGTTGGTCACCGCACCGACCATCTCCATTGATTCGCTCGTGGCAAGGAGGGTTCCCGACGACATCTTGCACAGCAACGTTCCTCCCGATTATCTGTTCACTTCCGGTAAAAAGGCTCGATATAGCGTGGCGGGTGTTCATTGCGCCTATTTTGCCGCTGACGAAATAACCGCCATTGCGGAATACGAAAAAGATTTACTGTCGGGAAATCGTTTTCAACCCGTAACGACCTTCTGGGCTGAGGCGAAATTGGGAAAAGTCATCGATTTGACCAATCCCGACTGCTTATATCATTTTGGGCTCGTTACAGCCGACTTGCAGGTTACCTGGCGACTTGCTTCATCGCCAACGCTCACGCAGCAATTGGGAGCGGCCATTGCGCATAATACGTCTGGCATCACCGCCATCCGCTATCCCTCCGAAGCCATGCGCTTGATCGGCAAGACCGGCACCAACTTCGTCATCTACCGCGACCGGATCGCCGCCCCCGATTCCCTGACCATCAAGGGCCCCGGCAATACCGTTCTCCAACGCTGGCCCTAACGTTCCGTAGCCGCCGTCGGGAGGCGGTGGATACTTTTCGCGCCATCACGCCTATCCACGGCCTAACGGCCGCGGCTACGAAGATTCGCTGCGAACTCTTCGTTTGTACCCTTGATCCCTCATTCCCATTCGTGTGAATCCGTGTTCATTCGTGGTTACAAATTTACCCATCCGAAAATCTTGCCTTCGTGCCCCGCATTCGCCACAATCCCGTATGACTTCAACCGAAAGGTCTGACGTGACCCATGCCGCGAACATCATGGCGCCCGCCGTTTCCTCCCTTTTCGTGTCGTTCGCGCTTTTCGTAGTTTCTCTCTCCCCCGCACCATGAACGCCGCCTCTCTCCGCGCCCAGCTTGAGATGCCGTACGACCTCGAACGGTGGCGGACGCTGTTGCCGGAACTTCTCCCCGGGGTCGAACTGTTCAGCAAGCCCCAGAACGTGCCCCTCACCTCCGACGCCCAGAAAACCCTCGCCTCCCGCCGCCGCCAGTTCGGACGCGCCCGGGTGGTCGATGCCCAAGGCGTCGATCGCGTCATCGCGTTCTTCGAGGTCGACGTAAAACCCAATGTCCAGCTCACCCGCAACCGCGTCTCCCTCCGCCAGATCGTCGCCACCTGCATCGACCAGGCCACCGCCCACGCCGTGCTCGCCTTTTTCGTCCAACCCGGCACCGACTCTTACCGCCTCACCTACGCCGCCAGGGAAAGCCGGCTCGATGACGCCGCCGCCGTCCGCACCGAGGAAACCGCGGCCAAACGCTTCACCTACGTGCTCGGACCCGGCGTGCCCTGCCGCACCGCCGCCGACCGACTCGCCGGACTCGGTTCCGACCCAACCGCCGTCACCCTGGCCAAGGTCACCGAAGCCTTTTCCGTCGAAAAATTGAGCAACGAATTCTTCGAGCAGTACCGCAAGGTCCATTATGCCGCCTTCTGCTCCCACCTCATCGACGCATCCGCCCCCGCCGACATCTTCGGCATCAAGCTGCGCGGACTCCAGGGCAAGGAGCGCGACAAGGCCCTCAAACCGGTGCGGGACTTCGTCAAAAAACTCCTCGGCCGCCTCGTCTTCCTCCATTTCCTCCAGAAAAAAGGCTGGCTCGGTTGTCCGCCCGACCGCACCGACTGGACCGACGGCGACCCGCAGTTCCTCAAAAACCTGTTCGCCACCTGTGCCACCAAAGATCGCTTCCACAGCCAAACCCTCGTCCCCCTGTTCTTCGACACCCTCAACAACCCCAATCGCAAGAGCGACCTGTTCGTACTCACGAAAACCCGGATTCCTTATCTCAACGGCGGTCTGTTTGAGCGCGACTTCGACGGCGTCGACCAGATCGACTTCCCGGCCACCCTCTTTGCCAACCTGCTCGACTTCTTCGGCCAATACAACTTCACCATCGACGAAAACGATCCCGACGACCACGAGATCGGCATCGACCCCGAAATGCTCGGCCACATCTTCGAAAACCTCCTCGAAGACAACAAAGACAAAGGCGCCTACTACACCCCCAAGCCCGTCGTCCAATACATGTGCCAGCAGAGCCTGATCTATTATCTCCAATCCCGGCTTCATCCGCTCGACGCTCAATCTGCGGCTCACCCGGAGGGTTCGCCCTACCACTGCGAGGGTAGGGCGAGGCGTCCCGCCGAGCCGCAGGCAAAGGAAAAGGAAAAAGATATCGCGCGTGAATCCATCGAAAAATTGGTCCGCCACAAAGCCCCCATCGACCCCAAAGACAAATCAAGCTGGCTCGCCCAAAACGCCCGCGCCATCGAACAGGCCCTCGATGAGGTCAAAATCTGCGATCCCGCCATCGGGTCCGGCGCGTTTCCCATCGGCCTCCTCCAGGAAATCTATTGGACCAAACTCACCCTGCATCCGGCCATGGACCGGGCCAAGGCCAAACGCGACATCATCCAGAAATCCATCCACGGGGTGGACATCGACGCCGGCGCGGTCGAGATCGCCCGCCTCCGCTGCTGGCTCGCCCTGATCGTCGAAGAAGACCAGCCCCGGCCACTGCCCAACCTCGACTTCAAGATCATGCAGGGGGACTCGTTGTTGGAGAGTTTCGAGGGCATCCCGCTCGACAAACTGTTGGAGCCGGAGGCGCAACGCATCACCCTCATCGGCGACCAGCAGGAACTGGAAATGCCCGAACTGCGCAAACAGTTGGTCCTCACCACGGCGGCCGAGCGGAAAAAGCTGACCGACCTCATGGACCGGTATTTCGGCGAGACCGACCCGGTGAAAAAGGCCGAGATCCACAGAACCATCGACAAAGCGGTACGGGACCACATCGACTACAACATCCGCCTCCAACGCGAGCAGATCGAAACCGAACTGCACCAGCATAAAGCCGACATCGCCTTCAAGAAAAAACGCCTCGCCGCCTGGGAGCCCCCGACCAAGACCCAAAAGCGGATAGACCACCTTCAGCAAGCGCTCAAGGAAAACCGACTCAAAGCCGACCGCCTCCACGCCCTCGAACACCGCCTCGAACGCCCCTTCTTTCTCTGGCGCCTCTTCTTCCAGGACGTCTTCGAGCGGGGAGGATTCGACATTGTCATCGGCAATCCTCCCTATATCAGTCACGACAAAATACTGACGGACCTCAAAGGTGAAGTAGCCAGGCTGTATAAAACATATGACCCTTTTGGGGATATTTACGTCTATTTTGTCGAGTTGGCGTTTAACCTGTTGAAGGCTTCTGGCGTAGGGGTAATGATCACCTCTAATTCGTTTATCAAGGCAGAGTACGGGAAACCGTTGAGGAACCTATTGGGAACCAAGTCAACGCTGCTTGAAATTATTAATATTGAGGACACGCAGATATTCGCATCCGCGATCGTTAACACAGCAATAACGATGTTTGTCGCGAGCGAAAAAGAACCCCAACCCGTCGTGGTCGTGGATGCACCCTTGAATGTGCCTGATATATATCAGCACGTACAAGTGAATGGGAATCGCCTTAATTCGACCTGCTTTTCCAGCAAGTATTGGTCGTTGGCCGACGAGGCAACGCTCGCGCTCAAACTACGAATTGAAAGTGTTGGTCAGACATTAGAGCAATTGGGGGCAAAAATTCGTCTGGGTCTGGCTACTGGACACAACGAAGCTTTCTTGATTGATGATTTACAGCGAAACCAGTTGATTGACGACGATCCGCGCTTAGCGGACATCATCAAGCCCGTTCTTCGTGGGCGAGAGATACAGCGATATGTCCATGACGAACCAGGACAATTCATTCTTCTCACGAAAAACGGTGTCGATGTTCCGAAGGACTACCCGACGCTGGTGAATCATTTTAGTCGCTTCGGTCCAGCGTTCAAAAACAGGGGAGCAAAGGGGCAAAATTGGTGGAATCTTCGAGCCTGCGCATTTTATGAAGACTTCGAAAAAGACAGAATCGTTTGGATTGAATTGTCAGATTCGCCACGATTCGCGCTGTGTAAAGCCGGCACCTATTGCCTGAATACAGCTTATTTTATCATTGGGCCGGAAGACATCGATCAACGGGCGCTTTTAGCGATTCTCAATTCGACGGTAATTCACCGCTATTTCAATATGATTGCACAAACCAGCGGCATGGGAACGACCCGTTGGATCAAAGAATATGTATCACGCTTTCCTTTGCCTAACCTGCCTAAACCGAGCCAAACAGAATTGAGCACCCTCGTTGACCTCCTCCTAGCCGCCAAACAAGCCGGCGACCACCCCACCGCCGCCGCCCTGGACCGTGAGATTGACGAGCAAGTAGCCAAACTATACGGCCTGACCGAGGAAGAAATCGCAGTCATCAGCCCCTCGCAAAACGCAATTCAGCTATAACCCGGTTCATTTCTGTGCTCACGTGACAAATGGTAACAGAACTATATCTCAAACTAGAACCTTACTGGCTGTATGAATGACGCTATCACAATTGATCATTTGAGTTGCACGACTTCACAATTACATTGCGTGATGGCACTTCACCGAAAGAACGCCAAGACACTCGGATTCTTTCCGTCTGGAGCATTCGAGGAGAATGTAAGGCTTCGGCAAATCCTGGTGGCGACTGATGGTGATCAATTGGTTGGGTATCTCCTCTATAGAGTTGCGCGAGGCCGTGTTGCAATCGTCCATCTATGCGTTGCGCAGGCCGCGAGAGATCGTGGCGTAGCGAGGCTGTTGGTGCAGTCTCTCAAGGCTAAGACAAAACATCTTGAAGGCATTGGCCTTTACTGCCGTCGCGATTACGATATCAATCATATATGGTCAAAGTTTGGATTTGAAGCTGTCCACAGCAAAGCCGGTCGCGGTAAGGATGGCGCCGAACTCACTTATTGGTGGTTCGGGCACGGTCACCCCGACCTTTTTTCTCTTGTTTCTGAACCTGATCCAGTTCGTCAGCGGGTGGTGATCGATGCAAATGTGTTTTACGATCTATTTGCGCGGGATACCCCGGCAAGCGAAGATTCCAAGGCACTTCTTGCCGATTGGGTGCAATCCAGCATCGAATTAGTCATAACGAAAGAACTACGCAACGAAATTGACCACGCCCCGTCTGACGAACAACGGAAGACTAGTCGAGCCGAAGCCACCCGCTTCCATACGCTGGCGTGCGATGACGAAGTATTTCAGAGACTGTGCGCTGAATTGCGGCCATTGTTTCCCCAATCTACAACACTCAGAGATGAAGCCGACCTTCGTCAAATAGCGTATGCCATTGCAGGTGGCGCACCGTTTATGGTCACGCGAGACCAGAATCTCGTGGAACGAAGCGAACCTCTTTACCATAGCCATGGATTGATGGTCTTGCATCCTGCAGAACTCATCAATCACCTTGATATCATTGAACGGGAGGCGGATTACAAACCTGCTCGCATTGATGGCTCGCGGTGGAAAAGTGAATTGTTAAGGGCAGAAATGCTTTCTACTGCTGTCGATGATTTTAAGCTTCACGGTGAAAGAGTTAGCGAGCTTACCCAGCGTTTGCGGGGCTGCCTCTCTCAGCCGAAGAGCATCGAGGTTCAGTTGGTTTCAGACAGTGTTTGTGCGCCGGTCCTCCTTGGTGTGATGGACCGCAGTAACTCCTCAGTCTTGCGCGTACCCATCATTCGGAGGCAACTTGCACACCCGACCGGCGCTACGATGTTTCGAAACTATCTGCGGAGCTGTCTTGATGTAGCCGCGACTGAAGACCGGAACGCTGTAGTTATTCAGGATTCTGAATTGTTGAAGAGAGATGAATCTATCGTCGGCGAGTTCGGCTTTATTCGCTGCGGAGATGAAGCGGTAAAGCTTACGGCTCGTGGAATCGGTTCGCACGCTGAGATGGAGGTGTTACTTGCTGCGTTGCCTGTTCATCCTACACACGAACCGGCCAAGCAAGCGACGATCAACGTACTACGCTCATGTGTCGAGTCCGGGAAAGTCGTTCAAGCCGTGGCTACGATGGAGCGCCAACTGTGGCCCATGAAGCTAATGGGGGCAGATGTTCCCACATTTATTGTCTCTATCCAGCCGACTTGGGCTCAACATTATTTTGATGTCGGACTCGCGTCGCAACTTTTGTTTGGACTTCGCGACGACCTGCATCTCGGTGTTGAGGGCGTGTATTATCGGAGTGCCGAGAACAATAACATGTGCGCGCCAGGTCGTGTACTTTGGTATGTCAGTAAAGGAGATGGCTTAGGCTCCATGACCATCAAAGCCTGTTCGCAACTCGAAGAGGTTGTTGTGGCTAGACCGAAAGATCTGTATAAGCGATACCGTCGCCTTGGTGTGTACGAGTGGAAGGATGTTCTAGCGACGGCAAAGCACGACATTACGTCCGAACTTGTGGCGTTCCGTTTCCGAATGACCGAACGATTCAAATCCCCGGTTGACGTAAAGAAACTCGAAATTATTGGTATACGGCCGCCATTTATGTCCCCTCGGAGGATTTCCGAAGAACAATTTAAAGCCATATACCTCGCCGGAACAGCCACACCCTGATATGAAAGCTACGCAAGCACTACTCATTTCGATACGTCCAAAATTCGTGGACGCCATTTTTGCCGGAACCAAAACGGTTGAGTTGCGGCGTGTAAAACCTCGGCTACAGCGTGGCGACCTGGTGGTCGTCTATGCGTCAGGTAAAACCAAGGGCATCGTTGGCGCGTTTGAAGTGGCTGGCGTAACTATTGCGAGCCCTGGTGGCATTTGGCGTCGACACAACGGGGAAAGTGGTCTCTGTAAGGCGGAATATGATCGTTATTTTGAGGGAACAAATGTTGGTTACGCCATCCAAATTGGGAACACCTGGAAACTGCCTTCACCAATTCTGCTGGGAACTCTGCGTAAGAGGCGCTCTGGATTTCGTCCACCACAGAGCTATCACTATTGGCCTATTGAAGAAATCCTTCGCGTGGGAGGATGCACGCTATCTTTAGAGCTAGGAAAGTATTGCGATCTGAACGAGCTTGGACGATAGCCACCGGAACAATCCAGCACAGGATAGACGAAGGAATTAGGCGTAAACGTCACGCCAAACCCCTCTATGCGTAGGTAGCAGAAGTGTCATAGGTTCTGGTCTATGACATCTACGCAATCGCTTACGAAGATTCTGAAGACGGATACGGAGGGGCGTAAGCGTCACACCAAGCACCACTTGACGCGGACCGCATCAGAGATGACGTAGTTCTCAGAGGCTGCGATCCGTCACACTTACGCTGCGGATTTCAGCGGTGCCCGTTGAGCTTTGGCCCAAGCTTGCGGTGTTATGCCGGGGATCTGGTGGTTGGTCATCGACGGCAGGCGTTCGAGCACGTCCTTGAGATTTGCGTAGGGCTCAACGCCATGGGCCTTGCAACTCTGGATAATGGTATAGATAACCGCACTTCGCCAACCGGCCGTCTCCGCGCCGATGAACAACCAGTTCTTGCGGCCAAGCGCGGTTGGACGGATGGCATTTTCGACGAGGTTGTTGTCGATCTCGACCAAGCCATGATCCAGATACACCTCCAGCAGTTCCCACTGGCTCAAGGCATAGTTCACCGCCTCGCCGGTCAGCGATTTTGGTGGCAGACCCGCCATGCTCATCAGATATTTTTTCAACCGGCTCAAGATCGGGCGGCTTTCCGAACACCGGACCGCCGTCCGGAGATTGGGTCCGGCCCGGCTTTCCCTCAGCCGTGATTCGATGGCGTAGAGTAGTCCGATCTGATGAAGGGGAAGCGGGGTCAGCCCTTAAATGACAATTGAAGGGTCGTGGGCGCTGGATTAACGATGCTTGGTGGATGCGGGGGTAAAACTTCTGTTACTACCTAAATCGCGGGGATTCGACTACGTTTGCGCCGTTGACGGGTCGGTGGAAGGAGATACATTGCGTTGGTTATACTCGGCCAGGAGCAGGTGGGTGTTGATAAGGGTGAGCGATAGACGATGGGCAATGGAAGACTAGTGCTTGGTGCTTCGTGGGGGGATGGGGGGATGAAGGGGGCGTTCAGATTACAAGGCATTACGGTGCTTATTGTTGAACAAATAGTCGGGTTCTTTACATCTGCGACCGGGTATGTGTGCTCAAGCTTAGCCGAGTGACCCTTGATGACAAACCGGATGATCTGCTTGCGAGCCGCGAGCGGTCGCGCGAGGTGTTTTAGTAATTGTGGGTTTTCTGAAGTTATCTATATTTGCTCGTGTTAGGTGTTTTGCTTTCTCCCGATATGTTGGGTCAACAATGCCGGCCGCATGAAGCCGACCCAGCAACTTGCGCCATAGCTCGTCTCGCTGTTTTCCGGGTACCATGCCTTGATACAAGGTCAACTGCTCGTGAATTATCAATTGATGTTTATTTCGCACCGATATGTTGGTGCCGGAAACGACGACCCCGGTTATCAGTTTGGAGTCTGTATGACCATAAAACCTGAACTTGTGGGGAGTTAGGAGGTGTTTGCGGATTACGCATTTTACATCATACTGAATCTGTTTAGTAATGTGCTCGCCAGAAAATGTGAGGTCATCCACGTAGCAGCTCATATGAAGTCCGTGCTGTTGAGCTAGAGCGAAAATCTCGTCGAACATACAACGGTAAGACATGAATGCTATAACTTGGCTTATACTGCTACCTGTTGGTAAGTGTTGACGCGTCAAACACATTTCCGAAAGCATCCAAGAAATGTCAGGGGCACATTGGAAAACGTTAAGAAAAAGGTCATGAATGCGCTTGGGGGATACGGAAGGGAAAAAGTTTTTCAAATCCACTTTGAAAACCTGTCGATGTCCTATGTGAACACGCGCGTTAGTCACATAGGACCGTCCCGGAACTCCAGAGTGAAGGTAATCCGGTGTCTCAATGCGCTGGAGCAAGCTGAATAATCGTCCGTGTAGTTTCTTCATTGCGTCAATGGGCGTGCTGATCGGGCGCAACTTGGACCCCTGGCGCAGAGAGAAGAATCGATAGTGGCGGTGGGTGTCATGGCATAAGTCGGTTAGCTCATGCGGGTGGGCTTTAACTAGGTCCGCAAGTTTTCTTTTGGTAGAGAGCCGGTAAAGCGGAGATTGTTCAATGGGGTACATGTTCAGCAATCTCCGGTCTGGCAGTCTCAATCCATTGCATTAGAGCCAGGGTTTTTCCTGCGAGAACTTTGCGTAGCCGTTTCGTGTACGCGCTCTCTTGTCCCAATGACTCCGAAAAAAGCATGATGGAGGAAACAGGAATGCCAAAACGGATGCTATATTTTTCAAGGAGATCGAGATTCGGAACCTTTGTGCCGGATTCAATCTCCGAAAGATAGGATGCGGAAATTCCTAGCTCCCCACTTAAGTGATTTTGTTTGAGGTCGTGGAATACCCGAATCAATCTGAGTGCTTCATTTATCATCATATATTCTCAAGTGTTAAGTATGATCAGGGTGTCCGTGGCCGCCCTTAAAAATTGCCCAGATTCGGATTAGCCAATAGGCCAACTTCAATATCCAGAACAACGTTTTCAGAACGCTCGGGCGCTTTAAGCGCGCCTTATTTTTAGCCACGAACAACCGACGCTTCTTGCTTGAACTACTCATTGCATCTTCACCTCCTTCCGTCATCGCTTTATGCGATGCTCGCCCACAGAAGGAACGGGGTACGATGCGTCGGCTTAACCCTGATCCACTAAACCGCGAGTGCGCTCGCTGCACTCGCTATATGGTCGATTGACTGACTGATTACATCGACTGACTTACCAGCCATTAGCAATACTGCCAGTCCCCGGACCTGATAGAGGTACGACCCTCCACGGAGCCTATGCCCCAACTACACGGCGAGAAATCCCGTTGAACTCAAGCTTCCATAGTATTGCACATAACAGGTGTAAAAGGCAAGAAAAATATTCGCTGGTGGCGAATAAAAATATCTCGCGTGACCTAATGAGTTGTGGGGTGAATTAAGCAAATTGCTGAGGGGCAACGGGATGCGATACAATCGTCACGCAAAGCACCTGTATGTTATAGGTGGCATAGGTGAGGGCAGCAGGTACCTTGCCGCAGGGGTAGCAGGCGACGCGTTGTGTAGTTTATACTCGGCCAGGAGCAGGTGGGTATTGATCGGGGCGAGCGAGGGACGATAGGCGATGGACAATGGACGATGGGCGAGGGAGGAGAAGGCCCACGTCCTTCCGGACGAAGGGGATGGGCGGCGGAAAATTGAACAGAAGGAAACCTCCTTCGTTAAAACTACGGAGGTCTGGACGAAGGAAGCGAAGGTCGGAGGGGGGCGGGGTCAGTTGAATCATAACCCAAAGTCGCCAGCCTGAATTCGAGGCCGTTCGCTGTAGATGGAACAGGGGAAAAGTGATGGTGCAGCTCGTGTCGAGAATCATCGGGTTTTTGTCTGCGTCGTTCCACTATGCTGGTCAATCGACCGGGTCATTTGATGGACGAAAGTATTTCCTTGAATGTCAGGGCCAGGAGAAATCCCGCGCCGATGATCAATATGGCGGAAATTTTCAGCGCCATTTCCGAAAGTTTGAATTTCAGATTGCGAGTGGTTTCCTCGGCTATGATATTTGAATCGTCTGGGTGGGGATCCACAATCAGTAATTTTATGACGAGGATGTGATGAAACATGCCGTTGCTGGCCAAGAACCGGTGAATCATGCAAAAGGCGCCAGCCGCCGCAAACAAAAGAGATGCCCAAAACAGGTATGTCTCGATACAGCCGACCATGGATGGAGAATTTTCTCTGTCAACGTAAAGGGCGATAAAGAAACCAATAACGGCAAGTCCACCCAGCGCTATCTTCAACAGTTCCCCGGAGAAGGTTTGAAACCGGTCATGTAAATCCATGTCCGCACGATATCTCGCTTCCGGTATCTCAACCGTACTCAATGAAAGGTGAGAATTTGACTTTTTGTCGCTCATTTTTTTGGGCTCCGTTGAGGTTTATTATGCCGCGCTGTATGACTGGGGTTTATTCAATTTGTCGAACCTGTAGAATAATTATCCCCCGGTTGTTGCCGTATCGGTTGCTGCCGCCCTTCCCATCGGGCTTGTCGAGCCAGTCATTGACAAAGACGTGGAGGCGGCCGGTGGCGGGGGAGGTGAGGGTGAGGGAGGAGCCGATGGTGAAGGCGAAGCCGTCGAGTTCGTGTTCGGCCGGGCGGTCGCCGATGACGCCCATGAGGGTGAGGAAACGAGGTTCGCGGCCGTCGCGGTCGGTGAGTACCCGTAGACGCTTGTTGGGGTGGCTGGTCCAGAACGGATCCCGGGCCATCCAGTTGAACAGGCCGCCAAGCATGCCGTGTACGCCGTCGGCTTCGGCGTTGATTCCCTTGTCGGTGTACGGCCGACCGTTTTGATCAAGGGCGGTCGTGGCGACGAGGTGGTAAACGCGGTTGCTGACAAGGTCAACTCCCGTGTCCACCCAGAGCCGGGTTGGGTCGATTACGATCACCGGTCCGGAGTTGAACACCGGCCGGGGGGCCGGGGACTTGGTGCAACAGCCGGCGAGGAGGAGGCCGCCAAGTAGAAAATTTACAACGTATCTCTTCATCACCATGCTGAAATCGTGGGTGCGAAGTAGATTTGTGCCTGGGCTTCGCGGTTGCGCTCCAGTTGAACCATCGATTCAATGGCCGTCATCACATCTTCAGGATTCGCTTTTTCCTGAAAGATTTTGGTGATCCAGTCATGCCTACGCCTTTCCCGCTTCCAGGCCCCCATGCGGCCTGCGGTTTTGTTAAAGGCGAATGAAACACGCCGGGCTATGTCCTCCACGCCACGCGTTTGAGGGTTAATCGCCCAGTCTGCGCGGTTGGTAGAGAGCAGCGGTATAACTTCGGCAATTTCACGATTCATTTTTACGTGCGCTTGTTGGGTAGATGGTTTGAGCATTTCCCGCAGCAGCATCACTTGGCGCATGTAGGAGCCCACGTATCTGCTCACGCGCGCCACATCGTCGGGTTGCTCGCCGAACGCATGGGCGATGGTTTTCCGGGCCATAGGGTTCAGCGAATTCAAATAGATCCATGTGTACACATGATTGAGGGCCTCATAATTCGGATATGGGTCGGCGGCCTTCTTTTCGATATGCGGCTTCAGGGTGGCCGGGGCATTGGTCAAGGCGTTGTTGGCCTTGATGTAGCCATGTCCGTACTTTTCCCGAAATTGTGTTTCGCGGATATGGCGAACCGAGGCGGTATATTTCAAGGCCCGGGTCATCAATTCAACCTTTTCCCACGACCAACGATTGGTTGGATCGGCAAAGTCGTTCATGTGATATTGTAGCCACAATGCGGCCGCCCCGGCCACTTGAGGCGTGGTGGCGCTGGTGCCGCCACCATCCAAATCGAACGTGGAGTCGCTGGAGGCGTCGGCGAAGGGGATGTTGGGGGCAAAGCCGCTCAGCGTGTTATCCATCCACTCTTCTGGGCCGTAGGAGCCTCGCAACACAAGTGGAAGCCCATTGGACCGCAACTTCCAGAAACGAATCACATAAGAAGGAAAGGCATGCCAGCGGTTGTTGCCATATGATTCATAGCTACCATCTAGGCCGGCCGCAGCGAGTACTCGGTTATAGCGTGCGGGGTACGCCATATCTCGGAATGGAATAGCAGAGGGGATGATGTAGGGATAAATAAAGTCACTGGACGCCGCCACCACCAATGTGCCTCTTTCATATGCTTCGTTGATCGCGGCGGTAAGCGCCAGGCTGGGTGTACCGCCCTGGCTGATCGAAATGACATCCACCTCATTGGTGACACAATGCATGATGGCGCGGGCAAGTCGCACCGGGAAGAAGTGCATAAAGTGAGGTCTGGCTCGAACCGGTACCACTTCCGCGAAGGGGACAATTCCCTGCAGTTCGCCCTGGTGATCAAATTGCCCCGCTGCATTCAGTTTTGCCGGTGAGGCCAGCACGCTCAAAGTTGCCAGTCCGTGGCCATAAACGTGCAAAAGCGCATTGGAGTCCTCGCGCACATCGTCCGCGTTAGGTTCTGGCGGATCCCACAAAGTCGAAGTTTCTTTAACTTTAGAATAATTGGCAGGATGGACAATATTAGTCGGATGCCCGAGGTGCGATGATTTGGTTCCTGTATCAATATGGCCAACGCGAACGATACTGCCGGTTTGCCCGATCATGGAGACCATGACATTAGAACGAGCGGCCCGAAGTTGGGTGTATTCATCATCCATATACCAAAAAGGACGATTCGTGAAAGTGGGCCAAAGTTCGTTTTGTGGAAGCCCGTGTTTAAGCGTTGTTTTTGCCTGATAATTGATGTTGGTGGGCATAACATCCCATGTGGGTTCCAATTCAACGGGACCGGATTTCATGATTTCACTGATGCGATGACCCTGAATCATCAACGATTCATGCATCCGGTAGAAGTGATCTTGGCGGGCGTATAAAAGAAAATTATCTGGAGAATATTTTACCAGATCAGTGGTCAAGTTTGTGCCATGCCAGTGTAGGCGCGTAACTTCAGCCGGATGCGAAATACCAGGCAACGCATCAATGGAGGTCGCAAAAATAAATTCACCTTGTTTATCTGTAGTTGCATCGGAATAAACCAAAACAAGGCCAGAACTGGCGACATATGTCTTCGTTGCGCAGCCCGCATGAAAAATAGCAGTCGCCATGAAATATAACGTGATCAATCGTTTCATGTTTACTCCTGTTTATCGGTACAGAGTTTGTCTACAGTTTCTTGAAGTCCCCGCACCACCTTGGCGAAGGCCGGGTAGTTGAGGGTTTCGGGCGTATCGGTGATGCGATGGTAGTGTTGGGAGCGTATGAAGGCGGTGTCGGTGACACAGAAGGCGGGGATGCCGCGTTTCCAGAAGGACCAGTCGTCGGACCAGCCCCAGTTGAAATCTTTCGCGGCGGGGAGGCCGCGCACGATGAGGCGCGGGGTGTCGGGGACGGCGCGGAACAGTTCGGCGACTTGGCGGGTGAAGTCGAGGTGACGGTAGTCGGTGAGGAAGGCCACGAAGTCGTGTTCTTTTGGGAACACCTGTTCCACAAGTTTCCGCTTCCACCAAGGGGCGTCTTTGCTGGCGTAGCCTTGACCTTCGTCGTAGCAGCCGATGGTGTCGAGGGCAATGGCACCGAGGATTTTTTCCGGGGCGAGGGATTGGGCGTGGTGGAAGCTGCCAAGGCCGTTGGCGGTGAAGGTGATCTTGTCCTTTTTGCGGCCCTTGGCCCAGTAGTTTTTATAGAAGGGATACTCCTCGTTGACCCAGAAGGCGACTTGCAGGGGGCGTCGCAAGGTTTTACCGCGCAGGTGATCCAGCAGGACAAGCAGGGCGGCGACGGAGGACGCGTTGTCGTTGGCGCCGGGGGTGTCTTGGTAGAAGTAGGATGGGTGAGACGGTTCCAACGGACCGTCGAAAAACGCCGGTTTTTTAGATTGCTGTTCGGCCATGCCACAGCGCGCATCGTAGTGAGCGCCAATGATCAGCTTTTTGGCGTTCGGGTCGGTTCCCGGGATATCGATCAGGAGGTTGGCGACCTTCAGGGTGGATGCCGTGCCGTTGGCGTCGGTCCAGAACGCAGCGGTAAATTCGTCAGGTTCGACGTGGTATCCCATCTGCTCGACTTGTTGTCTGAGCCAGTCCCGGCATCCGTTGAGCTGAGCGGGATTCCAGACGTGGCGGCGGGGAAAGTGATCGCAGATATGGGTTACGGCATTGCGGAGGGCCGTTTCGGTAGCGGCGGTGGTCATTTTGGCCGATACTCCAAACTGATTGTATTGGTTTTAGCCGAATGCTGAGTCAGGTTACTCACAACGTCCTCCTTGAATCGCAGTGAATACGTGATCAGATATGTATAATGGAAACACCGAGCTTGGGCAAGGTTCGTTTGATGAGAATACCATTCAGGGAAAGTCAATGGGCAAGGGGCGATGGACGATTGGCGATGAGGACGGATGGAATAGCCCCAGGAAAACCTTGGGCGGCAAACGGATGAGGTGGGATGCTGGCTCCATGATATTAAGCGGACCGGCGACTAACCAAATTCTTGCTTGACGGTACTACTACACAGAGGGTATCAGTTACTCGGTAAAACGTTTTAACTGGCAATGTAGAGGGACCAGTTTATCCCAACCCTTATCGGCTGAGTGTTTATGCTTCGCCGAAGCATTGTAGAGGATTTAACGACCGTAGAAGGAGTCAGAAGAATGAAAAAGAGTTTATGGTTTATCGCAGCAGCATGGTTGGCGAGTGCGGGGGCGGCGCTGGCCATTCCTTCGTGGATGGGGGTGTACGGGGAATTTAAACGCCACGACGAGCAGAATCCGGGAACGTTTACGATTCTGATGAATCAGGACTATTTTGGTTTGCGCGCGGAGGTCGGTATTAAGGTGAATAACGGGGCCTGGTACACGCTGCCGATGCAATATGCCGGAAACGTGCAGGGCAATTCCCGCTGGACGGCGACCCCGCCTTCTCCGTTTCCCGCCGGGGCGACGGTGACCTATTACTTCCACGGGTGGGATCACCAGGGCGGGAAAATATGGGATAGCCGCAATGGCGCGAATTATTCGTTTGTCGCCCCGTCCACCGGTGCAGCGAACACGTTCAGTGTGGACGATGGCCGCACGATGCCGGCGATTGTGAATAGCGTAATCCGCGACGGGGTCATGCAGGCGCTGACGTATGACGGGACGGCCTTGCGGCTGGCGAAGTCGTCGATGCCAACCGGGGCCTGGACACAGCTTTCCGGAGCGATTCATCAAGGTGATCTGTACGGCACGCCGCTGATCGCGGTGCGTACGAGCCATGTCGCGGTGATCTACGCCGACGGGCCGGGCAGTTTTCGTATGCGGTACAGCCTGAACGGCGGGACGTCGTTTGGCGCGGCGCTGCCGGTGGCGTTGGGCGGTCAACCGTTGGCGTTGAACTGGACGCCGCAGGGCGAGTTGATTGTGGCGGCGGCGACCGGCGGGCCGGGACAACCGTTTCATTTGTTTGTGCGCCGGAGCGCCGACCGGGGCGCCACATGGAGCAGCCTGTCCACGATCACACAATTCGCGGCGAGCACGCTTAATCCGTCGCTGCGCATTCGTTTTGATGCCAATACCCAGGGCGTGTACCTGGCGTATGCGTTCGAGGAGACCGATTCGCGCATGTTCGGCGAAGGTCGTTTGTACGTGGCCAACAGCGCCAGCGGTTTGTCTTGGGCGTCGGAATTGCTGGGCACGTACGACGTCATCCGTGGAAACACCATTGAATTTGATCTGCTGGCTTCGACCGATGCGGTTTTTCTGGCCGCCGGCAACACGCCGCGCACGGCGCCCCAGGCGGCGGGCAAGCCGCGCGTTTGGCGTCGCACCGGAGGCGGCTGGCAGTGGGCGGACCTGCCGGAACAGGGGACTTCCGACCGGGTGTTTGTCGAGCGCGGCCCGGGCAATACGGTGGTATTCATCCAGTCCGGCCAATACGCGTCGAGCAGCTACGCGTTTGTCAGCGACAACCTGGGGGCGTCCTTCGGACCGCGCCAGGCGTTTTCATCGCCATCGGAAGTCGGGATGTTCCGTCAGTTGTTCCAAGCGCACAACAGCGGTGGGTCGGTGTTCCTGACGTGGCAAGGGTTTGATCCGGAACAGGGAGGCACGTTCATGCGGCTGCAGCGTGGCCAGGTGTTGGCGGTTGATCCGCTGGCGACGGTTGGTCCTTCACATCACTGGCCGGTGAACGGGGAATTGAAGTCGGGCGATAGCCTGTGGATCAACACCGAGACGCGTCCGGCACATGCGGCAGCCCGGGTTCGGGTGGTGTACAGCATGGACGGGCAGTATTGGAATTCGCAAGAACTTACGCGCCATCACCGCGACGATCACCGCGACGTCTGGCATGTGAATCTTGGTTCGTTCTTTTCCGCCGGAGAAACCATCCGGTACGCGATTGAAGGCGTCGGGGTGGATGGCCGTTCCGTCTGGGACAACAACGGGGGCAAGGATTACACCGCGGAGGTGCAGGGCGGCCATCGGGTCCCGGTGGAATGGATCGGCAACACCTATCACTGGCCGACCAGCGGGCAGATTGCCGCTCACAACGATGTGTGGATCAACACGCAAACCTGGCCGGCGAATACGCCGGCGGAGGTGTTCGTGGTGTATTCCGTCAACGGGGGCTCGTGGCAATCCACGCGGATGAATCTCAGCGGGCCGGTGGGCAATAACGACCATTGGCACATCAATCTCGGACGCTTCGGCGCGGGCACGACCATCCGGTACGCGATGTATGTCAGCGATTCCTTCGGGAATATCCGCTGGGACAGTCGCAACGGATTGGATTACTGGGCCACCGTGAACCGGTAAGCGACTCTACGGCCGGGTGACGCCCATGCGGAGGGTGGGGAGGGTGTCATCGGCGAGGGTGCGGGTGAGTTCGTAGAGGACGAAGCCTTTGATGCCGCGCTGGCGGGCGGCGAGGATTTGTTCGACGACGTGATCGCCCCGCAACTGGCTTTCGTTGGCGGTGACGCCGATGCCGGGATACATCTTGCCGCGCACGCCGGGCAACGGCAGTTGCTGATCGAGCAATGCGGTGAACCGGTACAGTTCGTTCGCATAGTTCATCGGTACAATAAAATCGAGCAGATCTTCCTTCATCCACTGGCCCCAGTCCTGGCCGATGGAGGCAATGGTCTGGGGATATCCGCCCCACACCGCGGCGGAAAGTTTTACCGCGGGTTTTTGTTGCTTCACAAGGTTCCGGGTTTGACGCACCACGTCGGTGACGGTATCGGCCCGCCATCGCACAAAGGCCTCGCGGTGAAGCCCGCCGCTTTGCACGTCTTTGGGCCAGTTGGCGACCTTGCGGCCGGCAGCTTCCTCGAAACGCCGCCGGGTGTAGGGCGAAAAACACGCGCCGCTGTCCGGATAGCGGATGTAATCGAGGTGAATACCATCGACCTCGTACCGATCGAGGATTTCCCGGATGAGATCGAGGTGATGGCGCACGTTGTCGGGATGGGCGGGGTTCATCCAGAGGCGTTTGTTACCGCCGACGCCATGTTGCAGGCGGTCGCCCTTGCGGAGCGGGGTGGTGAATTCGACGCGCGAATTTTCAAGCGTCCAACACACCAGCCAGGCATGAACCTGCAACCCGTATTTCCGGGCGGCGCGAATGCATTGTTCCAGTTGGTCGCCGTAGAGGCCGAAGGTAAAGGAGGAAGGGACGTGTTTGCTTTCGTAGTGGGCGAGTCCGGCCCAGGTGGCGTTGATGAAGATGGCGTTGATGCCGCTTTCGGCGAGTTCGCGGGCCGAGCGTTCCCAGTCGCCGGGATACCAGCCGGTGGCGGCGTGATCCCATACGCCGCGGAATTCACCGGCGAGGGGCCGTTGTGCGAGGCCGTAGGTCCGGATCAGCAAGTCGGTAAGCTCGTAGCTTTTCAGGACCGCGTCCTGATACCGGCCGGCGGCGATCCGGTCGTTCATCGCCTGGTGATGCCCATGAATGCGGCGCAGAAAAGCGGTCAAGGTTTCCCGGTCGGGATGGCGTTCGGCAAGCGCGGTGATGGCGGTGGAGGCGGTTTCGACATCGGGCCAGCCGTCGATGCGTCCGGCATTGATGCGGGCGAAGTCGGCGGCGTCGCGCCAGAGGGAAGGATCGAGGGCGGCGATCAACCCGGTGAGCATGCGCTGTTTGGCGAGGTTGTCGTCGGCGAGCAGGATATGCGTGAACCAGAAGCCATGCGGGCCGGCGATGACCGCGGGTTCGTCGGAGCGGCGGCCGGCGGCGTCGCTCCACCAGGCGATGACGGTGGCTTTGGCGGAGGCGGGCTGGGCGGGTCCCATGGCCCACGATTGCTGGTGCACGCGGGAAGGCACGCCGGGCGGGGCATCGCCGGTGAAGGCCATGCTGCGCCACCGGGCGATATCGCGGGTATTGGTGGCGGCGCCGAGTTTTACGTCCATGAGTTTGGCGAGTTGATCGTCGGAGGAATAGAAGACCATGAGTTTGCCGCCGCGTCCGGTCATGGCGCGCAGGGCTTTTAGGCCATCCGGGTTGATCTTCGGGTTGTAAGGCAATACGAAGACCGAGGCGGTGGCGGCGGATGGAACGAGTTTGTCCTCGTTGACGACGGCGTGGGGAATGCCGGCTTGATGCAGCCAGCGGCTGATGCGTTCGGTGGTGCGCGTGGCGACGGTTCGCTCCGAGGCATTGGTCAGGGAAGTACCGGCCTGCACGACAAAGACGCGGTCGGAATAGCCGGCCAGCCGATGGAGGATCAGCGTGGTGTCGATGGTTTGGCCCTTCCACGGCGAAATGCGAATTTTATCGATCTTGTGCCAGCCGGCGGGAGCGCCTTCGGTTTTGAAGTCGGATTTGGCGAGGATAAGCTTCTGGCGCCCGGCGGCGGGCAGCGGTTTGCTCCAGATGTACCAGCCTTTTCCGCTGCGAAAATAAATCGACAACGCACGCATGGCCGATGGTTTTTCGCAGGTGATTTCAAGTTTAAACCCGGTGGGCGCGGCGAGATCCCATTTCCCGTCACGATCCCAGTAGGCACGGTCACGTCCATCGGAGAAGGGGATGGGCAAGGTGAGCCCCCCACCCGACGTGGGTGTGGCGGGCGGGGGGCCATCGATCGCCCGCCACGCGGAACCGGCCTCCAGGGAGGACGTGTACGAAAAGTCGTCGATCACTTGGCCGAGGGCGGACATGGCCAACCCGAGGCCGACGAGTACGATTCTGCATAGTCGCATCATGAACATCAGGGCATTTCCCGGTTGAGGGCCTCGATCATAAAGTCCCGGATGCGCGGGGCGATTTCGGCGCGCTGTTGGACCATGCCGCTGCAATGTTCGCCGCCCTGAATGATGATGAGTTCTTTCGGTTCGCCGGCGCGTTCGTACAGCCATTCGGAATGGTGATGCGGAATGACGAAATCGGCGGTGCCATGCAGAAAGAGTACCGGGGTGGGGGATAAATCCGCAATAAAATCGGCCGGGCTGTAGCGGTCGCCAATCAGCGCATGAGACAACGGCCAACGAAACCACGACAGCAAGGGAATCAGCGCGATCTTGTCCCGGACAATCCGGCGGTAGGAATAAAACGTCGAGTCAATGATCATCGCCTGGGGCCGGAGGTCCGGTTGTACACCGACGGCGGCGAGAGCGACGGTACCGCCGAGGCTTTGGCCGATAATGACGATGCGGTTGGTATCCACTTCGGGTTGGCGTCGCACTTCCTGCAGCGCGGCGATGCCATCCTCGACCAATCCGCGGCGCGACGGGCGACCGGCCGAGCGTCCATAGCCCCGGTAATCAAACAGGAAGAGATGAAAGCCTTCGGCCGGGAGCCAATCGACAAAGCCGCTATGGGCGGTGAGGTTTTGCGCGTTGCCGTGGAAATGGACCACGGTGCCCAAGGCATTGGAAACGGGTGACGCCACAAACCATCCGTGCAGCGGGGTCCCGTCTGCGCTGGTGAAACACACATCGCGGGTCGGGCCGGGCATCTGTTCCGCCGTACGGTATTCGATACGGTTCGGGTGGTAAAACATCCGGTTCACGCAACCGGGCAACAAGAACAGGGCGATGGCGATGACCACCAGCTTGGCGGCGAGGTGATGATTGAGAACGCGCAACATTGAAATCCAAGTCATCATGATCGTGATGGTCCGCACCGTACCCGGATCGCGGAAGCAAAGCAAAAAAAAACAAAATGAATTCTTGTGTGAAAAATCGATCAGCTTATGATAGCGACAACGATGACGTTTAATACGGGCAATCCCGGGCGTCATCTTAAGGTAAAACCGGAGGTAAGTGTGAAGAAGTTCGTGTATATCCTGTCGGCGATGTTGGTGGGTTCCGTAGTTTCCGCGGCGACCATTCGTGACAACTGTGGTTGCGGTATTGGCACGATGGCTCTTGGCAACAACGAAGCCACCGTGGTTTCGCAGTTGGCTGCCACATTCCTGAACGGCATCTGCGGCAACCAAACGTTTGGCATCACCTCCGGCACGCTCGATTGCGCGCCGCCGACGGCATTCGCCTCCAACCAACGCGTGAAAGATTTCGTACGCGAGAACATGGACCAGTTGGCCATGGATATCGCTATTGGCGAAGGCGAAACCCTCAACGCGCTGGCCGATCTGTTGGAAGTGCCGGCCAAGGACCGCAGCGACCTGTACGCCAAAATGCAGAAGGAATTCGACGCGATCTTCACCTCCCACGACCTTTCCAGCGAAACGCTGGTGAAGAACCTGGATAAAGTCGTCAACGGCTAATTCCACTCGTGCGTTATTCGCATTCAGGATGCAAACCGGGCGACCGGTTTGCATCTTTTTTATGTGCCGGGCTGTTCGGGCTGTTCGCCTCATGGGCATCCGCCGATTTCGAGCCGATTCCCGACCCCTATCTGGAAACCTTGCTGACGGAGGCGCGCGCGCTTCGTCTGCACGAGGACCCGACCTGGCGGCTGCTCGGCCATTACCGTCCGCGTTGGGTGGGCGGCTGGAAGAGCATGATCGACGACCCGGCGTTTTTTAATGCGCCGAACGGAAAGTACGATCCGGAGGCGGAACTGGCGGCCACCCTCGCCGTATTTTTTCAACCGGCACCGGATGACCCGGAAGAACGGCATCCGGTGTGCCGTTTTCCCGCCCGCCTGGCCTGGCTGAAAGAAGTACTGGCCATCGATCCGGAACGGCTGCCGGTGCCGACCTGCGACATCTTCGAGCAGGTATACGGGTATTTACGCCCGACCACCCTGACGTTGGTATTTCCGGCGGCTTATATGAACAGTCCGGCCTCGATGTTCGGACACACCTTGCTGGTGTTTGACAGCGCGGACAAAAATCGTTTGCTCGCCAAGGGGGTGGGATACGCGGCGGCGGTGACCACCGGCTTCGGGCCGCTGTTTGCGTTGCAAGGCATCATGGGCATGTATCCGGGCCGGTACGCGATTGAAGACTACTTTGACAAGGTCGAGCAGTATAACGACATTCATCGCCGCGACATCTGGGAATACGAATTGGATTTGACCCAGGAGGAAGTGGACCGGGTATTCCGCCACACCTGGGAACTACAAAATGTGTGGAGCTGGTACTACTTCTTTGACGAGAACTGCGCGTACAAGCTTTATCAACTGATCGATGTGGCCCGTCCGGACCTTCGGTTGTCGGATGACACGTCGTGGTTAGTTATTCCGATCGATACGGTCAAATTGATCAACGAGCGCGGATTGGTCCGGCAGGCCTCCTTCCGGCCCTCGAAGGCCACGCGGCTGAATTATTTCGCCGCCTCGCTTCCCCCGGAGCGTCGCCGCAAGGCGCTGGAGGTCGCGCGTGGTAGAGAGTCGCCGGAAGCAATCGCCCGCGATGATGACATGCCGGCGGCGGAGCGGCGGCTGGCTCTCGATTTCGCGGCGGATTATGCGCAGTACCTGTTCACGGAACGTCTGGTGGACCGACCGACTTACTCGGAGCGGTTTATTGCCATTTTGCGCGAACGCAGCCGCCTGGGTCCCCGGGAGGAAAACGAAGTGCGGGTGACCTGGCCGGCCCGACCTGAAGAGGGCCATGCCGCTTCGGCACTCGCACCGGGGGTGGGGTGGGAGCAGGGCGACTTCTTTTTGTCGCTCAGGGGCCGGGTGGCCTACCACGGCTTACTGGATAACGACACCGGATTTACCCGGGGCGCGCAGATCATGTTTCTGAATTCCGAGGCGCGCTGGCGCACCGACCTTGAACGGCTGGAGTGGCGTTTTATCGACGTGGTGCATGTGGAGTCGATTGCTCCGCGCACGGAGTTATTTACCCCGACGGCATGGCGGGCTCGTTTGGGGTTTACGCAAATGGACCGGCGGCGCAACCAGAACGGAATGGTATTTTCGGCGCAAACCGGCGGAGGCGCGGCCTGGGAGATCGGAGAGCGCCATTTGGTGTGGGGTATGCTGGAATCGGAAATTCACCTTGGTGACCGTTATCGTTCCTGGATTGCCGGCGGTCCAGGTGCGTCCGCAAATTGGATGATCACGCTCGGACGCGATTGGAAATCCCTACTGCAGGCACGGACGGCGTGGATCTACGAAGGCGATGACGACTGGTGGCGGGTCGAGACGTCAGCCGGCGTGGATCGTCGGTTGACCCGCGAGCAAAGCTTGCGCTTGCTGCAGCAATACACGCGTAATCATGATCTCGATATGCATGAGACGACGTTATCGTGGAATCTGTTTTTTTAGGACTCCAGATTTGCGATCGCTTTAGTAGAAGGACATGTTCGCATTCGACGTTCATCGTGGGGAAATGGTATCGGGGATTTTTTTAAACTTTACTACGCCAGTAAATGTTAAGAGGTGCCCACAACAAACAACAACCTTCATTCGGAAGTATAAATATGAAATTATTTAAATTTACATTTCATAGTGCCGTGTTGTTTTGCCTATGCTGTCAGGTAGCTAATTACTCCTTCGCAATAAACCTTGACGATATGCTGATGAAGCAAAGCGATGCGCTGAAGCAGCATGTCAATTTGAATCCACCGCACGAATTGGGGTGGGTAAACATTACACCCAGTTTATACGTTATTCCCGAATGCTGCATCGTCATGGAGTTCATGATCAGTTGTGAGGATAGAACCATTGACGACGCCATTCACCAGAGACCGGAATTCCGCATGTGGTTGAAAAACCTGATAATCCCGGAAATGTCGACAATGAATGCGCGCAATCTATTTGTTATCTTTCGCTTTGCCCCCCTTGCATCAACGGAGTTTCATAAGGCCGAAGGATTGCTGCTTCAGGTCGCGTATGATGACTTGATGCGTTATCGCGAAGGACTCATTACCGATGATGATTTTACGGACAAGGTGAATTCGAAAAAACTAGAGGCGTCATTCACGACGTATTTGAATGGCATCGAGTAGACTCGTTCACTAGACCATCTCGCTGGCTGCGAGATCAAGCTACCGGCTTGAGCGGGTAGTGGCTAATCAATCGGGGACACAGAAACAACAGCCTCGTGACTTATGATGGCGGGTAACAGAACCATGGTAAAAACATTACGTTGTCTATGTTTTCTTTTGTTCTGGCTCAACTGTTGGGCCAGTGGGGACGAATTTCTTCTTTCCGTTGATGCGTATTCCGGGCCAGGCAATAAAATCGAAACAACGGCCCGTTTGCGCCTAAACGGTGATCGTATCGGGGGAAACCTGGCAAGCTTGTCGCCTTCCGGAATTTCCCATGCAGCGGATTCCGCATTTATTTCCCTGATGAACGCGTTGGAAGCTGGCGACCGGACATCCATTCTCGAAATGATCGATTCCGAAATCACGAACCGGCAGGATCCTTCCTCATCCATTCGTTTCGCGGATTTCTTTGCCAAACAGCGCGAAGTTTTCCGAAGCGATAACCTCCATGTTGATTATCGTTTAAACTGTGGAAATTCCGTATGGTATTTGATGCACTCCCATGATGGAAAGCTCGATGGCGTGGTGTATACATTCCGCGCGCGAAACGGTGGGTATCTGTGGGATTTAAGCGAGTCGCATTTGTCCGGAATTATCCAGATGTCATTCGATAGGCTTGATGAATACCGTATTCCACTGTTGCGAGCCGACACCTACGCTTTACCGAGCGGATGTGCCGTTATATCGTGCGATGAGAGCACGAATAATCCGGCAATCCTCTATGTCGATCTTATTCAATTGGATGATGAGGTGTCGGCCTCGTTTCCCGAGGCGAAAAGGTTGAGTTTAATCGAAGCATTTTCGGTATTTCAGTCCAATCTCCCGGAGCGGGATTTTGACGCCTTTATATCGAACCACGCACCTGAATATCGAGAGAGCATTGAGCGCCAACGAGAAACGTACTGGAGTATGAACAGTCATTGGCACCAACCGGTTCACATCCGATGTATTGCTGGTTTAGACCCCCTGTACATCGTGTGGTACAGCTATCCGGGGCGTACGCGTCTTTTTAATCGCCAGTTTATATACGATGACGATTCAAAACGGTTCTTGGTGACCAACGTTAATCATACTTTTCCCTTGTTAACCCTGCTTGAGCAGTGCTTGGTCGAGGGTCGCTTTCGATTTGATTGCGATCAGCAACTTGCTCCAGAGTGACGATGGCGCATGGCCGTTCACGGACAAGGTGAATTCGAAAAAACTAGAGGCGTCATTCACGACGTATTTGAATGGCATCGAGTAGACTCGTTCACTAGACCATCTCGCTGGCTGCGAGATCAAGCTACCGGCTTGAGCAGGTAGTGGCCGACGTACCATTCCTTGCCGTGTCGGTAGCCGAACAACTCGGCGCAGGCCATATAGAATATACGCCAGTACTGCCACCAGGTTTTCCACTCCTTGCCGTAGGTTTCCCGGAACAAGGGGGTGAGTTCGGCGCGGGCGGTATCCATACGGATCAGCCAGGTGTTCAGGGTCTTTTCGTAGTGCTGACCGTTCACCTCCCAGCGTTGTTCAACGGCCAGGTCTTCGGTGAAGTGATCGAAAACATCAAACGAGGGCATCAAGCCGCCGGTAAAAAAGTAGCGGGCCATCCAGTCGTCGTCCTCCCCGGTGGCGAATGGATAAGCAAAGCGATCATGCACGAAAATATGAACAAACACGCGACCGTCGGGTTTGAGCCAGCCGGCCACCCGCTTCAACAGTTCGCGGTAATTGCGCATGTGTTCGAACATCTCGACGGAGACGACGCGGTCGAAACGCTCGGAAATGTCGAAGTCGTTCATGTCGGATGTGATAATGCGCAGGTTGGTCAATCCTTCGCGGGCGGCTTCGGCGTCGATGTAGGCTTTTTGGGTGCGGGAATTGGAGACCGAGGTAATCCGGCAGCCGGGGAAGCGGGCGGCGAGATAGAGGCTCAATGAACCCCAGCCGCACCCCAGCTCCAGCACGTCCATGCCGTCCTGAATCCCGGCACGTCCGGTGGTGAGGTCTAGCATGGCCAACTCCGCGCCGTCGAGGTCACGAACTTCCGGAGGCCATAAGCAGGAGCTGTACTTGAGTCGATGACCCAGTACGCGCTGAAAGTATGCCGTGGGCACTTCGTAGTGTTGTTCGTTGGCATCGCGGGTATGAATGGCGAGCGGTCCTTCCCGCATGGCGGCGATAAACTGCATCTTGCGGCGAAGGGCATCTTCCTCGCTCGTTCCGCTTTCCTGACGAATCCGATCCGCCAGCAAGCGGCGAATGCCAAAACGGAGAAGAGCGTCCGGCATCAAACCGGCGCGGAGGAGGGGGAGATACCACATGGTCAATCCTTTCGTTTAAACCACGGCACAAATACGCTGGTGGTTTTCTGGTAGCGCCGGTAGGCATCGCCCTTGCTTTTTAAGGCTTGCGCTTCCGTGGCCGGTATTCCGGTTACTTTGAACAGGAAAAACAACATCAATACCGGGCACACCAGGGCGATCCAACCAAGAGGAGCGGGAAGGGCGGCCAGGGCGACCGCGCACCAGATCAACCATTCAAAAAAATAATTGGGATGGCGGGAATAATTCCACAGTCCCGCGTCGCACACCTTGCCCTCGTTGGCGGGGTTCCGTTTGAAGGCGGCAAGCTGCTGGTCGGCGATGGCCTCGCCGAACCAGGCCATGAACCAGAGGACCAGTCCCGCCCATTCCAGCGGGTGTATATCCGGCGCGGGATTCCGTAGGATCAGGATATAGGGCAGAGCGAACAATGCCGCGGCGACCGCCTGAAACTGGAAAAACCAAAAGAGGTTCCGTTGCGCGTGATTTCCCCAGTTTTTGCGCAGGGTGGCGTAACGGCGGTCTTCCGGCTTACCGTGACTGCGGCGGTGAATATGGGCGACCAGCCGGAAGCCCCATAGCGCGCACATCATGGTCGCGGCTACCTGGCGCATTACATCCGCGCTGGTGCGGGTTTGGTCCGTCCATAGCAAGATGCCGCAGAGCGCGACCAGCAAGGGGATGGAGCCGGACCATCCGATATCCACGATTCCCGCGTTTCCGGTCCGGCGTTGAATCAGCCACAGCCCGACCATGATTCCGCAAGCCAGAACGGTCGAGGCCGTCATCATGAAACCGAGTCCGGTCATGAAGGACGCCACCTTTCGCGAAATCCGGCATCCAGCCGACGGATCAGCGGTGCAAGGAGTTTACTGAGCAACCAGATGGAGGGGAGGGCGACCACGGTCCACGCGGCGATTCCGCGCAAGGCCAAGCCGCCCAGTTCGATGCTCGCGTCCAGAAAGTCGGCGGAAAAGGCGTTGGAAATTTCGACAAGGGATAACGACATGGGCTCCCGGCCAAACAAGCGGTTTCCCAGATGTAAAAACGGCAAGATCAGAACCAGTTGAAGGGGATAGACGAGCCAATTGATCGTTTGAATGGCGATATGATTCAAGCGGAGGGCAACCGCGAAGATGCCACACAGCATGGATGTGGTTCCGAGGATGGGGAAGATACCCAACCAGGCGCCCCATGCCATACTTTGCGCCAATTTCTCGGGGGTCACGCCTTGTTTTAATTGACCGACCAACGGGGCGACCACCCGGCGTCGCCAAAACGAAGTGGGGCCGCCCGGGTTTCCGGCGGTCACATCGCTCGAGCACGTTAAGGCTACGGGTTCGGTCATACAGACACTATAACACAACGCCGTATACTTTCCATGCCGATTAAGTCCGGTCAGGGTAGGTCTTCGGACGAAACAGCTTCTTGATTATCCTGGACATCCGTCGCCCAGGAGGCATCAGCGACCCATGCTTGAGCGGCTTCCCATGCGGGCGTATGCCGGGTCAACTTTCCTTCCCGCCAGGCATCGGCGCCAGTGCTTCCGGTGGTGGTTCGCGCGGCTTGTCCGACGGTGTCGAAGGCGGTACCGCCCACTTCGGTGACTGTATCCACCGCCCCCTGGCCCACGGAGGTAACGGTTCCAACCAAGCCGTCTCCAACGCCTTTAACATCGAGGGTCGCCGCGCTTTTTACCGTATCAAATAGACCGCGCCCTAATCCGCCGACGATATTGGCCGCGCCTTTGCCGGCGGATGTGGCGACATTGAGCGCGCCTTCGCCGACCTGCAAGCCGGCCCCGGCGACATTGCCGAGCGTGTTGCCGACCAGTCCGCCGACGCGGCCAAAGGCTCCGAGCAGTACCGCGCCGCTATCCACGCGGGGCATTTCCGGTGTCCCGCTCACCTTGATGGGGAAACGCGCACCGGCCGTTTGCACCACCGCATCGACATCCAATACGTCGTCCGCCAATTTCAGCCGGATGCCGGCATCCACCACATCTCCGCCGAGGGTAGCGGCCACTCCGGGAGGGATCATGGCGCCGACGGAACCCAACTCCAGACCGGTCAGGACCACGGAGGCAAATACGGCGGGAATACCGGCGGTCAATGGACCCAGCCGGACTTGAATGCCAATCGGGGTGGACGGGGTATCGGCATGTTCAAATTGACCGGTGATCGTTAAGGTCGAAACCATATCGCGCGGGACTTGGGTGGACGGATCAAATACCAGATCATGCGCGCTTATATCGGTCTTTCGCAGGTGTATGGCTACCGGTTTATCGGGGTTGATGCTTTGATCCGTGTAGGTAAAGGCCAGGTCGCGCACGGCGATTCGGTGAACCCATACCGCAAGTCCGGACGGCTCGGATGGGGCAACTGCGTCCGCCGGCAATTTGGTGTCGGCTTCCGCAACATCAGACGGTTCGTCAGGTGGAGTCGCCGGCGCGTCAGGAGCCGGTTCGCTTTCCAGGGTCAGGCGGGCGGTATTCATGATCCCATCCTCGTTTTTCAAGACATGAATATTCAGGCCCTCCGCGCCGATATCGTTGATGTGTATGGCTCCGCCGAATAACGAGGAGACCCGTACCTGGATCCATAGCCGGTCAATATGGAGGAAGTCGCCATCGCCGAAACCATCGGGTTGGGCAATCCGCAAGCCGCGGATTTGAATGAATCCCCGAATCAGCCGGGCTTCGATGCGGTCCAATTCGGTGGCGGGAATCAGGTTTTCCGCCAGAGCTTTACGGGCGATCGGGGTGGCGATCGGTCCGGCCAGGACGAGAACGGCGAGGAGCATGACGATCAAGACGCCGATCAGTAAACCGATCCAACGCAACCAACGAAAGGATGTACCAGGTGATTTCATGGGGAAAACGTACTGCATGAGAAAAAAGTCGTCCAGACAAAGTCCTCCCTTGGAAGTTGATCCCGTTGCCTTTATAGTAGCCCGTTGGCCATGATGACACCTTCGCACATACAAAACGGGAACACCGCCACGGCGGAACGACCCTACGTAAATCGTGACGCCCTCCAGAAGTGGGCCGGTCCGCATCAGCTCCAGGAGGGAAAACGCATTTACGAATCGGGCGCGGTCAAGAACCTCGAGTGTGAAGGTTCGATGGTGAAAGGTGTACTAAGCTTTGGAACGCGCGATATGATCACGCGGTTCCGGATGCTGAAAGACGGTTCCATTGAAAACCTTTGCCCCTGTCGGGATTCGCGCGAGCGCGGGCTGGTTTGTTCGCATGCCGTGGCGCTGGGGTATGCCTATGTTCAGGAGTTCGCCGATAACCGGACGGACCGGGAGATGCGGATTCAGCAACGCCGCGAGAAACATGCACGCTTTGCCGTGGAGTATGGCTGCATACGCCGCAATCCGCCGGGATCTCCGCACGCTCAAACCGCGAGCTTGCGCATCAAGCTGGAATCCGGGTGGCGGGCGTCCGCCCCGGCGGGGGTGGTTCCACTTTCCGCCTGGATTCATTATCGCGACAAGAAAACACGCATTGAAAAAGCTCCGGTGGAAGTTCCGTTTTGTTTTCCGCCCGACCACGAACACCTGCTGTACTGCCTGGAAGACATGATGGGGGTTCCGATCAAGGGACCGGCGCCGCTGCCAGTGGACGACTTTATCGAACTGCTCGAACATGTTCCGGAAAACGTGCTCTACGACGGCGACTCGCAATCGTATGTGGTGATGAAAGCCGATCCGATCACACCGCTGCTCACCACGGGCATGGACGATCAAACCGGGGACTTAATCCTGACGCTGGAGTTGGAAGGAAAGGCCGAGGGGGCGGGGGAGAGCGTAATCCTGGCCGGTCGGCAATCGGCCTGGATCTATCGCGGGAATTGCATTCGTCCGCTCGCCTCCGCATTGCCCCGGGAGCTACACGATCTTTACGAAAAGCCTTTGCGGATTTCGCGAATCGACTTGCCGGCATTCCTCCACCAGCAAAAGCCCCGCCTCGAAAGCACCTGGTTGATTGATCACCGGTATCCCGAAGCGGAGTTGACGTGGACCGTCGGATGCCCGGATTTTCGCGTGGTGTTATCCGGCGATTACGAACGCATGCGGGTCATGCTTCATGCCGATTACGAGGGATTGCCCGGGCCCGATGTCACCGTGTCGGATACTGTTCCCCCGTACGCCGTTCCGGATCGCCACGATACCCGGCGCTATGTGCTACGGGATCCGGCGGCGGAAAAAACCGCATGGAAAAACCTCTTGCAACTGGTTCCCGCCTATTGGCGTGACGACAACACGATTGTGGTCGAGGGTGCGCAAAGCATCATGGATGTCCTGGCCAAGACGCTTCCGGCGCTGAAGGGGCTGGGTTGGAACATCACCTTTGAAGGTTGGCTGGAGGCTTTAAAGCAAGGGGTGTCCTGGATCGTTCCGGAAGTGGCCTGCCAGGCGGACGAGCCGGGCATGGGATTCGACTGTTCGCTCACCTTCCGGGATACCGAGGGGCAAGTGCTGGATCCCGGACTGATTCAGCAGGCCCTGCTCAAAGGCGAGGGATGCGTACGGCAGGGTGAGCGCATTTGGCTGATGGATCGTCACAATCTGCAGACCCTCCAGGATATGCTGGACGAATGCGATCATCACGGCGGGCTGACCCGCGGGCGGCAACGCCTGGATGCCATTCATGCCGGTTACCTGCAACATGCGGTCGGCGCCTTGACCAACGTGCGTTGGACCAGCGATGACGCGTTCGCCCGCCTTGCTCAACGGCAGAACCGGGAAGTGCACATGGAGCCGGTGACGCTTTCCCCCGGATTGGAAAAAATCATGCGCGGCTACCAGAAAGAAGGCGTCAGTTGGCTGCGCTTTCTTGAACATTGCGGGTTTTCCGGAATCCTCGCCGATGAAATGGGCTTGGGAAAAACCATTCAAGCCCTGGCCTGGTTGACGCTTTCGCGCCTGGACAAACGGGCGTCGGGCAAGCCGGCCCTGGTGGTGTGCCCGACCAGCCTGCTGGAAAACTGGGCCGATGAGTGCCGGCGATTCACACCCGAGTTGTCGGTTCATATTGTGCACGGCCAAGACCGCCGGAAGACGCTTGATAAGCTGGAGAAAACCGACCTGGTCATCACCTCCTATGCGCTGTTGCGCCGGGATATTGAGCATTATCAGCGTTACGAATTTTCCGCCGCCATCCTCGATGAAGCCCAGCACATCAAAAATCACTCAACCCAAAACGCCCGGGCGGCCAAAAAACTCCGCGCGGTGCACCGGTTGGTATTGACCGGAACCCCGGTCGAGAACGGGGTTACCGACTTGTGGTCGATCATGGATTTTCTCATGCCCGGTTATTTGGGTCATCATCAGCATTTTCGACGTCACTACGAAGCGCCGATTGCCGCGGGCGGCGAAAGCGGCCAGTCGGTGCAACAACGGTTGCGACAGAAAGTGCATCCGTTTCTCCTGCGGCGGTTAAAACGCGAGGTCGCCAAGGAATTGCCTGAACGGTTGGATCGGACCGCGTATTGCACCATGACCCCCGAGCAGCGGGCGGTGTATCGCCAACTGTTGGAAAGCACGTCGCAGCAAATCACCGGATTGGTCAACGCCCAGGGTTTCACGCGCTCGCGGTTCATGATCCTCAAGACGCTCACCCGTTTGCGGCAGGCCTGCTGCCATTTGAATCTTCTGAAAATGCCGGACGTACAATTCAAGCACCCTTCAGGTAAATTGGACTTGTTCATGGAACTGCTGGATGAAGCCATGGACGGCGGGCATCGCGTGCTGGTATTCAGCCAGTTTGTTTCCATGCTGCACATCATCCGCGACCAACTAACCAAAAACGGAATTCCGTTCTGTTACCTCGATGGCTCCACCATTCACCGGTGGGAAGAGGTTCAGCGCTTCAACGCGCAGGATGATATTCCGCTTTTTCTGATCAGCCTGAAAGCCGGCGGAACCGGCTTGAACCTCACCGGAGCGGACATGGTCATTCACTTTGATCCGTGGTGGAATCCCGCGGTTGAAGACCAGGCGACCGATCGGGCGCATCGTATCGGCCAACACAAAACCGTATACAATGTCAAACTGATCACCCGCGACAGCATTGAAGAAAAAGTCCTGGCCCTGCAGCAACGTAAACGCGCGGTCATCGAGGCCACCCTGGCCGCCGATGCGGACATCATTCGCAGCCTGTCGTGGGAAGATGTACAGGAGTTGCTGACCCTATGAACACCCCGCAAAAACGAAGAGGCCGGGTAACGTTGTGGATTCGCCTGACCGCCTATGCGCTTGGGCTGGCCGGCATGGGCATGATGTTGACCGCACGGGGCATGGACGAACCCCAACGTGCGCTATGGTCCGGGCGGGCGTTCATGGCGCTGGGTTTGATGTTCGGGCTGTTCATGGTTTATTACGTGATGTTTATGATCCGGATTCTGCGCAAGTGAGCGCGGTCGCCTCCACCGGTTCCTTGTATCCTCAAAGCCTGAAACACGGAGCGCTTTTCCTGATCGGCGCCGCCTCGGTATTTTCCGTGGTTAGCTTATTGGTCAAGGCGTTGTTGAGCGACCTTCCGGTGGCCATGGTGGTTTTTTTCCGGAATGCCGGCGGCTTTATTTTTCTGCTTCCCCTGGTGTTGGCCCGGCGATCGTTGACCCTGAAAACCTACCGGATCGGCGATCATTCGGTGCGGGCATTGTCCGGGGTGCTGGCGATGTATTGTTTCTTTTTTGCCATCGCGCGCCTTCCGTTGGCCGAGGCGGTGACGTTGAACTTTACCTCGCCCCTGTTGATTCCCATTCTCGCCTACGCGGTTTTACGGGAGGCGATAACCCGCCGGATCGCCGGCTTGCTGGCGCTGGGTTTCTGTGGGGCGCTGTTGATTATCAAACCGGGATTTTCCGACCTGCCCATCGGAGCGCTCGCGGGGTTGTTGTCGGCATTGTTTGCCGCCTTCGCCCTCGTCAATATTCGCAAACTAGCCAGCACCGAACCGGCATTCCGGATTGTTTTTTACTTCGCATTGATCGGGTCATTGATTTCGCTTCCGCCGATGTTGTTTATGTGGAAGACGCCGGACCTGTTCCAAGCGGCGCTATTGGCCGGGGTGGGGGCAGGGGCCACCTTGGGCCAGTGGCTGCTTACCCGGGGTTATGCCTCGGCGCCTGCCGGTCAGATCGGCTATTTCCAGTACAGCGCCGTAGTGTTCGCGGGGCTTATGGACTGGTGGTTATGGCATGAGTCGCCCGATCTGGCGTCAGTAATCGGCATGGTGATTATTTGCGCGGCTGGTATTGCCGCATCCCGCCAAGGCCCGATCAGCGGGTAGTTTTCCTGGGCGAACCAACGGTCAACGCCTCGACCAAACGGGAGCCCATCGCCCGCAAGGTGGAGGCCGACCAGGCAGCTTGATGGTCGAACACTACGACGGGAATGGGGGCGAGGCGTCGGCGCCACCAGGCAATGTTGTCATTGCGGATAAGCCGGTCTTCATCGGAGACGACTTCAGCGGCATCGTTGATCACCAAGGCGGCCGGCGGGCAACCGGCCCGGGTCATGGCCTCCCAAGCCAAGGCGGTATGGTTAAGCATCCCAAGTGCGCTCCGCGCGACCAGAATCGGGGTTGCGGCGGTTGCTTGGAGCAAGTCCAGCATGGTCCAAGACTCGGTAAGCGGGGTCATCACCCCGCCGGCGCTTTCCAACAGGATGATGTCGGCGCAGCTTTCCAGTTCGTGCAGGCGCTTAAGGATGACCTGGGGATCGACGACAACCCCCGCTTGCGCGGCGGCCAGATGCGGAGAAGCAGGAAGGGAGAAGCGGTAGATATTCAAGCGTTCCCGAATGGTATCGCTTACCTTACCGGGAGCAAATTCCAGCGCCCACCGCAAATCGTGTTCATCCGGTCGCCAGCCGGTCTGCACCGGTTTAAAGGGAAACACGCGCAGCCCGCGTTCGGCAAAAGCCAGGAACAAAGCCGCGGTCACCACGGTTTTCCCCACGCCGGTATCGGTACCCGCAATAAAATAGTTCATGGTGAAAACTTTCGGTGCAAGAAGCCGGGAAACCAGCGCGTTTCATGTCGAGCCGCGAACACCACCCATGCGGCGCCCACGGTATCGGCGATCCAGTCCATAACATCCGCATGCCGATTCGCGACCATGGATTGATGCCACTCATCGGTTATGCCATAGAGCGAGGCCAATCCCAACGCCCACCACGCGGCGCGAGGCGGAGGGAATCCACGCATCCGCAACGCAACGTGGATCAATCCGGCAAGGATGGCATACAGGACGGCATGAATGATTTTGTCGGCATGGGGGGGCAGCCAGAAGGTAGGGGTAGGCGTCTCCAACCGGCTGCTCATCCAGAAAATTGCCGCTGCCCACGCACATGCGGGCCCCCAGGCGAGTCCGATCGACCAAAATGGATTGTGTCGCTTGCTTTGCATGTAACTTCAGCAAGGAAAGTGGGATGCGTCATTCCATCCGTCAATCTGAAACGTTGACAAACACACCCTCAAACGCTATGTTCGCGTTTTGGTATCGGGGATTTTTGACAAGTTGAATGGGAATTCCCAGCGCGGCATGACGGCGCGTTGGGAGCATGAACCGTAGAACAGGAGACGCCAGCAGGTGACGACCCTCGAAAAGTTGCTCGTATTACAGGATCGCGACCGGAAATTGAGACAATTGCTACAGGAAACCCGGGACATTCCGGCCCGGAAACAACTCATTGAATCGCGACTAAAAGCCAACCGGGACGCCCACACCCTGGCCCAGGAAAACCTCAAGAAAAACGCTGCTCAGATCAAATCCATCGAACTGGAAATCGACTCGGTCAAGGAAACCATCAAAAAATACCGGGCCCAGCAAGGACAGATCAAATCCAACGACCAATACCGCGCACTCGAGCGGGAAATCCGTGAGCAGATGGGCCGGATTCGCGAGCTTGAGGAGCGGGAAATCGCCTTGATGGAAGAATCCGAACCGCTGAAGACCGTGGTCACCGAGCGCGAACAAGCCCTTCAACTCGACGAAGCTTCGGTGGAGACGGATATCAAGGCGCTGGACGAACGCTTCAAACATATTCAAACCGAAGTGGAAGAAGCGCGTAAAAATCGTGAAGGACTCACCGAGGGGATCGATCCTTCCTGGCTATCCCGGTACACCCGGATCTTCAACAACAAAGGCGATTATGCCCTGGTTCCGGTGGAAAACGGCACCTGCGGCGGTTGCCACATGAAAGTGCCTCCCCAGTTGGTTCAAGATGCCAAACGCGGCGACACCATGGTTAGTTGCTCCTACTGCGGACGGCTCTTGTACTGGCAGCCGTAACCCGGTATACTACGCGCTGAAATTCATGGGGGTCCGATCGCTGAAGGCATTAGCCTTTGGAGGAAAGTCCGGACTCCACAGGGCGGGTTGTCTCACCCGAATAAGGTGGGAGGGTCGCGGGAAAACCGCGGCGACGGATAGTGCCACAGAAACAAACCGCCTCGTTAGCCTTCGGGCATGCGGGGTAAGGGTGAAAAGGCGGTGTAAGAGACCACCGGTTTCTTCGCAAGAAGGAAGGCAAGGCAAACCCCAATCGGAGCAAGATCAAATAGGAAGCAAGAAACGGCCCGTTTCACGGCGTCGCAAGGCGCGGGAGCTTCGGGTTGATCGCCTAGATAAATGATCGGTTAGAACAAAATCCGGCTTACTCCCCGTGAATTTCTTGAGAACCTGGCGAAATGATGCAACACGTGAATAAGGAGCGGGCGGCAACGTGGGCGACGGTTGTGTTGACCGCCCTCGCGGTGCTGGTTGTGGCACGGGCAGCGTGGATCACGCTGCAGGCGCCGGCGGTTGGCAATCAACCGGACGGCTGGTCGGGCACGCAGGAATTCGAAGCCGAACCCGAGACGATCTCCGCGGAAAGCTGGGCGCTGTTTCGCGCACGATCAGGCGTCCCAACCGATCGAATGGCCGGCGAACGGTTCCGGTTGGCCGGCACCTTTTTGGTGATGGGCGCCGACCCGGATAATCCGGACGGACGGCGCCGGGCGATTCTTGATGATATCCAGGCCAATCGCCAACACATCGTCAGCGTGGGGCAGCAGATTGAGGATCACGAAATCGTCAGCATCGACCAGGACCGCCTCCTGTTGCGTCATAACGGCGAGGAACGAACGTTAACCCTCAGCTTCAAGGATGGCCCCAAAACGCCGAAACCACAACCGGAGGAGGAAGGCGATCCGTCGATTTTTGACGATCCGGAAGAAGTCGTCCTGGAAAGCAACCGCTTCGGCCAGCGAATCGGGGAAACCCGGTGGGTCATTCAACGCCAGGCGCTGGTTGATTATTACTACGAACTGCTGGATCAACCCGAACGCATCGCCGCGATCTACATGTCCATGAAACCTGACTATAACCCGGATGGCGACATTCGGGGTTACCAACTCGATTTTGAGGGCGAGAAAGAATTTTTCGAATCCGTAGGTCTTCGCGAAGGCGACAAGATACGTAGGGTCAACTCCATGAACATGACCAGTCAGGCCCGCGCCGAATACTTTATTGGCGAGTTCATGCAGGAGCGTCTCGGCGCCGTGGTTATCGACGTCGAGCGCGACGGGGAGATCGAGAAGTTGATTTACCTTCTCCGCTAACGTTCCGCGATCCTTCTTCCCACCGCAATTCCACCGACCTCCGTCCCCGGTCCACGCGCATCAAGGAAACCGGGACGACATCGCCCAGACGGGCAATCCGGCGCCCTTTTCGACCGGTCAAGTAGCCGGTGGAGCGGTCGATTTTCATGGTCGGATCGGGTAGGGCATGAATCGGGATGAACCCCCGCTGAAGGGTTTCGACAATTTCCACCAAAATGCCTCGGGCGGTAGCACCGGTAATCAAGGCCGGCCAAGGTCCGATCGCGCCTTTCTCCAACTGCGCTTCGTAAAACTGAATCCGCTTGATGTGGAGGCTTTCTTCTTCCGCCTCATCCGCCTCCCGTTCGCGGCGCGAACAATGTTCGGCCACTTCCTCACATTCCGCGGTGCTGTACGTTCCGCCATGTCCGGCATCCAGCCCCTTGAGAATACGATGAACCACCAGATCGGAGTAACGCCGAATCGGCGAGGTGAAATGGGTGTAATGGTCAAAGGCCAGGCCGAAATGCGGCGCACAATCCGCCTGGTACAGGGCGCGTTTGAAATTGCGTAGAATCGCCACGGAAACCGGATAACCGAGCGGCTGATTGTTGTAAGCGCGTCCGATCCGCTGCGCATCGTGCCGGTCGGTTGGATGCTCCATAACCCCGAGTTGCTGGAGGTCGGCCGCCATTTGTTCCCACTGTTCCTCGGAGGGTTCCTCGTGGACGCGGTACAAGGCGGGCGTCCGGGCCTCATGCAGGCGTTCAGCCACCGCGACATTCGCCGCCAACATAAATTCCTCAATCAAGTGATACGCCTCCGGGGCGGCCCGGCGCTTGATTGAGACCGGACGACCCCGGTCATCCAAGCGGCAGGTGACTTCCGGCATGGCCAGATCGATCGCTCCGCGGCTCATACGCTTCTTGCGAAGCCGGGTGGCCACATCATGCATGGCCAGCAGTACGTCGTGATACTCGCCGGGAATGGCGGTGGCGACTCCTCGAACAATTAATTCCTGCACGCTTTCGTAGTCGAGCAGGATGCGGGGGTGAATCAGCGAGGCTTTCATCTCCACGGCTTCGACATCCGCCTCCTCGTTGTAAGTGATGAAGACCGAATAAGCGAGTCGGTCGCGGCCGGCTTTCAGGCTGCAGACTTCCGCGGTCAGGTAGGGAGGAAGCATGGGTATGAAACGATCCACCATGTAGACGCTGTTCCCGTGGCGTCGCGCATCTTCGTCAATGGCCGAGCCGGGCGTGACAAAATGCGAAACATCCGCAATATGGACGCCCAGAATCCAACCGCCTTCCGGTCGCGGACGCAGGGATACCGCATCGTCGTGATCCTTGGCATCGGCGGGGTCGATGGTAATGATGCATTCCTCCCGCAGATCCAACCTTCCCGCGCCGTCGAATTCGGCCAGACCCGCCGAAGCGTGTTGACGGGCTTCGCGCTCTGAACGGACGCTGAAGTCGACGGCGATATCATGTTCGCGCAAGATGGAAAGTACATCGACGCCGGGCGCATTGGCATCGCCCAGGTCCTCGATGATTTCGCCCTGTAACATTTCCCCGGCCACGGACTCGGCCAGGCGAACCACGACCTTGTTGCCGGGATCCGGGCGTCGGCCGCCAGGGGCATCGCGTCCGCTCACCCGCACATTTTGATTGATCCGCGGATGATCGGGTATCACGTACCAGTAGGCTGGCGATTTCATCAGCAAGCCAACCAGGATGGATTTACCGCGCCGGATAACCCGAACGACCCGACCCTCCGGACGAAGGCGGGTGGGGGGTTCCGTTGGTTCGCGAGTCCGCTTGCCGGTATCCACGATCTCCACCGCCACTTCATCGCCATGCAACGCCCCGGCGACCCCTCGCGGGGGGATAAACACCTCCGCGGCCGAACCACTTTTACCCCGCAGCCGCACCATGGCATGTCCCTGTGGAGAGACCGATATGATTCCGATGACCTCATGCGCCCGCGTTTCTCCGGCGCGCGCGGTTGCCCAGCGATTTCCTTTGATTTTACGGATATGACCGGCGTGCGACAGTTCGCGCAGCAACTCCCGGAACGCGGAGCGCTGGTGGAACAACACGCCCAATTCATCGGCGAGATCGTGGTCTTTCAGGGGGCGGTAGTCCGCTTGCCCGAGAAATTCTAATAGTTTTTTTCCCAGCGCTGCTGTAGGGTTCTTCATGGATCAGGCTTTTGGTCTTTATTACAAGGGGCGTCAAGCAGCATGTTGAATCTGGCGTTTGTTTCCAGCGAAATATCACCCTACGCATCCACCGGTGGATTGGCGGATGTTTGTGGTTCGTTGCCCAAGGCCCTAGAGCATATCGGTTATTCGGTAACGCAGTTCATGCCCATGTACCGGCGGGTCATGGAAGGGCCGCATCCGGTTGAGGACACCGGTATTCGGCTGCAAATTCCCGTAGGGTTCCACCGTTACCAGGCCGATATCTGGAAATCCCGGGGAAAAGGTCCGGCCATTTACTTTATCCGGCGCGATGAATTTTTTGACCGGTCTGAACTCTACAACCTTCCCGACCGCGATTACGACGACAACTTCGAGCGGTTCATTTTTTACCAGAAAGCGGTAACCGCGCTCATTGATACCCTCGGGTCGCCGTTCGATATCGTTCACGCCCACGACTGGCAAGCCGGACTGATGGGCCTCTATCTGAAGCATGGGTTGAGCGGGGAGGGGAGGACGCAACGGGAAAAAGTGGTGTTCACCATTCACAACCTCGCGTTTCAAGGCGTGTTTGGCGGCGATAATTACTCCTACACCAATCTGCCGTTCTCGTGTTTCTCGGTCGACACGCTCGAATTCTACGGCAACGTAAATTGCCTCAAGGCCGGCATCACAACCGCTGATCATGTCACGACGGTAAGCCAATCCTATGCCCGGGAAATCCAAACCCCGGAATGGGGCTGCGGACTCGAAGGTGTTTTGTCGGAAAAATCGGATCGACTATCCGGCATTGTGAATGGCATTGATCCGACGGTGTGGAATCCCGAGGTCGACAAGCATATCACCGCCAAATATTCCCCGGACGATTTAGAAGGGAAAAAAAGCTGCAAAGCCGACTTGATTCGCCGCATGAAACTGACCATCAAACCGTCCGATCCGCTGCTTGGAATCGTCACGCGTTTGACGCCTCAAAAAGGCATCGCTTTGCTTGATGCCGTATTGCCGACGATCATGCAGGAAACAAACGCTGGCCTGGTCATTCTGGGCAGCGGAACGGAAGAGCTATTGGCCTTGACGACCGGATGGGCGAAACGTTGGCCTGGCCGCGTCGCCGCCAAAAGCGGGTTTGACATCAAGCTCGCACACCGCATCGAAGCCGGCGCAGACATCTACCTGATGCCTTCGCAATTTGAACCGTGCGGCCTGAATCAGTTATACAGCCTGAGGTACGGCGCCATACCGGTGGTGCATCGGGTGGGCGGATTGGCTGACACCATCACGGATGTAACCGCGCAGCCGACGGCGGGCAACGGCTTCACCTTTGACGCGTTCACCGAAGATTCCTTCCTGGCGGCAGTGCGTCGCGCGGTTGCGCTTTATGGTCAACCAAAGCGCTGGACGGAAATTCAACGGCGCGCCATGCGCCAGGATTTCACCTGGACCGCATCGGCTAAAAAGTACGCGGCCCTGTACGAACAGGTAGTCGGTAGCGCGTAATGTGCATCGCGGCGCAACGACCGGATTCCATCATCTAGACGTTGTAGAACGCGCAAGGAGCATTTCATGAAACAGCCTGATGTGGAGGTTTTATCAGCACCAACATAACGTCGCATAATATATATTATGTCTACTTTCGGGCATCAAAGGCCGCTATCTATCGTGTTCCAGAATCAAAAAGCAGCCCTACGGCTACTATCATAACTTTGGCCCCGCCAAAGCCGGGTTGGAATTCGAAAGAGAAAAGACGCCGAAAATTCGATTCCCGGCTCGCGGTGAGATCGGTTTAGTCGATCAGGCCCCAACGCTTGGTGAATGGCCAATACACCATGACGGCCGGACCTACGATGCTGTCCCGTTTTACGCCGCCAAAGAATCGGCCGTCCAAGCTGGCCCGGGTGTTGTCGCCGAGCGGCAAATATTCATCCGGACCCAAAACCACGGTATCGGTGGGCCGTCGCAACAGCGCCGGAATCGGCGTGTCACCAACCAAGGTGTAACCATCATACCCCTCGCCTTCCACCTGTCGCTGAAAGGCTGGCGGCTCGGTAACCGGCTGGCCATCAGCGATCAGATACGGAGGTTGAATGCGAAGCGACTCGCCCGGCATTCCGACCAGGCGCTTGATGTAGTAGTTATCCGGTCGGATATCCGGATGGCGTATCTCCCGGGTGCTGAACACGAAGACATCGCCGCGGGCGGGCGGAGCAAAATTGTAACGCATGCGATTGACGAAAATATGGTCGCCCAATTGTTTGCGACCGCCGGCCAGGACGTCGCCTTTTTGCACCACGCTGCTCCGCACCTCCACGTAACGCGGCATATCCTTGTGAATGACATGCGGCACTCCGGCGATCCGCACGACATACGATTCCTCGGTATATTCATCACGGAAATCCACCAAGCCGGATGCTTGCGCCTTGACCTCCACATACCGCTCTCCGAAAAGCAGAAACGGAACCACGGATAAAGGAAAGTAATCCATGAGTCCGCGCTTGGATTGTTCGGTATAGGTAATGCCGTTCAGGGTCGGCTGCATGGAGCCGGTGGGAATCCGGAACGGTTGTACGAAAAACGTGCGAAAGGCCATGGCCACGGCAATAGCCACAACGAGGATTTCAATGTTCTCGCGGGCCCTCGGGTGCTTCGCCGGCGGCATCACCGCATGCACGGCTTCCGCCAGTTCGTCAGCCGCTTGATCGATGCGTCCGGTATCCTCCAGATCCCAGGCCGCACGCAAGGCCTCTTCCGCTTTAAGGATGCGGTCGATTTTTTCGGGCGCGGCGATATCTTCACGGAGGTGCCGGGCATGGCGGGCCTCGTGCAACACATGGTGCACGGCTTTTCGTAATTTGCGTCGTTCCCAGAAATTCATGTCGATTCCTTAATCCATCCCGCCCTTCAACACCTTGATGAAGGCCTCTTGCGGAATGCTGACGCGCCCTATTTGCTTCATCTTCTTTTTGCCTTCCTTCTGGCGTTCCAGAAGCTTGCGCTTCCGGGTAATATCGCCGCCATAGCATTTGGCGGTTACATCCTTGCGCATGGCTCGTATGGTTTCCCGGGCGATGATTTTGTTGTTCACCGCCGCCTGCAGGGCGATGGGAAACATGGCCGGCGGGATCAGCTCTTTCAAGGCTTCGCATAATTGACGGCCGCGGCTCTCCGCCTTGGCCCGGTGAATGATCGAGGAGAAGGCCTCCACCGGTTCGCCATGGACCAGGATTTCCATTTTGACCAGGTCGGATTCACGGTAACCCGCATGCTCATAATCCATGGAGGCATAGCCCCGGCTAATACTTTTGAGGCGGTCATGAAAATCGATCAGGATTTCGTTGAGCGGCAGCGTGCAGGTCAGCATCACCCGCTTGGCGTCGAGCGAGTCGGTTTTTTCGATTGACCCGCGACGATCCATGATCAGCTGCAACATGTCACCGATGGATTCGTTTTGGCAGATAAGAAAGGCCTTGATCATCGGCTCTTCAATCAGGCGGATTTCACTGAGGTCAGGAAGTCGGGAAGGATTTTCCAGCTCCTCCACCGTCCCGTCAGTTTTGTGAACCCGGTAGACCACGTTGGGATATGTGGTGATCAGATCGACTTCGAATTCCCGCCGCAAACGTTCCTGCACCACCTCCATGTGGAGCAATCCGAGAAAACCGCAGCGAAAGCCGAAGCCCAGCGCCACCGAGGATTCCGGCATGTACGTGAAGGAGCTGTCATTCAACTTATATTTATCCAAGCTGAACCGGAGCTTTTCAAAGTCGCTGGCTTCGATCGGGTAAAGCCCGCTGAATACCATGGGGTGAACATCCTTGAAGCCGGGCAGCGGGTCCACCGCGGGATGGCGGGCCAGCGTGACCGTATCACCGATTTTCACCTCGGCGGGATCGCGGATGTTACTGATAAGATAACCGACCTCCCCTGCCCCAAGGCGCTCCACCTTGACCATCTCGGGCGTAAAAATCCCGAGTTCCTTCACTTCAAAGTCGCGGCCGGAGCCGATGAACCGGATGCGGTCGCCGGTGGCGATTCCGCCATCCACCACGCGTACGTAGGTGACGACACCGCGAAAGGCATCGAACTCGGAGTCAAACACCAAGGCCCGGGTATGTTGTCCGGTCGATACCGGCGGCGGTATGTGCTTAATGACGGCATCGAGCACGGAATCCACACCGAGACCGGTTTTGGCGCTCACCCGGAGGCAGTCCTGCGCCTCGATGGCTAGAATTTCCTCGATTTGCTGAATGACCTCATCGACGTTGGCGTTTTGCATGTCGACCTTGTTGATGACCGGAATCAGCGTGAGTTTTTGTTTCTCCGCCAGAAAGGTGTTGGCGACGGTTTGCGCCTCGACGCCCTGGGTGGCGTCGACAACCAGCAAGGCGCCTTCGCAGGCAGCCAGGCTGCGGGTCACCTCGTAGGAGAAATCGACATGTCCCGGCGTATCAATCAAATTGAAGATGTATTTGATACCATCCTTCCCGGTCACCATCATGGTAACCGGATGCGCCTTGATGGTAATGCCCCGCTCCCGCTCAATGTCCATGTCATCGAGCAATTGCGCTTTAAGGTCGCGCTTTTCAACGGCCTGGGTAATTTCGAGCAGACGATCAGCCAAGGTGGATTTTCCGTGGTCGATATGGGCGATGATACAGAAATTTCGGATATGCGATAAGTCGGTCATGATTATTCAGGTCGGGCGAGGTTTTCGGAAAAGGAACGGGCGCAGCGCTCTCGCATGCTGGCGATATCCCGGGACATGGTTGCCGAGCGAAAAAGCGCGGTTCCCGCGATGAAGATGGATGCGCCCTGGCCTGCGCAGGCCGGGGCGGTTTCCAAGGTGATACCGCCATCAATGGAAATGGGCAACTGTGGCGCAAGCGCATGCAGGTCACGAATCTTGGGCAGCACTTCGTCCATGAAGGCTTGTCCGCCAAAACCGGGATGAACGGTCATCAGCAGCACCTCGTCGACCAGGCCCAGATACGGAATAACCGCCTCCAGCGGGGTTTCCGGATTGAGCACCAACCCGGGGACAACACCCCGCGCGCGAATCCGCTCAACAAGCGGTTCAATGCTCGCCTGGGCTTCGACATGAAACAACAAGGTTTGGGCGCCGGCATCCATGAAGGCGTCGGCAAGTTCTTCCGGATGGGAAACCATTAAATGGACATGGCGGTAAAGTTCGGGTGAAGCAGCCCGCGCCATGCGGACGAAATCCGGTCCCATGCTCAAATTGGGGACAAAATGACCGTCCATAATGTCTAAATGAAGGCCATCCGCCCCGGCCTCGGCTACCGCCCGGCAGGCCGCTTCGAGCCGCCCCATATCAGCGGCAAGCAGCGAAGGCAAAATTTTGATGGCCGGGCTGTTAAGGGTTGCATGCATAAAGGGCGGAACGGTACCGGACGGTAAGGCATGCGTCAAGGTCCGCACAGGTCCGTGCGGCGAACCACGCACGCGGATAAACGCTCATTACGACGTCCGACTTTTCGCGGCAACCGGTATTCGGATACTTAATTCAAACGACAGCCTCTCCCGCCATCAAGACCTTATAGCATGCACGGGGCGTTTAAACAGAGGGCTAAAATTATACAACCCTTCGAGGACCATCCGCATGACCTTAACGGTCGACTCCAAAGACTCCACTTCGTGCCGTAACTCTTTCAACCGGGCGTCCTGATCATCCGGAAAATGCCGGCCATCCGCGTTATCGGTCGCTAAAATCCAGTGCTTCATAGTTCACTCCTGCAAAACAGTTAAATTGCTAGATCGTTTTAATACGCTATATACACCGAAAAGTAAAGCGCTTCTACGATGTGGCGCGTTTCCGTGGTATGACCGAGCAAATCTTGCCGTTACCACGTTGCCAACGAACCAATTATGCGTCATTGGCATTTTGCGATGAATGGGTCATGGGGATAGAAGGAAAATCCAAGGCGACCCGAAACTCTTCTTGCCAAGATCATTTCTTGTGGGTTACTGTCTCGCGTTTTACGGTTCCGGTGGGATAGCGAAGTGGCCAAACGCATCAGACTGTAAATCTGACGACTCACGTCTTCGAAGGTTCGAATCCTTCTCCCACCACCACTTTCCACCTGGAAAGCAGGCGTCCGATACGACGGCCGCAGCCCGAAACGATGAACGCCCAACCTGCCATCTTGGAGCTGAATCAGGTCACCAAGGTCTTTCTGGACTTTTGGCGGCGGCCCCAAGTTGCGGCCGTTCAGGATGTGAGCCTGGAGGTAAAGCGCGGAGAGATTTTTGGCCTGCTGGGTCCTAATGGTTCGGGCAAAAGCACGACCATCAAAATGATTCTGGGCCTGCTGTTTCCCAGTCGGGGCCGCATCCGGGTCCTCGGGGAATCGCCGCGCCATGTTCAGGTGAAACGTCGCATCGGGTATCTCCCCGAAGAATCCTACCTCTACCCATATTTGACCTCGGAAGAGACGCTCGACTTCTACGGGCGGCTCTTTGATCTTGAGACCAAGGAGCGTCGCCAGCGTATTGAGCAATTGCTGGAGATGATCGGTCTCCAGCATACCCGCCGCCGCGCGGTCGGAACTTTTTCCAAGGGAATGGCCCGTCGCATCGGTTTGGCCCAAGCGTTGATCAACGATCCGGACTTAATTATTCTCGACGAACCGACGTCGGGCCTGGACCCCCTTGGATGCCGCCAGGTGAAAGACTTGATCCTTATGTTGGCCCGGCGCGGCAAGACCATTTTGATGACGTCCCACTTGCTGGCTGATGTCGAAGATGTATGCGACCGCGTGGCGATTCTATACAACGGACGGGTTCAGGCTTTGGGCGCGATGGATACGTTGCTGGAGGAAACGACCCGTTACCGTATGACGTTGCCGGTATCGACCACGCGGGGCCATGTGGATACGCTGGCGTCTCACGCGCACGACTTGACCGGTGAAGCCCCGCTCGTCGATCACCCGCGCCGCGACCTGGAACAATTTTTCCTTGATGTCGTCGACAAGGCCCGCCGGGAATCAACCGAAGCTTCCGGGGTCGGTCAGGATCAAGGTCCGGCCCGCTACCTGGCCGGACCTGATTCAGAACCCCCGCCCTCCCCCGCCGGCTCCGCGGAAGAGCGTAAACAGGCCATCCGCCAAGCCCTCAACGAGCTGCTTCCTCCCGACCGGAAACCCTAAGCAACCGCGTCGCCATGCATGTGATTTTCGCCATCGCCCTGCTCGCCATCCGGAACGCCGTGCGCTCGAAAATTGTGCTGATTCTTCTGGTCGCCCTGATTGCCGCCATCACCTTGATACCCCTTACCGTGCGGGGAGACGGGACATTGTCCGGGTTGTTTCAGATCGTCCTTTCCTACACGCTGGGGTTTTCCGCATTCATACTAACCTTAAATGCGTTGTGGGCGGGCAACGCCTCGGTGGCGTCGGAAATCAGCGATAAAACCATGCAATTGGTCGTGACCAAGCCGGTTTCCCGCTGGCAGGTATGGATGGGCAAATGGTTGGGTCTCACGGTTATGAATGCCGCGCTGTGGGCGGTGTGCGGCGCGGTAACCTTTGGCATGTTGCACGCGCATCTTCATCTCTCCCGGTTGACTGATCCGGCGCATGCACAAGAAGCGCAACGCTTATTGACCGCGCGGGAGACCCGCTTGGCGGCATCGCCGGACTTCGCGACCTTGGCGCAACAACGTTTGGAGCAGGAGGTGTCGCGCGCGCCGTTGCCCGAAGGCGTCACCCCGGGACAACGCCTCATGGAAATCGAGCAGCGTATGCGCATTGATGCGCTTACGGTGAATCCGGGCGGTTCACGGCGATGGGAATTTCCCAAGGTAACCGCCGCGGAATTGGCGGAACCGTTCACGCTTCGTTACCGTTTCGCCTCATCCATTCTGGGCCAGGGACTGGTTCGGGGGCGTTGGCTGATCGGCACTCCCGGTCGAACGGATCTACTCGATGTCACGCGCGACAGTGTCCCCCGGGCGTTAAACGAGATCGTATTCCGTCTGGATCAGCGATGGGAAAATCAACCGTTGGTCATTACCTATGTCGATATGGACAGCGAGGGCGCGTCGATCCTATTTGACGTCGACGGCGGAATCGCGTTGTTGGTTCCGCGGGGCGGGTTTACCGCCAATTTTATCCGGGGCTGGCTGATCATGTTCGGTCGCCTGGCATTTTTTACCGCCCTGGGCGTTACCGCAGGTTGCTTGTTTTCCCTGCCGGTGGCCACCGTGGTTTCGCTATTTCTGATGACCATGGTTCAGATGGGCGGATACATTCAAGACGTGGCGCAAACGCCGATATTGTTGCCGGGCCATGCGGCATCCCCCGAAGAGGCCATGAGCCTTGCCGCCATCCTCGTGACCTTGATCTTCAAAGGAATGGCCTTCCTGGTCAGCCCCCTGGTTCAGGAAAGCATTTTAACTCATTTGGCCGGCGGCAAACTGGTTGATAACCTTGCCGTGGTTCGCGGACTCCTGATTCAGGGATTGATCTTTTCCTTGCTGATGAGTGGCATGGCGGCCTACGCCATGAACCGACGCCAATTGGCGCTGCCTGCATCATGAAACGCATAACGCACATGCTGCTGATTGTCGCGATCCTCGGCGGGCTGTTTGCCGTCGGCGAACTCAATCGCCGCCTGGTCGAGGACCGGCGGCAGCATGGTATCACGCAGGCCGACCCGCTGATCAATGCACCTCCCCTCGTCGTGTTTACTACGGTTGCCCTCGGAGGATTTCGCGGGATGATCGCCGATATCCTTTGGATGCGGGCTTCGCGTTTGCAGCATGAAGGAAAGTATTTTGAGCTGGTGCAACTGGCTGATTGGATCACCAAACTGGAACCGCGCTTTACCGAGGTATGGGCCTACCATGCGTGGAACCTCACCTACAACATCAGCGTATTGTTCAGCGATCCTTCCGATCGTTGGCGCTGGGTTCGGCACGGCATCACGCTCTTGCGCGACGAGGGCCTTCGCTACAACCCGGATGAACCCCGTTTGCTGTTTGAGCTTGGTTGGTTTTTCCAACACAAGATCGGCGCCAACTTTGATGATGCCCACCTGTATTACAAACAGGCTTGGGCGCGTGAAATGCAACCCCTCTTTCCGGGAGGTCGCCCGGATTTTGAAGGTTGGTCCCTGGACGCGGAACGCATGGCCGCGCTGCGCAGTACGTACCACCTGAATCCCGAACGGATACGCGCCATCGAAATCCGTCACGGACCGCTGGACTGGCGACTCCCGCAGGCACATGCCATCTACTGGGCCACCCGGAGCCGCGACGTGGGCGGCGATGCCGACGTGCTGGCCGCTGACCGTATGATCTATCAATCCATGGCCGATGCGTTCCGGCGAGGTCGCCTTTTTTCCGGCGCCGATGGCCATCAGTTCATACCTTCGCCGCACCTTGAACTGCTTTCTTACGTCATGGCCGCCTACGATGCCGCGCTGGCCGACGCTCGCATGGAAGGCACGGTGTTGGCCGCCTATCAATTCTTCCTCCGTGAAACCGTATTATTAATGTACCTGTATCAACGCATGCCGGATGCCCGGCGCGCCTTCGCCCGGTTGAAAGAAATCGATCCGGAATTGGGCGCCCAGACCGACATCATGGACTTTATCTTCCAGACCTACACCGCCCGCGGACTGGACATGAATCAGGATGAAGCCTTCGCCGCGGTTGAGTCGGCGCTTTACCAGAGCTTATTCTGGCGTCAACTGGGCGATGCCGAACGGGCGGTGGGGTTTGAACAATTGGCCCGCTTGGTATGGAATCGTTACATGGCCCCTCGCCTGGATCGTCCGGATTTTCGGGAGCGCACCGGTTTGCCGCCCCTGGAAACCATTCGCGACCGTGCGCGTCAGCGGCTGTTGCAGGGCGAGTGACCCGGAAAACTTCTTTTCCGCGCATGGGGTTCGGATTAAGCTCACGTCATGAAAAATATTTACGTCGGCATCGTCATGGGCAGCGATTCGGATTTACCGGTTATGCGCGCGGCCGCGGACGTCTGCGAGGAATTCGGTATAGCCTACGAAATCCGGGTGGTTTCAGCGCATCGCACGCCGGATGACATGGCACGCTACGGGCGAACCGCGGTCAAGCGCGGTTTACGCGTGATCATTGCCGGAGCCGGCGGAGCGGCCCACCTCCCGGGCATGTTGGCCAGCCATACCGTCCTGCCGGTTATCGGGGTTCCCGTGGAAACCAAGGCGCTGAAAGGAATGGATTCGCTGCTTTCCATAGTTCAAATGCCGGCCGGTATTCCCGTCGCCACCGTGGCGATTAACAACGGACGCAACGCCGGTCTTCTCGCCATGGAGATTCTGGCGATATCCGACCGCCCGTTACGGGAAAAACTTCTTCGTTTCCGGAAGCAACAGGCCGCGGCGTCCCGGGCCAAAAACAAGAAGTTGATTTCCTAAGCGCCCAGCCTGACCGCTTGGTCCAGGCGCGGATGATTATCCCGCAGGTCTTTCCGGGAAAGCCCCTTTCCGCCATTCATCTGGTCAAGCAGCATGAGCGCTTCTTTCATGCCATGCAGACAGGCCAGGACATCGCCGGTATGGGCGACTTCGGAAATGGTATGCATATTCCGGGTGGGAATTCCCACGGAAACCGCGGCGGCGTCGATGCTGGCCAGCACGGCCGCCATGGCGTCGGTGCCGGTATCCCGACCAGTCGGACTGCGCTGCAACGGAATGTCCTGCTTGCGGCAAGCCTTCTCGATCAAGCTGTTCACGTACTCGCTGGTTACCGCGCCGGTTGCCATGGAAAACCCCTGGCCAATGGCAATGGGCGTGTAGCGCTGGTCGCCGACGCCCGGGGCCGCCTTGTAATCATGATCCACATCCACGCCGATCAGTACGTCCGGCTTGAACTCCCCGGCCAGCACCCGGCTTCCGAACCGGCCGATTTCTTCATAGGTGGCGATGGCAAACAGCACCCGCAGGTTATTCAGCTTTCCCGCTTCGGCAATTAACCGCGCCAATTCGGTCACGATAAAACAACCCAAACCATTGTCCAGATAAGCGCCGTAAAAGGTATCCGGTGAAAAGCCGCGCCGAATCGGACGGTTGAGGATAATGGTGTCGCCTTGTTTGATCCCGGATTTCAGCAGTTCTTTTTTGGCGTTTTCGCCGTGCGCTTGAAGCTCGACATACAACATCTCCGGCTTGATTCCCTTGGCGCCGCTTCGCAGATCCGGCGGCGCGAAGTGAATGGCCCCGATCGCCTCAACCGTTCCACCTTCCAGCACGTTATAACGACCATGATGCTTGGGGTCCTCGCTGAAAATCAGCACGTCATGCCCGATCAGCGTGCAGGGCAAAAACGAATCGCTGTTGATCCAGACTTTTCCGTCTTCCCCAATGCTTCTGACCTGCATGCGAATTTTATCGGCATGCCCGATCAGCATGACCGACGTCCGCTTATCGTCGCCCGGATGGGTGTCCACAACCAGTCCGGCATTGCCTTTGAATTGGTGGATGGCCCAGGATTTGGGCATAAACCGCTCGATGGCCGGCTTAATCACCCCGTAAGACATGGCCGCTTCAATGCCGATGGGACTGGGCGCGGCAAGGATTTCACGCATCCAGTTAAATTGGCGATCCGACATGGGGTGCATCCACGGGGCGTTCTTTTTCTTTTTCATGGCGAAAAACTCCGGTTGGCGATAAAGATTTTGGCATGTGTAACACGCCTCACCCCACGCTTCAACCGGCAAATAGCCGGGCCGCCGACTACGCGCACGTTTGGCATCCCTACACCCGGCGCTCCACCCTGCGCGATGAAGCCCTCCCGATCATCGTTCGCGGCGAGGGCTGCCACCTGATCGATGCGGAGGGTCGCCGGTATCTCGACGCCATTGCTTCATGGTGGTGCGTGAATCTCGGTCACGGTCGCCCGGAAATCATCACCGCCATTACCCGGCAAGCGGAGCGGTTACAGCACAGTATTCTCGGCAACTTAACCCATCCCGGAGCGATCGATCTGGCCGGACGTCTTGCCCGGCTGATGCCCACTCCCGATCGTCATGTATTATTCGCCTCGGACGGCTCCAGCGCGGTGGAGCAAGCGGTAAAAATCGCCATACAATACCGGGCCAACATCGGACAACTCCAACGCACCCGCCTGGCCTGCCTCGAGGGCGCGTATCACGGCGATACCCTCGGGGCGATGGCGCTGGGTTATCTCGAATCGTTTCATAAGCCCTACCGCTCCCACCTTTTTCCGGCGATCACGCTGCCCTTTCCCGATTGCCGGCCGGATTGCGGCAACGCATGCGGCGCCGACTGCTTTACCCCGGCCCGAAACATTCTGGATGAACATGCCGATTCGCTGACTGCGGTTATAGTGGAGCCTCTTCTTCAAGGCGCATCCGGCATGCGCATCTACGGTGAAGCCTGGCTGCGCGCATTGGCGAGATGGTGCCGCGAACACGATGTCATGCTCATCCTTGACGAAATTGCCACCGGTATGGGGCGAACCGGGGAATGGTTCGCCTTTAACCGGGCCGGGATCGATCCCGACATCGTCTGCGTGGGCAAAGGGCTATCAGGCGGTTACCTGCCGATCAGCGCCACGATTGTGCGGGACGCAATGTACGACACCTTCTCGGACCTTCCCGTGGATCATACCCTTCAACATGGACATACGTTTTGCGGAAATCCTCTTGCCGTCGCAGCCTCCTGCGCCGCGCTCGAACTTTATGAGAACGGTGTTATCGCCGGCGTTTCCGCAAAAGGGGATCGGTTGGCCAAAGCCCTGGAGCCGGCGCGTAATCACCCTCGGGTCGCGAATGTCCGTTCCCTGGGGCTGATGACCGCCTTAACCCTCAAGGCGGAAACCACAAACTCCACCGGCACGACCTTGCCGCACCGCATTCGACGCAGGTTGGTAGCGTCGGGCGTCCTGCTTCGACCGCTTGGTTCCGTAGTGTATGTCATGCCGCCTCTGGTGATCGCCGACGATGACATGCAGCAACTCGCCGACGGTATCATCTCAGCCCTGGATACGCCATAAATCACTCGCGAGGTAAACGAAACAGGTTGAACTAGAGCGGGTGTGGATTATCGTATCCGGCAGGTAAGAAGGAGAAACGCATGATTCCAGAACATTGGTTATCGGCACTGATTGGCGGCATCTGCATTGGCGCCAGTGCAACCGTCTTGTTGTTAATGAACGGGCGAATCGCAGGTATTAGCGGAATCAGCGGCCGGGTTCTGGCTGGTCGCGGCGCGGAACCGTGGGCGCTGCTGTTTCTGGCCGGTCTGCTGATTGGCGGAGCCATCTACGAATACGGATTGGCGCCCACCCCCACCCCCGTGGCCGCCGCCGCGCCGTGGCTCATGCTGGGCGGCGGGCTGCTCGTCGGCATCGGTTCCCGGATGGGACATGGCTGTACCAGCGGTCACGGCGTATGCGGCTTGGGGCGTTTTTCCCGGCGTTCGCTCATCGCCGTGCTGGTCTTCATGACCACTGCCTTTATCACGGTATATCTCGTCCGGCACACCGGCATCGTGGGAGGTGGATGATGCGCGCCTTGGTATCATCGCTGGCGGCGGGAGTGCTGTTTGGTTTTGGCTTGGGTCTTTCGCAAATGATTGATCCGGCGCGCATCACCGGTTTTTTGGATGTATTTGGGGCATGGGATCCGACCCTGATGTTCGTTTTGGGCGGCGCCGTCGGCACCACGGCGCTTACCTTCCGGCTGGTTCTTCGCCGGGCCAAGCCGGTGTGCGAGCCGGAATTTTTGGTACCGAAGCGTACCTCGGTCGACCGCCGCCTGGTGACCGGTTCGGCCCTATTCGGGATCGGCTGGGGGCTTACCGGTTACTGCCCTGGCCCGGGAATCACCGGCTTGGTGTTGGGTTCCACCAACGCGTTATTCTTTGTCGCCGCTTTTGCCATCGGCTTGATCGTCAGCGATAAATTCATTGGCGAACCGGCGGCGGAAAAGAAAAGCGAGGACGGTTAAACGTCGCGTTTTTGGCGTCCACACCATTACGCTCAAAAAGTTCCAAGGTTTGGAAAAACTGCATCAAAAAAGTTCCAAACCTTGGAAGTTCAGGTGGTCGGCTTGCCAACGGCGTCGCCAAGGTCCTTGTCGGGCCGGAAGCATTCCATCCATATTCCGACACCGTAGCTGAGATGCATGAAGGGCTGGATGAAGAACAATAAGGCATCGGACCAGCGCTTCGTTTCCCACACCACACCGGCGGCGATCCAGGCCGCTACCAAGCCATACAAGCCAATATCCAGCCATAACAGCCAGAGGAACCAGGGGTGAAAAATCGCCCCGATCCCCAACGCGACCAGGGAAAAGACCCAAACCGCGGGCACCAAGGGCGTCCACTCCACATCCAGACCGGCGCGAATCAGCCGAATACGCGTCGCGCCGTACCGGTAGATCTGCCGCCAAAATCCGCGAAACGTCTGCTTGGGATAATGATAAACATACGCCTCCGGATGAAATACCAGGGCGAAGCCGCTCTGCGTCACGCCATGCGCGGCGATCATTTCTTCGCCGGGGTAAAAGTCGGGATCGAACTTGACGATTTTCTCGAAAGCCGCCCGGGAGAAGATCATGTTACATCCGATGGTACGCGACCACTTCACGCGCCGCGCCTCGGCGTTGCCCTTGATATAACGGTGCGCCACATACCCGGCGGCCTTGGACGACAAGGCGAGTCCGGCCAGGCGTGCCAGCAAGGTGATATCGGTCGGCACCAGCGACGGCCCGCTGACCATGCCGACATCCGGTTCACGAAAACAATCGCTCACGGTTTGCGGCCAATGAGGTGGGACATAGACGTCGTCGTCAATAAACGCAATGATCGCCGCCTTGCTTTCCCGGTAGCCCGCGTTGCGCTTTTCACTGGCGTCGCCTTTGGCAAACGATACCGGAAGGTGCCGGATATTCGCATGGCGCTCCCGCATGCCGACGAGGTAGTCCAAGGTCGGGCCTTGGGGAATCGGACCGACCACAATAATGTCCAGATCGGCGGCCCAATCGGTTTCCATCAGCGAGTCGAGGGTTTTTCGCAGGATGGGACGCCCCATGGTCGGAATAACCACGGAAAGCCGGAACGAAGTAGAATCATGTGGTTGCATGGTGTTTCAAGATGCCCGTACCGGAAAAAATGACAAGTCCGAAGCGCTAGTGCTTACGCGATTGTGGTGCGCGATGCGACGGTTGCATAATACTGACGGGGCGGTAGTAAACCCGCCACAAGAAAAGTCCCTGGGGATCCGCGGTGGGTACGCGAGCGGTTCGCGTTTTGCTCTGCAAAATGCTATCGGCGTTTTCCGGGGCCAGATCCCCCACCCCAACCCGGATCAAAAAACCGGCCAGGCTGCGAACCATTTTAAACAAGAAGCCGTCACCGATCGCGCGGATCATTACCTGCGCGCCGCTTTTGGAAACCCGCAAGGCGAACAGGGTGCGCACGGTGCCTTCACGCTCGTGGCCGGGATTCGCGGAAAACGCCGCGAAGTCATGCCGCCCCTCCAGCCGCCGGGCCGCTTCCTGCATCGCGCTCAGCGATAGCGGGCGGTAAACATGCGCATGGTACAGGCGAAGATGCGGCGGCAACACCGGTTCGTTGCAAATAAAATAACGGTATTCCTTGCCGACCGCGCTCATCCGGGCGTCAAACGCGGAGGTCGCCCGATGCGCGGTCAATACGCGGATGTCCTCGGGCAAAAAACGATTGAGACCCAGCCGCAGCTTTTCCGGAGCCATCGGGCGCAACACATCCACATGAATCACCTGGCCCCGGGCATGAACGCCCGCGTCGGTGCGACCGCTGCAAAAGACCCGGGTTGTTTCGCCGCTCAACTGGAGAATCGCCTCTTCAAGGCAACCTTGCACCGTGCGCTTTCCGGGTTGAACCTGCCAGCCCGAGTAGGCGGTGCCGTCATAGCCAATGATCAATTTAAAGCGGCGCGACACCCCGGCATTCATGAACCGTGCGCATCCAAATAATGTTGCAGCATGATCTGCGCGGCGATTTTATCGACCAGCCCTTTTCGTTTTTCGCAGCGGGTACCCGCCTCAATGAGCACGTCATGGGCGCTTTTGGTGGTCAGGCGTTCATCCCACAATACCAACGGGACCGGCGTACGCAACTGTAAGGCCGCGCGGATTTTTTCGGCGCGCTCCGCGGCGGGTCCGCGGGTGCCGTTCATGTTGATCGGATGGCCGATTACACAGAGATCGGCGCCGGTTTCCGCCAGCACGGCGAGGATCGCCGCCTCCAACTCCCGGTCATGCCGGCACTCAACCATGCGGAACGCGGAGGCGATAATGCGATCGGGATCGCTCAACGCGAACCCAACGCGCTTGGAGCCCAAGTCCACCCCGACCACCCGTCCCACTTACAGCAACTCCGGATAACCGCCGGATTGACGCAACCGGGCGACCAACTGCTTGATTTCCTGGTCGCGCTCGCGGGGGCATACCAGGGTGACGCCTTCGCTTTGCACCACGATGAGATCCTGAACACCAATCAAGGCGGTCAGCCGCCCGCGTGAAAACACAATATTGCGTTCGGCGTTGAGCATTTCACACGTGCCGATGACCGTATTGCCAACAGTGTCCTGGTCAAAATGATTTTCCAGGGCCGTCCAGGAACCGACATCATCCCAGGCAAAGGTTCCGGTGGCGGCCACGATATTACCGGCTTTTTCCATGACCGCGTAATCGATGGATATTTTTTCCGCCTGGGGAAAATACGTGGCTAATGCCTCGGCGAGGCGTCCGGTCCGGATCTCGCCGGCAAGAGTTTCCACCAGGGCCCCGATTCCCGGGCGATGCGATAACAGGGCCTTTTCAATGGAAGCCACCGACCATATGAACATCCCGGAATTCCAGGCATAATCGCCGCCGGCGACATAACGCTCGGCGGTTGCGCGGTCAGGTTTTTCCACGAACTTCACCGCCTTGCGGTACGCGGTTGCCGTGCCAAACGACAACGTTTCGCCCGTTTGGATGTAGCCATAGCCGGTGGCCGGTTCAACCGGACGCATACCGATGGTTACAAGCACGTCTTCGCGGGCGGCCACCTCGAGCGACTCACGCAAGGTCGCTTGAAAAACATCCAAATTGCCGATGACATGATCGGCGGTCAGAATGCAAAACACGCCTTCCGGATCGCGGGCCTTGACCAGGGCGGTCGCCAGCGCGACGGCGGGCGCGGTATCCCGGCCGACCGGTTCGCCGATCACATTCTCCTTGGGAAGTTGCGGCGCGGCTTCCCGGCTTGCCTCAACCAGGTCCTGATTGGTCACCACCATGATTCTTTCGGGAGGGATCAAGCCATGAAGCCGGTCCACTGCCTGGGCAAGCATGGCCTTTTCGCTCACCAAGGCCAGCAATTGCTTGGGCCGTCGGCTGGTGCTTAACGGCCAAAAGCGCTCACCGCGCCCTCCGGCCAGGATGACGGCATAAAAATGAGGATTCATCGCGCTTACAGCTCCTTAACGGCGTTGACCATGCTGCCCACCCAAGCCGCCGCACGGCGACGTCCCGCCGCGCTGGTTCCGGCGGCGTGAAATCGCTGAACAATGGCGCTGCCCACCACGACGGCATCCGCCGCTTTGGCCGATTGGGCGGCCAATTCCGGGGTGGATACCCCGAAGCCCAACGCAACCGGCAAGCGGGAATGTTTTTTGGTGACCCGGACCAGCGCCTCCGCGCCCGCCGCGAGTTCAGATTGCGCACCGGTCACCCCGATGCGGGAAACGCAATAAATAAAACCGCTCGCCGTTTGAACGATTTTTTTAATGCGTGCCGGCGGAGTGGTCGGGGTTACCAGGGAAATATTGTTCAAATGGTAACGCCGCATCAGATCAACCAATTCGTCGGACTCCTCCACCGGCATATCCAGAAAGAGCAAGCCATCCACGCCCGCCTTGGCGGAACGGCGCATCATGGATTCGAAACCGGCCGCATGGTAAGGATTCAAATAGGTATAACACATGATCGGAATCTGGGTGCGTTCGCGCAACGCGGCGATGGTATCCAGCACCCCCGCCGGGGTCGTCCCGGCGTCCAGAGCGCGATTGGCGGATTCTTGATTCACCCGGCCATCGGCAAGCGGGTCGGAAAAGGGTATGCCCAGCTCCACGATATCCACCCCGGCCTCCTCCAGCCGCAAAACAATATCCACCGTATCGGCCAGCGAGGGATCTCCGGCGGTGATATAGGCGATGAATCCTTTTTTTCCCTGTTTAGCAAGTTGGGCAAACGTCGAGTCGATACGTGTCATGATACGGTCCTGGCGCTCCTAAACGGACGGCTCGTTCAACCGCCCCATGAATAAAACACTGCCGGTCGTCTTATCCTTGATGAAAAACAGGAAGGGACGATCCGCGCGAAACACTGGTTTTTCCTGAGGAACCATGGCACGCGTGGTCATGATGATGCCGGTTGCGGCGGCAGCCTCGGTTCCCTCTTCGTTGACTTCGATAAACGCCTTGTGGATAGCATCGCTGATGAACAGGTTGTTGACCAATCCGTCCATGCCGGAAAAGTTGGCCACCCCTTCTTCAAAGGCATCTGACATGCCGAGGGCGCGAAGCGCGTCGGCGAGACTGAATTGCGAGGTCATCGCGAAACGCGGTAAAAAGACTTCGACTTCTTGCGTCGTCGCCAGCGCCTCCCACGTCGCCAGCATTTTCGGTGACAGGCTTTTTTCAATCGCCGGTAATGTCTTATCCGCCGCAGGCAGCACCAGCAACATGGTTACCTGGTCGCCCTCGTAATCCAGGGACAACACCTGGAAACCGGCCATTTCGCCGTAACCGGCCGACAAGGAAACGTGCATGGTGGGGATATCGACCGGCGTTCCCGTTGCCGGATAAAAGGGACGATCCATGGTAGAGGCCTCGGGAAATGGCGTTCGCCACATGCCTTTAAAGTAAACGGCATTGATCAACACCATACGGGTCAGAGGAGACAACACGCCCGGCGGAATTAGCTGCGCGATCTTTTCCCGGGTTTTTTCCTCGACCCAGCCATTGATCTGCAGGCGAACCGCATCCCCATCCTGATAATCGACCGGGAACACGTCGGCGCGGTAAAACCGGCGGACCAGCTCCAGAAAGTCGGATTCAAACTCGTATCGCTGCTGAGGCCACAACGAGTTCGCGGCAATCCACGAAACCCCTTCGTTTTGAAGCCCGGCTAGCCGGGTTTCAAGTTCCCCGAAAATGGGATGCAACACAGCCTGACCAAAAGGAAAACGCAACGCCTCGGCCATTTGCACTTCCGTTTCGTCCCGGGCCCCGGCGAATGTCATGGCCAGCGCCGAAGAAATGCTGTACGGCGAGAAAAAAAGATTGCCGTCCTCTTTTGCCAGTTGGCGGTAGAGATCACAGGCAAAAGCCCGGTTGCCATCCACCAACTCCCGGATGGACTCGTCGTCCGCCCGCAGTCCTGAAACCGCCGTTATCACGGCGAGAAAAACAAAGGTTGCTGTCCTCATACGTGCCCCTTCCAATAAGAAAGACGGAAGATGCCACAAAATCCGGGGAACGCCTAGCCTGAATTCTCGATGTTTTCCGCAACGTGCTACAATTTTTACGTGTCAAGACGGCTCAAGACGGGTATACATGAACCGAAACGTTTTTCTGGATCATAGGGAGTACCATCATGGCCGAAATTGAAATTGAAAATGCACCGCGGAAAGCTCGCGAGCATTATGAAAAGGGATTTGCCTCCATGGAGCGGGGTAATTTGGAATACGCCATGGAAATGTTCATGCTTTCCCTGGACGTTTGCCCGCAACTTTTAAAAACCCGGAAATTCCTCCGTGCCGCTCAGATCAGAAAATATAAGACCACCCCCCCGAATGTTTTCGCTAAAGCCTTGATCCCGATCAAGGCCGCCGGAAAAACCATGAAGGCCCAAGCATCCATAAAAAAGGACCCGCTGGCCGCCTTGAAGGTTACCGAAGAGCTCCTTACCCTCGACCCCTTTAATCCGCAATTCGTCCACCTGAATGTTCAAGCCGCCACCGGGGCGGGAATGCCGGAAGCCGCCATCCTGACCCTGGAAGCGGCCAAGGAGAACTCACCATCCGACGTCAAGCTGCTCCGCCAACTGGCCGCCCTCTACACCGAAGTGGACCGGATGCACGACGCCCGCCTGCTTTACGAAGACATCGTGCGGCTAAGCCCCAACGATCCGCAAGCGGTCAAGCAGCTCAAAGATGCCACCGCCCTGGACAGTATGCAACGCGGCCGCTGGAATGAAGAAGGTGACTTCCGCGGGAAAATCAAGGACAGCAAAGAAGCCATCCTCCTTGAACAGCAAGGCAAGGCAGTCAAGACCGCCAAGGATGCCGATGCGCTTATCGAGGAAAATCTCAAGAAAATCGAAGCCGAGCCGCAAAACATCAATTACCGGAGAGCCCTGGCCGAACTTTACCTTAAAAAGGATCAATACGACCAGGCCATCGAAGTGCTCAAGCAAGCACAGGAAATGACCGGCGGCGCCGATCCGCAAATCGATCGCGCGCTCAGCGGCGCCTACCTCAAAAAACTGGATCATGAAATCGCCCAGTTTGAGGCCGCCGGCGATACGGAACACGCCGAGGCATGGAAAAAGGAAAAAGAATCCTTCATGCTCGATGACGCCCGCGACAAAGTGGAGCGTTATCCCAATGATCTATTGTTCCGCTTTGACTTGGCCGTCCTGTTATTCGAACGCGGGGATCTGAATGAGGCGATTCAGCATTTGCAGTTGGCGCAACGTAACCCGCAGAAACGAATCCGTTCCCTGTATTATCTCGGACTCTGCTTTAAGGCCAAAAACCAGAACGACATCGCGCTGGAGCAGCTCCAAAAGGCCGCCTCGGAACTGCTCGTCATGGACGACACCAAAAAGGATATCCTGTACGAGCTGGGTAAATTAAGCGAAGCCATGGGCAACCGCGAAAAGGCGCTCAGCTACTTCAAGGAAATCTACGGCGTTGATATCTCCTACCGTGATGTATCCGCCAAGATCGAAGCCTTCTACAAAAAGGACTGAAGCGGACGGACGGCATGAACGCCGCTCGCATCATGTTTCGCGCCGGAATGGCGGCTTGGCTACTGGCTTTCGCATCCGGTTGCCGCCGCCCGGAACAGGTCGCTCTGTATCCCCCGCCCGCCGGGTCGGGCGAATTCGCGATGATGTTCTTCAACCTCGATCACTTCGCCTTGGCCGACCGTGACGGTGACGGCCAGGCGGACGACTTCAAGCCCGACGGGGAAGTCGATGCGTTGGTTGCCGTCATCGCCCGGGCCCGACCCGCCATTCTGGCCGTTCAGGAAGTCGGCGACGATGAAGCGCTGCGCCACCTGCAAACGCGATTACATGAAGCCGGACACCGGCTGGATTACCGGAGTTTTCTGCCGCCAAAGGACGCCCCAACCGGGCTTGGATTGTTGAGCCGGTTCCCGTTGGTGGATCATTCCCCGGCCTCCCCCTTCACCTACAGCATTCGCGAACGCGCCCTCGCGGTGCAGCGGGGATTTCAACACGTGGAGGTAAACCTGCCCGAGGGCCGATCGTTACGCATCGTTCACGCCCATCTCAAATCAAAGGATTTCCACGAAGCCGGACAAACGGAAATGCGCCGGAACGAAGCCCGCCTGCTCGCCACCTATGTGAGGCGTATTCAACGTGAATTTCCCGACGCGCCTTTGTTGGTATGCGGTGATTTCGGAGACCACCCCGGCTCCGGGACACTTAGGGATATTTTCACGTGGTCGCCGAAAACCATGATGGAACTAAGCGTGGCCGATGCGCACGGGGATCGATGGACGTATTTTTCAAGACGCGAACATGCCTATTTTCATACCTCAACGATACTGGCCAACCCGGCCTTGGCCTCGCGCCATCTCAAGGAAAAATCGATGATCATCCGTGATCCGCGCGTCGCCGGGGCAAGTGACCATCGACCGGTTGTTGCCGCCTTTCGGATCTGGTGACTTAACGGTTCAGGCTGACCGCCGGTTCAGCATGCAACCGGTAAAAGCGGGTCTCATTAAGGGGTACCCGATCCGTGTAGACGAGCGTTCGACCGGTGCCGCGGATGTAATCAAATCCCGGCAACACCTTCCAGGGTGACCGTGCGCTTCGGGTGGAATTGTAATAGATGGTATAGGCCATATTTGGGCGGGAATCCCAGGACAACGTAACCGCTTCCGCCGAACGGGTCACAAAGAGCCGTGTTTCGCTGAGGGGGCGGTCCGGTTTGATCTCCCGCTGGGTGGCGCAGCCGACATTGACCATCAGCAACGCGGCCAACGCGCCCGGCCAACCAAACCGTTTGAATCGTCCGAACACGAGAAATCTTACCGGATCACTATGTTACTTGATCGGGAAGGATTCTTGGGCGCCCACCGCCGACGCGGCTTCAGGAGCTGGCGCACGTGCACGTTCAAGGGTCTGTATCAATTCATCCAAATCACCCGAAGAAGCGGGCGGAGGAGGAGGTGGCGGCGCGGGCAAGTCGCTGGGACGAGAGGGCGGCGGAGGCGCCATGACCGGGGCGGGCGGCGGTTCAAAGGACTGAACCGGAGCCGAGGGAGCTGCCGGGGACGGGACAAAGGTTTCCGTGCGGGGAATGGGTCCGGTTTGATCGTACCAGCTCGATCGGCGCAAAGGAGCGGCTTCATCTTCCAAGTCCAAATTGTAGCGACGGGCAAACCAGCGCCACTCCCGGTTCGACCAATTAAACACCCGGCCAAATTCGTTCAATAGAGCGGCGTTCTCCAATTGGCGAATGTAGACAACTTCGGGCATCCAGGACAGACCATCGCGAATCGCCACGGGCAGCAGGGCGTCATCCCCGACCAGAATGGCGCGTTTGGGCGTCTGTTGCAGGAAACTCAGCTCCCGCAAGTCATGCAGACCGATCGGATTCCAGTTCACGCCATTCCAGACATGCAAGCTGGGATTGGGGGTGGAAGCTTCACCCTGATAGGACACCAGCACCGCTGGTCGCTGGTCAATGATATCAAACAACACCTGAATGACATTAAAGCGCGATGGCGCCACAATCAGGCTGAAATCGCGCGCAACAGCAACCCCGCCTGACCCGCCCAGGACGAGTACAAGCACTATGTAAGCTAATAACTTTTTCATATTAAATTCCTTATAAACGGCACACTACCACATCCCCGCCATTTTTTTCAAGCGGTGTTCGCAGATTTCAGCTGGTGAAGGATCGCCGCACGGCTACGGGGATTCGGCCTTGGGGGGTGGACTCCGGTTCCAGTATTTTCGGGAAAAGTCGAGGCAAAGGTATGCTTTTGAGACTTGCAAGGTTGATGTATTTCAAAAGCGCTCTATAGTAGGGCGAACCAATTAAGGAGAAATAAAATGGCTACCATTACATTCAAAGGAAATCCGATTCAAACGTGCGGTTCGCTGCCGGCCGTTGGAGGGCAAGCGCCGGCTTTTTCATTAACCGGAGCCGACCTGCAGGATGTCGGTTTAGCGGCTTTCCCGGGCAAAAAGAAGATTCTCAGCATTGTTCCCAGTCTCGACACCGGCATTTGCGCGATGTCCGCCGTTCGCTTCAATAAAGAAGTGGGCGCGCATGGCGAGACGGTTATTCTGAATATTTCCGCTGACTTGCCCTTTGCCGCGAAGCGCTTCTGCGATGCGGAAAAACTGGAACACATCACCATCCTGTCATCCTTCCGGCATCCGGAATTTGGTCAAACGTACGGTGTCACCATATCCGAAGGACCTTTGGCCGGCTTGTTGAGCCGGGCCGTCCTCGTCCTTAACGCCGACAACACGATCGTTTACGCCGAGCAGGTTCCCGAAATCGCCCAGGAACCGAATTACGAAGCGGTGTTGGCCGCCCTGAAAAACGCCTGACCGGCTGCGCACCGTCTCGCGGTCGGGTCATCACATCCGGCCGCGGGACGGCCCGTTAAAACTCCATCATCCGGCGTGGAGCCGAGCATCTCCCTATCCGCTAATCGGGGTTTCCCTGTTTTGTGCTCACGCGCACGTGCTGCGCTTGTCAATCCGCCGGCATAACGCCACCCTACCCTCCATGAAACGGAGTGCAGCGGGTGGCGCGTCGTCGTTGGATTCCTCGATGAAATCGATCGCGCATCGGGAGTCATGACATGCACAAATCGCCGACCATCAAATTTTTTGGCGGAGAACAAATCCCCATCGAACTGCACAAAGTCCGCATGGTGCAGAAACTGCATTTGAAGCCGATTGAGGAGCGCCTCGAAGCGATCAAGGCCGCCGGTTACAATTCCTTCCTGATGAGCACCCGGGATATCTTCCTGGATATGCTGACCGACAGCGGCTGCAATGCCATGAGTGACAACCAGATTTCCTCGATGTTGCAGGCGGACGATGCCTATGCGGGATCGCAAAGTTTTGACCGGGCCAAGGCGGCGGTGGAAGAGGTCTTCGGGGTAAAGTATTTTCTACCCGTGCATCAGGGTCGGGCGGCTGAACACATCATCTTTCAGGCTTTTGTGAAGCCCGGCCATGTTGTTCCCATGAACTACCATTTCACCACCACCAAGGCGCATATTGAATTGCCGGGTGGCGTGATCGACGAAATTTTCACCGATGAAGGCCTGAAAATCAAAAGTACATGTCCCTTCAAGGGCAACATTGACCTGCAAAAACTCAAAAACCTGATCAAGAAACATGGCGCGGACAAGATTCCCTTTGTTCGCATGGAAGCCTCCACCAACCTGATCGGTGGACAGCCCTTTTCGGTGGAAAACATGCGGGCGGTGAAGAAAATCTGCCGGCAACACGGCATTATGTTGGTATTGGACGCGAGCTTGATCGGGGAAAATGCTTACTTCGTCAAGCAACGTGAACCGGCGTTCAAGAACAAATCCATCGCGGAGATTCTGCGTGCCTTGTGCGACCTGGCCGACCTGATCTATTTTTCCAGCCGCAAAGTAAGTTCCACCCGGGGCGGCGGTATCTGCACCAACGATGTAAAATTGTATGACAAACTCAAAGACTTGGTGATCCTTTATGAAGGGTTCCTGACCTACGGCGGTATGTCGGTGCGGGAAATTGAAGCGATGGCGGTGGGCTTGCGGGAAACCCTGGACGAGACGGTCATTGCTCAATCCCCTTCCTTTATCAAATACCTGGTGGATACCCTGGATGCAGCAGGCGTTCCGGTGGTAACTCCGCCCGGCGGATTGGGCTGTCACGTCGATGCCGGCGGATTCCTGTCCCATGTGCCGCAACGCGAATACCCGGCCGGCGCCCTGGTAGCCGCCTTTTACATTGCTTCCGGCGTGCGTGGGATGGAACGCGGCACCATTTCCAGCGTGCGCGACGACAGCGGGAAAGACGTGCTGGCCGATGTGGAACTCATGCGTCTGGCCATGCCCCGACGGGTCTTCACCCTCTCGCAAGTCAAATACGTCGGCGACCGTTTACAGTGGCTGTACAAGAACCGCAAGCTGATCGGGGGACTCAAGTTTGAATACGAGCCGACCGTACTCCGCTTTTTCCTCGGGCGCCTCGTCCCGACCAGCAACTGGCCGCAAAAACTGGCGGCCAAGTTCAAAAAAGACTTTGGCGACAGCTTGTAGACGCTCGCGGCGGCCGCATAGGTGTATTCCCTTCCTTGATGTACAAGATCGCAAGGCCGGGGTACTGTAAAAAGATCATGAAGATGACGCGCCGCCATTTTGTAAAGTGGGGCACGGCTGCGATGGCCGGCCTTGGTCTCTCGCGCTCGCACGCAAAGACCGAGAAGAACATCGAAACCATGCCCACGCGACCGCTGGGTAAAACCGGCCATGAGGTCAGCCTGTTCAGCTTGGGCGGCCAAGGGATGATCGAACGGCCTGGCCAGGAAGACGAGCCCATCGCCATGATCCACCGAGCCCTTGACCTCGGCGTCAATTACGTGGATACCGCGCCATCCTACGGCGGAGGACAGAGCGAGACACTTATTGGCCGGGTCATGAAAGATCGCCGCAATGAGACCTTTCTTGCCTCCAAAACCCACCACCGGACATACGATGGCACCATGATGCTGATCGAGTCGTCGCTTCGCCGGTTGCAAACGGATCGTCTGGATTTGTATCAATTGCACAGTGTGCGGACCCAAAATGATCTTGAAGCATGTTTCCAGTCCGATGGCGCGATCAAGGCGTTGGAAAAACTTCGCCATGAAAACGTCATACGCTTTATTGGCATCACCGGCCATCGTGCCCCGGAGGTTTTGCGCCAAGGTATCCAGCGGTATCCGTTCGACTGCATTTTAATGTCGCTCAATGCGGCGGACTCCCACGCAGTCTCATTCCAGGATGAACTCTTGCCCTATGCCGTCGAAAAGGGCATGGGCATTATTGCGATGAAGGTACCGGCCCATGGCCGCCTGTTGCGCCCGGACGGCATCACCATCGAGCAGGCCCTCCATTACGTATGGACATTCCCGGTGAGCACATCGATTGTCGGGATATCTTCCATGGCGCAACTGGAGGAAAACGTGGAGTTGGCCAAGAACTTCCGGCCTTACCCGGACCCGGTATTACGGCGAGTCGCCGACGCCACCGCCCATTTCCATGAGGAGGCGAGCTGGTTCAAATATCACTGGTAAGGGTAAAGCCGCACTCGTCAGGTAACGTCCGGAGCTTGGCGCTTATCAAGTAATCCGCCAACTAACGTCAGCGGCTACGATCTTGTAATAATTTTCTAGCGGTTAACACCCACGCCTACAGAAGTCTGCAGGCACAGGTATGCCGAGCAGGCTTTAATCGATGCTGTTGACTTTGGTATAATCACCCCAAGCCAAATTGCCTTCCGGGAAAATGAGTTCGTTGGCAACGCCCTCGCCTTCAATGGAAACCACACTGCCATCGAAGTAAAGTACGTTACGGAAAGCAGCACCGTGATTATCGAGGTCATCAATATTCGGCATGTTTCCAGGCGTGCGGTCACCGCGTTCCCGTTGCCAGGATTCGTCAAGCAGTACAACAGCCCGGGAGGGACTTGAAATCCACAAGCGATCATTTAAGCCCGCTACGTACATGTAACTGGCATTGCCGAAGCTGTTGAAGGTTTCGATGGTGTCGGCAATCGTAACTTTGGTCCCGTTGTTGGCGCCTTCACCACGATCGCTGGGACAAACCCATATACGAAGTTCGCGCAAGGCGTTTTTGTTGTACATTTCATTAACCGTGCGGGTCATGGGCCATTGACCACCGAGCGTACCCGCGCCCGTATATGGATTTTCATAATTGGTACCCTCGGCAAGCGGGAACCAACCCCGGTTATCCCCGGCAAACACCATCATCGCCAGTCCGGTCTGCTTGAGGTTATTGCGACAAGCCGCACGTCGCCCCCGTTCAAGAGCATTGCTCATGGCCGGAAACAAGAGTGCCGCCAGAATCGCAATGATGGCGATCACCACCAACAACTCGATCAGGGTGAAGCCACCCTTATGGATTTTACGGATTGAGGTAATCATGAATTACAGCTCCCCGGGGAAGACCACCCAGTGCAGGGGGTCGTATTCACTATCCCACGTCACTTCATCACCGTTGTTACGGAACAACATATTGAAGGTCTTGAAACCATTGGTATTCATCTGGACCGTGGTAGTCCATACTTCGCCGCCAATGTTGGTCATGGGCGAGTTCTCAAACGCTGGCGACCAATCCGTTCCTTCAAACTTATTGTATCCGGAATGCAGGTGAACATTGGTGCCGCCGAAAAGTACTCCGCCGGTAGCATCATAGGTAATCGTAAGCAACTCACCCGCCATCGGTCGCTCCGGCGTCCAAGAGGCTCGGCTGCCCACGATGATTGCGTAGTTGTCCACACCCCACGGTCCGAAGTTTTGATCCCACGTGGTATCCGGCTCATTCTTGAAGCCATAGTTGATCCGGGCTTTAGTCAGGTCATTCGACAACGGAGCAACCGTAAGCTCAACCCGCCACAGCCCATTTCCCTGGAAGGTCATGGGGTGATCCACCCACTCGCCGAATTCAAAGACATTGCCGTCCTGATCGATGTTGCCGCGCAGCAGAACTTGCGGCCAACCGCGGGAGTTTCGGCCGATCTGGGAGAACCAGACCGTCACCGTCCCGCCGGTGGCGGGTATGGGATTGGGCGTCCACCACGTTGTCTTGTTGGCGGGCGCGGGGCCGGAGTAAGCGCGGTACGAAAGTACATCCGGCATGACACCGGGGAAGGTCGCTTCCCATAAGCCCTGCGTAGCAATTCCGCGCAGGCCATGATCACGGAAGCCTGCGATAAGATCAAAGGCATATTCGACGCCGTGTTGCGCCTCGCCGGGAGCGTTGGTGAATACAACGGTCGTTTGCCCGTTTGCGAATTCAATATCAACCAGCGTGGGTGCATTGGTCGGGGGCGGCAAGGGCAAACCATCGTTGGCCCACACATGGGTAGCCAGTACGACGTTCGTGTTGTTAGGTCCCAAGTACTGGGTCAGGTTTGCTCCCGTCGGGCTTAAAAGGACTTCATCTGTTCCTTGTTTATAAACGGCGAATTTGTAATCAAAGCTACGAGGACTGCGACGGTTTTCCCAATCGCCAAAATAAGGCGGCGTGGCCGGGCCACCGGCAACCAAGGATACACCACCAGACAATCCGTTGGTGGTAAAAGGCCGACGTAAGGAATAAATACCATCCCCAGCGACCATATCGCCATTGGTCCCATCATCAAACATTTGCAGTCCGCCTTGCATCCAGTTCACATCGGCATCAATGGCGCTGCTGGGGAAATCGCTATAGCCGTTGAAATACCCGGCGACATTGAACCCGCGAAGGGGATCTGTACCCAGCAGGATGACCCGGGTCACACCAGCCATGTTGCGTCCCGAGAGATTCACGGTAAACAAGACCTGGGAGTTTTGGCGAACGCCGGCATCTCCACGGCGAGGGTCTTCATAAAGCGACTGGTAATCGGCGAACACATTCTGATCACGGTAAGGACCGGCAGCCGAACCCAGCCAGTCGGTAACGACCAGCGAGGAACCATCAAATGGAAGCGTCAACTGGCGGGAGGTATTTCCAAACTGGTCGAGCCGAATTGCTTCATAGTTATTATTGCTCGTGGCATTCGAACCGCCACTGAGTATACCGGAATATTTGTAATTGATGATCTGCGCGCTTCCGGGCGGGAAAACGACATCGCGGAAATGCTGGGTGGCGCTAAGAACGGCCAAGGGGGAGGTCGTTTCCGGCGGGTAACCCCAATCCATAGGGAAGTCCCCGTTAATAAAGAAATTTGTGGCCCGGGGATTGGCCGCCGCCGCGCCAAAGCCGCTGTTGACCGCGAGAACGAAGCGAACGGTTACGGCGGTCTCGATTCCCGAGACGACCGGATTCAGAAAATTGAAGGTGGTGCGGGTATTTCCCGAAAGATCCTCGACGCCCGTCGCTTCCACGCGTACGAAGGTTCCGTTGGCGGGCAGCGGGCTGGCCAAATTAAGCAAAACGGAATCGGGGGGAACAAAACTAACACTGGTGGGGGCGGCACCGGCCACCAGCCAATTGGCCGCATTCACGGCGGTATTGGATTGCAACGGTTCATTAAAGCGGGCATAGACCTGGCTCTTATTCTGAACGCCCTGAAGGGTCCGCAGGTAAGGGGCGTTGACATCGCCTACGGCCATGTCGGGTATGCCGTTGCTGGTAGAATCGATGACGACTTCCGTATAGGTGTCGGTAACCAAACGGCCATTGTTCCAGGTGGCGTTTCCGCCCTGGGTGGGGATAACCATAGGCGAGCTGTAAACATCCGCATTGTTGTTATTATGGATGTTGACGAAAACCGCGATTTTGGCGCCGCGCGGGACAATTTCGCCCGGCTCCACCACGCCGAAGCGATTGGTGTTTTGGCCGTAGAGGGTGGACCAGGGAATACGCCCTTCCACCGCGTTCAACTGATAGGTCGCATCCACGCGGCGAATGTTCGCATTTACCAGTGAACCCGGCGAACTGATGTTGGCAAAGGTGTCGACCAGGTTTTCCACGTTGTTGGTCGTCGGGTTGGCAAAACCATTGTAAAGCACCCGGACCAGGTTATGCGAAGAACCTTCGGAGGCCACCATGTAATCCAAGCCGAAATTACTTTCACCCCCGAATGCCGTCCAACCGACATCGTTGTATCCGATGTAACCCGGCCGAGTAGGACCCACCCAGTTCGTCGTGGTTCGTGCGCCCGTGCCGGCGCCGGGATCGACATCGATCATAATCGCAATCTTGTTGGGAATGCCGTCCGGGGCGATCCAAGCATTGGCGGCAACATACAGGTAATTGGAGTCCCACGTGACATACAAGTTGGTCAGCATGTTGTTATCGCCCCAAGGAGCAACCCCCTGACCACTGACGGACGTCGTATACACCGCGCGGAGATCACCACCGTCGTATTCCAAGGCTCGCCCATCGATACTGGCGGTGTTGGGCGGAGCGGCGTTTACGGCTACGGCGACGCAACAGGCCATCAGGGTGAAAAACAACGGTTTTAACGATTTACTATTCATAGTGAAGCCCTCTACTAATTGGACGACCATCATACACGGACGAAAATGGCAAGGCACGCATATTTTTAATATTTTTCAAGCAGCGGCCCAATACCTTCTGAATCATACGAAAAAAAGGGCTCCCTGTTAAATCGTTTCATGAATCATGAGGGACGCGCGATTCCCCCTTGACCGGTTATCCGGGCAATCCTATCGTACGGGCTCATGTCTCACCACGTTCGATATGCATTAGCCGCGTTTTACCTATCCCTATTTCTTTTCGGATACGGCGCGCCGGTCCGCGCCCAGATATACGAGGAAGCCGGGAAAAAACATTCATGGTTCAGCTTTTCGCGGCCAGCCAAAGACAATCCCACGGATCAGATGATTCATGCCGAGGCGTTGCTAAAGGAGCGCCAGCTCCGGCGCGCCGAACGGGCCTTCCGCTCGCTGGTGTTGACCTGGCCGAGTTCGCCTGAAGCGCCCATGGCGCAATGGGCACTGGCGCGCATCCTGGATCAACGGGGCAAATACGAAGATGCCTTTGACGCCTACCAGAAACTGATGGAGAAATACCCCGCCCGCTTTCCGGATCACGACCGGGTACTGACTCGGCAGTTTGAAATCGCCACGCAGATCATGAACAAGCGGCGGGGCGGTTTTTTCTTCGGCGGCTTCGAAGCCCCGGAACGGGCGATTCCCTTTTTCGAAAAAATTGTCAGAAACGCCCCCCGTTCCCCCATCGCCCCCGAGGCGCAATTCCTGATCGGGGAGGCGCACGAAAAAAATTACGAATACGAGCTGGCCGTGGTCGCCTACAGCGCGGTATTGCACCGGTATCCGCTCAGCGATTTTGCCGAACCGGCGGCCTTCGCACGGGCGAGAAGCTTGAACACCTTGTCGGAAAATTATCCGAATGATCGTCAGGCCATCGAAGAGGCTTGGGCGGGCATCATGGTGTTCCTCCGGAGTTTTCCCCAGTCGGAATTCAGCGACGAAGCGGTGACCATCCGCGACCGCCTACTCAAGCGCAAGGCGCAGGCAACCTACGAAATCGCCCGTTATTATGACCGGATCGCCAAACGCCCCCAAGCGGCCAAAGTCAGTTACCAACAATTTCTGGAGCAATTTCCCCAATCTCCGTGGTCGGATAGCGCGCGTGAGCGCGTTGCCGCCCTCGCCACGACCTCCTCACCCGACAAGGAACTACCCGATGAACAAGCAGAATAAAATAATGTTTCAAGGTTTTGTGCTCACCGCCACGGCGCTGTTGATGACCCTGGGAACGGGTTGTGCAGGGTATCGGCTCGGCAACATGTTGCCGGGCGACGTGAAAACCGTATTTGTTCCCAGTGTGGAGAATCGCTCATCGGAACCGCTGATCGAAGTCGAGCTGACCCGGGCGATTATCAGGCAAATTCAGCAGGATGGCTCACTGCGAATCGCCGCGGAAGAAGAGGCCGATGCGATATTGACCGTGGTCCTGAATGAGTACCGCCTCGAAGCGGTGGCGTTCCGCTCCGATGACCGGGCGGCCGCCAATCAATACCGGATTAACCTGGAGGCCAGCATGGTCATGCGCCGCACCCGGGATCAATCCGTGGTGGCGCAGGCTCCGCGAATTCTTGGCAGCGCGGTTTTTGATGTTGCCGGGGATTTGACGACGTCCAAACAGACCGGAAACCCGCAAGCCGCCAATCAATTGGCGGACCGGATTGTACAGCGGGTTGTCGAGTATTGGTGAGGATCAGGCGGCCGTCGTGGCGCGGAGGCGGGTCGCGGCCCGGGCTTTGCGGCGGATCGCGGTCTGCTTCTTGATGCTGCCTTTTTTCGCGGCCTTATCCAGCGCGGAACACAGGGCCTTGTAGGCATCCTGGGCATTGGCGCTTTCCTTGGCGTCCAGCGACTTGGTCAACTTGCGGCCGCTGCTCTTGATCAACGACTTCGCCGCGCTGTTACGGCGTTTCTGTTCCTGATAAATACGGACCTTCTTTTTTGCGCTACTGGTATGGGCCATTCTTTACTCCAATCCTACTTCCGTTGAACTTTGCCCTTTCGTTCCCTTCGGGGAACGCGTGTGGCGGGATCCGGGCACCCTTCCCGCCGTAAAAGTTGGTGAATAGTAAGCATGATGCCCGCCAAGTCAACGCCGATTGTTGACCCGTCAGCCGAATTTTAGCATCGTGCGCATAAATGCCATGAATCGCGAATCCGGTTATGATGACCCGTTGGCTTAAATTTTTGTTGGGGGTGGCCCTGCTGCCGCTGGCTTATGCCTTGACCCGGGTTTTTGGGGATGCCTTGCTGGGGCAAACCCTTGCCAAAGGGGTCAATCAAATGACCGCGTGGTTTCTGGGCGGCTTTGGCGTTTGGCTGGCGCTTTCGTTCCTGTTTCCCCGACCCGTACGGACGTATGTCCTTGGCCATGAGCTGACCCATGCCCTGTGGGGTATCTTCATGGGGGCCAAGGTTTCCAAACTCCGTGTCTCCGCAAAAGGCGGCAGCGTGACCCTGGACAAAACCAACATGTGGATCACCTTGGCGCCGTACTTTTTCCCGTTTTATACAATCCTTGCCCTGGCCATCTACGTTGCACTCGGATGGTGGATCGACGTATCAACCTATACGCCCTTCTTTTATGCGGTTTATGGCGCCACCTGGTGTTTTCACCTGGTTTTCACCATCCAGATGCTGGGCATTCGCCAGCCGGACATTCAGGAACACGGCCGCCTATTTTCCTATGTGGTGATTTATTGCATCAACCTCGCGGTGGCCGCCCTGCTTCTGTTGGTACTTACCGAACAAGCGCCCCTTGCCATGGCCCGGGAAACCTGGGAACAAACCCGCCACGCTTACGCGGCCAGCCTGGCCGGATTGCGGTACCTGAACAGCCAAATGGCCGGGGGCGCATTTTGGTAACACTATTTTTTACGCCAATACGTTGTATAGACAGAACGTGAAACGTTTCCATGCAAAACGACCACCCGGAACAGCAATGGATCAAGGACTACCAACGTGGCGACCTCGGTGCGCTGGAGCGGTTGGTGGAGCATTTCCGCCGTCCGCTGTTTGCGTATATTCTCAACCTGCAACAAGGGCGAGGCGACCCCGAGGAGATTTTTCAGGAAGTATGGCTGCGGGCCATTCAGCATCTGCCGGCTTATCGGGATCGGAACTTTGCCGGCTGGTTGTTTCGAATCGCCCGGAATTTATTTATCGACCGCGTCCGCATGGAGCAGCGGCGCGCCGAACCGCCCCCGGGACCGGACACCGGGGGGCAAGGCGATTGGATCGAACGCTGGCCCGATTCCCGGCCAAGTCCGGATGGTATTGTCGCCGACCGGGATCTTGGCCGCCGAATTCAGGACGCGCTCCAGGAACTACCGCCGGATCAACGGGAAATCTTCCTGCTGCGCTCCGAGGCGGATATGCCGTTCAAGGAGATTGCCCGTTTGTTGAACATCAGCATCAATACCGCACTGGCCCGGATGCGCTACGCGCTGAACAAACTTCGCCCCCTTTTAATCGAGGATTATCGACTGCTTCACCGGGACTAACATCATGAATACGTTTGAACCGCCAAGCGATGAACAACTGGTTAATGACACGCGTCGGGCGCTGTCCCGCCGAATGGATATCCCCCCCACCCCGCGCGATACCCTGGCCGTGCTCCGACAGGCCGCGGAACAGCGGCGGCAAACCACCGCGGCGACCGGATGGTGGCGGGCCATCGCGTTGCGACCTCTTTGGGTGGCCGCATGCGTTCTTTTTATCGGCCTGGCCGGTTGGTGGAGCTGGCTCGAACCATCCCGTGATGCCACCTCGGTGATGACGCCAGAGGCCATTGATCCAGGATTTGATCTGGCCGACTGGACGCTGGAGTTTGCCGCCTTGCACGACGAAATTGAACAATCCATCCTGCTCGGTGAAGAGATCGATTGGTTAGAAACCTGGAACTAAAAGGAATAATAACATGAAAATCCTTCCTCTCGCCCTGATGGCGTGCTGGGTGATCGCGGTCGAAACCGGTTATGGCCAACCCGAACGCAACCGACCTCAAGACAACGGAAACCGCGAGCGGCCCGGACGTTTGGAGCGTGGCGATCAGCGAGCAAGTCCCCCGCTCTACCGATGGATGCAGGATCTCCGCACTTCGGACCCGGAGTTATTTGCGCGGCTCCAAGCCCTGCGGAGGGAAAACCCGCCGGCCTTTCGTGAAGAAGCCCGACGGATGGCCTATGAGAAAATTCAGGATACCTTACGCCGGGAACGCCCGGCTGTTTTTAATGCCTTGGCGGGCCTTTCCGAGGATGACCGGAACTGGATGGTGGAGCGGTTGGTCGCCTGGTCGGGCGGCATGCGCCCCAAACCGGCGCACCACGCACCGGATGTTGTACCCCGCGATGACAAACGACCGGAGCGCGCGCCCGACTTGGTGCGTCGTCACCGGTTGGCTTCGGATATGGAAGAACGTGCCCGTATTCGCGAACAATTGCGGGACATGCTCGCCCAACAGTATGATGAACACTGGCAGACTCGCCGGGAGCAGCTCGCCGAGATGGAAGAAAAACTCGCGGCCATGCGGCGCGCCTTGGAGGAGGGTCAGGAAGGGCGCGACCGGATGATCGAAGACGCCTTGTCAACGCTGCTGGATGGCGCCATCCCGTAAACGCGTCAACGCCCAACGGGCATGCTCGGCGATGAGGGGTTCGGGATCACGGCACGCATTTTCCAACATGGGAATCGCTTCTTCCCGTCCGCTGTTGCCCAAGGCGATGGCGGCGTTGCGCAACACCCGGCGCCGTCGTGAACGGATCATCGGGTACCCTTTGAATTTCGCATTGAACGCCCGGGCATCCAGTTGTAACAGCTCCTCCAGCGGCGGCGCGGCGATCTCCGGGTCAAGGCGGGCATACGCTCCGGCCCGTGGCGGACGTGAAAACTTCTTTACCCAGGGACAAATCGATTGGCATTCATCGCAGCCGTAAATCCAATTTCCCATCAGGGGCCGCAGCTCTTCAGGTATCACGTCTTTGTGTTCGATGGTCAGGTAAGAAATGCAACGGTTGCTGTCCAGGATATAGGGAGCGGGAAACGCATGGGTGGGACATATATCCTGGCAGCGCCGACACGACCCACACGTCCCGGCGGAACTTTCCGGGGGTTCTTCGTTATAGGGCGGTAAAAACCGGTCGAGAAGAATTTCGCCCAACAAGAGATAGGAACCATAACGCGGGGCAATCAGCAGCGTATGCTTACCGATAAATCCCAATCCGGCGCGCTCGGCGTGTTCACGTTCCAAGACCGGTCCGGTATCGACATACCAGCGCATGCCCAACGGACCGCCGCACCGGGCCTGAATGGCCTCGCCAAGGGAACGCAGCATGGGAATCATCCGATCGTGGTAATCGGGAGCCCAGGCATACCGGGCGATGCGCCCGCGCATGGGGTCATTCCACCAGGAAGGATCGGGCTCCTCCATGAAATACGAAAGTGCGACCACCACCATGGACGCGGCGTTCGGCAACACCCGGGAGGGATCAGCGCGCCGTTCCGGTTCGCGCGCCATCCACTCCATGCCGGCATGATAACCGGCATCGAGCCACCGATAATACGCCTCGGCTCGCGGGGCGCGCCGGGCCGCCACCACCGCGCATTGGTCAAATCCCATCGACCGAGCCGTCTCGACCACCCAGGCGCTAATCCCCGGGTCAGGGTTCATGACACTCCGTCGAGCACCTGTCGAACTTTGGCCGCAAGATCGGGAAGACTAAACGGCTTTTGGATAAAATGGACGGTCGGGTCCAAGACACCACGATCGGCAATCACATCCGCCGTATAGCCGGACATAAACAAGCAACGAATCTCCGGCTTCAAACTGGAAATTTTCAGCGCCATTTCCGGCCCGTTTATTTCCGGCAAAATAACGTCGGAGATTAAGAGGTCGATTGGGCCGGGGAACTCCCGGGCGATGGCGAGGGCCTCCCGCGGCGAGGAAGCCACCAGCATGGTATATCCCAATTGTTGAAGCGCGATCATCCCCATGCGGAGAATGGCCGGTTCATCCTCCACCATCAGGATCGTTTCCCGGCCCTCGCGTGGCGGTTGAGTAACGGGTTTGTTGACGTCATCAACCGGCCCTTCGGCTCGCGGCAACAGGATACGAATCGTCGTGCCGACACCGGGGGCGGATTCCAGATCCAAGGCCCCGCCATTTTGATGCACAATACCAAACACCATGGCCAATCCCAACCCGGTACCCTTCCCCTCGCCCTTCGTCGTGTAAAAAGGCTCGAACAAGTGTTGCTTAACCTCATCCGACATCCCGACGCCGTTATCCGTAATCGCGATCATCACGTAATCACACGGGTGGCATTGCGTGCAGGTAAACGTGCAATCCTCCTGGTTGCAGGTATGATTACGGGTTTGAATGGTGATCACGCCTGCGCCCTGTATGGCATCGCGGGCGTTCACGGTCAGGTTGGCCAGAATTTGATCCAACTGTCCGGGATCCATCTTGACCGGCCAGAGATTCGGGCCGGGATTCCAGGACAATTGAATATCCTCGCCAATCAAGCGCCGGAGCATCTTGAGCATCCGGGAAATTGAATCGTTAATATCAAGTATCCGGGGCTGGACGACTTGCTTGCTGGCGAACGCAAGCAACTGGCCGGTCAGGCGAGCGGATCGTTGGGCGGACTGCTCGATTTCATCCAGGTAGTCGGTCACCGGACTGCCGGGTGGAAGCAAGGGCCGGGCCAACGCCGTATTGCCCAGTATGGCCTGTAGCATGTTGTTAAAATCATGGGCGACGCCACCAGCCAAGCGACCCACGGATTCCATTTTCTGCGCTTGCATTAATTGACTTTGCAAGCGCAACCGGTCTTCTTCGGCCTGCTTGCGCTCGGAGATATCCGTCGCCACGGCGATGACCACATCGCGCCCCATGTAGGTTCCCTTGTATAACCAGACTTCCTTGGGGAAGACCTCGCCAGAACGAGTCTGCCCCCACACCTCAAAATGCGGACACTCCGCCTGCCACGCGCGACGGTAATAGTCGGTCACCATCGCCATATCGTTTTTATCGGGTGCGGACAAAAATTCCGGGGTTTTGCCGATAAATGTTTCCCGGTCGTAACCGTAACGCTCGACTACACCCTCGTTGACGTCAAGAAACCGGCCTTCTTCATCTTGAATATAGATCAACTGACGGATGGCATTGAATAGTCCCCGGTAACTGACTTCGCTTTGCAGTAAATCGGAGGTTCGTGACCGTACTTCCGCTTCCAACTCCGCCCGGTGATAGAGCAGCACACCGATCAGCGCCGTGACCAATACGGTCACCATGAACCCGAGGACCGCAGCGATCCATCCCTCCCAGGGCGGATACGCCTGATCAAATCCCAAGCCCGGCTTGGAGGTAAGCATAAAAACCTCGCCATAACAAAAAATGGGAGACTGAAAGACCCGATCTCGCGTGGAATACCAAATGGCGGTTGTCAAAATGGGGTCTGCGGTAGTAAGCGTCGCCAAGTGTTTCAATTCCCCGTCCGCCAATACCGCATTCAATTGGACATGCATCATGGACAATTCGTGCGTGGAGTCCCGACTTGCGCTGCGAAAAAGCAGGGCATTCAGGTCCAAGATCACGGCAACCACTCCGGATAGAATATCCGGAGTTCCTTGATTCACGACAGGGCGGAAAATTGTAAGCAGCGCAGCTTCGTCCGAATCCAACAAAGAAGCATGCGGCTGTGACGCGGCACTTACCCGATACCTGGAAACGGCATCGAGCGCTTCGCGTAAATGGGCATGGCTGCCGAAATCGTACCCTAGCAATTCGGCATTCAACAGGCGGGGTTCGATGTAACATACGGGGAAATAACCTGCGGGATTGGAGGCCGCCTCTCGTTCGCCGTTCTCGTTCCTAGACCAAATTTGATAATTACTCTCCCCGGCTTCCTTTAATAATCGTTCAAATTCCGACCGGTCCTGGTCGGCGACCGCCGGGAGCCAAATCCAGGCCCGCGCATAGGGACGGTTCAACAAATGGTCAACATAGTGCGCGAATTCGCGCTGATCGACGAAATCACTCCCATCAAAAAACCGGGCTATTCCTTCCAAATAATTTTCTCCGACACGGAAAAGCAACTGTTGCAGCGCGCTGGCCTGTACCACCGCCATGCGTCGGAAATCTTCAAACCGGTTCCATCGTTCGTTATCCCGGACCGCGAGTACAAAGAAAACCGTAAGCAGGACGCCGGCCGTGCCCAAAAAGGTTATATCCCAATGGTGATGATAGGAGCGGGAATTGCCGCGCAACAATCGGCCGCCAAAGTATACGGCAATCAGTATCGAGAAGACGAGCGCGGTTACTGCCGGCATGAGGGATTCACGCCATACCTCTTGTCGCCATACCGAGGCATCGACATCCCACCCCAGGACGGCCACCACCTCATCCGTGTAGGGATGATGAAGCGGTACGAATGCGCTGATCCATGTGCCCCACCGGTCGCGCTCCGGCCCTTCGGTCGCGGACTGCCGCTGGAGAAAAACGGACCTCAAGAGATCGGAGGCCTCGGCATATTCTTGCCCGGGGGGGGAATAATCCTCGGAATCCTCCCGCTCCGAATCCACCAGAAAAATCACCCTTCCATCGGGATTTTTCCGCATGATGTATATGAACCGCACCGGTTCATAACGTTCGCGCGTGAGTTGTAACTGGCGCTTCAGGCGTTGGTACTCGACCGTTTCGCGGTCTGAATCATTCCCTTGCCACTGGGCGATATGATCAGCGCGAATGGCCCAAGCCGTAAGCGTCACCTGTTCACGCAGCAATTCACGCATGCGTTGATCCACCTGCCGGTACCGCCAGGCGGTCAAGACGCTTCCGAGCAGTATGACGGCAACAACACCCGTTACCGCCCGACACATCAATCGTCGCCGCCACGAGCACGTGCGGTTTCCGGACGTACGCGATTCGCTAACGCTTTCGTCGTATGTGTTTACCGCCATTGAGATGAAGGCGTAACACGAAAAACCCCGGCTGTAAAGCCGGGGTTAGCGTCGTGCATGCACAGAAGCGACGTTTAAAGCGGCAGGTTGTGATCGGTCACCGCGCCGGTGCACGCCGGCGTTACATGCGCCGCGTATTTGGCGAGCACGCCCGTGGTGTAACGCGGGGCCGGTCGCTTCCAGGCTTTCAGCCGCTTTTTGATTTCCGCCGAGGAAACTTCGAGGTTCAATTCGCGTTTTTCCGCGTCGATGGTGATAGTATCGCCATTCTTCACAATGGCCAGCGGGCCGCCTTCATACGCTTCCGGCGTAATGTGCCCCACGACGAATCCGTGGCTGCCCCCGGAAAACCGGCCGTCGGTAATGAGAGCGACATCTTTCCCCAGGCCCTTGCCCATGACCGCCGATGTGGGTGCCAGCATTTCGCGCATGCCGGGACCGCCGCGAGGTCCTTCGTAGCGAATGACGATGACATCGCCTTTTTTAATCGTGCCGTCGAGAATGGCCGCCAATGCGGTTTCTTCCGAATGAAATACCTTGGCTTTTCCGGTAAAGCGAAGACCTTCCTTGCCGGTGATTTTCGCCATGGCGCTGGTCGGCGCCAGGTTGCCGTACAGCACGACCAGATGTCCGTCCTTCTTGATTGGATTGCTCAGCGGACGAATCACATCCTGATTTTTGGGATACGGTTTCGCGTCCTTGAGGTTTTGCTTCATGGTTTTGCCGGTTACGGTCAGGCAATCGCCGTGCATCAAGCCTTCCTCCACCATCATTTTCATCAGGGGCACGGTGCCGCCGATTTTAACCAGCTCGGCCATGACGTATTTTCCGCTCGGCTTCAAATCGGCCAGGACCGGCGTGCGCCGTCCAATGCGGGTAAAATCGTCGATGGTGAGCTTCACGTTGGCGGCGCGGGCCATGCCCAGGAGGTGCAAGACGGCATTGGTGGAGCCGCCCAAGGCCATTACCAGGGCAATGGCATTTTCAAACGCTTCCCGGGTCATGATATCGCTCGGGCGGATGCCGCGCTTGATCAAATTCAGAACCGCCTGTCCGGCGTTCCGGCAATCATCCCGCTTGGCTTTGGATATGGCCGCCTGGGCCGAACTGTTCGGCAGACTCATGCCCAGCGCTTCAATCGCGGACGCCATGGTGTTCGCCGTATACATGCCGCCGCACGATCCGGCGCCTGGAATCGCGCGTTCTTCAATTTCTTTCAACTCGCGATCATCCATGTCGCCCCGGGCATGAGCGCCCACCGCCTCGAACACCGAGACAATATCGACATGCCGACCGCGGTGCACGCCGGGCAGGATGGTGCCGCCATAAACGAAAACGGAAGGACGATTCAAGCGGGCCAGGGCAATCAGGCAACCCGGCATGTTTTTATCGCATCCCCCGATGGCCACCAAGCCATCAAACGCTTCGCAACCGGCTACGGTCTCAATCGAATCGGCAATCACTTCCCGCGAAACCAACGAATACTTCATGCCTTCGGTACCCATGGAGATGCCGTCAGAAATGGTGATGGTGTTGAAAATAACCGCCTTGCCGCCGGCGCCGTCCACCCCCTTGGCCGCTTCGCGGGCCAGCTTGTCGATATGCATGTTGCAGGGCGTTACCATGCTCCAGGTCGACGCAACACCAATCTGGTTTTTCTTGAAATCCGCGTCGGTAAAGCCGACGGCGTGCAGCATGGCCCGGCTGGGTGCGCGCTCCACCCCCTCGGTAATCTGGCAGGATTGGCAGCGGTGCAGGGAACATGAACTATCTTTTTTTGTCTTTTTCATTGTCTTCACGGAAAAACTCCCAATATGATCCGTACATCCTTGTAATTTTAACCGAGACCGTCAAGCCAGCAAACAGCAAAAGAGGATGCTCATGATCAATTCAACCACCACTGCGGTGTCCATCCCGCGTACTATCATGCGAAGGTTGCCCGGTGCATGCGTTCTCTGCCTGCTGATCACAATCCCCGGATGCGGAAAAAAAGATAAAACGGAAGAAGCAAAACCGGAGGCAGCAACTCAGGTCCAGGAAACAACCGATGTGTCCGCCCCCGTTCTTCCCCCGAAACTCTATACGGATCCGTCACAGCAGAATCGCTTTGAATCATTTTTCACACGCGCGCAAGCCTCGTTTATCGCCCCGACTCCCGGTATGCTCATCCGGGCGGAAACCAAGTCCGGCGGACGGATCGACGGCGAATTCATCCGTTATACCGCCGACGGGCTGGTAATGGATTCAGCCGATGGCTACGTCACATTGACCCAGGCTGAATTAACCGAGAAATCGCAGCAGGAATTGTTTGTGGGGGCTTTCAGCCGTCAATTGGCGGAGCGCCAGATGGTATTCGAGGCCGCTGATGGAAAAATAGAGGATGAAATTGCCGCCTTTTTCCTGCCTACCGGCACCCGGACCCTGGCGACCCGACGCTTTACCGCTGACCGCATGGTTCCCCGGGTTGGACCCGGCCGCCAGTATGCCGCAGTGGAAGGCGTGGAACTGTTCCGCGGCCAGAATGTTTTTGTTGTCGATGAGGTGGATGGCTGGATCGCGGTGAAAAACGAGGATGCCGCCACCCGGGCGATCGGCTGGATTCCCAAATTTTCCTCCTTTCTGGTAAACCCGGAAAACGCCGAGGCGGTGGCTGCCGAGGTCGATACCCTAAAGGAAAGCGGCTTCATCGTCAGCGTCGATCCCCGGCGCAACGAGGCGCTGGTCGATCTTTACCAGTGGCGCATTTCGGACAGCGCCAGCGTGGAGGGGAAAAGCCGCCTGCTGGCCTTCTATTGCGGCCAGCAAAAAGGGGTACGGCTGTTCTGGGTGGATATCAAAGATTCCGCATCGGGACGCCGCTTGGCCGAATACAGCGAAAGCAAAGGCTTCAAGGTATTCTGACCGTTACAGAATGCGGCCCATTTTCCGGAACAGCTGGGCCCGCTCTTCGATTTCCAAGAGTTGCAGATCGGCCAGGCGATCGAGACTGAACTTTTCGACGCCAAACGATGCGGTTACCGCACCGTAGGTCATGGCCTTGCGAATCGCCGTTTCGGTTATCGCCCCGTTACGGGCGAGCGCTCCCATAAAACCGCCGGCAAAGGTATCACCGGCTCCGGTCGGATCCTGAACATCGTCCAAGGGAAATGCCGGCATCATGGCGATGCTTTTCCGTGAGAAAAGGACGCTACCGTGTTCACCTTTTTTAATGCAGACGTAGCGCGGACCCCAATCCAAAAGCACCCGGGCGGCGCGCAGCAGGCTGTGTTCTCCCGTTAGATGACGCGCCTCCGATTCGTTCAGGGTCAGCATGGTTACGTTGCCAATCACCTTGACCAAGGCATCGCGGGCCACATTGATCCATAGGTCCATGGTATCCAACAACACAAACCGTGGCTTTTTCACTTGGTCAAGAACATGCAATTGGAGATCCGGTGAAATGTTGGCCAAAAAAAGGAACGGTGCGCCTCGGTAGGTTTCCGGCAATTCCGGGCTGAAGGAGGCAAATACATTGAGTTCGGTCGACAAGGTGCGCCGGTTATCCATGTTATTTTCATAAACCCCGGACCACCGGAACGTCGCACCTTCCTTGACCTGCAACCCATCGGTATTGATGCCGAATTGCCGGTATAACGACGAGAAGGCAGGCGGAAAATCCGTGCCGACCACGCCAACCATGCCGGTACGGACAAAGAAAGACGCCGCCGCACAGGCATAACTGGCGGAGCCGCCCAGAATGCTCTCGCGCTTTTCCCGTGGTGTTTCGATGGTATCGATACCGACCGAACCGACAATGACCAAATCAACCGCTGGCGAGGAAGGACGCATAGGAAAATCTTTCAATTTAGGCGGAAGCTTCGCTTGCCACCATGATTTCCTCCAGGCGCTCGCAGATCAGGTGAAAAAGCAACTGATGGCCTTCCTGAATACGCGGCGTACTGGAGGTGGATTGTAGGCAAAACAGGATATCGGAGGCGGGCGCCAGTCGTCCACCCGCGCCGCCGGTCATGCCGATCACGGCAAGCCCGTTTGCCCGGGCCGCCGCCACGGCGCGCATGACGTTTTCGGCATTGCCGCTGGTGGAGATCGCCCACAACACATCGCCCGGGCGGCCCAGGGCCTGAACTTGTTTTTCAAACACCTGGGCGAAATCGTAATCGTTGCCGATGGCGGTCATGGTTGACGTGTCAGTCGACAAGGCAATCGCCGCGTAGGGCCGACGCTCTTTCAGAAAGCGATTGAGAAACTCACCGGCAATATGCTGGGCATCGGCGGCGCTGCCGCCATTGCCGCACAACAACACTTTGCCACCGGCTTGCAGACAGGCGGCAATCCGCTGCGCGGTCGTTTCCACCTGCTCCAGCATGGAGCCAAAAACTTCATCAGCCACGGCAAGGTATTGTTCGGCAATCTGATTGGCGTCCATGATCAGGGTGTGTCTCCGGTCGGCGGGGGCATGGGGGTTATTTCCTGCGCTTTCGGTTCTTTCTCCTTCACAATCTCCTCGATTTTAATTTCGATCCCCCGGATATCCGCGATGCCGATCTTGTCGTGAATGATTTGCCTGGCCCGCTCCTGCAACATCCGGCTGATATCCGGCACCGGCGCACCGGAACGGATTTTTACCTCCATGACCACGTCCAAACTTTCATCCAAGGCCGTTACCCGCGGCGTCAAAGCGAGAATCGTGGGAAATTCCGTCCGGATGTGGCTGAGAAAATCCTGCAGGGCCTTGAGGCTGATGCTGATGGCGCCGAATTCCGTTTCGTACGCCAGGTAGGAACTTCCGGGACGGGATGAAAGCCCGGTTAATACGTAGGCAAACAAGGCGATCAGCAAGGCCAAGCCGACCAGAATGACGGCATGACGCTGCTGGATCAGCGACTCCATGAAGCCGACCCAGATGTCGCCGCCTTGAAACGCGGGCAGCAACACGCGAAACAGCAGGCCGATCAAGGTCGCGCCGATCAGCAAACCGAGCAGGCGATGCGCCCATTTCATCCCGCGGATTCCCGTAATTCACCGCGTTCGGCATCAGTCGGAAGTTTGACGCCCTGTACGACCACTTGAACCGCCTTGACGTGTTTTCCGGTCATTTGCTCCACCGCTTGACGCACTTCGGTTTGCAATTGCCAGGCTACATGCGGGATGCGCACGCCGTAATCGAGAATCACATGGATTTCGATGACCACGCCCGAATCCTCGAAGGTTACGCGAATACCACGGTCGCCGGATTTTTTGCTGCGGATGATACCGGCCAGGTCGTCGACAATACCGCCGCTCATTTCACTGACGCCGGGCACTTTGATGGCGGCCAGGCGGGCAATGGTGGCGATCACATTGTTATGAATATGAACCGACCCAAGCTCGGTGTCGTTTTCGATATGATCCCCGTTGATTTCGTGTTGATCCAAGGCGACCCCGAGGGAATCGCCGGCCACTGTATCCGATTTCGCCATAATTTACCTCGCTTCTTTGCTGGATTCATTCGACAGGAAGCCTTCGTTCAGGAAGCCCTCCAGGAACGTCGTAGTGTACTCGCCTTTTTGGAACCGGGCATCCGCCATCAACGCCAGCCCCAAGGGCGTGGTGGTATGAACACCCTCAATCATGAATTCGCCAAGCGCACGGTTCATGCGGGCGATCGCCTGGTCGCGATTTTCAGCATGCACAATGATCTTGCCGATCATGCTATCGTAATAAGGCGGGATGTCATAGCCGTTGTAGACATGGGAATCCACCCGAACCCCGAGGCCTCCGGGTTGTTTCAGGAAGGAAATATGACCCGGCGAGGGAATAAAATCGCGGTAGGGATTTTCCGCATTCACCCGGAACTCAATCGCATGGCCTTTGATTTCCAGGTTTTTCTGGGAGAAGGAAAGCTTTTCCCCCGACGCCACCCGGATTTGTTCCCGCACCAGATCCACACCGGTAATTTCCTCGGTAATCGGATGTTCGACTTGAATGCGGGTGTTCATTTCCATGAAATAAAAATCGCCCGATTGTCGGTCGTACAAAAATTCTATGGTTCCGGCATTCCGGTAGCCAACCGCCTCCACCGCCTTCAAGGCCGCGCGCCCCAGACGTTTCCGGGTGTCCTCGTTGATCACCGGCGAGGGCGCTTCTTCCACCAGCTTCTGGTGTCGCCGCTGGATGCTGCAATCCCGTTCAAACAAATGGCAGGCGTTGCCGTGGTGATCCGCAATAACTTGCACTTCGATATGGCGGGCCTGATCGATGAATTTTTCGATGTACACTTCGGCGTTGGAAAAAGCCCGTTCCGCTTCATTGCTTGCGGTCATGAAGCCCTGAACCAAACTGACGTCGTTACGGGCAACCCGCATGCCTTTTCCGCCGCCGCCGGCAACCGCCTTGATGAGTACCGGGTAGCCGATCTTGTGGGCGATCTTTAATGCTTCCTCCTGCGTTCGCACGACGCCTTCGCTGCCGGGCGCAATCGGCACCCCGGCTTTTTTCATCGTGTCCCGCGCCACCGATTTATTGCCCATCATCCGGATGTTGTCGGGAGTCGGGCCAATGAAGGCGATGTTGCAGTTTTTGCAGATTTCCGCGAAATGGGCGTTTTCCGAGAGAAAGCCGTACCCCGGGTGAATCGCGTCCACATCGGCTACTTCCGCCGCGCTGATGATGTTGGCGATTTTCAGGTAGCTGTCCTTGCCGGCGGGCGGTCCGATACAAACCGCTTCGTCCGCCATTTGTACGTGCAGCGACTTTTGATCGGCCGTGGAATAGACGGCAATCGACTTGATGCCCATTTCACGACAGGCCCGAATGACCCGGAGGGCAATTTCGCCCCGGTTGGCGATGAGAATGCGTTCAAACATGGCGTTTACTTGGGTTCAACCAGGAAAAGCGGCTGGCCATATTCCACCGCCGTGGCGTTTTCGACCAGAATCTTGCGAATGGTTCCGCAGACCTCCGCCTTGATTTCATTCATTACCTTCATGGCTTCAATAATGCAGACCACGGATTCCGCCTCGACGGTTCCGCCGACCGCGGCGTACGGTTCGGCCTCGGGAGAAGCGGAGCGGTAGAACGTGCCGACCATGGGCGATTTGATTTCGATTAAATTGGAGGGCAATTCCTCTTTTGCCGGAGCGGCTGGCGCGGAGGGCGCTCCGCCGGCAACCGCCGGGGCCGGGGCAAACGAAGGATAATATGGCCCTGGGGCTTGCCCCATCATGACCTGTGGCGCCGCTCCAGCATAGGGACGCCGAACGGTGATGCGGAAGCCTTCCTCGGCCAACTCGAACTCGGAGAGTTCGTTTTCTTTCATCAACTCGATGATTTTCTTGATCTCTTTGATATCCATAAGGTTTTACTCCCCATGTCCTCTTTCGCCGCCGGACCTGAAGACCTTTCACGTCCGTTGGTGATTATTTTTAACAGGATGATGTCGATTTGTCCATGAGACATCCGTTACAAAGGCACAACCGCCTCCCAAACCGAGGATTCCGGCACATTGCCTTCGAGGTAGCGGCGGGCGTCTTCAACCCGGCGCAGGCGCTGCAGCGCCCCGCTCACCCCATAGGCCGCGGCTTGCTGCGTCGCCTGTTCCTGGTGTTCCGGGTAAAACAGACAGGCGGGATCAGCCCCGCCAGCCAACGCCAAGACATCCCGCTCCCACTGGTAGAGGGTTCGCAATACTTCCTGACGGGCCCCAACCACCCGGGCTTGGGCTCGTGCCTCAATGACTTCTTTGTCGACTTCATCGGTCGCCCGCTCTTTTTCCTCATGTTCCGCCCGGTCGCGAACCTCCCGCAACAAAGCGCCAATCCAGGCGCTTTGCTCCAGGGGCGATTCCTGTCCGGTGCGGCGGCGCAACCAATCCAGCATGACCCGCTCCACCGGAGAATCGATCTCTTTCACGCCGGCGCTTCCGACCGGAAGCAACTGGCAACGGGAGCGAATGGTCGGCAGCAGGGTTTGCGGGCTGTCGGTGACCAGCAGCAACAGGCAGCGCGACGGAGGCTCCTCCAAGGTCTTGAGAAACGCGTTCGCCGAATTTTCGTTGAGCCGGTGTGCATCCTGGATAACCGCCACTTTCCATCCGCCCTCGAAGGAGGTCTGGCGCAGAACATGATTGAGCTCCCGCATCTGATCGATACTGATCACCCGGCTTTTCATTTCGGGTTCCACCCAGGCCATATCCGGATGGGTCCGGTTTTGAACGAGGCGACATCCCCGGCATTGTCCGCACGGACGCAAAGGACCCTCCGCCTCGCAATACAACCATTGACCCGCGAGTTCAGCCAGGGCCACTCCCCAAGCGGTTCGCGGCGCGGATACGACATACCCGTGCGCCAGTCGCCCGCGCTCGCCTGTCGCCTTGAACAGGTCGAACGCCGCGCAAACCGGCTCAGGCAAGGACGCGCTGGACCCAATGCCAGACATCAGCCTCCACCTCGGCGGGATCGCGCGCCGCATCGATTTTCCGGAACCGTTCCGGATAACGCCCGGCCAATTCCAGGTATCCGCGACGCACCCGCTCATGAAATTCGCGCGCTTCGTTTTCAATCCGGTCGGACTTTTGAAACAACTCCCGTTGACGGCTGGCGATCCGTTCGAACCCGGTGGCCACTTCGACATCCATCAACAGGGTCAGGTCAGGCGTGGCGCCGTTGATCGCGAATTGATTGATGGCGATCATTTGCTCCACCTCAAAACCGCGCCCATACCCCTGATAGACCGTCGTCGAGTCGGCAAAACGATCACAGATGACATGGGTTCCGCGCTCGAGGGCGGGAATGATGACGTTGCGCACCAACTGGGCCCGGCTGGCCGCGAATAAAAATACTTCGGTTTCGTCACAGAGCGGTTCGCCGGCCTTGTCGTACTGGAGAATTTCCCGAATGGCTTCTCCGGTGGGCGTGCCGCCGGGTTCCCGGGTGTAGATCACTTCATGACCTTCCGCGGTCAGGCGGGCAAGTAGCCGTTTGGCCTGGGTGGTTTTCCCGCCGCCCTCCGGTCCCTCAAACGTAATAAACTTTCCGGCGCGTCGGCTCATGCCTTCCGCCTCACTTTCACGCCCTGCGGCGTATCTTTCACGGTATAACCGGCGGCTTCGATTTCCGCGCGCAGGCGGTCGGATTCCGCCCAATTCCTGGCGGTTCGCGCATCCGTTCGGGCCGTCACCAGCGCAAGTACCCCGGGAGGAATCGCTTCTTCCACCGGCTGCAGGAATCCCAGTACACGGTCGAAATCATCCCAGACCGCCAAAGCCGCCGCCGCGCCGGCGGCATCCAACGCACCGGCATCCAACGCCCGGTTACCGCTGCGCAACATTTCGAAAACCGCCGCCATCGCGCCGGAGATGTTCAGATCATCACCGAGGGAGGAACGAAAACCCGCATCGGCATCCGCCGCCCAAACAGGTCGTGTTCCGGCGATGGCCCCGCCCGCGTGCTCCTGTAGCCGGGCGCGAAATTCATCCAAACGGGAAAGCGCCGCCTTGGCCGCATCCAGTCCGGCCAGGGTAAAATTCAACGACTGCCGGTAGTGCGTGGAAATAAGTTCATACCGGATTTCCCGTCCGCTGTACCCCCGGGCCAGCAAATCGCGCAACGTGAAAAAGTTGCCCGCCGACTTGGACATTTTTTTGCCTTCGACAATCAGGTGCGCGTTATGCAACCAGTAGTGGACAAATTTATGACCGGTCGCCGCCTCGCTCTGGGCAATTTCATCGTCGTGGTGCGGGAAAATATTATCCATGCCGCCGCAATGGATATCGAATGTGCTGCCCAGATACTTCATGCTCATCGCCGAACATTCAATATGCCAGCCGGGCCGGCCTCGTCCCCATGGCGATTCCCAATAGACATCGCCATCTTTTTCGTCCCAGGCCTTCCACAAGGCGAAGTCGCCGATGTGCTCCTTTTCGTACTCGTCCTGAGCCACCCGCGCCCCCGGACGCAAACCCGATAGGTCGAGGCGACACAAGCACCCGTAGTGCGGAAACTTGGAAATGCTGAAATAGACCGATCGGTCGTCCGATTGATACGCATACCCCTTTTCGATCAGGGTTTCGATCAGTGCAATCATTTCCGGCACGTGATCCGTGGCCGCGGGATAGTGCTCGGCCCGCTCAATATTCAGCGTAGCCAGATCTTCAAAAAACGCATCGATAAAAGGCCGGGTATAGTCCCGCAGCGGCACTCCCTTTTCCCGGCTGGACCGGATGGTCTTATCATCTACATCGGTCAGGTTCATGACGTGAAACACCTCATAGCCGAAGTATTTCAGCGTGCGCCGGAGCAGGTCCTCGAAGGTATAACACCGCAAATTTCCGATGTGGGCGTAGTTATACACCGTGGGACCGCAGGTATACATGCGGACCCGACCGGCATCGATTGGCGTAAAAACATCCAGATTCCGGGTTAAGGTATTGTAAAAACTCAAATTCGTCATGGGCGGGCAGCATATACCGCACCCGCCTCCCGAGGCAACGAGGGAATTTCGGTTATCCGGATTGAACGTGGCCGACGCCTTGGCGTACCTTGTAGCAGGTAACTACCGGTGTATCGGCCGTGCTGACCGGTTGCCTTTAATGAAACCCGCGAGGATAACATGAGTTGGAATCCAACCTTGGAACCGGCGTGCCCGGAGGACGGCGCCCTTGATGCCATTGAAACCTTGATCATTCCGCGTTCCCGCGATCTGGGCGGGTTTGAAGTCCGGCGGGCCCTGCCCGCTCCGGCCCGTCAGATGGTCGGTCCCTTCATCTTCTTTGATCAGGTGGGCCCGGCGGAATTTATTACCGGAAAAGGCGTCGATATTCGTCCGCACCCGCATATCGGACTCTCCACCGTAACGTACCTTTATCGGGGGGAGTTCCAGCACCGCGACTCGCTGGGCACCAATCAGATGATCCTTCCGGGCGAAGTGAACTGGATGACCGCCGGTCGCGGCGTCACCCATTCCGAACGCACCAGCGCGCTGACCCGACAACGCCCTCACGACCTATTCGGCATTCAAACCTGGGTGGCCCTGCCCGAAGCCATGGAAGACGCCACGCCGGCTTTTGAACATCGCGAGCGGGGCGCCCTGCCCTTCCTGGAAGCCGAAGGCAAACAGGTCCGGGTAATTCTCGGATCGGCCTACGGGGCGCGTTCACCCGTCGAAATATTTTCCGACATGTTTTATGTGGATGCCATTCTCGAACCCGGCGCAACCATACCCCTGCCCGACAACCATGAAGACCGGGGCGTCTACGTGGTGCAAGGTTCGGTTACGATTGCCGGTCAATCCTTTGCCTCCGGTCGCATGATGGTTTTTCGTCCCGGCGACCGCGTCGCCCTGAAGGCCGGACCCGAAGGCGCCCGCCTGATGTTGCTCGGCGGTGAAACTTTAAACGGCCCCCGTTATATTTGGTGGAATTTTGTCGCGTCCTCCCGGGAAAAAATCGAGGAGGCCAAAGCCGCCTGGCGTCGGCAAGACTGGGGTACCGGCCCGTTTCACCTTCCTCCCGGCGACGATAATGAGTTCGCCATCGCCCCGGAAAATTAACGCATCGAACCGCCATGATCATCCCTTATCTTCGCCATCGGTTCGCCATCGCCGTACTCGGCGCTTTCACTTCGTTTGGCCAGGCAAGACTCGAGGCATCGTCTTCTCCGTTTTTATGGACGGGGTGGCCATCCCGGATCGAGAACCAACCCGGATTCCGCCATCATCCCTCTCCCGCGGATTGGCGGGTTATCGCGATATACCAGGTAATCACGGATCGATTTTATGATGGCGACCCGGCCAACAACACCGCACACCCGGACGGCGCCCATAACCCGTTTATCCTCGACGGCATTCACGGCGGGGATTTTGCCGGGCTTGCCCTCAAGCTCGATTACATTCGTGACCTCGGCTTCAATGCCCTGTGGATTTCCCCGGTTCACTTCAACCATCGCGGCGCCTATCACGGCTACCATATCACCGACTTCAACCGCATCGACCCCAACTGGGGCGATCTCGACGACTTGCGCGCCTTGATCGATCAGGCGCATAGCCGAGGAATGTACGTTTTTATTGATGTGGTCTTTAATCACATGGCGCGGCTGCTGACATCCCGCGATCCGGGTTTCCCCAAATTTTCCGAAACCCCTTACCGCATGGAATGGCTTTATCCCGAGCATCGTTTTGCGCCCCCCTTTGATCGCTTGGATCTTTTCCATGCCCACGGATCCATTCAAAACTGGGAGGACGATCGGCAAAATGTTGTCGGTGATCTCCAGGGATTGGCCGATCTTCGCACCGAAGACCCCGATGTACGACGTTGGCTCATCGACAGTCACCTCGCCCTGATCGCCGCCACGGACTGCGATGGCTTTCGCATCGATACCGCGCATCATGTCGAACGCGAATTCTGGCTGGAAGCGTTGCCCGCCCTTCGTGAAGGTGCGGCCGCGCTCGGAAAAACCAACTTCTTCATCTTTGGCGAGGCCTTGCGACACCGCGATGAGGATGTGGCCATTCTCTCCCGCGAAGCCGGTTTCCCCTCCATGTTATATTATCCTTACTGGTTCACCCTCCACGAGGTATGGTCGGCGCGAGGCCCGACCCGACTGCTCCGTGAACGCTGGAATCACCTCGCGGATTACGGCCCGACCGCGCACCGACAACTGGTGGCGTTTGGTGACAATCATGACCGGGCCCGGCTTCTCAACGATGCGCACCTCGGTGGCGATCTTCGGCGGGCCCAAGCGTTGCTGACGCTGTTATATGCCACTCCGGCCATCCCTTGTGTTTATTACGGAACGGAACAGGGATTCAGCGGCAGCAAGGGCCATCAAGCCCGCGAACCCATGTTTTCCCCGCATGCGCCCGATGCCTTTGATCCGGGCCATCCCCTCGCCAATCACATCCGTCGCCTGAATTTCCTGCGCCACGCCCATCCCGCCCTCGCTTTCGGCGATTATCGGGTTGATCACGACGAAGACCGTGCCGGATTGTTTGTGTTTCAACGGTTCACCCCGGAGCAAATCGTGGTGGTCGCGTTAAATAACAGCACCACACCGCGAAAAAGCACAGTGATCGGAGAATGGGTCGATGCGATGACCGGCGAACCCTGGCCCGATGAAATCCCGCCGGATACCACCATGGTCGGGGTAGCCCCGCGTGATTTTATACCGCCTCCGCCCGATCAAACACCCCGCCCTCAAAGCGCCCGGGAAGAATCCATGAACGGCTTCCAACCCGACGGATGGTTGGACGCCAATGTCACCCTGATCGCATCGAACGGCCATTCGCGGCTTTACGGCGCTTTCGACACGGAATCCCGAATGGCCTACCTCGCCGTCACCGCCGCCGAGCCGGGTTGGGATCGCTTCTTATTCGTCGGCATGGAACCGCATGAACGTATGGTGGATGCACCTTGGATGAAAGATGGCCGGACCCCCGCGTATGATGTACTCGTCAGCGACGAGGCCGACTCGGACTACACCAGCGTGCGGGGACTTGATCATTTCTACTGGAGCCGCGGTCGGTCGGGCCATGTACTCGAAGCGGCTTTTCGGGTGCCGGACGGCCGCGAGGTGTTGTGGGTGCGGACAGCAACGTATCAGACCCATGATCGAGGTGTTCTTAATCCCGATACCGTGCTGCCCGAAAACGGCTCCTGGCTGCAGCTTGATTTGGAAGCACTGCGCCGACCGTAACAACCTGCACCACGCGCTAGGGGTGCTTGGCGTTGGCATTTTCCGGGGTCGTCATACGATACCGAGCCACCCCGAAACACATAAAACCTCCGGTCACCACCTCCAGGGTTTCTTCGAAAACATGAAAAGCGTACCCGGCGAAATCGAAAGCGATCGACATCTGGATTTGGTCGATATACAGCAAAAGAAAAGCAAATACCGCTGATTGCCGCGCCGCCCGCGGCATGCGCTCGAAAGCGTGTATGATGAAGAATCCGAAGGCGATGACCACCATCACCTTGCTCATCCAGCTTGAAAAGGAGACATGATGTTCAGCCGCCTGGATTTTTTTGGGTAGAAACCAATGAATATCCGTGGTGTCCCCCAGCGCAAACGCCAGACAGCAGAGGCCCAATCCCATGACCGGCCATTGCTCCATACGAAGTTTCGATTGACCCAGCAGAAGCCAGCCCGCGACAAAAAAGAATGAAGGGCCAATAATGTCGTCCAGATACCAAACCGGATCGAGGTAAAACGCCACCGCGGGCGGAACCAGAGATACCGCATCCTCAAACGGCTGGGTGAACCAGTTGAAAACAAAAAGCCCGACCAGAACAAGCAACCAAACCCGCCAGGGAAACGACAGGGTTGGCGATAAACCATCAGCTCGAAGCATCGACGAACGTTGCATGGACGTAAGAAAGCCATCACCGGGAAAAAAAGCAATGCGATAATGCGGAAGAAGGGCAAACTAATTCGAATTAACACTTGCCGTTTCCACAAAAACATTGGAGGATAAATATATTCAGGGGGCGACTGGTTTCGACGGACATGTTGAAGCTCCAGTGGCGCGCCGAGGACTCCGGTTGGCCTCGTAAATCATCCGGAAAAAACATAAACGCTAACCAAGAATTAGCTCTCGCGGCCTAATTTCGCCGCGACGTTTTGCCTGTGATATCTGCTAATGGGACAAAACGACGACAGCAGGTCCGAGCGCAAGGTGAGCCACCGACCCGGCGACCGGTATCAATGTGGAGGCTGGCGCTGTTCATGGCCTGTCGGTCGGCAGTGAACAGGGCGAGACTTAATAACCGAACACGCGCGTAGAAGCTGAAGTGACTCATGCTCGGACGGGGGTTCGATTCCCCCCGCCTCCACCAGCTTGCAGGGCAACGAGTTAAGGAAGATCGGAAGGCCGGTTTACAACACGGCTTACATCATAGGCGGCGTAATCCCGCACTGTGCGCCGATGCAAGCATGCGGTCAAGATCGCAACAGAGAAGCAGGGGCGGACGTTCTTGGGCGTCGCGATAGCGCAAGAGCTGGTCGTAGGCTTCGGTCAAGTCCTTGTGCCGCTTCGGTATGAACGCTGCTATTGTCATGGGGGCGGGTTCCTACGGCTTGACTTTCATGCCCGCCTTGACGGCAAGGGTTTTCTGCCGGGTATCGAAGGTGTAGAACTCCCGCGCGCCCAGGGCGATGGCCGCCGCGACATGCAGAACGTCGGAAGCGCGGACGCCAAGCTTCGCGGTGTGTGCCGCGCTCAGGGCTTCGGCTTCGGTATAGACCTCCGCCCAGGAAACGGGCGTTTCCACGAGCGAACCGGCTTTCACGTCCGCTTCGAGCGCGGCAAGCACGGATTGACATTCTGCGGGGGTGATTTCCTTGCGAAAGACCGCCAGTCGCAGTGCGTTCCGGGACTCGTGTCGCAAGAAAGGCGTGAACGCCAAGGGAGCGGAAAGTCCGCTTGCCATTTTCTGGGCGGGGCCGCTGTTGGCATCCCGGCTGTAGAGGGAAACAAGAAAGCTCGTGTCGGCGTAGACTACCATCGGCTTTGCTCCCGCTCCTCCAACACGATGTTGGTAATGTGGGTTTGGCGGTCGCCGAAGATTGCCTTCGCGCGGGCCGCAAAGTCCGGCATCGTGAACTTGGCCGGGGCCTGGGCACGCGGCGGGCAAATGCGGGCAACGGGCCGGGTCCGGTTCAAGACCGTGACTTCCTCGCCTTCGGCGACCCATGCAAGCACGGTGCTAAAGTCGTGACGAACTTGCCTGATGGTTGCTGTTTTCATGTGACACAGTATGTGACACCTCGCCCGGTAAAGTCAAGCGGACGTTTCGGCGTTGATGCACTTGGGGCAGGAAGCTTGATTCGCTTTGATTTGGTTGGATGTGGTGTGACATAGCCTTGAATCCCGTGGGTGCGGCGCAGCCGCACACGCGCAAGAAAGAGTCGGCCAGCCAGTTCGTGAAATAGTCCCGCACCGTGGACGTGGGCAAGCTGTCCCCGGCGATCTGGGTATAGATGCCGGAAACGACGCAGTGAAACTGGCGGGCCGTCCGCATTTATATCATTCGGGACCGTTCGGCAACGTAATACATGGAGATTCTTTAGGAAATCCGCGTATTTAGGAGCCTATTTCCCGCACGGGGGTTCGATTCCCCCCGCCTCCACCCTATTGGGCCTTACATAAGAAAATGGGTGGCCAGCGAGAAGTAAACGATCACCCCGCTGATATCACAGATCGATGTGATCAGCGGGACACTGGCCGCCGCCGGATCGAATTTTAGCCGGTTGAGTATAAACGGCATGGCAAAACCGATCAGGCAGCCCATCAACACCACCAGCATCATGGAGGCGCCGACCACCAGCGCCACCGCCAGGCTCGTGCGCAAAATACCGATCGCCCAAATCCCGATCGCCATGGTTACACCCAACAAAAGCGCGACGCCCAGTTCTTTCATCAGCATGCGCCACCAATCCTCCATGGTTACATCACCGGTAGCCAGGCCGCGAATGATCAGGGTGGCCGATTGCGAACCGGCATTTCCCGCGCTTCCGATCAATACCGGAAGAAAAAAGACCAGCGCCACCACGGCGGCAATCGTGTCTTCGAAATGCGCGATGGCCGCACCGGATACGATGTTGACCACCACCAGGGTCATGAGCCAGCCGATGCGCCTGCGGTATAACAAATTTACCGGGGCCTCCCGCAGGCTCCCGGTTATCGCCCCGACCGATCCGAGTTTCTGGAAGTCCTCGGTCGCCTCTTTTCGGGCGACATCGAGGATGTCATCCACGGTGACAATCCCCAGCAAGGTGCCGTCCACGCCGACGACCGGCAGCACAATCAGGTCGTAACGATCAAACAACTGAACCGCCTGTTCGCGATCGGCGGTCGGTGGAATCTGCACGACATTTAGCGACATCAGGGAGTCGACCCGCTTGGACAGATCAGCGGTGACCAAATGACGCAGCAGCACCCGCCCAAGCAAGCGATTGGTTTCGCTGACCACATAAACGGCATGAAGGGACTCGCTCTCCTCCCCGGTTGCCCGGATATGCTCCAGCGCCCGGGCGACCGTCCAGCCGGGGTGAATCGTCGTATAATCCGGAGTCATCAAACGGCCGACGCTTTCCTCCGGATATCCCAGCAACATGCGCGCCTCACGCAAATCGTCCGGGCTCATGTTCGCCAGCAGCCGCCGGGTGATTTCCTCGGGCATTTCCTCGAGCAATTGCGTCCGGTCGTCCGGCTCCAACTCATCCAGTAACCGGCGGGTTTCCTCGTCGGTCAGTGCGGCGAGCAAATCATCCTGAGCGGAAGCCGGCAAATACGAAAACACCACCGCCGAAGGCTCTTTGGCCAAGGCTCGGAACAGGAGGACCCGCTGTGGTTTCTCCAGGTCGGTCAACAAATCCGCCACTTCCGGCGGCGGCCAGGTGGCCAAGGCTTCACGAAGTCCGAGCCAATCGCGCTCCTCGATCATGTCCACGATGTCGGGGAGCAACAACTCCTTCAAATGATATGTTTCATGAACATGTTCCATAGCCGTTGTCTAATCTCTTGCCATATCGCGTTCGACAGTACCATCTAAACATGAGACTATTTTCACCATGATTGCCATGATCTTCAAGTTGACCGGAGGCATCGGCCTTTTTTTGTTGGGCATGGTGCTGCTGACCGATGGACTTAAAACATTCGCCGGCGATGCGTTGCGTCGCGCCCTGATCCGTTTTACCGGAACGCCGGCGAAGGCTTTTCTTTCCGGAGCGCTGGTGACCGCCCTGGTGCAATCATCGAGCGCCACCACCGTGACGGTCATCGGATTTGTCAGCGCAGGATTGCTGACCTTCCCGCAGGCCATCGGCGTGGTATTCGGGGCCAGCCTGGGTACTACCGGAACCGGCTGGATTATTGCCGGCCTGGGCTTGAAGATCAGCGTGGGATTTTACGCCCTTCCGCTCGTTGGCATCGGCGCCTTTCTCCGCCTCTTGACGACGGGTAGAAGCCGTTCGTTGGGGCTGGCCCTGGCCGGCTTCGGCCTGATCTTTGTCGGCATCGAAACCTTGCAGGACGGCATGCGCGGTTTGACCGCGGCATTTGACTTCACCCGGCTTCCGTCCGAAAGCCTGCTTGGGCATCTGATCGCCATGGTGATCGGCATCCTGCTGACCGTCGTTATGCAATCCTCCAGCGCGGCCGTGGCCACCACCTTGACCGCGCTGCATACCGGCGTGATCTCCTTTGACCAGGCCGCCTCGCTGGTGATTGGCGCGGCCGTGGGCACCACCATCACCGGAGCGCTGGCCGCCATTGGCGGCACGGTTTCCGCCAAACGCACCGCCTTGGCCCATGTATCGTTCAATCTGGCCACCGGGATCATCGCGATTGCCCTGCTCCCGGTGTTTCTGGGCGCCCTGCATTTCGCGCAGGAGCGGGATTGGCTGGAGCCGGGGGCGATGAGTTTGGCGGCATTTCATTCCCTGTTTGTGGCGGTCGGGGTGGCGATTTTTCTTCCGCTCGTGCACAAGTATGCCCGTTTGATTGAACGGATATTGCCTGATCGCGATCCGCCGCTTACCCGTCACCTCGACCAGACGCTCCTCCAGGCGCCGGCCGTTGCGCTGGAAGCAACCCGGCGCGCATTGGCCGAAACCGCGGCCGATACCCTGCGACTGCTTCGCGAAACCCTTCAGCATCCCGACGCGATCGCCAACGACCTTCGCGCGGAAAAACCACGGCGAGCCATGGAGGAAATCGAGCATTTCTTCCATCGCATCCCCCCGATCAACGAAGATCAGCCCCTTTCGCGCCTTCGCGTGAACCAGATGCACGCCATCGACCATCTCGTTCGCATTCAGACCCATCAACGATCGCCGTCCGGATTGCCGGGCCTTGCTCGTCACGAGCCCTTGCAGCCCGCCCTGATCCTGACCCAGGAGGTGTTGGCCGTCGCCGAAGCCGGATTGCGCGGCGCCGGCGCCGGCGACTGGGTGGAACGCGTGGCGCAACAAGCGGCGACCCTGGCCGAATTACGGCGACAAAACCGTCCAATGATTCTGCAGGAAACCGCCGGAGGCATGGCTTCTCCCTCCGAGGCGCTGGCCCTTCTGGATGCCATGCGATGGCTTGACCGCCTAAGCTACCACGCCTGGCGCATCAGCCATTATGTGGCCGGTAACGGCGTCGAAGAAAATGGCAATCAGGAACCGGCGGAGGAACGGGATATCTGAACCAGACGGGCCACGTATTTACCCAGCATGTCCGCCTCCAAATTAACCCGAAACCCGACCTGAACGCGCTGGAGATTGGTGCCGGCCACGGTGTGCGGAATGATGTGAACGGAAAACTCGCCGTCGGTTAAGTCGACGATGGTCAAACTGATGCCATCGCATGCGATCGAGCCTTTGGGTACCATGCCGTTTGTCAGCTCCACCGGACAGCGGATGCGCCAGATGAAATCCCGGCCGTGCGGCTCCCACGCTGAGGTTTCGCCGACCCCGTCGACATGTCCGGTAACAAAATGGCCGCCGATCACATCGCCCACGCGCAACGCGCGTTCCAGGTTGATCAGGTCACCGGGTCGCAAGCTGCCGAGATTGGTCTTGTTAAAGGTCTCATCCAGCAGATCAAACGAAAAAGAATGACCGGATACCCCGGTCACGGTCAGGCATACCCCGTTGTTGGCGATGCTCTCCCCGATTGCCACCGGTTCCGGCCAGGGATCGCAGCACATGACCAACCGCCCCGATCCGTCCGCATGGCGAATGACTTCCTGAAGCGTGCCGACTTTTTGAATAATTCCACTGAACATCGTTGATACCTTTATCCGAATTTTTGCGATAACGTACCCGCAGTTTACAGGTCCAACAAGTACCGTTTCGAACGAAGAGGCAGCCGGAGGCGCACGAGACGTTCGCGCCTTGCCGCGTCAGCGTCGTCGCGCCTTGATCAAGACATCATTCCCGGTCTGCAGAACGCCGGTGATGGTGAATGCCGGTGCCTCCCCGAGCTTCCATCCGCGCCCGGCCACCGACGCACGTGCATCCCCGCCCAGCATCAGCGGCGCATAAAACATCCACAGTTCATCAACCAGGCCTGCTTTCAGCAAGGACTGGGCGAGTACGCCACCACCTTCACACACGACATGCAAGCAATCGAGTTCGGACAGGGCGCGCAACACCGCAGGCATAGCGACACGACCCCGCGAACCAGCAACCCGCAGACAGCGAACCCCCGGAATACGAAGGTGGCGATCCGCGACCACCAACGTCCGCTCTTCATGGCCGTCCGTAAATACCCGGGCCTGTTTCGGAAGCGGGCGACGGCCCGCCACAATAACCCGCCAAGGCTTCCGGCCCCGGGCCGGACGAGGCAGTAACGAAGGATCATCTTCGCGCAACGTTTCCGCACCGACTAGAATCGCATCGGCGGTGCGCCGCAACTCCTGCACAGCCTGGCGGGCGGCATCGCCGGTAATCCACTTGGAGGTTCCCGCCGCATCGGCGATTCTTCCGTCCAATGAGCAGGCCAATTTCAACGTCACATACGGCCGGCCCTCCCGTATGCGCGTAGCAAATGGAAGGATCAGCTCGCGACATGGTTCTTCAAGCACGCCCGCGGCAACCTGAATTCCAGCCTTGGTCAGCAGGCGATCCGCGCGCCCCGCATGCGCGGGATTGGGATCTACACATCCGTAAACCACCCTCCGTATGCCGGAACGGATAATGGCCTCCGTGCAGGGTGGCGTGCGACCCTGGGTGCAGCACGGCTCCAAGGTCACATACAGGGTGGCGCCTTGGGCGGCCGCACCGGCTTCCCGCAAGGCCAAGATTTCGGCATGCGGCTTACCGGCTTTCGGGTGGAATCCCCGACCGATGATTTTCCCATTGCGGACCAGTACCGCACCGACCGGAGGATTGGGACGGGTGAGACCGACGCCTCGCGCCGCCTCTTCCAGCGCGACCTCCATCCAGCGGGCATCCTGTGTTTTCAGGTCACGCGTCATGCTCCACCCCGAGCAGCGCATCGACAAAAGCTTCAGGATCGAACGGCGCCAAATCGTCCTGCCCTTCACCCAAGCCGACATAGCGGATCGGAATGCCCAATTCCTGACGGATGGAAAAAACAAAGCCGGCCTTGGAAGATCCGTCGAGTTTCGAAATGATCGCCCCGGTTAAGGGCACCCGGAGATGAAAACTCCGCGCCTGGTTGATGGCGTTTTGCCCCATGGACGCGTCCAAAACAATCCAGGCATGGTGCGGGGCGCCGGGTAGTCGTTTGGCCACCGAACGCACGGTTTTTTCCAACTCCTCCATCAACGGCGTTTTGGTGTGCATGCGTCCGGCAGTGTCGACAATGACGACATCCGATCCGCGGGCCAATGCGGCATCCAGCGTGTCGTAAGCCACTGCGGCGGCATCGGCGCCCATGGCCCCGGTGATGGCTTCACAACCAATCCGGTCCGCCCAGACCTTCAATTGGCTGGAACCCGCAGCCCGGAAGGTATCAGCCGCCCCAAGCATGGGCGTCAAGCCGCCCTGCTTGATCCGCGCAGCCAATTTGGCTGACGAGGTGGTTTTGCCCGATCCGTTGATGCCGATCATCAACACAACAAGAGGCTTTATCTCGCCGGTAAATACGGAGGGTTCCGCCGCTCCCAGCACCTCCAACAAACGCCTCCGTACGGCAACGATTCCGTCTTCTCCCCGGGCCACCCCTTGCTCGCGCAGCGACTCAACGATCTCCTGGGTCAACCGTACCGGCAAGTCGGCCTGCAACAGACGCGCCTCCAGCTCTTCCAGGGTTTCGGCGTCCAAGGCCGCGGTGCGACCAAGCAACCGGCCCAGGGAGGCGGCAAACTGTTGCCGGGTGCGGCCCAAGGCGCGAAACCAACGGTTCACGCCTCCCGTTCTCCCCACGTCGATGGCGCATTGCCCGGTCGGCCGGTCCGGGCCGGACGCTTCACATCCTTGCTCGCCCGGTCCAGGATGCCATTGACAAACTTGCCCGATTCATCGCCGCTGAATTCCTTCGCCAACTCCACCGCTTCGTTGATGGAAACCACCGGCGGAATATCCGGACGATGCAGCATTTCATACAGCGCCACCCGCATCACATTCCGATCGACCGCGCCCATGCGCGCGACATTCCAGTGTTCGGCATAGCGTTGAATGTCCGCGTCCAGTTCCGTTTTGTGCGCCTCAACGCCGTGAATTAATTCTTCGGCAAATTGGCGCAATGCGGGACCGGATTTGCGTTCCAGCCAAAACTCCTCCAAGGCTTCGCCAACGTCTCCCCGGTTGAAGTCGCGCTGAAAAAGAAATTGGACCGCCCACATGCGGCTTTCATGACGGCCGGCGTTCATAATTTTTTCAGCAGTCGCGCCATTTCGATCGCAACCAGCGCACATTGCCATCCCCGGTTGCCGTGCTTGCCGCCGCAGCGCTCCATCGCCTGTTCCATGGTGCGGACCCCTACCACGCCATCGACCACCGGAATCCCGTGCGCGGCGGACAGCGCGGTGCACTGCGCGGCCACGTTGGACGTGATCAGTTCCGCATGATTGGTCGCCCCCTCGATCACGACGCCCAGGCCAATCAACGCGTCGTAGTGCCCGGATGCCGCCATCTTTCCCAACGCCTGGGGAATTTCAAAGGACCCGGGAACCCACACCGTATCGATCGACCCCGCGCTGCCCCCATGCTGACGAACCGCATCCTTCGCCCCCTCCAGCAGATTGCGCGTAAACAAATCATTGAACCGGCTCACCACCAGGCCGAACCGAAGACCCGCCGCGTTCATTTCACCTGAAATATCACTCATAATCGTTCCTCACAGCAAATGACCGAGTTTCTTTTTTTTGGTATCGAGATAATGCTCACTGAACGTCGTGCCCGGCAAAATTAACGGAACCCGTTCGGCCACGCCGATTCCGAAGGCCTCCAGCCCGTCGATTTTGCGTGGGTTGTTGGTGATCAGCCGCACGCGTTTTACCCCCAAATCCAACAGCATTTGCGACGCAATGGTATAATCACGCTCATCGGCCTCAAAGCCGAGTTGCTCATTCGCTTCGACGGTATCCAGTCCTTGTTCCTGCAAGGCGTAGGCGCGGATTTTAAACTCCAGGCCGATGCCGCGCCCCTCCTGCCGCATATACAGCAACACGCCATGGCCTTCCCGCCCGATCATCTGCATCGCCTCATGCAACTGGGATCCGCAATCGCAGCGCAGGGAACCGAAGGCATCGCCGGTCAGGCACTCGCTGTGAATTCTGACCAGCGGCGCTTCGTGCTCCGCGGGATTACCCAGCACCAGCGCCAGGTGTGTTTTCTGATCAATCAAGGACCGGTACATTGAGAGCTTGAACAACCCGAACTCGGTAGGAAGATTGATCTGGGTGTCCAACTCAATCAGCTTCTCCCGCAGGGAGCGGTATTGAATCAAATCCTGAATGGTCAGCATGGGGATATCGTGCTGCCCGGCCAACACCTGAAGATCGGGCATGCGGGCCATCGTACCGTCGGCATTCAGCACTTCACAAATCACCCCGCCCGGCTTCAAGCCGGCCAGGTGGCACAAATCCACCGCCGCCTCGGTGTGGCCGGGGCGACGCAAGACGCCGCCGGATACCGCCTCCAGCGGAAACATGTGGCCCGGCCGAATCAAATCCGCGGCGGTCGACCGGTCGTCCATCAACACCTCAACGGTTCGGGCCCGATCAAACGCGCTGATGCCCGTGGTGATGCCGTCGCGGGCATCAACCGATTCCATGAAAGCGGTGCGGTAATGATCGCCATCGCCATGCGACATCATGCGGGAAAGACCCAGCCGGCAGAGGCGGTGGGAATCCATGGCGATGCAAATCAATCCCCGGCCATGCAGGGTCATGAAGTTGATCGCTTCCGGGGTGATCTTCTCGGCGGCAACGATCAGGTCGCCTTCGTTTTCACGGCGGGCGTCATCGGTCACGATCACGATTCGGCCTTGCCGAAACGCCTCGATGGCCTTCTCCAACCGCTCGAAACCCTTGAATTCCGCCCGCTTATTTAATGGTTGTGTCGCTTGCATAAATTCAAACGACCTATCCAGGGCAGAATACACCTCCGGCAGGGAGGACCTTCCTATTATCCAGACTATACTGTCGGCGCCGGATGGGTGGTCAAACCACCTGGCCGGCTCAGTCCCAGTCACTCGGACCGGAAGTCGCGGGCTGCACCGCCGATCGGGAATTTCCCGGTTTCCCGGAATCACCCTGCCCTGAAGGTCAGAAGCACTATGCGCCACCCCGTGGGGTTTAGCAAGTAAAACCTTGGGAATTAGCGGACTTACGGAGACGATTAACATCGCCAACCGCGGGGTATCGTCCTAAGATATTAGGTGAGAACCAAAGCGGAGGAACGATCATGATAGCGCGAACCACTCGTGAGATTCTCGATCAGGCTCGATATTTTCACCGGCAGCTTCATGCCTTTTACGAAGCGCTGAAAGAAAAAATCGAGCAGCCGAAGTTGCATATGATACTCGACTATCTCGGCCAGCACGAACAACGCATGGAAACTGCGCTCAAACGGTACGAGGAGGATATCAGCCGTAAAATGGCCGACACCTGGTTCAAGTTCACGCCGGCGCAAACCGTTGATGAGGCGCTTCGGGAAATCACGGTAGCCCCGGATGCCTCCCTTGATGACCTCATGGCCATCGCCATCCGGCTTGAAAATTATTTCGTCGCGCTCTACCGCAGCGCCGCCGACCAGGCCGTCTCCGCGGAAGTCAAAGAAGTGTTTGATCAATTGCTCAAGGAAACCATCCGCGAACGTCTCAAACTGACCCGCGATCTGGTCGATATGCATGATTTTATGTAGCGGATTGACGGCTATAACCTACTGGCCGCCGCCGCCCCGGCTTACCGGAAGGTCAAGGGACATGCCGGCTCGGGCCAGACTGGCCGTGCCGTAGCGAACTTGGACAAGGGCGTTGATACGGTCGAGCTGGGCATCGTCGGCGCCGGGATCATGGTGGGTGATGAGCAACCGCCCGGCTTTCATCCGAGCGGCCAAATCGCCAGCCTCCTGCCAGGTACTGTGCCCCCACCCCCGGAACCGGGCGATGGTTTCGTCCTCGTACTGACCGTCCATGATCAGCAATTCCGCCGGTCGGGGATGCGCAATCAACGATTCCAGCCAGGCACGCTCAGCCGGGCTGGCCAGTCCCCATTCGACATCGGTAGCGATAACCACGGACGCTCCGGTGGCCGGTTCATCAAAACGGTACGCAGTGCAATCGCCCTGATGCCGGACCGGACACCACCGCACTTCAATACCGCCGCAAAGAAACGGATGTAGCGACGCCGGACCCTCCAGCGCGTGATAGGTATTGCCCGATTTAAGGTCCTCCACCTGAAGCGGCCAGAACGGTCGATCCAGGATACGCTGCATCATTTCCTGAAGGGATATGCTGTTGTGATCGGGGGCAGCCATGTGCAAGGCCCAGTCCGTGCTGTAGATCATGGGTAGCATGGGAAGCCCGACAACATGGTCCAAGTGATAATGGGTCATAAACAACCAGGCGGTTTTTTCTCCCGGCGTTTCCATCAGGCGTCGCCCCAACAGGCGGATGCCGGTGCCGGCATCAATCAGGATGCGTTCACCCGCCACGCCTTCAATCAGAAACGCGGTGGTTTCCCCGCCATATCCCATGAAATCCGGTTGGGCCACCGGACACGAACCACGCACGCCGCCGAAGGTAAGTTTCATCGCCTACTTCTCCGTCAGTTTCCAGATTCCATCCCAGTCCGCGAGTTCACCGCGGACCAACGCCTCGCATTGCCGTCGGTATTTCCCGGCCAACGGGTCACCCGTCCAGGTTTCGAGGAGGGCGAGCGCCTCGGCCCACTGCCGGGAACGGCAATGAATCAGGACCTGCCGCCATTCCTCCATGCGCGGCGGCGGCGGCTCGGCGGCAAAACCAAGCACATCGAAAACCCGGACCGGGGTTTGGCGTCCCACCACCTGGATGGCGCCGATTTCCCGCACGTGAAAACCTTCCGACTGCGCTTGTTCCCAGGTCGCCTCGGAAACCATCAGGTAGGTGCCGAACGGCTTGTTGGCGCCTTCCAACCGTGAGGCGAGATTTGCCGCGTCGCCCAACACGGTGTAGTTGAAACGGTTGTGGGATCCCATATTGCCGACCACCACCTCGCCGGTATGGATGCCGATACGCATGAACAAGGAAGCGCCGGTGCGTTCCAGAAACTCCTGGCGCCGCTCGCCCAATTTGCGTTGGCAACGCAACGCCGCCCGACAAGCCCGCGCGGCATGATCCGGCTGGGGCAGCGGGGCATTCCAAAAGGCGATGATGGCGTCGCCCTCGTACTTATCCACCGTACCCCCCTCCTCCATGATGATGTCGCTCATGTCGGTGAGGTAATCGTTCAGCAAGGCGGTCAACCCGACGGGACCCAGCTTTTCGGAAATCGCGGAAAACCCCTGGAGGTCGGAAAAGAAAATCGACAACTCCCGTTTTTCCCCGCCCAACTTCAACTGCCCGGGATCTTGAAGAATTTGCTCAATCACATCGCCGCTCAAGTATTGCTTGAAGGCATTTTTGATGAAGCGCTTCTGTCGGCCTTCGGTGGCGTAATTGACCACTTCGCCCAAGCCAACGGCGCACAAGGCCGCCACCGCCGGGGTCATGATGGGCCACCACCAGCCGCCCGCATACATGACGAAACCCGCGGCAAACGGCAACCCGATCATGCTGATGGCCGTCAAGAGACTGCCGGTGATGGTTCGGCTTGCGATCAACGACCAACCGGCCGCGATGGCCAACAGGATCGTCGCGATGATCACCCACCAAGCCGGCGGTTCGCGCATGAAATCCTGCTCGAAAAGATTATCCAAAAACGTGGCGTGTATTTCCACGCCCGGATAATCACCACTGATCGGCGTGGGTTTCAAATCCTTCAAACCCGGCGCGCTGACTCCGAACAACACATAGGCATCCCGCAATTCTTCGGGATCGATCACCGGCACGCCGCCTTCAAGCAACCGGAGTTCCGACTGAATAATCGCCGCCGCGCTCAAACTTTCGTGGGTTCCTGATGGTCCACGATACCGCAAAATCACCCGGCCATCACGATTGAGCGGGATGAAACGGCGACCCGTCGATAAACCGTCGCGTCCCAGCGTCAAGGGGTAAGGCGGTGATTCTTCGCCCAGCAGATAAGCCCCAAGTGCAAGCAACGGAACCGGCACGTCGTCAAACATCCGGAATGGCGTAATCCGCCGGAACACGCCATCGGCATCGGGGGTTTCCCGTACATTGGTCAGCATCGCCGCCGCCATCGCGAGCTCGGGAACGGGGAAGGTTGCTCGCGGCTCGGGTTGGAATGCTCCGGGAAACCGGGTCTGCCATTCATCCAACCCTTTGAGGACGACCGGGGGACGCGGAAATTCTTCCGGCCAGCGATCGGTTTGCCCGGCCTGACTGCCCAGGAAAAATGCTCCTACAAAATTCGAAGCCCGCGCGATGGCCTCCCCGAACAGCACGTCATCGGCAACCATGTACACCGAGGGTTCGGAGTACAACATATCGAACGCGACGACCTTGGCTCCGCCCCGCCGGCAGAAATCCAACACCGGCGCGTAAAGCTCGCGCGGCCAGGGCCATGACAAACCCATTTCCCGCGCGCCCCAATCCAGACTCGCCTGGTCGATCAGGATCACCTTGATGCGCTCGGTCGTAGGCGCGGGTTGGGCGAACGCACGGACCCGCCAGCCCCAGGTAATCTGTTCCCATCCGGTCAGCACACCGGTTCCCCACAGCACCAGCGCCAGCGAAGCGGAAACCGCCCCGACCAGCAGGCCTTGAACGGCTTTACGCTGGAGCCATGACGTCATACCGGTCTCGTGGCGAGGCCTTAGAGCGAGGCGGTGAACCGGTCAAAGCGCTTCTGCCGGGCCGAGGTGGGTACCGGAGTGTTCACGTCATTCACCAAGGGCCGCAGTTCGGCAATGCGCGCCGAGGCGGGCGGATGGGTGGAACCGAAACCGCGCTTGTCGGTTTGCAAGACCTGGCCCATGCGTTCCAGGACATCCACCAGAGAGCCCTGACGGTAGCCCATGCGCCGGAGAATTTCCACGGCAGCGCGATCGGCTTCACGCTCCTGGCCCCGCGCGTAACCGCCCTTCATCATGGTTGAGGTAATGTCGGAAATACTGCCTTCAAACGCCTCGGTGACCTGGGCGAGATCCGATCCGCCCAGATTCTTGGCGCTTTCCAGGGCCAGAATGGTGAGCGCGGAGGTCAACCGGCTGGATTTGATCGCGCGCACGGCATGCCGGTGCTGCACATGCCCGACCTCGTGCGCAATGACCGCGGCAAGATCATCCTCGGTCCGGCAAAGGCCGATCATCCCCCGGGAGATGAAAATGAACCCTCCCGGAGCAGCGAAAGCGTTGATTTCGTCAGTGTCCAGAATCAGGAAGCGGTAACCACGAAAGGTTTCCGGCATGTCGGAAAAACGAGCCACCGCCTGCCCCAAGACATTGAGGTAACGCGTGGCTTCTTCCCGGTCGTACACATTATAGGTGTTGACGATGGTCGCTCCGACCGCACGACCAATGAAGTATTCCTGCTCGGGGGTGATATCGGCGAAGGTTTTCTCCGCCGCCTCGCCGACCCGGCGGATTGATTCACCTTGCTGGGGCGTGATGACGCCGGCGGCTTCGCCGATGGTGGAGCCAACATTGGTTACCGTCGCGCATCCGGTCGAAAACCCTGCCCAAACCAGGCCAACCATAGCCATCGCGATCAACCGTATAACAGATTTCCCTTCGAAACGGCTCATTGCGGCAATCCTCCTTCGCGTAGAAACTTCATAATTTCGGACTCTGCCACGCTGATCGCTTCCATCCGGTCGATCCACGTGAAATCCACTTCACGATTTTTGTCCCGGAATTCCGCTTCCACCTGGGAATTGAATCCTTTGCCGGCCATCGCCAGCTCTTCACCGGACGCGGTACGGTGGACATCCTGCGCGCCGGCGCGCAGGACGATCCGCTCCCGGGTCAGAGCGGACTCATGAATCCAACCGGTCTGTCCGTTGGGATGACGCACCTGCGACCATACGCCCTGTTTGGCGATCACGGTGACCCGGTCAGCGTAGTTTGCGGTGGCCACGACCCGGCCGAGGAACGAAGGTGTTTCCCGCAATTGCCCGGTTTGCACCTGAATGCTCATCTGGTTGGCCAACGCTGACGTGGTCGCCCACACCAGCCAGCCGGCAAGTATCCATCCTCGTTTAGCCATGTCCATCCTCCCGTTTCATGTCGGTTTGACGCCAAGGGCGTCGTTTCATTCAAATTACGGCGCGGTATTCCCGGCGCGGCTTTGCTGCTCAACGGAACGTCGAATATCGTCGAACAACGTCATGATGGCGGTCAACGTTTCCTCATCGTACGCCTCCGACGAATTTTCCGGCGGGGCGGCCAGTTCGATGACCCGGAGCGCATCCACATAATGCCCTTGAGCCATCCAACTTCTGGCCGACCGGTAAAAGCGGTCGGCGGCGGCATCGACTTGTCCGGCCAGCAGGAACTGTTGGCCGGCGCGTTCAAGCGCATCGGCCATTTCCGGCAACCGCCGGGCCCGCTGCAGCCAACCGGCCTCCAGATCAAACGCGGCCGCTGCATCCGCCGAGCGGTCTTTCATAATGGCAATTCGTCCCGCGGCATGCGCCATCCCGGCGGCCAAGCCGGGATCCTGATCGTGCCGGAGATACCCGCGCGCCCGTTGGAGAAATCCTTCAGCGCGCGAGGCGTCGCCGCGGTCACAGGCCAGATTCGCGCGCAGCACATAGGCCTGGCCGCGCATCGTATCGCTTACCGAGCCCCGTTCCAGGCGATCCAGCGCGGCTTCGGCGGCTTTCGGGTCCTGGCGCAGGCGGGCCAGTTCGGCGGCCAGCAATAGAATAGGCGCGGCATCGTCGCCGGCCCGCAAGGTTTCACGCTCCGCTTCCATTAAAAGCCGGGCGGCGCCGTCCCAATCTTCCAGCGCCATCAGGCTGATCGCGAGGTTATAGGCGTTTCGTCCAATTTCGCGGCTGTTATCCATCGCGCGGGACCGGTCAAGGGCGCGGCGATACAACACCACCGCCTTGGATACCTCACCGGCATCAAACGCCTGGCGGGCCGTGGAGGAAAGCTGGGCGATCATCGGATCGGTGTCGCGAAAATCAGGAACCTCGTTTTTCGGTCCTCCGGTGGCGCAACCAACAAGCAGCAGGGTGGCCGCCATCGCAGTCAGGCAGGATAGTTTCACGGGTTGTTCTCCTGGGTTTCTCCAACCGCCGCTCCAACCGGGCGGCGGAGTTCAAAAACTGAAATCAACGGAGTCGGCTCGGTGCGCGGTATATACTTTCGCAACAACCAATGGCGCTGGATGCCCTCGATCAGGCGTTCAGTTTCACGCAAGGTTTCCTGGGTCATCAGCACGGTTCCCGGGATGTCCTGCACTTCGCGGTTGACGGTCCTGGCCATCGGCGGCAGTTCGATGGTGACTTCGCGGAGGTCGGTCAGCATGACGTTGACCTGCGCCATGGCTGCCTGGACCTGGGCGATGATATCACGGAGGGTTTCGGCCAGCGCCTCATCGGCAAGTAATTTTCCGGCCGGGCCTTCGCCCTGATCCAGTTTCCGGGTAATTCCCTCGAGGTTGGCCAGCATCATCTGCAGCGGGCCGGCGTCGGCGCGCAGGTCCGCGGCAAGACCGGCGTACTGATCGGCGGCCAGCTTGACGCTATCCAGCAACGGCACGATGGCCTCCCGCACCTGGCTCAACAGATCTTCGAGCAGCTCGTTCAAATCCGTATCCTTGCTCGCCACCAGGCCGGCCCCTGACGGTAACGCGGGCCCAATGCCCTTGGTGATCTCGATGTACGCATCCCCGGCGATGCCGAACTTCTTCTTCACGATGGCCCGGGAGTCGGACCGCACGAATTGGTAAAAATCGCCTTTGACCGTGATGACCCCGGTCATAAAGCCTTCGTCATCAACTTCAATCATTTCCACCCGGCCGACCGTCGTGCCGAGAATTTGCACGGGTGAACCGATCTGCAAATCCAGGGAACCTTGCGGCGGAAAATCGATGTGAATCTTGTGAACCGGCTCGAACCAACCCTGGGCGCGGCCGGCCACAAAAACCGCGGCAATCAGCAACACGACAACCAGCAACACGAAACCGCCGACGATTTCGTTCACGTACCGGAATTGGAAGGGTTTTGTTTTCATGCCATCAAACCGGGAACAGTTTGTTGTCTTCCGCTCGCAATTTCAAGGATGCGTTAAGAGAATCGTCGCCCCACTCCTCGTCACTTTCCGCCAACCAGATGACCGCGGCGCCCGCCGTGCGCAGTCGATGGACCAAGGGGGCGAGGTCGGACAACCAGCCATCCGCCAATTCGCGACCCGGACGCTCCAGCAACAGCAACCAGGGGTTGCCCAGCGCCGCCCGCACCCATTCGGATCGCCTTAGCTCCTCGCGATCGGTGACCGAGGGCCGGGTGAAGGGAATGGCTTCAAGTCCGACCAGGCGAGCCCACATCGTCATTTCTTCGGTAATCCCGGCCAAGGCGCGCTGGCCGTGATGGCGTTCGGCCAGGGTGACATTTTCATCCACGTCCAAATTACTCATCCATCCGTGGCCATTAAATACCCGGCCGATTCGCCAGCGGGCCTTGGCTTGCTGATCCGGGTTCCAAAGCCGCCACTCCCCGCCGAATATCCGAACCCGGCCTTCTTCAAGCTGAACCAAACCGGAAACGACATCGGCAAGCGGATGGTCCTGCGCGCCGTGCTCCAGGAGAATCATGACCAACGCCCCCTTCTCCACCGTTAGATCGACCGATTCCAGACCCACATCGTAGGCCGGCAGCAACGGGAGGGTCGCCCCGGTCAGTTCGACCACCGGACCTTCAGGCGCTTGCAATTGGGAAAAATCAAGATTCATGGATCACAGGTAGGTTAGAATGGAAACGAAGGCCGAAGCCAAAAACATGGCCATGATGGATTTCACCACCGCCCGGGAGGCGGCTTGCGGCACTTCGGTGGCCATGCCCCGGATCGACAAACCTTCGATACAGCAAATGCAACCCATCAGCAGGCCGGGCAGCCAGGTTTTGGCAATAACATTAAAAACATCAGCCGGTCGAATCGCCCCGAACACGCTCTGAAAAAACTGCCAGGGCGTGCCGGTATTGGCGCCCAACAACAAACCGGAGAAAAATCCGGCGAGGATGGAAACGCCGATAAAAATCACCGTCAGGCAAAAGACGGATATCGCCGCCCCGACGGCCCGGGGCAGAATCAGATAGATGAACGGATCGATGCCCTGTCCATCCAGGACATGCGTTTCGCCAAGCACCCGCATCGACGCCAACTCCGTGGCCATCGCCGTTCCGCTGCGGGCGATTACGATAAAGCTGGTGAGGAGCGGCCCCAACTCACGGATAATGACCATGACCAGAATCGGACCGAGCAGGGCTTTTTGTCCAAGCGCCGCCGTCCATACTTGAACCTGAACCACCACGGAGATGCCAACCAACAGGGCCACCACCGAAATAAACCGGGTGGCCTGGTATCCGGTGAAGAGTATCTGGCGGGCCAATACGTTGCGCACGGTGGAACGCCAGTGGGCGGGGCGCAACGCGGCGACAACCACGCTGACCGCAAAAGCCAACACGTAAAAGAAACTGCGCCACGAGGCGCGGGTATTCATACCTAGCTGACGTAGCCAACGCATACCGGTAGTTAAACGTAAATCGTAGCGAAACGGAAGGCGGAAGATCGCATCACTCATACCGCAGGGCTTCAACCGGATCCATCCGGGATGCCCGGATCGCCGGGGCGATTCCAAAAACCAGGCCGACCAGCCAGGAAACCGCAAGCGATAAAAACACCGCACTCGGAGTAATAACCCCCGACCAACCGGTGAACCGCTCAGCCAAGGGAACCAGCACGAATCCACACAGGCAACCCAGCACGCCCCCCACCGTGGACAAGGTCACCGTCTCGGCGAGAAATTGGTACAGAATATCCCGCCGCGTCGCCCCCAGCGCCCGGCGAATACCGATTTCCGGTATGCGCTCGGTCACCACGGCCAGCATGATGTTCATGATGCCGATCCCGCCGACCACCAGAGAAATGGCCGCGATGGTGATCAGCACCAGATTCAGGATTCGCTGGGTGCGCTGCTTGGTTTCCAGAATTTCCAACGGGACAACCAGCCGGTAATCGCCTCGGGGATGGTTCGCATCCAGATTCCGGCGAATCACATCGGCATACGCGGGAATGACGTCCTCAGAATCAAAACGCATGACGATCTGTCCGATCTCGGTACGGGTAAACTCCGTGCTGCCGGCTTCGCGGCGTAAACTGGTGGACCCGTAGGTCCGGCGGGCGGTTTCATACGGAATCAAGATCATGCTTTCCGAACCCTTCGCCGGTTGGCGAATTACCCCGACGACATCGAAGAAAACCGATCCGATGCGCAAAGGTTGCGCGGCCAGTCCACCCGGCGGATGGTAGAGGTGCATAAGATTTTCCGTCACCACGGCAACGCGCCGGCCCACACGATCATCAACCGGAGTAATCAACCGGCCGTCCAGCAATTCGGTGTCGAAAAACTCCACGTAGTCGGCGCGAACGCCGAACACCCGGGCGTCCAGGCGCCGACCGGCCTGATACACCCGGGCGCGCACGACATGCGTCAAGGTCACCTCCGCCTCCGGTAGCAAGGCGCGCAACTGTTCGGCATCGCGACGAGTCAGCCCGAAATCCAACAAACGCGGTCCCCGGCGCTGGGTCTGGACCGGCGCCGGTTGGGTGGGTTGAACCGACTCGGCGATGATATTGTGAAGTCCCAATCCGGAAATTTCCCGCATGACGCTTCGTTGCGCCCCTTCCCCGATGCCCAGCATGGTGATCACCGCCGCAACGCCGAACAAAACTCCGAGGAGGGTCAACAGGGATCGCAGTTTGTGGCGCAACAAATTACGTGCGCCGCTGGCCGCAAATTCACCCAGGCGCCAGAGGTTCACGGGCGGTCTCCCTCGGTGAGCCGCCCATCATGAATGCGCAGAAGGCGGGGCAAACGCCGGGCAATTTCCACATCGTGGGTGATCATCACGATGGTTTTGCCTTCTTGATGAAGGCCGTCCAAAAGCGCCAAAATGTCCTGGCCGGTTTTACTGTCAAGGTTTCCGGTCGGTTCGTCGGCGAGAATCAATTCCGGGCGGGTCACCAAGGCGCGGGCGATCGCGGTACGTTGGCGTTCGCCGCCCGACAACTGTGCTGGCGCATGGGTAACGCGGCGCCCCAACCCCACCCGCTCGACTGCTTCCCGGGCCCGGTCCCGTCGTTCCGCGGCGCGCACCTCCTGATAAAACAACGGCAACTCGACGTTCTCCAAAACACTCAGATTCGGCACCAAATGAAACGACTGGAAGATAAAGCCAATTTCCCGCCCCCGGGTACGGGAACCCTCGGCATCGCTTAACGTCGTGACGTCCCGCCCGCGAAAGAAGTAACGCCCAAGGGTGGGCCGATCCAGCAAACCGATAATGTGCAGAAGCGTCGACTTTCCCGAACCCGATGGGCCGAAAATGCCGACATACTCACCCGCCTCAATCCGGACATGGACATCGTCCAACACGGTCAGATCGTCACCGTTCCGGTAGATCTTGCTGACCCCCTCGATGTGGATCACCGGAGGTCTCCTCCGGGGTTGAGCAACACCCGGTCGCCTTTGCGCAAACCGTCCAACACGTGAACCTGGGTAACCGAGGAACGGCCAATTTCAACCGGAGTCGCCTTGGATCGCCCCGGACTGCCCTTGTGCACCACCCAGCGGTCACCTTCCCGGAACACCGCTTGAATGGGCAATAGCAGCGCGTCCGGTATCTGCTCGACGGTGATCACCGCGTCACAGGTAAAGCCTGGTCGCAATCCGTTCCCGTCAGGTATCGCGATCTCAACACGAAACTCCTTCACGTCGGAGCTAAGCCATCCGCCCGGGTTGGCGACCTCGGCAACGCGCACCACTTCGCCGGAAAACGTGCGGCGGCCCATCGCCTCGACATAGATCGTGGCCGCCAGACCCGACGTGACCTTGTCCACATCGGCCTCCGGCACATTAACCACCGCTTGCATGTCGGTCATGTTGGGAATGGTGATCAACACCTCGCCGGGATTCAAATTCATGCCGGCCTGGATATCGGTTCTTCGCCATGGATTCGCCGGATCGCCATAATTCACCACGCCATCAATCGGGGCGCGTACATCAAAATCTTCCCGTTCCCGACGAAGGTTTTCCAGCTCGATTTCGGCGCGATCGCGCGCGCGGACGGCATTCTCCAGGGCTTGTCGCTTGTTTTGCGCCTGGACATCGTTCTTCTTCAGGGTTTTTTCCAGCTCGGTGCGGGCTCGTTCCAGATTGCTTTCCGCGCGGTTGCGGCGAAGGGGCACATCGTATTCCTGAAGAATGCGCAACTCCTGCTCGGCGGTCTCCGCGTCGACCTCGGCGGTTTCCATCGCAATGCGTTCCTCTTCCACCTGGTCTTCGGTGATGAATCCTTCCTGGAGGAGCTCGGTGGCTTCCCGGTGCTTGCGTATGCTGCGTTCACGATTGCTGATCGTAGTGGCGATTCGCAATTCGGCGGCGCGCAAGTCCCGGGGCTCGTCACCTTCGATGAATTTGAGCAATTCCATTTCGGCGTCGCTGACCGCCTGCTCCGCCAGCTTCAAGGTGTTGGCGTTGTCGAGCGTCTGAATTTCCAGGTCGGCCTGCGCCGAAACCACTTGAAGCTCCCGATCCGCCAACGTCGCTTCCGCCTCGGTGATGCGTTGATCCAATTCATCGGGTGAAAACCGTGCGATGATCTCGTCCTTCTTCACCCGCGACCCCTCCGGCGCCAGGAACGACACCACGACGCCACGTTTGATGCGGGGAATAATCCGGTTGGCGTCCCGGGAGAGAATTTCCCCGGAGGCGCGGACCGTCACCGACAACTCGCCCTGCTCGACGGTGGCATACAGCGCCTGGCTGGTGGCGGAGGCGGACGAACCGCCGCATGACCGTAGCAACAGCAACACCGCAATCAAACCCGCGGCAGCCAACGCGATTGTTTTCCGTTTCATCATCCGTTCCATCCTTTTCAAGGGGTTGCCCACTCCACGATCGCACCCTCCCGCGAAACATCCAAACGCCCGATCTGGCGTAACAGGGTCAGGCGTTGAATTTCGTAATCGGCCAGGGCGCTGATGTAGGAATTGCGGGCGCCCAGTAAATCATTCGCCGCCTCGACCACATCACGGTTGGAGAGACGACCATTGCGGAATTGCAACAAGGCATTGGCGGCGCGTTTTTCGGCGATCTCGATATTCCGAAGCTGGATTTCCACGGAAACCGTCAACGACCGCAACTGGCTGTAACTGTCGCGTACTTCCAAAGCCGTGGTTTCTTGAAACTCATCCCAACGCCGCTGGGCGGCGGCGAGATTGATTTCGGCAACCCGCACCGCGTCCCGCTCCGCCCGGCGATCCAAGGGCAACTCCGCCCGCACACCCGCCTGCCAGGACGAATCAAACGATTGGTCCCCCAGCGATGTCGCATCGTCGGCATCCCACTCGGCGATGCCGAAGGCATTGATTTCCGGAAGATACGACTGGCGGGCCACCGCCAGTTTTCTCCGTGCATCCTCCAGTTGATCGCGTACGGTCATGACGTCAAGGCGGTTTTCCAAGGCCATGCCAACGGCCTCTTTTTCTTCCAGGGTTACCGGCCGCATCACCGGAATATCATCCGCCAGAGAAACCGGATGGTCGGCCGGAAGACCCAACTGCACAAGAAAACGGCCGACCTGGATGCGGTAAGCTTCTTCCGCGGTGGTCAGCCGGTTTAATGCGGACAGCTCCTCCTGCTGGGAACGCAACACGTCAATGGCCGGGGCGCGATTCACCTGAAACAGCGCCTCCGAGCGCTGTCGCAAAAATATGAATTGCTGGTGGTTGGTTCGGGTATTCTCGACCACGTTGCGCTGCCCGAGCAGGTTGTAGTAATCGCGAAGGATATTGATGGCAAAATCCTGCCGCTCCAGGGTGAAGCGCCGCAGCGCATAGACATAATCCCGTTCGGCTTGAATCAAAGGTTCATGGCTCGAACTGCGCCCCGCACCGGATAACAGGGGTTGATCCAGCCGCAACGATGCGCGCCCGGAAAAACGGTCGTTTCCGTCCGCCTCACGGTCCTCGCGCGCCACGGTTTGCGATCCGGCGGCGCGAATTCGTCCGCCGGTCGGCAGAATCTGTTCAGCGGCCAGGGAGGCGAAAAGCGTCTGCCGTTCCGTGCTGTTTTCCGGCGCGGCGTAGACATACTCCAGCACACCGGACACGTTGGGACCAAAATCACGCCGCGTACCAAACAGGTTTAATCCGGCCCGGTAAAGATCTTCGCGGCGGGTTTGCAGCGTCCGGCTCGAAACTGCCGCCACCGCCAAGACCCGATCGCGGTCCAGATCCAGCATGGCCGCGTCGGTCCCGAATTCGGAGGAAAGCTCCCGGACGCTGTCGACCACGACTTCCCGGGATATTCCGGAGGACTGTTCAGCTACGCGTTCCACCTCGCGTTCGACATAGCGGTCCAACGAACGTGCCGAGTAGCAGCCGGAGGCCAGCGCCAGGAGCGCTCCGGCAAAAATTTGTTTGTATCCAACCATGTCCGCGGTAACTATGCGTCCGATTGCCATGAATCTCAACCCGAAGTTCGGCATGTTGGTGAAATAGGAACATGAAGCATCATAAAAACCCATCCCGATCCGCGTCTGACCCGGTTGCCCGGGTATCCGCGCCTAAAACATCCACCCCGTCTTGGGCAAAAAAACTGGCGCTGGCGTTCATTATGCCGCTCGTTTTATTCGGCGCGCTGGAAGGCATCTTGCGGCTCACCGGCTTTCAACACCAGCCGAGGGAAAAAACCCTTTGGAAACCGACCATATCGGGCTTTGTCGGGACCTACGAATTTTACCTTCCCACCGAATTCGCCCCGCCGGGATATATCTGGATTTCGCAGGCCAATACACCTTTTACCGATCGTTTTGGTTTCCGTCGGCCGGAAATTCCTTTTGAGAAACCGCCGGGAAAAATCCGGGTGGCCTTTCTCGGCGGCTCCACCACGCATGGCGGCTACCGGCCCTATCCTGAACGGGCGATTCGCCTGATCAACGACGCCATCGGTGAAAATCGCTACGAAATGCTGAATGTCGCCTGTTCGTCCTACTCCACTCACCAGAGCGTCAAAGCGCTGGAACGGTGGGCGCTTCCGCGAAATCCCGACATCGTATTCGTGTACCACGGATGGAACGACATGTGGGTGGCCGGCGATGGATTCGCCGACCAGGAAAAGGATGCGTTGTTGAGCCTTACCGGCGAATCGCGCCTGGTCATGCCGGGGTGGCTGCGTGCGCCCCGCCTCACCGGTTTGCTCGGCAAGCTCGCCGAAGTGGCCGGCGGTCCGTGGCCCCGCCAACGCGTGGCCTTTGACGACTTCTCCGCCAATTTGGAGACGATGGCCCGGCAATGCGCCGAAACCGGAGCGCGGATGTTTGTCATGATTCGCCCCAAACAGCGCGAACAGGGATTTGTCACCCATCCGTGGGACCCCAACACCTTGCTCTATGCGCAACAAACATTCCAAACCACCAACGCCTATGAATTGTACCGGGCGCAATCCGAGGAAATTATCGCCCGGCAACGCGCGGTTGCCGAACGCCATCCCCATGTCCAGGCGTGCGACGGCAACGCGGAAGTCCTGCGCATTCTCGAACGAAGCGATGCCGGTGAATTCGGCGAAAACGTCCCGATCTGGTATCCCGACAATTGCCACCTGCTGGATTTTGCCGACGAATTTCTCGCCCAGTATGTGGCCTTGACGATTGCCCCGGAACACGCCGAGGCAATTTCCAACCGTATTGCCAGCCTCGCGTATGCCATCGGCATGGCCGAGGAATTGTTGCGCGAAGACGCCCCGCGCGAGGCGGCTTGGTACGTCGCGCGCGCCCGCGAACGCAATCCTGACGCAACGCAATCCGTCTACCTCGATCAACTCCAGGTACAGGCCGAGGCGTACTTCGAATTTGCCGATCTTTTCCGGACCGGTCGCTGGGGCGGCTCCGATCCCGATTTTGAAAGCAAAATCGCCAAGCTCAAGCGCTGCCTGGAAATTCGTCCCGGCGATTACGGGGTGATGCTGCAAATCTATCGGGTCTGCATCTACATGAATCGGCTGGAAGAAGCCGCCGAGGCCATGGCCGGCTTTCAACCGCAAAGCGCGCAGCACCGTTTGGAGTGGTTGAGTTTCATGCTGGAATCCCACCTGCAAGGACAACGTTGGCGACCCGCCCGCCGCGTCGCCGAGGAGTTGGTCCAGATGCAACCCCAACATCCGTTGGCCCGTGAAGTTTTGCAGCAAATTCCGGGTAACATCTGACGACCATGTCTGATCGCCGACGGCAACGCCAAATTGAAATCGCCGCCGCGCTCACCGCGGAGATCGAACGGGACGTCGCGACCGGCATTCCGGCCGATGCCGCCACGGCCGCGATTTTCCGGCGTCATCCCGAATTCGGTTCACAGGATCGACGGCATTACCGGATGGTCATCTTTGCCTACTTCCGGTGGTTGGGCTGGACGCGTATCCTCGCCCCGCACGATCAAACCCTGCGGTGTGCCTGGGCCGTTACATTGGACCCGGGCAGTAGCGACGACTACGTGTCGTTGTGGGCGCCGCTTACCAACCAGACCGAAACCGAACGCTCGGCCATCCGCGGCGATCCGTTGGCCTTCGTGGCCGAACACGTCGGCTTGACCTTGGACCAACTCATGCCGGATTGGCTGGTCGAGGCGCTTCCGGACGCTGTCGATCGCCAGCGCCTAATCCGCGCCTGCCTGACCCGTCCCCCCGCCTGGCTGGCTATTCCCGAAGACCGTTTGCCCGCGTTCAAGGAAATGTTGACCGCGCAGCGGATTCCTTACCGGGACGATCACCGGTTGGTCGGCGCACTCGCCCTTGAACCCGCCTTTCACCTCGAACTGCTGCAACGCGCCTGGGGCGGCGCCATTCAGGTGCAGGATATCGCCTCCCAATGCGTCGTGGCCGCCTGCGCGGCCCGTCCCGGTGAACGTTGGTGGGATGTCTGTGCCGGGGCCGGGGGAAAAACCATTGGCCTGGCTTTAAACTCCGGCCCCACAGGCCGCATTTTCGCCACCGATGCCCGTTCCAGCATTCTGGATAACCTGAATGCGCGTTCCGCGGCGCATCGCCTTACGTCCATCGAAACCCGCCTCTACAACGCGATCCAAGACGCGCCGGTGGAAGACCACTTCGATGGCGTTTTGGTTGATGCGCCATGCTCCGGAATCGGGACGTGGCCCCGCAATCCCGACGCGCGCTGGCGAACCGGGCCGGATCAGGTGCGGCACGGCATCGAAAGCCAGCGCGCCCTGCTGCGCCGCGTCGCCGAAAATGTTCGCCCGGGCGGTGTGCTGGTGTACTCGGTCTGTACGATTACCCGGCAGGAAGGACCGGACCACATTGCCGAGCTGCTGCATCAACGTTCCGATTTATACCGGGAACCTTTCGACCATCCCTTGCGTCATGAGCCGACGGACGGAACGCTGATGATCCATCCCGACGAAGGTCCCGGTGACGGCATGTTCATCGCCCGGCTCCGGCGGCGGTAGAACACACCACCCTACGGAAGCACATTTCCGGCCGCGCGGTAACATTCGTACCACTGAGCGCGATCCAACGTAACCGAAGGTGCGCGGGCCATATCCCGGATGCGGTCGGGGTTCATCGATCCGATGATCGGTTGAATACGGGCGGGATGGTGCAACAACCACGCCAACGCCACCGCCGAAGCGCTGGCTCCCTGTTCCGCGCCGATACGACGAAGCGTTTCGTTCAGCGGACCGTAGTTCGGGTGATCGATAAATACCCCTTGAAAAAAACCGAATTGCAGCGGCGACCAGGCCTGAAGGGTGATGCCGTGTTCGCGGCAATACTCCAGCACGCCGCCGACCCGGTCGGTCGCGGCGTCCACCTTCATCGCCACATTGAACCCATGATCAAAAATCGGGGTATGGGCAAGACTCGCCTGCACCTGGTTGACGAGCAGCGGATGATCGCAGGACGCTTGCAACAGGGCGATCTGGCCGGGATGTTGATTGCTGACTCCGAAGTGATGCACGTATCCGCGCTCACGAAGCTCCGAAAAAGCGGATGCCACCTCCTCCGGCTCCATCAACGTGTCCGGCCGGTGCAGCAGCAGAATATCCAGGTAGTCGGCGCGCAACCGGCGCAGCGAACCTTCCACCGAAGCCAGAATGTGCTCCCGGGAAAAATCAAAAAAGCCGGAACGAATTCCGCATTTGGACTGCAAGACATAGGCCGAGCGCGGCAGCTTCAAGGCCGCGACCGCACGCGCAAACACCTCTTCGGACCTTCCGCCGGCGTAAATATCGGCGTGATCAAAGAGCGTGATACCCGCCTCCACCGCCGCCGCCAGCACGCGGGCGGCGTCATCATCCGGGCGATCGCCCATCCGCATGCAACCCAAACCCAGGACGGAGCTGGAAAGCTTGGAACGACCGATCACCTGACGCGGCATGTTCATGACCGGATACCTTCAACGGGACGAAACGAAAAAAGTTCCAAGGTTTGGAACTTTTTGAAGAGGTTTTTTCCAAACATTGGAACTTTTTGGATCAGCCGTCCTGGTCTGGTTCAGTCGTGAAACGCTCGAACCCACTGGACCTCGACTTCCCCGTTGTAGGCATTTAAAATCAGGGGTTTAGCGCCCGGAGTGGTGCGATCAAACCGCCAGATTTCCTCAACCCAATCGTTGCTCTTCAGGTAAACGCGCTTGCTGCCGTCGAGGGTTTGCCCCTCCTTGCCGAAGCGAAGGTTCACAAACGTATCGTCTCCGCCGGAAACGCGGCGCATTTTCACCTTCACTTGATAATAAACCTTTTCCGGCAGGGCCTGGTTGAACTGGCCCCAGCGCCGACCGCCCTTGCCGTCGCCGTACACGGCGTTCGGTTTGTATTCATCAACCTTGTCTTTTTTGGCCTCAACCGGCATGGCGAAAGCCATGACCGCGAGCGCGAGCAGCATCATACGATAAATCTTCATGGGCGTTCCTCCGGTTTAGATTTTGGTTCCGCTGGGAATGACGGCATTTTTCGGCACAACAATGATGCCATCCTGCACGGTATATATCTCCGTAGTTTCCCCCTCCTTTTTTCCTTCCGGGGAGAGGTAAACACCGTCACCGATGCGGGCGTTTTTGTCGATAATGGCGTTTTTAATGTAACAGTCCCGGCCGATGCCGAGCGGCGGCAACCCCGGCTCGGGAGCGTTTTCATAGTAGTCGGCGCCCATCACCACCGAATGCTCAATGACCGTGCCATCCCCGATGATCGCGCGAATGCCGACCACGGAGTGCAACAGGCGGTGACCGGAGACGATGCACCCCTCGGAAAGCAGGCAGCGGTTCAAATCGCACCGGTTGATCTTGGACGGCGGCAAGTAACGCATGGCGGTGTAGATCGGCGCCTTGGGATCATAAAAACTGAATTCCGGGACGATCTCGGTCAGCCCGAGGTTGGCTTCCCAGAACGAGCGCAAGGTTCCGATATCCTTCCAGTAACCGTCATAAACGTAGCTGTACACGTTCCGGGTTTTGATGGATCCGGGAATGATATGTTTGCCGAAATCAACCTCGTTGCCGGCGAGCAAGTCGCGAAGCACCTTGGTATTAAACACATAAATGCCCATGCTGGCCAGGTAGCGTTCCTCGGCGCCGATGGGCGCCCGGAACTCATCCAACAACGGCGTATTGCCCGGCTTTTCCACAAAACGGGTGATCCGCTGGTGCTCATCGATTTTCATAATCCCGAGGGCGTAGGCTTCGCTACGCTCCACCGGTTTCGTGCAGATGGTCACTTCGGCCCCGTGCGCGATATGCTGCTGGATGATCTCGGCAAAGTTCATCCGGTACAACTGGTCGCCGGACAGAATCACCACAAACTCCGGTTCATCTTCCAGGAAGAACCGGAGGCTTTGGCGGACGGCGTCGGCGGTGCCTTGGAACCACGACTCCGAACTGGGCGTCTGCTGGGCGGCCAGAATACGCACAAAGCCTTGGGAAAAGGCATCGAAATGGTACGTGCCCTGGATATGCCGGTGCAGCGACTCGCTGTTGAACTGCGTCAATACATAAATCTGGCGTAACCCGCTGTTAATGCAGTTGGAAACCGGAATGTCGATCAGCCGGTATTTGCCGGCAATCGGTACCGCCGGTTTGGATCGGTCGCGGGTCAGGGGAAGCAACCGCGTTCCCTGACCGCCACCGAGAATAACTGCCACCGCATTGGCTGCGCCGGGTTGATGCATGACACGATTCCAATTTAGCGTTTTAATTTGACCGTGGTTCCGGGAGCGGGATTGGTTTCGCCGGAGACGACATCGGCGTAGCTGACTTTTTCCTGAACCCGGGCGATGCGCAGGGTGCCGATCTCTTCGCCTTCTTCAAAGCCAAGTACCGCGCCGGTGTCGGGATCGATCAAGGATTCGCCGGACTCGGCCATGACGAGGTTTTGCCCGACGGCGACACCGAATTCAGAACCGCGGTTGATGATCACCTGGCCGTTGTTGGCCATGCGGATCACGCTGCCCTCAAACGGGAAGTTTTCCATCTGCTTGGCAAAAAACTTCGCGGCCTGGTTGATGCAGTCCTGGGCCGCTTCGCCGAGCGGGGTTTTGGTGAAGCCGCCGAGATCGCCGGAAAATCCGCCGCGGTTGACCCCGACACTAAGGGCAATTCCGCCCGGCTTGCCGGTGATGCGTTCCTTGGCCACGATCTCGCCGGTGGAGGTGTCGATCAATTTGGCGATGATGGTGATTTGCGCCTTCTTGACGCCGCCGCCGATGCGCACCCCGCCATAGCCAATACCGCCACCCCCGCCGGATACGCCTTCGTCCACGGTCGTGACCGAACCGGTGGCGATGTAGCGGGCCGGACGAATGACGCCGGTCTGGGCGACTTGTTTGGCCGCCGCGGCGCGTCCACTGGCCACCAGATCCTGTTCGGCGATGACATCCTTGAGTTTCTCGCGCTCCACCAGGACAAAACGACCGGTATCGAACAGCGCCGATTCCAGCATGGCGGCGAGGTTGTTTCCGAGTTCCCACCGACCGCGCCAGCCGGCCTCGTTGTCAAATTCCTTTACGCCGACGGCGTGCTTGAGGCCCTTGTATTCTCCCAGCCCCATATCGGCATTGGTTCGCTCGGTCGGGGTATTTCCGGTAAACTGCCCCATGGTCTGGCAACCGGTAAAGGTCACCACCGCGGCGGCCGTGGTCAGCAACATACGCATTGAATTCATTAAGCACCTCTTCATGTTGTTTCTTAACTCCTTTTGAAAAAATAGTAGCGATACGATTCGGAACTGCAAGCCAATCCCCTTGGCCAGGTCATCCACGGTGTTCGGATGCCTGAAAATCAATAGTAAACCAGGTATCGGCATGAATTTCCGCGGCAATTTTATCCAACGTTTCCGTGGCGACCTTGCGGTTCACCTTGATAATGGCGATCGATTTCTCGCACTTGGAGTCGTGGGGGTTCCGGACATCATCGATGTTGATGCCGGCGCCGGCCAGGGCAGCGCCGATTTGACCTAGCACGCCCGGACGGTCGTTGTAGATAAAGACGGCGGCATGGCCGGTCGGCTCAAAATACAAACTGTGGAAGTCGTTGATGCGCGAAATCATCAAGACGCCTTCGGTGACGGTGCCGCGCACGCTGGAACGGCGAAGCAGATCGTTGCCGACCGATGCGGTGAGATCCAAGGTAATGGAGTTTTCATACCCCTTGCGGTCATCGGGCTCGCGGTTTTCGTAGTCGATCCCCCGCTCCTTGAGGTATTGCACCGCCGCCTTGTAGTCGGACGAACGGTCGAAATCCTCGCTGAGCGCGGCGACCACCGGAACCAACAGCCAATTCGCGAACGGCTTCAAGGTACCATAGAAACTGCTTTCAATCAGTTTGAGTTTGGCATCGCGCCCCACCAACTGACGGCACAAGCGGGCCAACAGGTAGGCCAACTCGCCATAGGCCTCATCCAAACCGGCCGGAATATCGCGGTTGACGATGTAGCTGCTGATGCCTTTCTCATCGAATTCGATCAACTCCTCGGCGGCATGAAGCGCCGCCTTGTAATTGGCCTCCTTGGTGCTGGCGCCGAGGTGCGGCACCATGATGTCGGCGATATCGGTGACGGTCTTGGGTCCCTCGGCGTCCTTGGGGTAGACGTCGTTGAGGAGGCGCAGCTTCTTGGCCGGTTTTGCCGTGCGGAAGTCCGCTTCGTTGAGAATCCCCGAGCGCGCGCAGTTCACCAGCGTCGCGCCTTCCTTCATCACCGCCAGCAAATCGGCGTTCACCAGGCCACGGGTCTCGGTGTTTTCAGGAATATGCAACGTAATGTAGTCGCTGCGCTCAAACAGCGTCTTCAGGTCCACCAGCTCAACATCCACCGAACGGGCGCGCTCCTGGGAAATAACCGGGTCATAGCCCAGCAACTTGACCTCGAAACCGGCGAGCCGCTTGGCCACCAATTGACCGATGGCGCCGAGACCCACGATGCCGATGGTCTTGCCGCTCAGTTCGCGGCCCATAAACAAGTTCTTCTCCCATTTGCCGGCGCGGCAGGACTGATCGGCGGCAATCAGGTGGCGGGCATCGGCCAGCATCAACGCGATGACTTCCTCGGCCACCGCGTTGGCGTTCGCCCCCGGCGTGGTCATGACGTCGATTCCCCGGCGGCGCGCGTATTTGGTATCGATATTGTCATACCCCGATCCGGCGCGCACCACCACCTTCAGCGCGGGCAGCAGGTCGATGATTTCCGGGGTGACTTTCTCACTACGGACGATCATCGCGTAGGTGTCCGGGTGTTGGGAAACCAAGGCCTTGAGGTCTTTGGTTTCCTCGAGGACGACCTGGTAACCGCCATGACCCTCCAGGGTATCCTTGACAATCCGGTTCAGTTTGGTCGGGATCAGAACTTTTCTCATGCGATGGTATTCCTTAACAAAAGGTGAACGTGAAAATGAGACGCGAATGTACGCGTTCAACCCGGCGCTGGCAAGTGGAACCATAGGCTTTCGGTTTGCCTTCATCTTGACATAATTCCGGTACATGATATTGATTAATGATTGTTGTTAATCAATAGGAGTCGTCATGAATCAAAACCATCGTTCGTTTATCGTTTCAACCGGTATAATGGCCGCGTTGCTGTTTTCCGTTCATTCAACCCGTGCCGATGAACCGGCCTGGCTGGCGCCTTCGTGGGGTCCGTTGAGCCCCAGCCTGCATGCGCTGGGCGCAATCGGGAATACCTCGGGCGATGCCGAATCGCTGGCGATCGGGCACCACGACCCCAGCCGGGAGGACGGCTCGGTTCAAGCCCTGGAACTCGGACTTTCCCTGCGGCTTGACTGGCTGGAAGGTTTTGCCGTCCACGCCCTTTCATACGGAGCGGATGAAGAGTGGGAAAACGAATGGGAAGAAGCCTTCCTGAAAGTCAAGGACCTGCCCGGTGGTTTTGAAGTACGGGGCGGCCGGATGCTGGCTCGCTACGGCAAACTCAACGCCCAACACCCCCATGCCTGGAATTTTGTCGATACCCCCTTACCCCTTGGCCGTTTCCTGGGTGAACACGGCTTGCTGTTTGACGGCGGCGATCTTACCTGGCTGAAATTGGATGTGGACATGACGGTCGGCCTCACCCTCGGCTATGGTAAAATCGTGGAACACGACCATGCCCACCATCACGAAGACGATGATCATGCCGCCCATGATGATGATCACGACGACCATCATCACGCCGAAGCCATCGCCTACCATGACGGTGTGGGATATGGACGCTTGTTCGCGCAACTCCGGCGGGATGACTTTCATACGGTCGAGGCCGGATTGTCGCTAGCCCTGGGCGACGAGGAAGCCGGACGGCGCATGATGGTGTACGGCATTGACGTCACCTATGCCTGGCGAGAAAACGGCCTGCAACCGGGCGGTCGTGCCTTTACCTGGACCACCGAACTGCTCTACCGGGATGTGGAGTCCGGCCATACCGACGAACATGCGGACGATCACGACCACGATAAAGCCGACCATGCCGATCATCATGACGACAAGGCTCTGCCCGGCGGTGGCGAGTTCGGTTTGTACTCCGAAGTGGTATATACCCTGAACCGCACGCTTGATCTGGGAACCCGGGTCGGGTATGTCCAAGGTAAACATGAACTTGGAACCGAAAAACATTTTCGGATCAGCCCGGCAGTCACCGCGTATCTCGATCCTTATCGCCGCACCTCCCTGCGTGCGCAGTACAATTACGACGATTTTGCCGGCGGAGTTGATGAACACACGATCTGGTTGCAGCTCGCTCTTTCCTGGGGCGGGCCGGAAGTCCGCTGATCCAACGACGGAGACCGCAACATGAGGCGTCGGCGGGTCAGCATCCTGATGGGGGTAGCGCTCGCCGCCGCTTCGTCGGCCGCGCCGATTCGGATTGCCTCCCTCCATCCGGTGGTCAGTGATATCGCCCGGCAAATGGGTGGTGATGCCGTGGTCGTCATTGACTTGATGCCGCTGGATTCCAATCCGCATAATTTCTATCCCTCCCCGTCGAATTTGAAGGAGGCCTCCCAGGCAGATATGGTGCTGGCCGCCGGAAAAAATCTTGAGGTGTACCTGGACAGTTTTCGCGAATCGCTGGGCGGTGTCCCGGTCTTCGAAGTCGGACACGGCGTGCCTTCGCTCCGGGTGACCGCGGATGACGTGTTCCTGTGCTGCCCGACCCACGCCCACGGCGCGATCGACCCGCATTGGTGGCACAGCATTCAAAATGTCCGGCGCGCCTCGGGGCTGCTTGCCGACGAATTTTCACGTTTGCGCCCGGAGCAACGGGACGCTTTTCGGAGCAACCATGATGCTTATGCGGCCCGCCTGGATGCGTTATACCGCTGGGCCAAACGGGAAATTGCCGCCATCCCCCGCGCCAACCGTAAACTCACCACCGCCCACGCCGCCTTTGGCTACCTTTGCCGGGAAATGGGCTTGCGTTCGATCACGGTGCTCGGTTTGACCACCGAACAGGACGCCGAACCGGGGTACCTGAAAGATGTCATTCGCATGCTTCGTGAAAACCGGGTGCCCGCGGTTTTTCCCGAAGTGAACGCGAATCCCAAGGTTCTGGAAAGCATCGCCCGGGAGGCCGGGGTCATCGTGGCCGGAAATTTGCACGCCGACATGCTGGCCGCCGACGCCCCGACCTACGAAGCCATGGTCCGGCACAACATCACCACCATTGTCGAAGGGCTGCGCGGTTCGCGCTAAGGGTTATGCGCGGTTCACCCTTCATACAATGGTCGGCCTTCGCGGCGCTATGGCTGTTGTTGTTGATCCCCATCGTCCGGGTCACCCGCCCGGAGGCGCTCGCGCCGGGAAACGATACGATCCGGCAAACGGATACCGAAAAGCATCCGGCATGGGTTTCCCTGAGGTTCTCCCGCCTTCCCGAATCGTTCACGCTGCTCCACCTGGATGAAACCGTGTGGACGGAGACACAGCCGCGTGACCGGTATCTGACCCGCATCATCCCCCTGGCGCTAGATCGTTTCGGCACCGAACTGCATCTGATCGCGGAACTGCCTGACGGCGAAACGGCGGTGGAAATTACCGTGGAGCCGGATGGACGCGAACGCCGCGCCCAAACCCTTTGGATTACCGGGCCGGCTGATGATCCGGTATTCTTCACCTGGGGGATCGATGACTAATCCCCGGGAAGAACACCGGCATCACGTCCTGCGCGCGGAACGGCTTCACGTGCATTACGGGCCGATTTGCGCCCTGCATGATGTGACCCTCGAACTAACCTGCGGGACCGCGGCCGCGCTGGTCGGCGGTAACGGCGCCGGCAAAAGCACCTTCATGAAACGCGTGGTCGGTCTGATTCCCCCCAGCGCGGGCGAAGTCATCTGGCGCGGTGAACCCATCGCCAAAAGCACCCATGAAATTGCCTATCTACCGCAACGTTCGGACATCGCCTGGACTTTTCCCATGACGGTGCGCGGCCTGGTCGAATTGGGCCGGTATCCCCTGCTCGGCCCATGGCGTCGGTTCCGTACCGAAGACCGCGACGCCGTCCAACACGCCATGAACCTGATGCGGATCGACGACCTCGCCGACCGGCAGATCGGCGCGTTATCCGGCGGCCAACAGCAACGCGCGATGATCGCCCGGGCCCTCGCCCAGGACGCCCACGTCTTGCTGCTGGATGAACCCTTCGCCGGCCTGGATCAGCCCTCCCAGGAATTGCTCGCCCATTTGTTGCGTGATTTGGTGGCCAACGGCCACCTGGTGGTTGCCTCACACCACGACTTAAAAACGGTTTCCGGTATTTTCGATGTCGTCGTGCTGCTGAACGGAACCGTCATCGCCCAGGGACCCAGCGCCGAGGTCATGACCGCCGCCAATCTCACCCGGGCCTTCGGAGCCTCCGAATAATGGAAACCCTTCAGGACATGTTTTCATTTCAGTTTAATCAGCGCGCCTTGCTTGCCGCGCTGATGATCGGATTTCTCAACGGCTACGCCGGCGGGTATGTGGTTTTGCGCAAAGGCTCTTTGTTCGCCGGCGCTTTGTCCCATACCTTGTTTCCGGGAATCGCCATCGGGGCGATCATCGCCGGGTTAAACCCGTACAGCGCCTTGGTCGGCGCTTTTGTCATGGCTCTGGTCGTCGGACTGGGCAGCCAGGGCGTGGCATCCTACTCCCGGGTTGACCGCGAAGCGGCGATGGCCATCTTTTACACGGCAGCCACCGCCGGGGGCTTGCTAATTCTGGAGCGGCTCGGCACCTATGTGCGCGTCGAGGATTACTTGTTCGGGAATATTCTCAGGGTCTCCAACTGGGATCTGTGGTTCATGTTCTGGGCGGGTTTCGCTGTCTTAGCCGTCCTGATTTTATTTCAGCGTCCGCTGTTGGTGTTTATTTTTTCACCCGAGCTGGCGGCCTCCCACGGGTTGTCCCCGCGGGCGATGGACTACCTGTTGGCCGCCCTGGTCGTGATCACCATGGTCACGTCGCTACAGGCGGTTGGCGCCTTGCTGGCCCTCGGGCTGTTGGTGGCGCCGGCGGCCACCTTGTATTTATTTGTCAACTCGCCGCGCCTGATCTTCTGGGGCGGCGGACTGCTCGGAATGACCCTGGCCGCAGGCTCGGTTGTGCTGACCAACTTGTTGAACGTGCAAACCGGACCAGCCCTGGTCGTGCTGCTCGCCGTGGTCTTTCTGATTGGCTTTGTCCTCAGCCCCCGCTATGGCCTTCTGGCCAGATTTCGAGCCGTTCAGGACATCCGCCATCGCTGATCGCCACGTTGCTTACAAGCCTCAGAAGTGCGAGTCAATCAAGCACCTGGCGGCACACGTTTGCCTTAACTGTTTTGGCGAAGCGCTGTGCTACCGGGAAACATTAAAGCGGGCGGGCATGAAGCGTCACCGTTCCGCCGTTTGTTCGACGCCGTTTTTCACGCGCGTGCAAATCAAAAATGACGTGACCAGAAGCTCCTTCTTTGGCTTTTAGCGACTCGGCCAGACGGCGCACGTCATAGTTATGCTGCCCGGCAAGATCGTTCTTGATCTTCCATACTTCCTTCAATATTTCATCCTTCATGTTCGTCTCCCATCAGTTCCAGCGGAGTGCATATTTCGGGACAGGCAAACCCATGAATGGCACAGACGCTCCGCATCACCGGTTTCATCTCGGCATTGTCCAAATGCCGACAGTTCCAGGTTAGCAAGTAGTCCACCCCGTGATAAGCGGCGATAGCCAGATGCAAAGCATCGTCGGCCGCTTTTTCGGGTAGTGCGCCATCCTTTAACAGAGAGGCCGCCAGTTCGCTTGCGGCATCCGTAATCGGCAACATCGGGATATCGGCCAAACTGCTCAAGCGACGTTCCGCCGCATCGGCATTACCCGCAGCCGCTTCATCCAGAACTAGTTGCGACGTAAATAGTTCGAAACCTTGACGCCGCGTCTTCCACCACTGAAGCGTGGCGCTTTGCCACGCCGCCGCGAGCAAGTCACGCGCAGGCAACGCGGTCAGATAGCTTACCACTGACGTTTCAATATAAACAGTTTGCATGGCGACATCGTATGTTGCGGGGGCATTTAAAGCGAGCCGTCTTTTCCGTCGAACGTCAAGGATGAGGCGGATCGTGATATACTTCACTTCGGTCCGTCGTGCGCATAATCGCCCGCCGCTTGTGCATTTACCTTTCATGCGTTACCATGTGGTTTTAACCTGAGGATATCCAATGGCCAAAGCAAAAGTAGCTATTTTAAAAACGCAGCCGGCAACCGTGCTGGAGGACTACCATCGGCTCATGAATCTGGCCGATTACCAGCAGGTTTTGTCCAAACAAATCGAAACCGCGCTCAAGATCAACATCAGTTGGCACTTTTTCTACCCGGGCTCCTCCACCACCCCCTGGCAATTGGACGGGGTGATCCGGGCCATGAAGCGGGATGGCTACGATCCCGAACGGATTCACGGCTGCCATAACCGCACCGTGGTCATCGATGCCCGCCTGGGCGAGCGCGAGAACAAGCAGGTCAATGTCACCGACGCCCATCGGCTGAAAAACGTCCACCTTTATGAGGGCGAGGAGTGGATTCATGTCCGCGACGCGGTAGGCGATCTGGCCGACCAATTTATCTGCCTGAATGACGTGTACAAAGACGGGTTCATGATTCCCAAGCGGTTCATCGGTGAAAACATCATTCATCTCCCCACGGTAAAAACCCACATTTTCACCACCACCACCGGGGCGATGAAAAACGCCTTCGGCGGCTTGTTGAACGAGCGCCGTCACTGGACCCATCCGGTCATTCACGAAACCCTGGTGGACCTTTTGATGATCCAGAAAAAAATCCATAACGGGGTTTTCGCCGTCATGGATGGAACCTTCGCCGGCGACGGCCCCGGACCGCGCTGCATGATTCCTCACGTAAAGAATGTGATCCTCGCCTCCTCCGATCAGGTGGCGATCGACGCCGTGGCGGCCAAGTTGATGGGCTTTGACCCGCTGCGCGATTTGAAGTTTGTCCGCATCGCCCACGAAAAAGGTCTGGGCTGCGGCGATCCGCGCGATATCGAAATCGTCGGTGACCTGGATGCCGCCGCCGAAAACTGGAATTTTGTCGGTCCGTTCAAGAAAATGACCTTTGCCAGCCGGATGCAACACCTCATTTACTGGGGACCCTTGAAAAAGCCGGTGGAATGGACGCTGAAAACCGTACTTGCGCCCTGGTCCTATATGGCCAGCGTGGCATATCATGACTCCTTCTGGTATCCCACCCACCAACATTACATTCATGAAATTTTGCGGAGTGAATGGGGTCGCTTGTTCCAGAACTGGGACGACTTGGCCATTCCACCCGATGACCTCGAGGCCAAGGGGTGGGAGTACGTGGGTAATCTGCCGGCTGAATTAAAAAACGAAGGCATGAAATACTTCAAGGAATCCCTGCGCATCCTGGGCCTTTGCGTGAAGGAAGCGCCGGAATTCGCCGCGCGAAAACGCCGAAAAGCCGCCTTGGCCTCGCAAGCGCCCCGGAGCTAGCTTTTGACCCCCAATCGAATTCTTGTCTCTTTGCGCAACCGCGCTACTATAGGGTGCGAACGCGGAAGAATGGACCATGCCCGAGCTATTTTGCCCATCCTGCAACAAGGAGACGCTGGTATTAAAAGAGCCGGTCTATGAGGGTTTTACCCGGGTCGGCGAAATCACGAAGTGTGCGGTGTGCGGTCACGTCTTCACCGCGCCAGCCGACCCGGACGCCGGGGCGCCCCCGGCCCGCAAGCTACCCGCTTTTTTTTCCGAGGACGATTTACCCAAAAAACCCTCGCTGTTTGCTGAAGGTGAAAACAGGGTGATCTGCCGGTATTGCGCGCATTATCTGGTGAACCCCTTCAAGCAATGGTGCGGCTTTCACCGCAAGGAAGTAGAAGCTACGGATACCTGTTCGAACTTTTCCGCAAAACCTGATTCCAATCAACCCGTTTGAGTTATCATGTCGAATTTCCAATCATTGGAAAATCGGCGACGGAAAAGTTCCAATGATTGGAAGTCCATCGATTGTGGAGTTCATGATCTCGATTGGGTTTCAATTTCTTGACGACTGTGGCAATTTGCCACAGACTGGAAAAATGAGCAAATCGATCAGATTGAGTGATGACCTCTTTGGTCAAGCGCAAGAAACAGGCGCTCGCTATCATCGGTCCCCACCCCAGCAGATTGAATACTGGGCAAAATTGGGCCGAGTCATGGAAACGTCTCTGTCATGGCCCGTGGTCGACAAGGTCGTATCTTGGGGGCAGGAGGAGGATGTGGACCAATTGGTAAAGGAAGTGAATTCCAAAACCGGGAGAGCCAGGGCGAAAAAGACCATTCTGGCGACGTCCCGTCGGAAGTAATGTTGTGGCCCCGACCTTGATCATGTTGGCGGGGCCGAACGGCGCCGGGAAAACCACCTTCTATTCAACGTTTCTCAGCAACAAGCCGTTGCCCTTTATCAATGCGGATCGATTTGCCGCGGAATTCAAATTGAATGCTTATGAGGCAGCCAGCCTCGCGGATCGCGTGCGGGAAAACTTTGTGGCCAGAAATGAATCATTCATTTCCGAGACGGTATTCTCAGATCCAAACGGAAAGAAACTGGAGTTATTGCTTCAAGCGGCTCTTAAAGACTATGTGGTCACCCTGATCTACATCGGAGTGTCCAATCCCGAATTATCCCGGGAGCGGGTAGCCGCGCGTGTGGCGGCGGGCGGCCACGATGTTCCGGCGGACAAGTTGGACGCACGCTATCATCGTTCCCTGCGCAATCTGGAGAAAGCCATTCGCTCGCTCCCGCGCGTTATCCTTTATGACAACAGCGATTTCGAGGAACCGTATCGTTTTTTGGCGGAATTCAGGTCTGGCGTTCTTGTCCATCAAACAGATCGGCCAGTTCCGAATTGGGCGACACGTTGTTTATGAAGATCAACGCGCGGAAGATGATATTGCCCTTATCCTGGCAACGATTAGGATCATCCATGCAACGGATGGCGCTCGGTGAACCAAATATGGCCAAACGGTGTCTAATAAGGCCAGATTGAATAAACGGAAAGACGATGCAACTCGATAAATTTACCATCAAGGCCCAGGAAGCTCTTCAAGCCGCCCAATCGTTGGCAGGCGAGAAGGGGCATGCGGAAATTTTGCCGGAACACTTGGCTTTAGCCTTGCTGCGGCAGCCGGAGGGGCTGGTTCGCCCTCTACTTCAACGGTTGGGGGTTGATCCGACCGGGCTGGAAAATGCCATCGAACAGTCGCTGGATCGCCAAGCGAAAGTGGGGGGCGCCGCCGAGCGTTATCTGTCGAAGGCCCTCCGCAATATGCTCGACCGGGCATCCGCGGCGGCGCGCACCATGCGCGACGAGTTTGTCAGTGTCGAGCACCTGCTGCTGGCGGCCTTGGAAGAGAAAAATACCCCGTTTTTTGCCATAGCCCAGCAAGCCGGCTTAACCCATGACGCGGCGCTCAAGGCGCTGCAAGCAGTGCGGGGTAGCCAACGGGTTACCGACCAAAACCCGGAAGACAAATACGAAACGCTTAAGAAGTATGGGCATGACCTCACCGAGTCGGCTCGCCAGGGAAAACTGGATCCGGTAATCGGCCGGGACAGCGAAATTCGCCGGGTCATTCAGGTATTGTCCCGTCGCACCAAGAATAATCCGGTGCTGATCGGCGAACCCGGCGTCGGTAAAACCGCCATCGTGGAGGGGTTGGCCCAGCGCATCGTGGCCGGCGACGTACCGGAGAGCCTGGCCCACAAATCCGTGGTTTCGCTTGATCTTGGGGCCATGATTGCCGGGGCGAAGTACCGGGGTGAATTTGAGGACCGCTTCAAGGCATTCATCAAGGAAGTCATGGCGGCGGAGGGGCGTATCATCCTGTTTATTGACGAGTTGCATACCCTGGTCGGCGCCGGCGGCGCCGAGGGCGCGGTAGATGCGTCCAACATGATCAAGCCTCCCCTCGCCCGCGGCGAATTGCGCGCCATTGGCGCGACCACGCTGGATGAGTACCGCAAACACATTGAAAAAGACGCCGCGCTGGAGCGCCGTTTTCAACCGGTATTGGTCGGTGAACCGACCGTTGAGGATACCATCGCCATTCTGCGCGGCCTCAAGGAGCGTTATGAGGTCCACCACGGGGTGCGTATTCAGGATGCGGCGCTGGTCGCCGCCGCGACGCTGTCCGACCGCTACATCACCGAACGCTTTTTGCCCGACAAGGCGATCGATCTCGTCGACGAGGCGGCCAGCCGTCTACGCATGGAAATTGACAGCATGCCGGTCGAAATCGACACCATTCGTCGGCGCATCCTGCAACTGGAAATCGAGCGGGAAGCGCTCACCAAGGAAAAAGATCAGGAGTCCAAGGCCAGACTCGGGAAATTGGAGGAGGAACTTCACCGGTTGCGTGAGGAGGACACCCGCCTGAAGCTCCATTGGGAGCGGGAAAAAGAACTGATCGGCAACATTCGCGACCTCACCCAGGCGCTCGAACTGCTTCGCACGCAGGAGGAAAACGCCAAGCGGGAGAACGATCTTGGCCGCGCCGCCGAACTGATGTACGGAAAAATCCCCAAGGTGGAGGCGAAAATCAAGGAGGCGCAACGGCAGTTGACCGACCTGCAGCACGATCAACGCATGCTGAAGGAGGAGGTCGATGACGAGGACATCGCCTCGGTCGTTTCGAGTTGGACGCGCATTCCGCTCAGCAAACTGATGGAGACGGAGAAGGCCAAACTGCTCCAGATGGAAGAACGGCTTCAGCAGCGGGTGGTCGGCCAGGAGGAGGCGATCAAGGCGGTGGCCAACGCCGTGCGGCGCTCGCGGTCCGGGCTGCAAGATCCCAACCGCCCCATCGGCTCGTTTATTTTTCTCGGTCCGACCGGCGTGGGTAAAACGGAACTATGCCGCGCCCTCGCGGAATTCCTGTTTGACGACGAGCGGGCCATGGTTCGCATCGACATGTCCGAATACATGGAAAAACATACGGTCAGCCGCTTGATCGGGGCGCCGCCGGGCTATGTCGGTTACGAAGAAGGCGGACAACTAACCGAGCAAATCCGGCGCAAACCCTATTCGGTGGTGCTGCTGGATGAAATTGAAAAAGCGCATCCGGATGTATTCAATGTCTTGCTGCAACTCTTGGACGACGGCCGTTTGACCGACGGACAGGGCCGGACCGTGGACTTTAAAAACACCATCGTGATTATGACGTCCAACATCGGCGGCTCGGTCATTCACGACACCTTGTCGGCGCGTCCCGACCTCGCCGCTTCCGATCCGGCGTACGAACAAATGGAAGCCCGCGTCAACGATTTGTTGCGGAAGAGTTTCCGTCCGGAATTCCTCAACCGTGTGGATGACATCATCATTTTCCACAGCTTGCGCCGGGATCAGTTACGGCGCATCGTCGATATCCAAGTCGCCCGGGTTCGTGAGCATCTTGCCGACCGGCATATCGTATTGGCGTTGACCCCGGCCGCGCTCGATTTCATCGCCCAGGAGGGATACGACCCGGTTTTCGGGGCGCGTCCCTTAAAGCGGGTGATCATGCGGGATATCGTCGACCGCCTGGCCGGGGAATTGTTGGCCGGAGCGATTCAACCCGGCAACCGGGTGGAATTCGACCATGAACCGGCACAAGACCGCTTGACCCTGCTGGTGAAAAGCGCATGATGTTGACGTGGATACCGCGCTGTCAGCCATCTTGATCATCGGCATTTTTTATATGGTGTATCACATCACCAAGGGCATGTAAGGGCATGAAGCGAGAAATACCGGTCATGATCAAGGCCTTGGTCCCGACCCCTACCGGGTGCGGGGTGTTTCTGACCGACGGCGCCAAGGTAATCGCCATCTTTGTCGATCATAGCGTAGCCGCGGCGATTACCATGGCGATGCACGACGTCCAAAAGCCCCGCCCGCTCACCCATGATCTCATTCAAAACATTCTCGCCGGGCTGGGTGTGGTGCTGCAGAAGGTCGTGATCAACGACCTCAAGGAAGACACCTATTTCGCCCGCTTGTTCATGTATCAGGAATTGGAAAGCGGGAAAAACATGCTGGAAATTGACGCCCGACCCAGCGATTCCATCGCCTTGGCGCTGCAGCTCAAGGCGCCGATCTACATCGCGGAGGATGTCTTGAACCGCGCCGATGACATGGGTTGGGCGCTGGAAAAGAAATCCAGCGATGAAGAAACGTAAGTCCGGTCAATCCTCGGGCCGCTCGCCCGCCGGCGCCATTTTGACCAGAGCCGGGTCGAAGCGGCCCATAATCTCGACCAGATCGGCCTGCGCGGCCATGACGTCATAAATGTTCTTGTACGCCATCGGCGCCTCATCCAATCCGGCCGAGAGCAACGAGACCTCGTTTTCCCGCAGGACTCGTTTTACCTCGGACCAGTGCAGGTTCTTTTGCGCGGCGGTTCTGCTCATCGCCCGGCCCGCGCCATGAGCGGCCGAATGAAGCGATGCGTCCACACCCCGCCCCCGCACCACAAAACCGGGCGCGGCCATGGAACCGGGAATGATGCCTACGGCATCCCGCCCGGCCGGAGTCGCGCCTTTTCGATGAACAACAACCTCCCGGCCCTGATGGATTTCCTTCCAGGCAAAATTGTGATGATTTTCAACGGCGAGCATGACTTGCGCGGATAACCGCGCGGCAATGGCCTGATGGATCAACGCATGGTTGGCCCGGGCATATCGGCCCATCAACTCCATGGCATGCCAGTAGGCAATTCCCTCCTCGCTATCCAGCGACAACCACGCGAGGTGCTGCATCGTGCGGGGAAGGTCGGGGTGTCGCATGCGGGCCACGGTTGAATAATGCGCGCAAACCGCCGCCCCGGCGCCCCGGCTGCCGCTATGGCTCAGCAAGGCGAGATAGCTTCCTGCCGCCAAACCAAGCGCCGGTTGCTCCAGGGTAAACCGCCCGAATTCCACAAAGTGGTTGCCGCTCCCGCTCGTCCCCAGTTGACTCCAGGCTTTATCCTTCAGCGTCGCGGTGACCTCGGTGATCGTCCAATCCTCGTCCATAACCGCATGGTGACGGCGTTGGCGGAACGTCGCGCCGACGCCGAAACGCGTTTCCTTCTCCAGCGCCTCGCGCAATCGATCGGCATCATGCGTTAATGCGTCGGGCGGAAGGTCCAGCACGGTCATTTTCATCCGGCATGCGATATCCACGCCAACCGCATAGGGAATGACCGCGTTGTCCGTGGCGAGAACACCGCCGATCGGCAACCCATAGCCTACATGTGCATCCGGCATCAACGCGCCGGCGACGGCGACCGGTAAACGGCAGGCGTTGGCCATTTGCTCGATGGCGGCGGCATCAATAAGATCGCCCCACTGGCGCCAAGGCGCGGGATCCGCGCGCCGCTGCGAATCCGGCACGTGTTGTTCAGGTTCGTTCATAAGCGGACTGGTCATTTGTTTTCGGTCCGCTTACAACTATACCCATGCAAACCAAAAAGAAAAGCGCTCCTCCCGCCCCGATGATTTGTCGTGACCGTCATATTCTTTACGAGGCCGCCGTGCAGGAAGTGGATGACGACATCCGTTTCATGCGGCGGGTCTTCAAACAGCATCGCGGTCGCGCCATTCGGTTTATCCGAGAGGATTTTTGCGGGACGGCGCGATTGGCCGCACGGTGGGTCGTCATGGATCCGAATCATCAGGCCATGGGCGTGGATATCGATCCGGAACCGCTCGAGTTTGGGCGCCGCTTCCATTTACCGTCCATTGGCGATGCCGCGCTTCGTCTGTCCCTCGTTGAGGCGGATGTCATGGCCTGCCATCGGCCGGCGGCCGATGCGATCTGCGCATTTAACTTTTCGTATTTTCTCTTTAAATCGCGGGAGGCTTTGCGCGGATATTTCGCCTCGGCGCATCGCGCACTGAAACGTGACGGCCTGTTGTTTCTCGACGCCTTCGGCGGGCTCGCCGCCATGACCACGAACAAGGATGTCCGCAGCATTCCCGACGCCCGGCATCCGCAAGGCCCGCGCATTGCGCCGTTTATCTACGAATGGGAACATGCCCATTTTGACGTGCTAACGCATGACCTCACCTGTCATATCCATTTCGAGTTGGAAAACGGTGACCGGATCGAGCGGGCGTTTACCTATCATTGGCGGTTGTGGACGTTGCCCGAATTGCGGGAATTGCTTCTGGAGGCCGGCTTCAACCGCGTGGAAATCTATACCCACGGGTGGGATCGGGAAGGCATGGCCAACAACCGGTGGCGCTTGCGGAAGCGCTACGAAAACGAAGACGGCTGGCTCGCGTACCTTGTCGGCATCAAATAGCCGCACCGGAACCGGCATCGGCATCCCGGGCGAGTACCCGAAGATTCAACGCGTCGGCGGTCAGGGCTTCGGTGTGTCGCTGAATGGCGTTCAGAAAACGTCCGCCCATGGCGCCATCGATCACCCGGTGATCGAAGGTGAAACTCAGGTAGATTTGATCGCGGATGCAAATTTGGTTCTGGATCACCACCGGCGCCTTGAACACCGCGCCCATTCCGAGAATCGCGACTTGCGGCTGGTTGATAATCGGCGTTCCGATCAAACTGCCGAAGGCCCCGAAATTCGACAGCGAAAATGTGCCGCCCTCCACATCCTGCCGTCGCAGGGATTTGTCACGGGCCAACCGGATCAAACGGTCGAGATCCCGGGCAATTTCCGGAAACGATTTTTTATCGGCGTTTTTCACGACCGGCACCACCAAGCTTTCGTCCGGAAGGGCGACCGCACAGCCGATGTTAACCTCTTTGCGCATGATGATGTTGGTGCCGCTGACCGAAGCGTTGATGATCGGGTATTCCCGCAGCACCCGCGCGGTGACGAACAGTAGAACGGCGGTGTAGGTCATTTTGACCTTATGCGTGGCATAAAACTCGTCCTTGATGCGATCGCGCAACGCGACGATGGAGGTCATGTCCACGGCATGCACCATGGTGACATGGGCGCTGGTATGAATCGACTGCACCATGTGATCGGCAATGGTGCGGCGAATGGAGGTCATCGGCACCACCTGCCCCAGCTCGGCCAGGTTAACCTGTTCGGGATCAGGAGCGGCGCCGGATAGCGTATTGGAGCTAACGGGTCGCCGGGCGAGATATTGCAGCAGATCGTTACGGGTAATACGGCCTTGGCGTCCGCTGCCCCGGATACCCTGCAATTCGTGCATCGAAATGTTGTTCTGAACCGCCAGGCGCAACACATACGGAGACAACCATGCCGCCGTAATATCCGGCAAGGCCTTCGCCGCGGCCAGCGGGCCAGTGGCCTGGGCGGACACCAGGATTTGTTCCCCGCCGCCGCCGGCATGGGGCCTGTTTTGCCCGGGTTCGGCGGCAGGCAGCGCTTCACCCGGGTTTGCTTCGGGTTCGCCCTCGGCGATGATCATGCCGATGATTTCTCCGACCGAGGCGGTTTCGCCCTCGCGCTTGAGACAACTGCCGAGAATACCGGCAACCGGACTTTCCACCTCAATGCCAATCTTGTCGCTTTCGATTTCAGCAATCACGTCGTCCGGGGCGATCGTCTCCCCGACTTTTTTACACCACCGGACAATGGTGCCTTCGGCCACGCTCTGGCCCATTTGAGGCATTACGATCGGTACATTCATCGGTGCGGTCCTTAATATTCAATCAATTCAAGCAACGCGGATTCAATCGCCTCGGCGTCCGGACGAAACGCGCGTTCGAGCTCCGGGGCAAAAGGCACGGGACAGTCCGGGGCGGTAAGCCGCCGAACCGGGGCATCCAGTAAATGAAAAGCCTGTTCCGCCACCAACGCGGCCAACTCGGCGCCGAACCCGCAGGTGCGGCATCCTTCGTGTACGACCAGTACGCGGTTCGCGGCGGCGGTGGCGGCGATAATCGTGTCGGTATCGTACGGCTTCAGCGTGCGCATATCGACCACCATGACGCTGTATTCCGCCTCCTGCTCGATCTTTTCCGCGGCGCGGATGGCCTCATGCACCATGGCTCCGTAGGTCAGCACTACGGCATCGGTCCCGGGACGGCATACCCGGGCGACTCCTAGCGGCAAGGGGGCAATCCGGGGCCCCGCCAATTCCTTCACATGCCGGTAGAGGTATTTGTTTTCCAGAAAGACCACGGGGTTGGCGTCAAGCACCGAACTCACCATCAGGCTTCGGGCATCCGAAGGAAATGCCGGATACACCACCTTGATGCCGGGCATCATGCAGAACATCGCCTCCAGCTCCTCGGAATGAAACGGTCCGCCGCCAAAACCGCCGCCGCACGGGGCTCGAATGGTCATCGGTAATGAACGGTTGTTGCGATACCGGAAGGTGCCGGCGTTGTTCAACAATTGATGAATCGCCGTGGTCCCGAAATCGGCGAATTGCAATTCAACGATCGGCTTGAGACCCTGCGAGGCCATCCCGATAGCCGCGCCGATCATGGCCGATTCGGCGATCGGCGTGTCAAATACCCGGCGCTCACCGAACTCCTCCTGAAACCCGAGGGTCATTTTGAACGCACCGCCGAATGGTCCGACATCCTCGCCGAACAGCACGACTTCAGGATGCTCGCGCATGACATGGAGCAATCCCTGGCGAATACCTTCCAAGTAGGTAATTTCAGGCCGGTTCATAAACGCCCTCGGTCAAGGTGGCTGGATCCGGCCCCGGCTCGGCCATGGCCACACGGCATGCCTCCTCCACGTCAGCGCGAGCCTGGGCTTGAACCGTCGCCCAATCGTCATCGGTCAGCCAGCCCGCTTCACGCATGGTTCTCCGGCACGTTTCAATCGGATCGCGTGCGCGGTACGTATCCAGTAACTCGCGAGGCACGTAGGAGAAATCATCGTGTTCGCCGTGTCCGCGCATGCGCATCGTATCGATTTCGATCAACACCGGACGTGGTTTTGCCCGGATGGAATCCGCCACCTCACGAAATAACGCCGCCAACGCCAAGGCGTCATTGCCGTCCGCGGTCAACCCCTCCATGCCGTAGCCTACCGCGCGATCCGCCAGCCGTTGGCAACGGTACTGCAAGCGCGATGGCGTAGAATAGGCGTAGTGGTTGTTTTCAATGACGAAGATCACCGGAACATCGTAGACGGCGGCGAAATTCAACGCTTCGTGAAAATCCCCGGTGCTGGCCCCGCCGTCCCCAATAAAACCGAAGCCAACGGCATCAATACCCTGGTAGCGCTTGGCCATGACCCCGCCGGTGACGACGGGAAGCATCGCGCCGAGGTGGGAGATCATGGCGAATACGCCGTTGTTTAAATTTCCGTAATGGATATTTCCGTCCCGCCCTGCAGTAGGCCCCTTGGGTTTGGCCAGCCATTGACGGAAAATATTCAGCGTGGTTTCACCCCGCCCCACGTGCAGCGATAAATTTCGAATGCAGGGCGCGAACAAATCCTGGGGAGCGCCCGCCGCCGCCGCCGCTGCGCCGGATGCCTCCTGTCCGTTGCCGGTGTAGACGCCGCCATAAATTTTACCCTGATGGTAGAGACGAATCATCCGCTCCTCGATGATTCGGGCCAACACCATGGTCCGCAGGATGGTTCGTGCCGACGCCGCATCCACGGGCGGTAATTTCTGAACCGGGTTTTTCACTCCTTGTTTTTATCCGGTAGACCGTTCAGCGTCAACCACGGGACCATCCTGTCGACAAGGTCGTAGTGACGTTTGCCGAAACGTAGATTCTGCTTTACCTTACCCGCCGCATCGGCAACTCTTTACCGGTACATTTCTATAGGAGATTCCCATGAGCTACATCACGGAAGATAAATTGGTCATTCTCGGCGCGGCCGGGGCCATCGGATCCAATATGACGCAAGCAGCGCTTACCTTGGGCCTAACCCCCAATGTCTGCATGTATGACCCCTTTGAAAAAGGCCTGAAGGGTGCGGCCGAGGAAATCTACCACTGTGCGTTTCCTGGGGCGCGGGTAACCTGGACCACCGACATCAAGGAGGCCTTAACCGGGGCCAAATACATCATTTCCTCGGGCGGGGCGCCCCGCAAGGAAGGCATGACCCGCGAAGACCTGCTCAAGGGCAATTGCGAGATCGCGGCACAGCTCGGCAAGGATATCAAGGCCTATTGCCCGGACCTTAAACTCGTGGTGGTCATATTCAATCCGGCGGACATCACCGGACTGACGGTGCTGGTTCACAGCGGACTTCATCCCTCGAAAGTGGCGACGCTGGCGGCATTGGACAGCACCCGCCTGCAAACCGCCCTGGCCCAGCATTTGAATGTTCCACAAGATCATGTCCAGAATTGCCGCACCTACGGCGGCCACGGCGAGCAAATGGCCGTTTTTGCCAGCACCGCATCGGTCAACGGGGTTAACCTCAACGACATCATTGGAACCGACCGCCTCAGCGTGGACCAGTGGGAAGCCATCAAAAAACATGTACAACAAGGGGGAAAGAAAATCATCGAGTTGCGAGGACGCAGTTCTTTCCAAAGCCCCTCGCATCAAAGCCTCCTGATGGTCAAAGCGGTCATGGACGGCAAGGGCTATCCATGGCCCGTCGGCTGTTATGTCAATCACGTCCTGCACAACTTCAACTACATCATGATGGCCATGGAGACCACCCTCACCCACGATGGCGTGTCCTGGGTCATACCGGCGGGAACCGCGGAAGAGTTGTACGCGCTGGCCGAGTCGTACGGCCACTTGTGCAAACTGCGCGATGAGGTCGTCGCAATGGGCGTGCTTCCTCCGCTGGCGGACTGGAAGAAAATCAACCCTCACCTGACCTGATCCGGTTGTGGGTAAATCACGTTGGGAATATATCTACGGAATCAACCCCGCATTTGAAGTGTTGCGGGGCGGACGGCGTGAGGTCTATCACGCCTATCTGAATGAGCATGCGCAAGACAACCCCCGCCTGAAAAAACTGGCGCGGTTTCTCGAGTCGCGCGGCGTTCCTGTCGAGTGGGTCAGCAAACAACGGGTTTTCGAGCTGTCGGAAAGCAAGGATCACCAGGGCGTCGCCCTCAAAACCGAGCCGTATCCCTATGCCGCGGCGGATACCCTGTACAACCGCGAACGCCTCTTGCTGTTGGATAACACGGAAGATCCGCACAACACCGGTGCGATCATCCGGTGCGCCGACGTGTTCGGTTATCACGCCATTCTCGCTCCGCTTAAAGGGGTGCCGGAAGTCTACCCCTCGGTGGTAAAAGTTTCCGCCGGGGCGACCGAGCATCTGGACATCGCCCGGGAGGGTTCCGCCAACCATCACATGCTCAAGGCGCGGGAGACCGGTCATGTTGTCGTCGCCTTGGACGCCGCCGGAACGACGGACCTCCGCGATCTTGCCGCCACGCTGCCAAGTCGCCATCTGTTGGTCATTGGCGGTGAAGCCAAAGCGGTCAGCCAGTATATTCTCAACCATGCCGACCACGTGGCACGAATCCCGCAGGCCGGAAAAATCAATTCGCTAAACGCCTCGGTGGCGGCCGGAATCGCGATGTACGCATTGGCACGCCTGGGATCGAATCCTTAACCCCCTATTCAGGAGCATCAACATGGTACTGATCACGCAAAGCGGACCGCAAACCTTGCCCCTCGGCGCATCGGCTCCGGATTTTTCCCTGCCGGGAACCGATGGCCAAACCTACCGCCTGGCCTCCTTTCAGGAAGCCAAACTGCTGGTCATATCCTTCACCTGTAACCATTGCCCCTACGCCAAGGGCGTGGAAGACCGCTTTGTGCGACTGGCCAAGACGTACCAACCCAAGGGCATCGGTTTCCTGGCCATCTCCGCCAACGACGCGGCCAACTACCCCGACGACAGCTTTGAAAACATGAAGCGGCGGGCAGCGGAAAAGGGATTCTGCTTTCCGTACCTGTATGACGAACCGCAAACCACCGCCAAGGCGTACGGCGCGGTTTGCACGCCCCACATCTTCGTTTTCGATCATGAGCGCAAACTGATCTACGAAGGCCGGATTGATGATAACTGGCAAAACGAGGCGGCGGTGAAAGCGCATGATCTCCACGACGCCCTGGACGCCGCCCTCGCCGGCCAGCCGGTTCCTCGTCCCCAGACCAATCCAATGGGGTGCAGCATCAAGTGGAAGTAGCCGATTAAACCAACTCGGCAAAGACGGAATCGCTGACAAACAATCCTTGCCGGGTTAGTTGAATCCGGCCATTCCGGTCATCGAGCATCTTGATTTCCGTCAACCAGCGAAGGGTCGGACCGCAAAGATCGTCCAACGCATACCCGGTGGCCTGACGGAATTCATCCCGGCTTACCCCATCAATCCGCCGCAAATACATGACCAGGGTTTCGCGCGCCTTGGCTTCTCCGCTCAGGCATTCCTCAAACTGGCGAATCGACCGTCCGGCTCCCAGGTTCCGGTTGTACGCTTCCAGGTTCCGTATATTGCCCCACCGCGTCCCCTGCCAGTGGGAATGAGCGGAAGGACCGCAGCCCAAGTACTCCCCGCCGCTCCAGTAAAGGAGGTTGTGGGCGCATTCGAAACCGGGGCGGGCAAAATTGGAAATTTCATAGTGCCGATACCCCGCGGCCGCCATGGTTGCTTGAACCAGATCATACTGCGTCAACTCGATGTCGGAATCCACTTCCTTGAGGTATCCCTTGTCGCGCAGTTCGGTTAGTGGCGTTCCGTCCTCAAAAATCAAGCAATAGCAGGCCAGGTGTTCCGGGGCAAGGTCGACCGCCGTTTTCAGGTCGCGTTCCAGATCGACCAGATTTTGTCCGGGAATGCCATACATGAAATCGAGGTTGATATTCCGCACTCCCTTTTCACGCAACAGCCGGTAACCGGCGAGGGCCTCGTCCGGCGAGTGTATTCGGCCGATAAACTCGAGAACGGAAGGCGTCAGGGATTGAACGCCCAAAGAAACCCGATTCACCCCGCCATCCACCATGATGTCGACCTTCGATTCGGTTAGTGTTCCCGGATTGGACTCACACGTCCATTCCTTCACGCAGCTTACGTCGATCCGTCGGTGAATCAGGCGAAATAGTTCACGGAAATCGTCGTCGGATAATTCGGTCGGCGTTCCCCCGCCGATAAAAATGGTTTCGGGCTGAAAGTTTGGGGTAAATTGCCGGACTTCGATTTCCAGGGCCTCCAAAAATCCCGGCTGATGCTCCATGCGGACATCGGCCAATCGCTGGGAGAGAGGTCCTTTACCGGTCGGCAAAGAATAAAAGTCGCAATACAGACACTTGCGTACGCAGAACGGGATATGAATGTACAAGCCGGTCATGACCCGGCGAAGGTACTATTCCCCCATAGCCGGGGCAAGTTCGTGGTGACCGAGATTGGGATCGGTTTGAAACAGTCGACTCACATCCCCTCCCCACGCGGACGGTTCCCGCATAAGGTGGCGGACGGTGCGCATGTCAAAAGGTTTGGGCATGAAGGACACGTAATTATCGTAGGCAAGCATCGGATACAACGTCTTGTGATATACGCTACCCGACATAATAACGACCGGAAAGGATGCGGATTTTGCGCGAATTCGATTGTAGACTTCAAAACCGAGGTCCTGGCCCACCTCAATATCGAGAAAGGCCATTCGCAAAGAAGCGAATATTTCATCCGAGGCGATTTGGGAACAGGCATCGTGCACATTGTCAACGGCAAGTGCGGAATACCCCTCCATATGGGCAAACCGCATAACCAGCGTGAGTATTTCCCGCATATCGTCCATGACCAGTATACAGGCCGACTGCTGTCCCGTCGAACTGGTTGGTTTCCAAGCCGACAAAGACCGCCCTACGTGCTGCCGCTGACTCCATGTTATCATGATGCTTACATCATAAGCATCAAATATGCCAAAATGCTTATCCGTCGTGAAGCCAACGTGTATTGCCTGGAAAAGAGCCGGTTAAGGATCCATATAAACGGTCGGACAGCTGTATGGAAGTAAAACGTTCCATGTCCACGCATTCAAGGATTTGCGCGTGTAGATAATAATAGCGTAATCTGGTTCGAGGATCAGGTGATCGGCTACCCCGGATCCCCCAGTCCAATATTGGAACTGACCCTGGGAGTTCATCAGGATGCGATAAATCGGGGCGACGAGTGACCCCCCGCCCTTTTGCAGTATACGGATTTCATCCGACTCATTCGGATTAAAAGGACGACCTGGCGCCACGCCGCTAAATCCCGATTGTTTCAATCCGCTCTCGCCCAGCTTGATCCGATACGGGATGTTATAGCTTACAATGTTATAATTTTGGCCGGGTACGATCGCAACCTGATGACCAAATTCTTGGCACGACCGGTTGGGGACCTGGCCCACCAGCAACAACTTCTGATCACCTTGACCTCGCGGGATCACTACGTTAAAGCCCTTGGTCAAAGGCAGCGGCATATCATCAGCCACCCCCCCTTCAACAAACAACCAAACCCCGGCATCGGACAACCAAATGATGTTGGTCGCTTCGCTTGATGCTGATGAGGCATACCATTCAACGCGCGTCGATTCCGCAATGGTCTCTCCCGCCGGCAGGGCATTGGTTCCAAAAATATAGGCCGCCCGGTTTTGATCGGGAACCATACACAGGGATATGAAGTTTTCGCCTTCTTTCAGGAGTACTGGTTTTACAACATAGACCTCCTTGGTGGCATAACGGGGCTCCCGATCCATGCACCACGCGCCGCGAAAAGCCGCCCGGTAGAAGCGCATCTGGTTGCCGAGGGCGCCCGGAGTCGAACGATTGGTGGCCCCGAGATCGATAAATATGCGATCCTTCGTGGTTCCCGCACATTGCCAGCGGCTGGTCAAGGCGGAGCAAAAGCCGATCGCGCTTTCATCGGCATAAAGTACATCATACTCCTTGGCGACCAAACCATGCGCGTTGGTGTAGGCCGACCACCCAAGTTGCACCCCGATCACGTCGGCATGGACGACCGCCACCCCCTGGGTCATGTCCACCACGCCCACAAAGTTGCTGGCCCATGCCGGGACGCCGTTGGTATCGACCGCCGTATAAACGATCCCGGTGTTCACGATCGAGTCCGCCATGGTAACTTCCGCGGTAAATGTGACCCGGATGGTACCGCCCCCGGCCAAGGTTTGATTGGTAACAATGACAGGCAATTCGTCACCAGGGCGGGATTCAGATGAACGGGAGTGGAAATCAAAACTGACATCGCTGATCCAGATGTAGTCATCGTCACTCATTTTCGACGGATCGGTCCGGAATCGGATGGTGGTATTAGTGCTTATGAAGGCCGACAAATCCCTGCTGACATACTGATAGGAACCGTCGGATTGTGAGCTGGATCCTCCATTGATGAAGCCATGACGGTCCAGTTCACGCCATGCCGTTCCATTGGTGCTTATTTCTACCATGATGTACTCATTGGTCTCCAAGTGTTGGCGCCGGTAATAATAATTAAGCGTGACATCGGTGGCATCACTCAAATCGGCGCTCCGGCGTATGGATCGGTTCCGGTAGTTAAACCTTAGCCGCCAGTATCCATAATCGGTGGCGATTTGTATATATCCGGCGGTCGGACTGGTGGTTTCCCCCTCCTCAATCCAACCACCCAGCCAGGGGCGATTTCCGGCATTATTGGTGTAGGTTCGGTAGGCAAAAATATCGCGAATGCTGTTGGTAACAAATATGCCTTCGATATCAACCCATGTACTGGAGGGAACGTACACGACACCTTCCGGCAAGTAGTCGACAATCCGAATACCCTGCACCGTGGTCTCCCGAAGGTTGGTGACCGTCAACATATAAACAATTTTTTCACCCGGAACGACGACATCGCGCGCGCTACTGGTTTTCCGAATCGTAAGACCGGAGAGCGTCCAGGCAAGAAAGTCGTTTCCACGTATATCCACACCACCGGGCAGGTGAACGGATATCCGGTTGTCATTGGCGCCATCGATGTCGGCGGTGGGGTAATATCCGGGCAAATCCGTTTTTTCCAAGACGTAATGACCGGCCGCCAATCCGCCGAAGATGTAATAGCCATTATAAAACGTAACCGTTGCATCACGTACTTCGCCATCAGCGGGATCGCCATCGCCATCCGGATCGGAATACAGCGTAATCAAAACGCCTTGAATGCCGCCGTCGGGATCGTTGAAATTGCCGTCGCCATCCACATCGAAACGAACCTGGCCGCTGATGCGGTCGGGCATTGCCAACGGATCGACCACGTTATAAGCAACGGCGCACATGCCCTCGGGAATGATTGCGGATGATACGCACGCGGTGTTGGTGACGCCATAGACCTCGGCCTTGACTTGCGCATTAAACACAACCGTCAGGGTTTGGCCCGGCAAGATCGTGATCCCGGACAGCAGGTTGGGAGGGGGATAAACCAGTAGCGGTTCGATATAACGCACGACCACGAGGCCCGGTCCTCCGGCGGCTCCGTTGGCGTTGACGCCCCCGCCGGCGCCGCCGGCGCCGCGTCCTGCCACGTAGTGGACATCGGTGGTTCGCGCGGCGGAAGAGCCGGATCCGGCCACATTCGTGTTGTTAATTCCCGAGGCCGCCCCTGATCCGCCGCCCCCGCCCGCCGCGGAATCGACGGTTGAGTTGGCCGCAGTACCGCCACCGCCACCGAACAGTCCTGCACCGCCACCGCCGCCGCCGCCACGTCCGGTTGATGAATTCGCGCGTCCGCCCGAACCACCCCCGTTGGTTCCCCCGGCTCCACCAGCCGGGGTATCCGCTGCACCCACCGGTTCTCCGCCCTGTCCCCCTTCAAGTTCAAGACCGGCTGAGCCAGCAACGGTTTCGGCATTGTTACCGCCGCCCGCCGCGCCACCGGCACTTGGCGTTCCCCCTTGACCACCTCCGGCATTCGGTGTGGTACTGCCGCTGGAATTGGCGCCTTGAATACCGGATGCACCACCGCCAGCGCCGCCCGCACCACCAGCTCCTGCGCCGGATTGATTGTCACCTCCGCCACCGCCGCCGCCACCGCCGACCAAGACCAAACGATTCGTGCCAAGCAGAATCCCGGAGTACCCCCCGCCTCCGCCGCCGGTTCCGACACGGCTTCCGGAAGGCGTGTTTACTCCTCCACCACCGCCGCCCCCAACCATGATCTGCAAGGCATCACCGCCACTGACATTCAAGGTCGAAGCGACAAATCCACCGCCGCCGCCCGCACCGCCTGCGGTTGTACTGCCCCCGGCGCCTCCGCCACCGCCTGCCCCCCAGACCTTTACACTGATAGTCGTGACGCCAACCGGGACCGTGAACGTCTGCGCGCCAACATTCGTAAATACACGTATAATTTCATTGGTAATGCCGTAGGCAAATATACTTTCCTCCTGATACAGAAGACCTTCATCAAGCGCATCGGTCAGCGTGACGTGGGAGTGAATAAGGTTACCGGTGTTCACCAGGGTAATCGTGTAATCTACCAGCAAGTCCGGCCACCAAATACCGACCGGGCTGGCCGTCTTGGTGATCCCCAACCCGCTGGAGGCGTCAAGGAACACCAAACCAATGCGGTCAACTGCGCCCGGCATGGCAACCGGAATGAAGTTGTCGTTGGGCGGCGTGCTATCCGCCGTGCTGTACATGCCGGGAGGATCGATTTCCACGACGACATAGCGACCAGTTCCAACGCCCTGAAATTCAAATTGGCCGATGGCGTCGGAGACGGTGCTTCGGACAAGACCGCCGTCGGCAGGATCACCGTCTCCATTAGGATCGGTCCACAATTGGATGGTCACGCCGGGTAAACCCGGATTCGGTTCGGATAAATTGCCATTTCCGTTTCGGTCAAGCCGAACCTGGCCGCTGATGAAGGCTGCTTGCGTATCGAGGAAGATATTGTTCAGCGAACTTACACCCTCGACCATCGTCAGCGGAATGCGGTTATCGTTGGGAGGCGCACTGTCCGCCGTGCTGCGGAATCCCGGCAAATCGGTTTGCACAATGACATACGTGCCGGCGAAATAGTTGGGGAAGAGGAAGTGACCATTGCCGCTGGTCAGCGTGGTTTCCAGCAACACCCCGTCGGCGGGATCGCCATCCCCGTTGGGGTCGGAATACAGCCGTATCGTCACGCCGTTTAGTCCCGGGTCCGTATCGGTAAAATCACCATCGCCATCACGATCATGTCGCACTTGGCCGCCCAAACTGGCCCGGATCATGTAATTGGTCGCGAAGGCGTGCCGGGGCTCCGCGCTCTGGAAACTGCGCAATGAAGCTTGGTTGACAATCTGGGTGCCCTGGACCGAGTCCTGGATACGTACAGAAAACAATACCGCTACAGAAAATCCGGACTCCAGGGTGTAGTCATCGAGTAGAATCGGCGGCGCCCCCCCCGGTGTTGGTAACCGCGCCGCTAATCACCTCCACCCTGACATCGTCAATCCACACATAGTCGTCTGACGCCATGCCTGAGGACGAAAGAAAGCGGAGATGCGTATTCGTGGTTAAAAACGCGGCCAAACTGTAGTTGGTAGTCAGATAGGCCGCATCGGTTCCCGGGCCGGCAATGCGCCCAAGCTCGGTCCAGGTCGACCCGTTGGCGGAGGCGGAAATAGAGACGAAATCGCTGCTATTATCCATGCTATCGCGGCGATACGAAAACGAGAGCGTGGCATTGGTGAACTGGGCCAGGTTGAGTCGCCGGATCGCGCCACGGGTGTAACTGCTGTATCCGCGCAGGCGCATGGCGTACTCCTTCGCCGGAGCGGCGGCATCCGTCATGATGCGCACATAGCCGGATCCGGGTCCGTCCGACTCCCCCGCTTCCGTCCAGTTGCCGTTCCAGGCAAGACGACCGTCGCTGCCCGCGTAATGGGCCTGGTTAAAGTAATCGGCGAAATACCAATGGTTGGATGGCCCGGAAAGCACAATCCGCGTGCTGTTGGGTATCCAGGCGGTATAGGGCGGAACGGCATCGGTGAGACGAATCCCGGTCTGTGTCACCTGGGAGGTATTCGCAATAAAAAGGGTGTAGTGAATATCATCACCGGGATAAAGCGGCTCATTGGGGAAGGAAGCCTTGGCCAGACTCAAACCATACCGGGCGATGGGAATAAATACATGGGATTCATGCTGCACCACCACGGCGTTAATGACGCCAAGCTCATTCTCGGGAAAGGGATCCAGAACCGTCACCACATAGTCAACCACGCAGGTGGCGCCGACCATCAACGTACCGATGTTCAAACCGCTTTCATCCAGCGGAAAAGCAGTGAGCGCCGGCGGGACCGCATTATCGGGAACCGGAACACCATTGAGGGTCGTGCTGTTGGCTTTGTATTCCGCGTTTGCCGCCCCGGCATCGAAGAGTATGACATTATGCTCGTTGTTAAAACCCTCGTTGGCGACATGGATGCGAAAACGGATTTCATCGCCGGCGTTGGCGGCCTCCGGTTGGTTTCCTTCCATCCCCACAATGGTCCAGTTTTTGACCGAGGGGAGTGTAGGAAACGGCAGCACCTCGGTACCCATATCAAGAAAAGGATTCCCGGTCCCGGCGACATCCGGATCCAATCCCCACGCGCAGGCGATCGGAGTGCCATCCAGCGTGTAAATCCGCATGCGTGACTGGTCGCGGTCGCTGTTGTCGTAAATTTTCAACCGGGCCAACCGGAGGAGGTTGGTGTGAAAATCGTAGCGCCTGCCCAAGGGATCGGTTAGCGGTCCGGTCTCCGGGTTTCCGTCGAAATCGACATACACGGTTGTATTGCTCAATGCCGCCACCCAGATCGGGCTGCCGTTGTATTGAATGGGCGCCCCCCCCGCTCCTGGAGCCCACGGCACCAGCGCCATGGTGGTCAGCATCTTGTCGGACAGCAAGCCATAACCCCAATCGTGGGCCTGATTTGCGCCGGCGGGCTTTCGGGCATCCATGGTCATCGCCGGAATGAAATAATGGCCATTGGTATTAAAAAACCGGGCGGCGGTATTGGTGGGCATGACAAACGTATTCACCCCGTTTGCGGCCACGGTAACCGTGCTGGTGCTGCGCATGGTTTCACACACGATGGGAATGGCATGGGGATTCGGGTTAAAAAGCCAAATCTCGGCAAGATATCCGTTGGTGGCGCTGCATACCGGACTGTAGTAACTGGTATCCCACATATGCTCGGGATACAGGGTGAACCAGCGCATTTCATAATTGGATCCGATATCGCCGGTCAGCAAATGGGCCTGTACCGGCTTGGAGGCGCGCAGGGTGGCGCCGGCGTGGACATTCGGCACTTCGCGGTGTTCACCCATATTGAGATAGACCGTTTCCTCGAAGATGCCGTCATTGTTGGCGTCAACTTCCAGGATCGTGGAATTGAAGCTGGCCATTACCGAAAGGGTCGAATACTCAAACATCTCGTTGGTGCTGACGTTGACACCCACCGGCGCGCGGAAAAGGAAGCCGTGCTGTCCGACGTGCATCACTTGTTTTGCATCAGCCAAAACCTCGCCCGGTTGAGGTGCGTACATGGCCCGGGTCATGGACACCGGGCGGGTTACGGCGAACCGGTCGCCACCGTCAAAGAGAAAATTTGCGGGATTGCGCGGAACCGGGATGTCGGTCTGCAGCGTGACAATCGTGCCTTCCCCGATCCGGTCCACGGCGAAACCGGGTGGAATGCCGTTGGCGGGATTGTTATCGCCCCACACCTGGGTGGTGCTTTGGGTCGGCTGGGTGATGTTGCTTTCGTAACCATCCTCCCAATGATCATAATATATCACGGTATTACTGACGCCGCCGGCAATGGAAATAATGCTACGCAGCGTCGACCCGATGTTTCCGCTGAAATTATCGATGGAACGGAGCGCCAGATGCACGGTGTCTTCCTTCAGCGGGACAAAATAAAATTGCGCGGCGGCATCGCCTCGCGCGGGAGCGGCAAACAACAGAACGGTTGCCATGACCGACCCCATCAACAGACCGACTCGCTTGTTTTTTTTCATGGGTTATTCCGCGGCGGACTTGCTTACCCGTATGCGCAGGCTGGACAACGTCGCCTTCTCCCCGTTGATCGTGGCCCACAGATCATCATCATTGCCGTGGTAGATGGCGATGGTTTCATAATCATCGGGCGCTTCCTCATTCTGGCGCTGAACTTCGTATTGACGGCCGCGGGCGCTTCTCCAAGCCATGCGCCACAGGACTCCCTCAACATGCTCCAGGGTATGTATCTTCAACAAACATGCATCCGAAGCCGGATCAGTGCCGGCCAGGACCTCCTCGGTATCGGTGAAGCCGTCCCCATCGGTATCGGGATTGTTTAAATCGGTCCCATAACTTTTCTCCCAGGAGTTATGAAGACCGTCCTGATCGTCGTCGTTATCGTCCAGGGGTTGTATGCCGGCATCAAACCGCGCGATGAAATTCTCGTTTTCCGACCAACTGACCGTGAACACCTGCGAGTCCTGGTAAAAAGAAGCTTCTTCCACACTCGCGGCATTGAATACACGTACAAAAATACGAGTTCCGGAAGCCGGCCGGGGCGTAAGCACCAAGCTAAATTTACCGGTGCGAGACCGAAGAATGGAAACACCGGCGCCAATACGACTGGCCACCAGCAAGTCTGTTCGGGTATCAGCGGTTCCGAGGCGATCCGGCGGATAAACGACCCCATCGGCCGTTCGATACACGTGAACAAGACAGCCGACCTGATCTTCCCCCTCGCTTCCAGCCCTCTCCAGATCGGTCCCCTTCAACAAGGCATTGTATTCATCGCGAAGACCATCCGTCACTGAAATCAACTGCGAAACCACCGGGGGAGCCGCCGCGAATCCGAAGCCGCTGACCAGGGATAAACCCATTGCCATTGTGACCCCTAACACCATCCGGCTTGCATGCATGAAACCACCCTCTTGATTGGGAGACTAGTCCCGCTACCAAAGCGAAAGCAACCAGCAAGTCAAAAGTTTTACTAAATTGCGACTTCGCCTGATTAACCGTTTAATCATTACCACTATAGATACCTGCTTTTACCGGGTTGATGGGTTCGGAAACCGGGCAAATCGCCTGACCCACCAGAAATTCTTAATGACGTATCCTGAACGAATTCCTAGAATCGATATAAGCTATGGCCCCACATCCGGATACCTCTGAAGCGTTGGCGGATTTTTCCCACCTGACGCCTGACTATGTCCTGGATCAGATTGAAAAAACGCTAGCCTGTTCCTGTACCAACCTCTGCCGCCCGCTCAACAGCTACATCAACCGGGTTTACGAAGTGCAAACCGCGGACGGTCGCTGGGTCATCATAAAATTTTACCGCCCCGGCCGCTGGTCGGAGAGTGCATTGCGGGATGAGTTGACCTTCCTGCGGGAACTGGCTGGCGAGGAATTACCCGTCGTCGCCCCCTTGGTAGCGACCGGGGACGGCTTGTCGCGCGATGCGCACGGAGTCTTCTTTTCGATCTTTCCCAAGATGGGCGGACGCCCGCTGGTCGAACCATCACCGGATCGCTGGCGGGAGCTTGGTCGCCTGCTCGCCCGCGTCCATGCGGTCGGCGCGCGCCAACCGCCGGAAAACCGCGTCCGGCTGCATCCGGAATACGTTACGCTGGATCATCTAGATGCGATTCTCGCGGTCCCCTTCCCTTACGAAAGCCTCCGCCTCGACTACGCCGACGCGGTCGAGGACCTGATTGATATGATCGTCCCCCGCTTCGATGATCTGGACATGATTCGGATTCACGGCGATTGCCATGCCCAGAACCTGCTTGATCGCCCCGATGAACCGTTGACCCTGATCGATTTTGACGATATGGCGGTTGGACCGGCCATACAGGATCTGTGGATGCTGCTTCCGGATCGACTCGAACGCGCCCGCCCGGAATTCTCATGGTTACGGGAAGGCTACGCGACCTTTCGCTCCTTTCCGGATCACGAAACGAAAATCATCGAATCGTTGCGGGCGATGCGTTACGTTCATTACACCGCATGGTGCGCCCGCCAGAAGGCGGACGGCGGATTTAACCGGCTTTCCCCGGATTGGGGGTCGGAGTCTTATTGGAAAAAAGAAATGGATGATTTACGGCGGCAAATGGCGTTAATTCGTCAAGCGCCCTAACCGCCTCAACCGGGCATTCCCATGAACGTTCTGGCTTATGAAGCGGTCGGTGAAACCGCTTTTTGGCAGATGCTTTCGTTATCATCGATCCTGCATCTGGCCGCGTTTGTTTGGGTGGCGCAGCACCTGATCCGCCATCGCCGCGATCCGGTTTCCATGATGTTGTGGATCATGGTGGCTTGGACCCTCCCCTTCTTCGGCTTCGTGCTCTACCTGACGTTTGGCATCAACCGCGTGGCCGCCAAAAGCTGGAAAAAAGAAAGTGCGAATCGCCGCTTTCTCGATGAACGCACATCCCGGGAGGCCGCCGAACTGCCCTTATCCTATTGGCACTCGATCCGAGCCGCGGTGGCGCACGAACCCGCCGCTCCCGTCGCCCGGGCCATCGACCGCGTCGTTGCCGCCGAGGTAACGGACCATCCCCTGCTTGGCGGCAATCGCATTGATCTGCTGATCGACGGCGATGAAGCCTTCCCGCGCATGATGGCGGCAATCGAGTCCGCGCGTAACCACATCCACCTGCAAAGCTTCATCATCGGCAACGACGTGGTCGGCAAGGCCCTGATGGACCGGCTGGCCGCCAAAGCGCGCGAAGGGGTTCGGGTCCGGGTGTTGTACGACCGGTTTGGCTCCACCTTCGCCGTGCTGGGCGGCCTCTTCTACCGCTACCGGAACGTGCCGAACCTCCATATCGCCGGATGGTCCATGGCTCGCCTGTTTAAAAAACAATTTCCAGTGAATCTGCGCAATCACCGCAAAGTGCTGATTGTCGATGGCGTCACCGGCTTTACCGGTGGCATCAACCTTCAGGCCAAGAACATCACCCGCGAAAAACAGAGCCCCATCCGCGACTACCATGTCGCGCTCGCCGGCCCCATTGTTTCGGAACTCCAATATACGTTTTTGCGCGATTGGTATTACATTACCGATGAGGACCCGGACCACCTTCTTTGCGCCGAACATTTCCCCCGCCTTGAGCCGCAAGGTTCGGCGGCGATTCGAATGATCAATGGCGGACCCGCCACCGAGCTCGACGAGATTTGCGATACGCTGTTCGCGTGCCTGGTGAGTGCGCAAAAACAAATTCTCGCCGTAACCCCGTACTTTATCCCCACCTCCGATATCATTCGCGGCCTGCGTCATGCCGCGCTGCGCGGCGTCGATGTCCGCGTGGTCGTGCCGCAAAAAAACAACCATGTCTATGCCGGGTGGGCCGGTCGCGCCTACTACGACGAACTACTCGAGTCCGGGGTGCGGGTATACGAACGCCGCCCGCCGTTCATGCATGCCAAGGGCCTGCTGATTGATGACGAGGTCGCCATGATCGGCACGGCCAATCTTGATGTTCGCAGTTTGAAGCTTAATTACGAAACCAATCTTCTGGTTTACGACGACGGATTTATCAACCGCCTCAAGGCGGTCATGCTGGACGAACTCGCCCGCAGCCATGAAATTGATCTGAACCTGTGGCGTCAGCGCCCGCTGGGGCAACGCATGAAGGAAAACGCCAGCAGCATGCTGACCCCCATCCTCTAGAGGCGGGATCAGACGAGAAAACGATCCCGGATATCAGGCGTCGGCAAGGGGCACTCCGCAACCTTCCCGAACCACCGATAACGGTGGCGGGCGATCCACCGGTAGACCGCATCGCGCAACGGCCGCGGGACAACGATGAGGATATATAGCAGCGGCCAGAGCCCGCGCAACCGCCGGGCGATCCGCAATGCCGCCGTGCTTTGATCGTACAGTTGGTCCCCTTCCGCGAGGATGATACTGCCACGATCCGAAGGCGGCCGCCCTCCCCGAATCAATGCCGCCTTCGCCACCGGAGTATCCAAGGGAGCAAACAAAAAACGAGCGCCAGGATCGCGGCGAATAATGAACGATACCGCCCCGTGACACAGCAGGCAGTGCCCGTCAAAATAAATGATGTCCGGTTTCATTTCCACCCTTACACCATAACCCTAATCGGGATCGTTGACCACTACCGGCACGCGACGCTGAAATAATCCGCAAAACCACATTGGGGCGGAGCAAAACGAGACCGCGTTGGCGCAAAATAATCCGCAAAACCATTGACGGGCCAAGGGTTTTCGATCATAAGACTCCTACCGATCCTTCGGCCCGGTATAGAACCGCACGACCAGGGATCATGAAAAAGCATAATCGTTATGGTACGTTCCCTTATTAAAAAGGTGTTGAAAAGCCTCACCTCCGGCAAAAAGGCTCCCACTGAAAAAACCGAATCAGCGCCACCATCGGCTGCTGCGGAAAAGTCACCGGAAAACGAGTTCCGCCCCGGTCAGCGCCCTTCTCATCCCGGTCGCAAGGAGCGCTCCTCCGGCGGCCCCCGACGCGAGGGCGGTCGCGAAGACCGCCCCCCGCGCCATCACCAAGCCGATGACCAAGAGCGTCGCGGACGCAACCGGCGCCGCGGTGAACGCCCGCACCAGGAAAACAAACCCGGTGAACCCAAACCGGAACGCCGGTCGCACGCCGCACCGGAAACGCCTCGAGCCGACCGCCATGAAGGCTGGAGCCTCAAAGACTACGACATCCCGGTTTCCGCGGGGAAAACTCGCTTTTATGATCTTAACATCCACGACCGGCTCCTCCACGCCGTCGCCGATCTTGGATTCCAATACTGTACCCCGATCCAAGCCGAGGTCTTGCCTTACACCCTCACCGGTCGCGATGCCTTCGGCCAGGCACAAACCGGAACCGGCAAAACCGCCGCGTTTGTCCTGGCGACCCTTGACTATTTCCTTCGGCATCCCCGTCAAGGGGAAGCACGGGTCGGCCGCCCGCGCGCCCTGGTCATCGCTCCGACCCGGGAATTGGTCATGCAAATCTACAACGATGCCGTTGCGCTCGGCAAATACACCGAGTTTGAATTTGCGGTCCTGTTCGGCGGTATGGATTACGAAAAACAGCAACGCCAACTGCAGAACAAAGTAATCGACATGGTCTGCGCGACTCCCGGACGTTTGCTCGACTTCAAACGGCGGGGGGATCTCGACCTCGGCGGCGTCGAAGTATTGATCCTTGACGAAGCGGACCGCATGCTGGACATGGGCTTTATTCCCGACGTCCGCGAAATTGTGCACAGCACGCCCCCCAAGCATAAACGGCAAACGCTGTTTTTCAGCGCCACCTTCACCGACGAAATCAAGCGCTTGGCTACGCAATGGACCAAAGACCCGGTGACCATCACGATCACCCCGGAAAGCGTGGCGGTCGACACCGTCGAGCAGGTGGTTTACATCGTCACCCTCAACGAGCGCTTCGCATTGGTGCATCACATCTTGAGCCGTCCGGACATGGAGCGCGCCATCATTTTCGTCAACCGCCGCTACGAGGCGGAGAAACTTGCCGATCAGTTGCACCGTTATGGTTTCCAGTGCGACTTGTTATCCGGCGCGGTGCCCCAGAACAAACGCATGCGGACCCTGGAAATGTTCAAGGAAGGTAAACTGCAGGTTCTGGTTGCCACCGATGTCGCCGGACGCGGCCTCCACGTCGAGGGGGTCAGCCATGTGATCAACTTCAGCCTCCCGGAGGACCCGGAAGACTACGTGCACCGGATCGGCCGCACCGGGCGGGCCGGCGCCACCGGCATTTCCATCAGCTTCGCCACCGAGGACGACGCCTACAACATTCCGGCGATTGAAAAATTTATTGGGCGATCCCTCCCCTGCACGCATCCGGAGGATGGCTGGCTGGTGCTCCCCGAGCCGCCCTCGGGTGTCAAAGCGCCCCTGCATCGATCCACCTCCCGCCCCCCGCGCCCGAATCGGCCAGGAGGACGCGGCGGCCCGCGCCCTGGGGGACGACCGGGTGGCGGACGTCGTCCTCCCCGAAAAGCTTGAGCAGAGGAAGAAACAGGAAAGTGGCGGGAAAATGGAGCGGGCAGCGGGAATCGAACCCGCCTGGCTAGCTTGGAAGGCTAGAACTTTACCACTAAGCTATGCCCGCTAACAAACTCGTCATAACCATAATGATTGCCCGGCCAAGGTCAAGCCTGCGATGGTATTGTTTCAAAACAACGTGCATTCCCAATAAAATGTGCTAGGTTCCCGCGAAGGCAACATATCATGACTACCGCATACAGCCGAAAATGGCAGCTAACCGTTCTGGCGGCGCTACTCTCAGCCCCCGCAATACTTACCGCCGCGCCCGAACCCAACATAGCGCTCCAGGTGATCGTTCAGGATTTTACCTGGCGGGAAGACGTTGGGCAACCGTTGCGCTTGAAAGAGTCAGGTTGGTTGTACGGGATCGGGGTGAATGGCCGCCTCCGCCAGCCTGAACGCTGGCAACTCCATTACCGTGCTCAATTCTATGGCGGGGAAGTTGATTACGACGGTTTTCTACAATACCTGGATGGCCGGGTGGAACCTTACCAAGCCGAGACCCGCTATCTGGGCGCGGTCGGCGACCTTGATGCATCGTTTCTTCTCAACGAGGGCGATGCGATTCCCGTACGGCCGTTCATCGGCATAGGGACGCGCTACTGGTTGCGGGAACTCGATAAACGCGAAGGGTTCGGATACGACGAGTACTGGCTGACCATTTACGGGCGGCTCGGGTTAAACATCGAAGTCCCTGAATCGTCGGCGCGTACCTGGTTTTTGAGCATGGCGCTTGTCGTTCCGGTTTACAACTACGAGTGGGCGGTAGATGTCCCCCTCCTCCCGGACGATAACATCGAATTAAAACCCAAACGCAAGCTGGGACAGCATCTGGAAGCCGGCGTGCGCGGGCAACGGTTTCAAGCCGCCCTCTTCTATGAAGCCCTCAATTTCGGACAGTCGGACCTCGATCGGTCCGGCATGTTTTTCCAACCCGCATCGGAAAAACGCCTGGCCGGCTTGAGGGTCGGCATGGCTTTTTAAACGCCACCGCAACGCACGCGCCCCCCCCCCGGAAACCACAAACGTTTTTTATTATTACGTATTGACATATTATGACATCATGATACGTTGACTGTATGACTACCACCCATTCACCGACATCGAGCCGCGGCCGGTTGCCCATTGCCCTGCTGGAACGCATGGCCATGATGCTCCGGGTTCTGGCGCATCCGCACCGCTTGAAAATCATCGAAATGCTCGAATCCGATGCCGAAGCAACGGTATCGCGTATTCACGCCGGACTGGGTCTTCCCCAGGCCGCGACCTCGCAACACTTGAACCACATGAAAAAGGTGGGCTTACTGGCCTCAGAGCGACGCGGCAAGGAGGTCTGGTATCGAATCGCCGATGCCCGCGCCTTGACCATCCTGGGATGCATTCGAAAAAAACACGGAGTCGGATCATGAACCGTTTGATCAACCGGATCGCACTTGTAGCCATCGTAGCGGCGCCTGTATGGGGCGATACAACGCCAGGGCTCACCCTCGAGACCTGCTTGCAGGCAGCTCGAGCGACTCATCCCGCCGCGGAAGCAGCCGAGCATCGAATTCGCGCCGCCGCGGCCGCCATTGATGAAGTCCGTGCGGGATTCCTCCCGACGGTGTCCCTGTCCGGCATGTACACCCGGACGGATAACCCGCCCCAGGCCTTTTTCATGCAACTGAATCAGCGACGCGCTTCGTTCGATCAGGATTTCAATCAACCGGACGACACCGAGAACCTCCGGCTTTCCGCTTTGGCGCGTATCACCCTGCTGGATGGAGGCCAGCGAACCGTATCCATGAGGATGGCCGGTTTACAGGCCTTATCCGCGTCGGAGCGCGCCGAGGCGGTTTACCAGGAATTAACCTTTCATGTTACCCGGGCCTTTTATCTTCTCCAACAGGCTCGCGAAAACCTTCGCGTGCAGGAGGCGCATGTCGAACGCATCCGGGAAAACCTGCGCGTAGCCCGGGCACGTCACGATGCGGGCGCCGCCCTGAAAACCGACGTTTTGCATCTGGAGGTTCAGGAAGCGGAAGCCGCCGAGCAATTGATTCGGGCGGGCAATCAGGCTCGCCTCGCGATTTCGGCACTCAATACCGCCATCGGGAGTACCCTGGTTGATAACGCCACTCCTCTGGCCCTGGATCCCCAATCCCCGCTTCCCGACTTGCCCGGCCTGAATTCCTCCGACCTGGAAAGGCGTCCGGAGTGGGCGGCCTGGAACCACGAAACGGAAGCCGGGGCCTTGGACGTTGAACGGATTCGCCGCGATCGCTGGCCCCGCCTCTCCGCATTCGGGTCGGTCGATTGGGATAGCGAGGTATCCAGTGACTTCGAACAAAGTTACCTGGCCGGCGCGGTGGTCGAGTGGGATGCATTCACCGGGTACCGTCGCCGTTCCGAACAGGCCCGGGCCGAAGCCCGCCGCCTGGAACTGGAGGCCGGGCGCCGGCAATTGGAACAACAACTTGCCCTGGAATTGGAGCAGGCCTACTTCAACGCGCACGAAGCGCGCGAACGCCTGGAAGTCGCCCGCCGCGCAACGGTCAGCGCCGGCGAAGCATACCGGATCACCCGATCCCGCTACGAAGAAGGCGCGGCGGATATAACCGAATTACTGACCGCCCAAGTCGGTCTCACCGCCGCGGAAACCCGCGGATTAAATGCGCGCTACGATTATTTGACCGCGCTGGCCAACTACCAACGAGCCCGCGGCGGCGCTACCACTCCCGAATAACCACGCTGTAACCCCAAGGATACCATCATGACTATGGCAACACGTATAACCGCTCTCCTGCGCCTCTGGAAAATCCTGCTCGGTGTTCTCGGCATCGCCGTGCTGATCGTATGGTCCTCCGGCGCTTTGCGTGAAAAAACGCCTCCCGGCGTGGTTCCCCATCTGGCGGGCTTCCCGCTTCCGGATGGCACGACCACCGCGACGATCCGCCGCGAAACCATTCCCAGCCGGATCAGCGTGGCCGGAACCGTCACCTCGGAAGAAAAGATCCAGGTCAGCACCCGGGTCGGCGGCGTGGTTGATTCCGTTGTGATTTCCGCCGGGGATTCCGTAGCCCGAGACCAAGCCCTCCTGACCATTGATGACCGCGAGATTCGCGAGCAACTAACCGCCGCCGAGGCGCAACTGAACCGGGCGGAAACCGAATTTAACCGAACCCGCCAATTGTTTGCGGCCCAGGCCGCTACCCAGCAGCAATTGACCGATGCGGAATCGTCGTTTCATACCGCCCAGGCCCGGGTCGATCAATTGCGCGTGGCCCGGTCCCACTACCGCATTCAGGCGCCGATTGACGGCGTGGTGACCGACCGACGGATTGAGCCGGGGGATCTTGCGCAGCCCGGACAATTGTTGCTGGCCGTTTACAACCCGTCGGCCATGCGCCTCGAAGTCCCCGTTCCGGTACGGTTGATCGAACGTCTTTCCATTGGAACGGAATTGCCGGTGACCTTGGACCGTCTGGAGATGCCGCTGGCCGGGGTGGTCACGGAAATCGTTCGTGAAGTTGACACCGCCAGCCGCACACAGTTGGTACGGGTGCGCCTGATTGATCCGCCCACCGACCTGCCGCCGGGAACCTTCGGTCGGTTGATCATCGATGCGGAAGCCCATGAAGGATTTCTGGCTCCGGAAAGCGCCGTATTCCGCGTAGGACAATTGGAGATGGTTCAGGTGGTCACACCGGATCAACGGGTTATCCGGCGCCTGGTGAGAACCGGCCCGCGGGAGAACGGCCAGGTGGAGTTGTTGTCGGGCGTCGATGACGGCGACCGGATCGTGGTGAAACCGCTGCTGGATATCTGATGATGGAAACGAAACCCTCCTTGTTATCCGGCGTGGTCAAGAGTTTCCTCGAAGGAAACTTGGCCATCCTTTTAATAATCGTCAGCCTGGTGGCGGGAACGGCCGCCCTGATGCTGACACCACGCGAAGAGGAACCGCAAATCGTGGTTCCCGTCGCGGATGTATTCGTCTCCTATCCCGGCGGCAGCGTAGAGGAAGTGGAGCGCCTGGTCGCTTCACGCCTGGAAAAACTGCTCTATCAGATTGACGGTGTGGAATATGTCTATTCCATGTCGCGGCCGGAAATGGCCGTGGTGACCGTACGGTTTTTCGTCGGCCAGGATCGGGAAGACAGCCTGATCAAACTGTACAACAAGTTGTTTTCGAACATCGACCGGGTCACCCCGGGAATCGCCGGCTGGGTGGTTAAACCCGTGGAGATCGACGATGTGCCCGTCATTACCGCCGCCCTGTACAGCTCACGTTACACATCCCACGAATTGTACCGGGTGGCCGAAGAAGTCATACACGACCTCCAGCGCATTCCCGACACGGCCCGCATCACCCTGCACGGCGGGGAGCGGCGCGCGGTTCAGGTCTACCTGGATGGCGACCGCTTGGCCGCCTACGGCTTATCCGCACTGGAAGTGCGGCAAGCGCTTCTGCTCGGCAACGCCCAACGCCAAAGCGGCGCCTTCGAGCGCGGCAATGAAACCATCACGGTGGAAGCCGGCCCCTTTTTCACCGATGCGAAGGAAATCCGCCACATACTGGTCGGCGTACACGCCGATCGCCCTGTATTCCTGACCGACGTCGCCGAGGTCATCGATGGTCCGGAAGAACTCTCCGCGTATACCCGCATCGGCTTCGGCCCGGGACTGGACAGTTCGGAGGCTAACCGCGATGGCTATCCGGTGGTAACCCTCGCCGTCGCCAAGAAAACCGGACGCAATGCGGTTTCCGTAGCCCGCGCGGTTGAACAACGCCTGGAAGCCTTGAAGGGCCAGGTGATTCCGGATGACATATCCGTGCGGATCACCCGGAACTACGGTGAAACCGCCAACGAAAAAGTCAACAACCTGGTGCTCAGCCTGGGTCTGGCGGTGCTGACGGTCATTGGCTTGCTCGCGCTGACCATGAGTTGGCGCGAAGGGGTGATTGTCGCCATCGCGGTTCCCATCACCTATGCGCTGACCCTGCTGTTTAATTACGGCATGGGGTATACCATCAACCGCGTCACCTTGTTCGCGCTGATCCTGACCCTGGGCTTATTGGTGGACGACCCGATCGTCGCCGTTGAAAACATCTACCGGCATTTGCGGATGAAGTTGCGCCCACGCAACGAGACCATCATGATCGCCATGAACGAGGTCATGCCGCCGATTGTATTATCCACGCTGGCGGTGATGGTGTCGTTTTTCCCGATGTTCTTCATTACCGGCATGATGGGCCCCTACATGGCGCCCATGGCCCTGAATGTTCCGGTCGCGGTGGTATTTTCCACCGTGGTCGCTTTGACCATTACCCCCACCCTATCGCGTTGGTTGCTCAAGGTGGATGTCGGCGGAAATTCGGACCCGGCGCCGGACATCCGCCAAACCGCGATTTACCGGCGTTACCAGCGGCTGATCGGTCCCTTCATCGCCTCGCGCACCAAATCACGCGGATTACTCGCCGTGGTCGGGTTGCTGTTCGCCGGATCAGTCGCCCTGGCCCTGACCGGCTTGGTGCCGCTAAAAATGCTGCCCTTCGACAACAAAAATGAATTTCTCGTGGTGATCGACCTTCCCGAGTCGACCACCTTGGAACATACCGATTCCGTGGCGCGGCACGTGGAAGCCTACCTGCGCACCGTACCCGAGGTGGTGGATTTCACCACCACGGTAGGCGTACCCTCCCCGATGGATTTCAACGGCATGGTCCGGCAATATTACTTGCGCGAGGGCCCGCATGTCGCCGATATCCGGATCAACCTGCTGCATCACACCCGCCGGACGATGGACAGCCATGCCCTCACCCTGCGTATCCGTAGCGACATCGCCGCGATTGCCGCCGAAACCGGGGCAAGCATCAAGCTCGTGGAAACCCCGCCCGGTCCTCCGGTCATGGCCACCGTGGTTGCCGAAGTGTACGGCGCGCCGCATCACACCTATGAGGATCTGATCGCCGCCGCCCGGGTCATCCGTGACCGGATGGGCATCGAGGAGGGCATGGTTGACATCGACGACTCCGTCGAGGCGGATCGACGAAAATATTTCTTCCGGGTGGACCGGGAAAAAGCCGGTTTAAATGGCATTTCCACGGAAGACATTGTGCAAACGCTGAACCTGGCTCTGGACGGCGCTTCCGCCGGAACCATTCATTCCCCCGACGATCAAAATGAAATTCCCCTCATCATGCGCTGGCCGCGGCACGCGCGTTCCGATACCGCACGCCTGGCCAGCCTGCCGGTAAAAGGTCGTTCAGGCGCCATGGTGCAACTCGGCGAACTGGGCGTGTTTGAATCCACGCAGGTCGAGCCGGCCATTTTGCATAAAAACCTGGAGCGGGTGGTCTACGTTCAGGCGGAAATGGCCGGTCGCGGACCCGCCTACGCCGTTCTGGCCTTGCAGCGGCATTTTAATGAAAACCCGCTGCCCCCGGATATCCGGGTAAGTTGGACCGGGGAAGGCGAATGGAAGATCACCGTGGACGTGTTTCGCGATTTGGGAATCGCCTTTGCCGCGGCCCTGCTCGGCATTTACGTATTGCTGGTCTACCAAACCGGTTCATACGCCATACCGGGGGTCATTATGCTATCCATTCCCCTTACCATGATCGGCATCATGCCCGGCTTCTGGTTGCTGAACCTCCTGGTAAATCGGCCGGTCGGCGGGTTTGAGAACCCGGTGTTTTTTACCGCCACCGCGATGATCGGCATGATCGCCCTCGCCGGGATTGTCGTGCGAAATGCCCTGGTGCTGATCGAATTCATCCGAACCGCAGTGGCCCGCGGCGAGCGACTGGACGATGCTATTATCGAATCCGGCGCGGTGCGCATGCGGCCGATCCTGCTCACCGCCGGCACGACATTGCTTGGCGCGTGGCCGATCACGCTGGATCCCATCTTCAGCGGCTTGGCCTGGGCGCTGATCTTCGGTTTATTTGTGTCGACGGGTTTCACCTTGCTGGTTGTCCCGGTGGTGTACCGCATGCTTTACGGAGAAAAGCCATGAAAATGATCATGATCATCTGTCCTGAGGCGCGCCGGGAGGAAATTCGCGCCCTGGTCGGGTATACCACGCTACGAAAGGAGTAATCATGTCCACCACCCTACGTATTCTCATCGGGGCCTTTGCCGGTGCGCTGGTCGGTTACCTGATGTATCGTTACATCGGATGCCGAACCGGCGCCTGTCCATTAACCGCCAATCCTTACACCTCCATCCTGATCTATGCCCTATTCGGGGCGCTGATTTTGGGAGGCAAATAAGTCCGTTCGCCACATAAATCAATAAAAGGAAAGTAACATGAACACAGAAAACGCCATTCGCATTCTCGCCGGCACGTTGGTGCTGGCCAGCATCACCTTGGCCTACACCACCGGAAAAGCGGCATGGTTGTTGCTTGCCGCGTTTGTCGGCGTCAACCTGATTCAATCCGCGCTCACCGGTTTTTGCCCGGCGGAGATGATCTTTAAGCGGTGCGGGTTAAAATCAGCCGCTTCGGTCACAAAATAATACATTATCGTATCACATTGCTTGTCATCATACACTTATGACTGCTTTTGATCGGATGTGAACAATTTGCGAACAGGAAGATAATTCACCATTTCCAATTGGCTTGCAAGGCTTTAGGACACATCGACCCCGTCAACGATCGCATTGGCACGGTAGTTGCTTTCATAATAAGCAACCAACAAAAAGAAAGATACCGACCATGATCATGACGAAAGAAAAAGCCCGTGAACTTAAGGCGATGACCACCGGACGCCTGGCCGGAACCGATCAACTTCCCGGCGAAGGCACCTACGCGCTCACCGTCACCCAGGATGCCGATGAAATTCGCAAAGCGGCCGACCGCCGTGGTGCGGAATATTTTCTGATGGGCATGATTATTCCTGCCCACAAGGCCTCCGCGGTGTGTCAACTTCTGCAGGACGACCAAGGCATGATGCCCTCCCCGGTGATCATGCTGAAGCCGACCGGCAGCAATGGCGTGATGCCGTCACCGTCTCGCTTGATGCCGGAGGCGACGATCCCCGCCATGCGATTAAGCCAGGAACGTAGCGCCCTGCTGCCCCACGAACAACCGACCATTCGGATCAAGGATCTGGAAATTGTCCCCGGACGTCACGAAGTGAAAGTCAAAGGGAAGCCGGTAAGCTTGACCTACAGTGAATTTCGCATCCTCCAGACGCTGGCCGGCAAACCCGGCTGGGTGTTTGACCGGGAGAAAATCATCCATGCCGTGCATGGCGATAACTACAGTTGCACCGAACGCGCGGTAGACGTTCAGGTGACCGGGCTACGCAAGAAGCTTGGCGTGGCCGGCGATCACATTGAAACGGTCCGAGGCGTCGGTTATCGCTTTGCGGAATAAAGCAACCCCTGTGTACCCGCCGGATTTCCGGCAAAAAGGCACGCGGCCTTGCGCAAGGCAGCGTGCCTTTTTTTCACGCATCAATGACCGGCACGATTTACGGGCGAATACGCCCGGCCGCGCCCGTCCGGGTATTGGAGGGCGCTGTTTCATCGACGAATTTGAAAACCGTTTCGCCCGGTTTGGCCAAACCGAGTTCCTCGCGGGCAATTTTTTCCACAAACCGGGGATCGTTGAGTAACCGTTGCTGCTTCAAACGCAAATGGCGCAATACTTCCTCGTCGCGCCGGATCTCCTCCTCGAGTTCCAATTGGCGGGCGCTGAGATCATGAGCCTGCTGGAAACGGGGCCAGAACAAACTTCCCGCCCAGATCAAGAAGACGGCGATGATCAGTGCCGCCGAAACACGATAAATCAGGACCCAGACGGACATGGCGGTTAGCAGCAACCGGTCGGGGGCGAATAGCTTCCGCCCCCGACCCGCTTACCTTTAGATACCGTAAACCGCCGAAGCGCCGAGGCGCTCTTCAATGCGGAGCAACTGGTTGTACTTGGCAATACGATCCGAACGGCTCAGCGAACCGGTCTTGATCTGGCCGGCATTGGTCGCCACGGCAATATCGGCGATGGTCGCATCCTCGGTCTCACCCGACCGATGGCTGATCACCGCGGTATACTTCGCGCGTTTGGCCATTTCAACCGCCTCCAGGGTCTCGGTCAACGTACCGATTTGGTTCACCTTGACGAGGATGGAGTTCGCGGTTCCGGTATCGATGCCACGCTTGAGGAACTTGGTGTTGGTGACAAACAAATCGTCGCCCACCAACTGGCAGCGGTTTCCGATGCGATCGGTCAGAATTTTCCAGCCCGCCCAGTCGTTTTCGGCGCATCCGTCTTCAATACTGATGATCGGATATTTATTGATCCAGTTTTCATAAAAACTGACCATTTCGTCGGCGGTGCGCTCCGACTTGTCACTCTTCTTGAAGATATATTTTTGCTTTTCTTTATCGAAGAACTCGCTGGAGGCGACGTCAAGGGCGATGAACACCTGTTCGCCGGGCTTGTAGCCGGCTTTTTCGATGGCTTGCATAATCACTTCCAAGGCGTGTTCATTGCTGTTCAAAGCCGGGGCAAAACCGCCTTCGTCACCCACCGCGGTGCTCAGTCCGGCTTTTTTCAATACCGCTTTCAAGGCGTGGAACACTTCAGTGCCCATGCGCAGGCCTTCGGAAAAAGTCGGCGCACCCTTGGGAATGATCATGAATTCCTGAAAATCGATGGGTGCGTCGGAATGCGCGCCGCCGTTGAGAATGTTCATCATGGGGACCGGCAACACTTTGGCATTGGCCCCGCCAATGTACTGGTAAAGCGGAAGCCCGACTTCGTTGGCCGCGGCATGGGCAACCGCCATCGAAACCCCAAGGATTGCGTTGGCGCCCAGCTTGGACTTGGTCTCCGTGCCGTCAAGGTCCAGCATGGCCCGGTCGATCGCACATTGATCGGTGGCATCCATGCCGACCAAGGCATCCTGAATCGCGTCGTTGACATTGGCAACGGCCTGTTTCACGCCTTTGCCGAGGTAACGGCCTTTATCGCCGTCACGGAGTTCAATCGCCTCGTGCTCCCCGGTCGAGGCGCCGGACGGAACCGCAGCCCGCCCCATGGTGCCGGAATCGAGATGAACATCCACCTCAACGGTGGGATTTCCGCGGGAATCAAGAATTTCCCGCCCCTGAATCGCTAGTATTTCTGACATGGTGTTTCTCCTAAAAGGTGAAAGGTTTAGTCGTCAATACTAGGCGACTCCGCCATCCGTGGCAAGTGGCATTCCGGCATTCCGTAAGCTGCGGGCGCATCTCCGAGTTTGTGCAAAGGTTCCTTGTAGGCCGGGGCTCTGTCCCCGGCGCCTCTCCGCCGACCGCAGAGGGTCGGCCTACACCAAGGCACTTGTCAAAACTCGGAGATGCGCCCGGAAGCTGCTGTTTAGCGATTCGGCAAAATGCTGTCGATCATGCCCGGACCCGGCGACTTTTCCGCGCGCTGCCCCACGGCTTCAATCCGTCCGTTGGGTTGAGATTGCAGTTGGATATGGCTGTACGCCTGGCCAAAGGTTTGCCCCTCCAGCCGGGCGCCAAATGGCGAATAAATCATATGCGCGTAGGTCCGGGGCGCGGTTTGAAACAAAATATGCGCGTTGCCGACGGCATCCACCGCCAATTGCGGGGACTCATTCAAAACCGAGCGACCTAATGCAAAAACGCCGTAACATAAATTTGCGGCTTCGTCGTCGATCCGGAGAAGAATATGGTCCTGTTGTCCGCGGTTGATATGAAAAATCATGTAGGTGCGCGTCGTGTCATCGGCCGGGACAACCCCGGTAATCCGCGAAACCTCGCGACCGGTCACCACTTCCAAATGCCGCTTTTCCCCCCGGTAGGTTTTCCCCATCCAATCCACGCAGGGCTGTATGCTGTAATGGCCGGGTTGATTCATCGGGAAAATCCGGTTCATTTCGTTTGTGAACACCAACGTGCCCTGGGCGGACATCATCACCGGCGGCGGAGGCTCGACCTCGGGCAAGCGGGCCAGCGCATGTCCGAAATCATTGCGGACTTCGTAGTAGAAGCGCGGCCCGGTAGCGTCGCTGTTCAGCACCACCGGTTGACCGATCCGACTGCGCACCGTGGTTCGGGCGACGACCGGCTCGAATTGCAAATAAATCCGGTGGTCCAACCGGGTGGAGAGGTCGATCTGGGCGGAGACCCACGGCGGCACGGCGGCACAGGCAAGGGCAGTAAAAACGAGACAACGTAGAAATGATTTCATGATAAGCAGGAACGGAGCAAGGTTAACGGCCGACGGCCAGCCGCGCGGCCAGGCGAGCGGGCAACCCCGCATCAATGATGGTTTTCTGAGCGGCTTGAATGTCGTAGGGTATTCGCCGCAGCTCAATCAAATTGTTGACCATATCGTAAATCACATAAGCGGCGCGTGGATCGCCATCCCGGGGTTGGCCGACGCTGCCGACATTGATGAAGTACTTTTTACCGACGCCGATCCTGATTTTTGTGTAGAGACCAAATCGGATGGTATCCGCCTTTTCAAAGGCAAGCGGAACGTGGGTATGGCCAAAGAAACAAACGGTGGATGTTTGGTAGCTAAAGTTGGACTCCGCCTCCAGCTTGTCAAAGACATAGCCCCAGGCCTCCGGGGTATCCAAGGTGCTATGGACCATGGTGAAGGTTTCGACCCGGGCGATGTACCGCAGGTTACGCAGGTATTCAACCTGATCCGGATTCAATTGCTTGCGCGTCCATGCCACCACATCGGCAGCGAGGGGATGGAAATTATCGAGTTTTTCATCGTGCGAGCAGTAATGATCGTGGTTGCCCCGGACCGATACCGGACAGAGCGACCGGATTTTTTCCAGGCATTCAATGGGATTGCCGTTGTAACCGACAATATCGCCTACGCACGCATAATGCGTAACCGCGTGGCGAGCAGCATCCTCCAAAACCGCCTGGAGGGCGTGAACGTTGGCATGGATGTCCCCGAGAATGGCGTACTTCATACAAAACCGTTTTCCGACCTCATCATACCCAAATCAACCGGCAAAGGGAAGTTTTTAGGTACCCTCTCAGGAATAACGGATGACGAAACTATCAAACTCGCCGGTTGCGGTCGGCCATGAAAGGTCTTCACGGGTCACGTACCGGAAAATATGGGAGTCCCGCAATGCATTCAGGAAGCGGGTAAGCTCCTCTTCCTCGCCTTCGGCAACCAGCCGGACAGAACCCTCCATCATGTTCTGTACGTAACCGGTCACCGCGAACCCCCGGGCGATTTCCACCGTGGTAAAACGGAAACCGACGCCCTGGACACGACCGTCAAACGTAGCGACCAGCCGTCGCGGCATTTTGTTTTTTTCCGACTTTGTCATGACGATGCCTGTATTTCGTAAAAGATTGGGGTATTTTAGTGAGGATGACAAGACTCAAGACGCTCATTTGGGGTCGAAATCCGAAGAAAACCCTGTTGCGATGCCTGCTGCTGGGCCTGGTGGCCGCGTGGGTATTCGGGTGGTGGTTGCGCCCGGTTCGGGTCGTCGGCATCAGCATGGAACCCACCATGCACCACGGGGGCGTGCACCTGATCGATTTGCGCAAATTCCGCTCCCGGGAACCGGGTCGCGGCGACTTGGTCGCCATTGCCATGCCGGGCCGCCGATCCTTTTACCTCAAGCGTGTATTGGGTTTGCCCGGAGAAACGATTGCCTTTCGTCAGGGCAGACTGGTAATCAACGACCGTGAACTTCCGGAACCATATCTCTACGAACTCGGGGACTGGGAACTGGAGGATACCCCGATTCCGACCGGGGTTTATTTTGTGGCCGGAGACAACCGCGCCACACCTTTTTCCGGACATACCCTGGGCCTGGTGGAACGATCAAACATCGCCGGGGGATTGTTCCGATGAACCGGATCAGATTCGTTGCCTGGATCGTAGCGCTTGCCCTGCTTGGCGGATTTCTGGTGGCATGCTGGCCGACCGACCAACGAAAAGTCGCACGGCAAACCCGGGCATTCCTGAACGCGGTCGCCAAGAATGGACCGGAGAGCCTTCCGGTATCGGCGGCGCGCGCTTACGAGGCGGCCTCACACGTGGGCCCCGAATTAACGCTGAGACTCGGCGACCCTTTTCCTGCCCGGTTGACGAAATCGGAATTCACCTCCCTGCTGCAACAGGTCCGCGGCAGAGCCGATCGTCTTGACATGAAAAGTCGGGGCGTTGAAATACACCGCCAAGAGGATGGCATGCTTGTGGATGTCACCCTCGAAGCGACGGTCGCGTTGCAGGGTCGCCGTGAATCGATGATCGGAACATACCGGTTGCTGTGGGTGCGGATGGATACTGCCTGGCGGTTAACCCGGGTCGAGGCACTGAATGTTATTCAGCATCCCCAAGCGACAAGCTGGTGGTGAACACGGCGTGACGTGAGGGATGTTACCAAACGCCGCCGCCCTGCTCCATACGCCGCAAATCGTCGATGGTACCGATACGCGAAGAAAATGCCTTGACCGCCACGATCTTGGGCGGACTTCCGGCAACCTGCAATTCTTCCAAGATGGTTTTGACCGTTTTCTTTTTTTTGCGGAGGTGCGCCTCGGCTTTTTCCAGTGTCTCCGCCTTCACGGCCAATGGGAAGGCGTACATCCATACCAAACCGCCCGGATGAAACGTTTCCACCGCGCCGTTTTTTTCGACCGAAGCGGTCGCTTCCGGCACGGCCTTTCCCATCATCGCGGAACCCTGGCGTTTTGCGGTTTTAATAATCTCCGACAAATCAGTCGCCTGGATGCGCGGACGTGACGCCTCATGCACCACGATCATGGTGGCATCGGAATCAAAATATTTTCGCGCCTGGGCAAAAGACGCCAACTCGTTGGCGCCACCGGGAACGACTTTGCGCACTTTGTGAATGCCAAACAACTGAATCACGGAAACCACCTGCTCCAAGCGATCCTTCGGAGCGACCACCACCACCGCATCCACTTCCGGACAATGCTCCAAGGCGATCAGGCTGTAGGAAAGCACCGGTTGATTGTGAAGATTGAGGAAAGCGGTGCAGGTTTCGGCATTGAGCATTTCGTCCTTGCCACTCGCGACGACCACCGCCCACGTCGAGCCGGTCATTGTTGCGACCCCTCGTTACAACCCGCATTACCTAGTTTCATGCATTCCCCCTGTCTGGTCCGAGATCGAATTCGCTGTAACCTTCACCAAGAAGGCTAGTTAGGAAAAGACGCAGGGTCAAGGCGTTTATTGAGATTGCGTTAATTACGTGCAATCCAATGCCGGACAAAGGGTTACGAACCAGGATTAGCGGCGGCATCACGCAATTCGGCGATACGCGCCATAACCATGGCGCCAATGCCCATGTAGTCCGGTTTGCCCCGATCATCGGTCAAGCACAGCGCCTCGGGTGAGATGGGCGGACCGAAATGTACGGAAACCGGAGCCGACTTCATTTTCTTCGCGCCCTTGGGCCATGCTTCATAACTGCCGCGAATGTAGGCGGGAACAACCGGCACATTGGCTTTATGGATCAGAAAGCCAACGCCGCCTTTCGCCGGTTGTAAGTGACCGTCCGGGGTGCGGGTTCCTTCCGGAAACAAGGCCACGCAATGTCCTTCCCGCAAAAGCTGAATGGCCGTTTTGATCGCACCGACATCCCCTTTTTCACGGGATAGCGGAACCACCCCGAACCGGTAATAAAACCACGCCAAAAAGGAATGATCAAACAACGTATCGCGGGCCATGAAGCGAACCGGACGATGGGGCACCGCGACGCCGAGTACCGGCGGATCAAGAAAACTCGCGTGATTGGAGGCGATGATCACCCCACCCTCCGCGGGAATATAGGCATAATCATGGGAGCGAAAACGGCAGCGGACGCGTAAGGCCAAGCCCAGTATCCGACGGAAAAGATCGTAGATCCAGGGAACGAACGCCTGCTCCCGACGCCGCGCCATGGTCAGTGACCGGCCTCTCGTACGTCATCGACAATCCGGTCAACCACTTGTTCGGGACCCATTCCGGTGGAGTCGATGACCTTGGCGCCCAAGGCGATTTGAAGCGGCGCGGCTTTCCGGGTCGAGTCCTTGCGATCGCGACGGGCGAGGGAGTCAAAGACTTCCTCCACATTGTTGTAGCCGGGTTTATTCGCCAGCTCGTTGTACCGGCGACGCGCACGTTCTTCGGGATCAGCATCCAGATAATATTTAAACGGGCTGTCCGGGAATACCACCGTGCCGATATCCCGGCCCTCCATGGCAAGTGATCCCAGTCGTGCGGTATCGCGAAGCATCCGGACCAAATACGTGCGCACTTCAGGAATCGCCGCGATATCACTGACGTGCTCCTGAACCGGTTGCGACCGGATCTGGTCACCGGGTTCTTCTCCATCAATGGCAAACATCACCGCGCCGTCGCGCAAAAAACATTGGAAATCAATACGGGCGATCAAGGCGATCACCTGGGTTGCATCGGAGGTTTCGATCCCTTCACGCAGACATTTCCAGGTAATGCCGCGGTAAAACGAACCTGAATCGACGTAATGGTATCCCAACCGTTGCGCGGCCAGTCGGGCCACCGTGGATTTCCCGGAGGCTGACGGGCCGTCAATGGCGATCACAATGGCCGCCCTATTCGACATGGCCGCCCAACGCCCGAAGATGATCCCAGAAACCGGGATAGGAGGTATCCACACAAGCGACATTCTGAATAATCACCGGCGCCGTGGCATGCGTCCCGAGAATCGCCATGGACATGGCAATGCGGTGGTCGCCAAAGCTCCGCACGGAACTTTGCGGCGTCAACGGATTGCCGCCGTTGATGATCATGCCGTCCGGTTGTTCCTCGGCATCGACCCCCATCAACCGCAGATTTCCGGCCATGGTCGCGATACGGTCCGACTCCTTGACCCGCAATTCATGCGCGTCTTTGATGACCGAGCGCCCCTTGGCCAGGGCGGCGAGTACGAAAATGACCGGTAGTTCATCAATCAAATTGGGGATGGCATCACCACCGACTTCAAACCCGGTAAGCCGGGCGCCCTTAATCGTGATATCGCCGGCGGGCTCGACGTGGTTGGTGCCTTTATACGGCTTCACGGTTACGCCGGCGCCGGCATTTTTCAGTACATCCAGCAGCGCGATCCGGCGCGGGTTCAACCCGACATTGCGCACGACCAGGGTTTGTCCCGGACGGGCCGCCACCGCGACCATCCAGAACGCCGCGGAGGAAAAATCGCCGGGAATGATGTACGGCCGGGCTTTGATGGTCGGACCTTTCGGACCCAATCCGCGAATTTCCACCTGCAATCCCTTCAAGGTAATGGGCAATCCCAATGCACCCAGCAAACGCTCGGTATGATCGCGGGTGTGCACCGGCTCGGTCACCCGGGTGATGCCTTCGGCAAACAATCCGGCCAGCATAATGCAGGACTTGACCTGAGCCGAGGCGACCGGGAGCAGATAATCGATACCCTTGAGTTTGCCGCCGGTAATACGGATCGGCGCGGTACCTTTTTCCCCGGTCAGCTCCACCTTGGCGCCCATCATTTCCAGGGGTTCCTTGATACGTCGCATCGGCCGGGACCGCAGGGATTCATCACCGGTCAGTTCAACGGTAAACGGGCAGGAAGCCAGAATACCCGAGAGCAGGCGGATGCTGGTGCCGGAATTGCCGATATCCAAAGCGCCCGCCGGTGGAATGAACTTTCCGCCGGTGCCTTGAATGTTCAGCTTGCCATCGGGAGTTTCAAAGGAGCGAGCCCCGAGCGCCTCCATGGCCTTCAGGGTGTTGACGCAATCTTCGCTCTGAAGAAAGTTTTCAACTTCCGACGCCCCCGAGGCCATGCCGGAAAACATGGCCACCCGGTGGGAAATGCTTTTATCACCCGGAACGCGGATTTCGCCGCAGATTTTTTCCGCCGGATGAACGATCGCCGAAATCGGGACCGTCACCATGCCGTTATTCTTCGCTATTGGCGTTATTTCCATAATGTACAAATGCCTCACGCGCGGTTTTTCCCTCGCGCAGGATTTCCTCTATATCAGAAAACGATTCGTGATCCAACTTTTCAATAAACCGGCTCAAGACTGCGGCAAAAGCCTTTAATTCGCCGCACAGCGCGGCGCGGTTGGTCCGGGCAATGTCCATCCAGATATCCACGCCGCCCGAGGCAATGCGCGTGGTATCCCGGTATCCGGCCCCGCAAAAGCGGGGCAAATCCGCACGCCGGCCGGGTTGACCGAGCGTGGCGGCCAACAAGGCGGCCACCATGTGCGGCAAGTGACTGGTGGCGGCGAGCACCCGATCGTGTTCTTCCGGCGTCATGGCCACCACGCAGGAACCGACGCTTTCCCATAGCCCGCGCAGCATGGCGACTTTTTCCGACGCGGTAGCGACATCCGGGGTGATTACGACCATCGCGCCGCGGTACAAATCCTCGCGCGCCGCCTCAATCCCCTGCTGCTCCGAACCGGCGATCGGATGGCTGCCGATGAACAAGGCCTCCCGACCAGCCAGTAAGTCCGTACAGTGGCGCTGGACGTCCGCCTTGGTGCTGCCCACATCGGTTACCAGTGCGCCGGGCTTCAACCCGGGCAATACGGCCCGCAGTTGCTCGGGAATAGACAAGATTGGCGCGCAACAAACAACGACATCGGCGTCGCGCACCGCCTCGACCGGATCAGCAAAGAATTGGTCAATCGCACCCCGCTCCAGCGCCATCGCCCCGCGGGTTTCCGAGCGGGTGCAGCCAAAAACGGTTGCCGACGGGGAGGCGCGGCGAAGGGCCAGGCCGAGCGATCCGCCCATCAGCCCCAACCCCAGGACGGTCACGATCATACGCGGCACTCCTCGCCGGCCATCACTTCGGCCAGCGCGGCAATCAGGTGTTCGTTTTCTTCCGGAGTGCCAATGGTCACGCGAACATATTCAGGCAGGTCGTACACATCCACCGGGCGCACGATGATCCGTCGTTGCTGCAGCGCCTCAAAGACCCTGCGTCCGTTGCCGACCTTGACGAGCAGGAAGTTCGCCACCGAGGGCACATACGACAGCCCCATGCCATCCAGCGCCTCGCCGACCCGGCGCAAGCCCTCCGCGATCAGCTCGCGGGTTTGTGCCACAAAGGCGTCATCACTCAGCGCGGCCAACGCCGCCGCCTGGGCCATGGCATTGATGTTGAAGGGTTGACGCACCCGGTGCAGCAAGTTCACCCCTTCCCGCGGGGCGATGGCATAACCGATTCGCAAACCGGCCAATCCGTAGGTTTTCGAAAAAGTCCGGAGCACAAATACATTGCGATCCTCCCGCACATACGCGCAGGTGTCGGGTCGACGGTCATCGGGAAGCAGCTCAATGTACGCTTCATCAAACACCACCGCGACATGATCCGGTACATCCTTCATGAAGGCCCGGATTTCCCGGTCTTCCACCATGGTGCCGGTCGGATTGTTCGGGTTGCTGATGAAAACCAGCCGGGTTTGATCGTTTATAGCCCGGGCCATTGCGGGTAAATCATGCCGGAAATCCCGCATGGGCACGCTGGTAACCGGGGCCTGGTAGAGCGCGGCAACCAGACGGTACACAATGAAGGCATGATCCGAAACCACCACCTGGGTGTGCGGGTCGAGAAAGACATGCCCGAGCAATTGAATGATTTCGTTGCTGCCGTGGCCGATAAACAATTGGGAATCGTCCATGCCCAGTTTGGCGGCCAGGGCCTGACGCAAACGGTAGTTGTCGCCGTCGGGATAAATATGCATGCGCGCGGCATGCTCCCGCATCGCGGCCACCGCACGGGGCGAAGGACCGAGGGAGTTCTCGTTGGAGGCGAGCTTGATAATGGTGTCGGGATCGCCCAGACCCAGTTCCCGGGCCACTTCCTCCATCGGCTTTCCGGGTTGGTACATGGCCAACCCCCCCACCCATTTTTTGGCAATATGATTCAGTTGATTCACCATACTATTCCTAAACCAGGCATATCGTCGCACCGGTAGCGAGCAGGATATCTCCATACTGTTGGGCCACCGCTTCCGCGGTATGATCAAACCGGATGACCAGCATACCGCCGCCCGGTTGTTCCGTATGCGGCAGCCACTCCACCGACCGGACCGGCACGTTTGTCAACCAGTCTGGAGGCAGGGCCTGACCACGCGATGCCTCCATCCAACAATACCCCATTCCCGGCCCGGTGACCATGACCGATCCGCGACGCTGGTAGGCATGCAACCAGGTCGCCCCACCCGGCCCTTCGAGAACCCAACCTGCCCGCCAGATCACGGCATCATCGCCCAGTTGGCGAAGCACCTCCTCCCGGCAGGAATTCGTGACCAGAAGCATGGCGTCGGCGCGCCCGCGCCAAGCGTGAATCGCTTGCTCGGGAGAGCTGGCGACAACGCAATCGGTATTGCCACCCGCGACGTAAGCCAACGCGGCCGCGGCTTCGTCTTCCGGCAAGCCGACGATAACCACCGCGCCGTTCTGTTCCAACGCCAGCGCGGAAGCCATAATCTCACGATAAATCCGGGTCAGGGCAAGATGCGGAAGCGGTCCGGCATTTCGCGCGGTCAGCCGACGCATAACCTGTCGCTCCCGCTCCGGGACATACAACGCATCGCCATGCGCATGCTTGATCCGCCCGATCTCCATGGCCAGGCGCGCCCGCTCGTTCAGCAAGGGTATGATCTGATCGTCCAGGCGATCAATCGCCGCACGCAACTCTTCCAACGAAAGCCCCATCAGGATTTTTCCTCCGACTCGTCTTCCTCGTCCTCGAAATCCTCATCCTCATCCTCGTCATCGTATTCGTCGTCTTCGTCGTCATCAAATTCATCGTCATCATCGTCGAATTCGTCTTCGACACCGGCCTCATCGTTTTCGTCTTCGCTCGCGTCGTCTTCGGCACGACTATTGCCGGCCTGGTCTGGCCGCTCATCGTCCGTTTCGTCGCCAGGAGTATCCGTATCCAACGTCGTCGCGTCGCCGGTTACCGCCTCGGATCCCACGGACGCATCCGGAACGGATTGTTCTTCGTTCACCGCCCGCTCAATGGCTTCATTGCGGCGGGCTTCGGCTTGCGCTTTTTCCATCCGGCGCAATTCCTCAATGCCTGGGAGATCCTGCACATTCTTTATGCCGAAATACTCCAGAAACTTCTGGGTGGTGGCGAACAACCAGGGACGTCCCGGCAGCTCGCTGCGCCCGGCAGCCTTCACCAGTTGCATTTCCATGAGGTTCTTCAAAATCGCGTCCACCGCCACGCCGCGAACGGCTTCAATTTCCGAGCGGGTACACGGCTGGCGGTAGGCGATAATCGCCAAGGTTTCCAGCGCCGGTTTGCTCAACCGGTTGCTGCGGCCCTTCTCGAGCATCTGGCGAATCCATATCCCGCAATTCAAATCGTTCTGCAGCCGGTAGCCGTTGGCGACTTCACCGACATGAATGCCAATCCGGTCGCGAATCAACTCTTCGTTCAACTGCTTGATCGCGGCGCGCAGGTCGTCATCGGTCACCTGGGCGAAATCCTTCACCGGGCCTTCGTATTGTTTGGCGGCATCGCGCAAGGTTTTCCGGATGGTTTCGATGGAAACCGGCTCACGGGCCGCGAACAGCAGGGCGCCGACTATTTGTTTCAGTTCTGGTATGACATTCCAATCGGTCATGCGCGTCGTTGCTCCCTACTCGCCGTTTAAAGGTCCTCAATCGGGACCAGATCAATATCGCCAAAATGTTCGCTTTGCTTGGCCCGGACTTGGCGAAGCCGGATCAACTCCAGAATGGCCAGAAACGTGCAGACCATTTCATAACGGTGGGTCATCCCCCCCAGCAATCGGGATAAACTGGCCCGTCCCTTTCGCTTCATCATGTCCATGATCACATCGATTTTTTCGGCCACGGTAAATTGTTCGGCGAAAATTTCGCGGAGCTCTTCACGCGGGGCTTTTCGCAAGGCTTCATTAAACGCGCTGATCAAATCAAAGATGCTGACATCCTCCAGCGCGATGTCCGGCTCCGGGCCCAGTTGAATCCCCTCGCCGGAGCGTGAAAAGAGATTTTCCTGGCGCACTTCCAATTCGCCCAGGTGCGCGGCGGCATCCTTGAACTTCTTGTACTCGACCAATTGACGCACCAGATCCCAGCGCGGATCCTCCTCATCCTCGACCTGGGGACGCTCCTCCACCGGGAGTAACATGCGGCTTTTGATCATCATCAGGGTGGCCGCCATGACGATGAATTCCCCGGCGATGTTAAGATCGAGCATCTTCATCACATCCAGATACTGCATGTACTGGTTGGTGATCCGGACAATCGGAATGTCGTAGATATCGATCTCGTCCTGCTTGATCAGATACAGCAACAGGTCGAGCGGCCCCTCGAACACCTCGAGTTGCACCTTGTAGGGTTCGTTCGTGGTCATGAATCAGTCCAGACCCACGGCGCGGCGGACGGCCTTTAATACATCACGTACCGCTTCGCGGGCGCGCAGGGCGCCGTCGTGCAGAATACGGTCCACATGGTCCGCATTGGTTTCGAGTTCCTCGCGTTTTTTGCGAAGCGGCTCAAAGTGCTCCTCAAAAAGGGCGTACAGTTCCTTCTTCGCCTGTCCGTAGCCAAGGCCGCCCTGGCGGTAGCGATGGGCAAGGTCGCGGGCTTGTTCGTCCGAAGCAAATAGCTTGTACAATTGATACACCGTGCAGGTTTCCGGCGTTTTCGGTTCCTCCACGGTTTTGCTGTCGGTCACGATCCGCATAATCGCGGAGCGCACATCGTTTGGTTTTCCGAAAATATCAATGGTGTTGTTATACGACTTGGACATTTTCTGGCCGTCCGTGCCGGGCACCACGGCGACATGCTCCAAAATACGTGGTTCGGGAATTTTGAAAACCGGGCCGTACTGGAGATTGAATTTGTTGGCGATGTCCCGCGTGACTTCGAGATGCTGTTTTTGATCCTTGCCCACCGGCACGACATCGGCGTTTACACTCAAAATGTCCGCCGCCATCAACACCGGATAGGCGAACAGGGCGTGGCTGGCGGCAATGCCGTGCGCGGTCTTGTCCTTATACGAGTGGCAGCGCTCCAGCAGCCCCATCGGAGTCACCACCGAAAGCAACCAGGTCAGTTCGGTTACTTCCGGAACATCGCTTTGGCGGTAAAATGCCGTGCGGTGCGGATCGAGTCCGCAGGCGAGAAAATCCAAGGCGACATCACGAATCGCGGCGCGCAGAACCTGGGGATCCCGTACCGTGGTTAACGCGTGGTAATCGGCGATAAAGAGAAAAGCCTCACCCTGCTCCTGGAGCTCCAGGGCCGGGCGCATCATGCCGAAGTAGTTGCCAAGATGCAACTTACCCGATGGTTGTATGCCGGATAAAATCCTCATGTCGATACCTGTTCCTTCCCGAAAATTGAGATGATCACGGTAAACCAAGCCGGCAGAATCGGCAAAACAAAAAGACGATGCCATGGAGGGGCACAGGCGCCGCGATCATTCTCCGATCACCCGTGGCTCAAGCCTGTCCGAACGAAAGCGGGACGGGTATTTCGAGGGTTGCGGCCAAGGCCCGGAACAACTCCACTTCGTTTTCCGCGACAACCTGATCGGACATCAGGCAGACCATCGCCGCTTCCAGCAACTGTTTTCGCACCGGCATGGTGGTCTGCAACAACCGGTCGAGCGCGGCTTTTACGCCTTCGAGATCCATCGCGCCCGCTTGCGGCAACGCCTGATCCTTAAACGAGGCGCCCAGGATGTCCATGCTCTTGCGGAAGGCCGCCTCGGCGGCGGTGTCGTCGGTCGCGCCCAACCGGGCCATTAAACCAATCAGAGCGGTCGCTTCAGCGGCGACCATTTCCACGCCATTCAGGGTCATGCGGGGAACGGAAAGCTTCAAGGTTTCGCGGAGACCAGACCGCACCATCTCCATAACGGCGAACTCGAACAATTGAATTTTCTGATCGGCCCGGATGATTTTATCGATGAGATCAACAAATCGTTCAGCTTGCTCCGCCGGAAGTGCGCGAAGAGCCGGCAGCGCAAGATCAACCAGGATTAAGCGATACCGCGGCTCGAGATGGGTGACCGCATCCAAGTGGCGCCCGACCGCATCGGTGAAGGACGCAGGTACCCACGTCCACGCATCCGCGGAATCCCCTCCGGACGACGCGGCGATGAGCAGCGCAATCACGACGCATTGCGCGCCGAGGGGCTCATGCACCGCTTCGCGCAACGAACCGGGCAAGGCGTCCAGGAGTCCGCGGGATGCTTCCAGTTGATCGGCCTCCAGAATCCCGATCTGCTGAATCATCGCCGTGGGGTGTGCGGCCATGCCACCCAGACCGCCCCCGACCATAATGGTTCGTTTAATAAAATCGGGCCCCATAACGCCACCGGCCGCCGTTTTTTTCTTTTCCTCGCGCGGCTTTGCGTCGTCGTTACCGGACGCATACAAACTTTCCTGGGAGATCACCGTAAACTCCCCGTTGAAATCCGGATCAAGCAGCTTGACCCGCTGAGCCAGCGGGGGATGGGTTGCGAACAAACTGCCGCCGCCCATCAGCCGTTTGATCCCATCGGCAAAAAACATATGGCTCAATTCTTCGGCGTGATCATTGGCAACGGCTCCACCCTGGGCGAGACCGCCAACCTTCTTCAACGCCGAGGCGAGGCCAAGGGGATTCCGGGTAAATTGGACCGCCGAGGCGTCGGCCAGATATTCGCGCTGACGCGACACCGCTCGCTTGATCAGCCCGCCGAAAAAGTAACCGGCATACCCGATGATGATCAGCGCGAGTCCCAACGCGATGAACAACGCCACTCCCCCGCCCCGCTTGCCCGAACCGGAACGGCTGGAGGCGGCAAGACGAATCAGGACACGTCCGACGATCGCCAACAGCAGGAGGCCGTGGACAATCCCGATCAACCGGATATTCAGCCGCATGTCGCCATTTAAAATATGGCTGAACTCGTGGGCGATGACCCCCTGCAACTCTTCGCGTTTCAATCCGCGCATCGCGCCTTCGGTCACGCCGATTACCGCGTCATGGATCGAATAGCCGGCCGCAAACGCGTTGATGCCGGTTTGCCCGGTCAGCAGGTATACCGGGGGGACCGGAACCCCGGAGGCCAGGGCCATTTCCTCAACGATGTTCAAAAGCCGGCGCTCATGATACTGTGTGCTCGCCGGATCAATTCGCCGCCCGCCGAGCGATTCCGCCACCTTGCCGCCACCGTGGCGCAACTGCGATAACTTGAAGGCGGTGCCGCCGAATACAATGGTGGAAATGCCCCCGGCAATCAGCAGGAACAAGTCAGGATTCCACATGGAAGGCGGCGGGGCCGGGGCATACCCCGGCTCGGAGACTGACGTCGCTCCCACAACCTGTACGGCGACCAGATACGCCGTGGCGATCAAGCCGGCCAAGGCAGCGAAAAATAACGCCACCAGCCAGCCGGTTCGCCGTCGCGCATGTTCCTGACGGGCGAAAAAATCCATGGGTTCTTAAAACGAGACTTTGGGCGCAGCGCGCTCGGCTTCGTTTTCGATGGCGAGCAATTGCGCGGGATGGAAACCCAACATGCCGGCAAAGATTACGGCCGGAAAGGTCTCCCGGGCCGTGTTGTAATGCATGACCGCGTCGTTAAAAGCCTGACGGGCAAAAGCCACGCGGTTTTCCGTGGTGGTCATTTCCTCGGAAAGCTGCATCATGTTTTGATTGGCCTTCAAATCCGGGTACGCCTCGGAAAGCGCGAACAACCGGCCCAATGCGCCGCCGAGATTCGATTCCGCCTTGCCAAGCTTCTGCATCGCATCGGGATCAGCCGGATTCGCCGCTGCCGCATTGGCGGCGGTGACCGCGGTATTGCGGGCATTGATGACCGCTTCCAGGGTTTCCCGCTCGTGCTTCATGTAGCCTTTGGCGATCTCCACCAGATTGGGAATGAGGTCATAACGGCGTTTGAGCTGCACATCGATCTGCGCGAATGCATTTTTGAATTTGTTCCGCAATCCGACCAGATTGTTGTAAATGCTGATGGCCAGAAAAATGACGACGGCCACCACCGCCAGAAAAATATAAAACCCTGTCATACGCGTTCTCCTTTAATGTTTCGTGAGAGATTGCGTGAACCCAATAAAAAACTCAAGTCTTTGCGGCATCCGGGTGAAGGCTTGTCGAACGCCCTTCACCGGGGCTATAACCGGCGCATGACCCGAACCTTGTACATGATCGATGGCATGGCGCTGATCTACCGCGCCCATTTCGCTTTGATAAAAAGTCCGATTTACAGCTCGCAAGGCGTCAACACGTCCGCGCTATTCGGTTTTCTGAATACCCTGCTTGACCTCAAGGAACAGGCCGGTCCGGACCATCTCGCGATCGCCCTGGATACTCCGGAGCCCACCGAGCGCCACCTCCGCTATCCGGCCTACAAGGCGCATCGCGAGGAAATCCCGGAAGACATCGCCCTGGCCCTGCCGAATATGGATCGCATTGCCGCTGCGCTGAATATTCCCGTGCTGAAATACCCCGGTCACGAGGCCGATGACATCATCGGCACGCTGGCGGTCAAACATGCCGGGCCGGACCTCGATGTGTACATGGTCACCCCGGACAAGGATTTCGCCCAACTGGTGCGGCCGCATGTTTTCATCCTCAAACCGGGTCGGCAAGGAGCCCCGCCGGAAATTCTCGATACGCAAGCCGTCAGGGCCCGTTGGGAAGTGGCCGACCCCCTGCATGTCATCGATGTGCTCGGCTTGTGGGGCGACGCCTCGGACAATATCCCCGGCATCCCGGGATTTGGCGAAAAAACCGCAAAAAAACTGGTGGGACAGTACGGCCCCATCGAAAACATCTACGCCCATCTGGATGAAATAAAAGGCAAGCAGCGGGAAAAACTCGAAGCGTTCAAGGAACAGGCGCTGTTGTCGCGCGATCTCGTCACCATCCGTCTTGATGTTCCGGTGCGGGAAACCCTGAGCGATCTTGCGGTCCGCCCGCGTGATGATGATGCGCTGCGCGCGCTGCTCATTGAATTCGAGTTTAACAGCATTGGTCGCCGCCTCTACGGACAAACGTTCAAGGCCGGACGCGGGTTCACCGCCGCGTCGCCGGAACCCGCCCAAGGCGAATTGTTCGCCCTCACCGCTTCCGACGCACCTTCGCCGCCGGTGGCATCCGCCGGACCGGTCGAAGCCCCCCTCAAAACGCTCGCCGACATTCCGCACGATTATCGGCTGCTCGATGACCATCCGGCAATCGCCGCCCTGGCCGGGGAACTCATGACCGCGGATGCGTTTTGCTTTGATCTGGAAACGGACCAGCTCGATCCCCGGCAAGCGCGAATTGCCGGCATCGCCTTTTGCCGACGCGCCGGGGAAGCAGTTTATGTGCATTTTCCAGCCGATGAAGCCGAGTCCCGCCGCCGACTGGACATCCTCGCCCCGGTCTTCCAGCGCGCCGGGGCGCTAAAAATCGGACACCATCTCAAATTCGATCTTGGCGTATTGCTTGCACATGGCCTGGACGTTGAAGGTCCATTTTGGGATACGATGATCGCCCACACCTTGCTGGAACCCGATCGGCGCCACGGCATGGATGCCCTCGCGGAACAATACTTAGGCTACAGCCCGATTCCAATCACACGGTTGCTCGGGGACAAAGGCAAGGAACAGCGCACCATGTTTGAGGTTGATCCCGGCCAGGCCGCCGAATACGCCGCCGAGGATGCGGATGTCACGTGGCGCCTGTACGAAACCTTCATGCCCATGCTTACCGAGCAACAGCTCGACGGCGTATTCCACGGCATTGAAATGCCGTTGCTTCCGGTGCTGTTGCACATGGAGCACACGGGCATCCGGCTCGACGAACCGGCATTGCTCGTGGCATCCGCCGAATTGGCGGTTCAGCTAACCGACCTGGATCGCCGCATCCAGGAGCTGGCCGGAACCCCCTTCAACGTCAACTCGCCCAAACAACTCGGCGAGGTGCTTTTCGATCGCCTGGGCTTGAGCGAGAAGGCCCGGAAAACCCGCACCGGCCAATACGCAACCGATGAATCCATTCTATCCGAACTGGCCGGACACCATGAAATTGCCCGGCTTATTCTGGAGTACCGGGAAGCCGCCAAATTAAAATCGACGTATGTTGACGCCTTGCCCGATTCGGTTTCCCCACGCACCGGACGGATTCACACCAGCTTTTCACAAACCGGGGCGGTAACCGGTCGCTTGGCCTCTTCCAATCCCAACCTCCAGAATATTCCCATCCGCACCGGGATGGGACGAAAAATCCGGGCCGCCTTCGTCGCCTCGGACGAACATCACTGTTTACTTTCGGCCGACTATTCACAAATTGAATTACGGATCATGGCCGAGCTTAGCGGGGATCCCGGCCTGCGCGAGGCGTTTGAACGGGGCCTGGACATTCACGCCGCCACCGCCGCCCGGGTCTATGGCGTGGCCGTGACGGACATTACCTCGGAAATGCGCCGCAGCGCCAAAATGGTAAATTTCGGCATCATTTACGGGATCTCCGCATTCGGGTTGGCCCAGCGGCTGGGCATTCCCCGCGGGGATGCGGCCCGCCTGATCCAGCACTACTTTGAACAGTACCCCGGGGTGAAAGCCTACATGGAACAGACCGTCGCCAATGCCCGGGAAAAGGGTTATGTGGAAACCCTGAGCGGGCGACGCCGCTGGATTCGCGATATTCGCTCCGCGAATGGCACCGTGCGTGCCGCCGCCGAGCGTACCGCCATCAATACGCCCATTCAAGGGACCGCCGCCGACATGATTAAACTGGCCATGACGCGCATTGAAAATGCGCGGCGACGTGAAGCGTGGCGCACCGCGATGCTGCTGCAGGTTCATGATGAACTGCTGTTTGATCTACACCTTGATGAGCGCGATCGGGTACCGGCGATCATTGAGCGGGAAATGAAAACCGCCCTGCCCCTCAATGTACCCGTGGTGGTGGAAATCGGGATGGGTAGGACCTGGCTGGAGGCGCACTGACCATGCGCAACCTTTCCGCCGTCCGCATCCGTCCGGTTTTATGGCCGCAGCGCCTGATCGATGTCCGCCGTTCACTGCATCGTTCGTCGCGAATGATCGTCGCCCTCGGTCTTCTCGCGTTGAGCGGGAATGTCTTCTGGGTCTGGCACGAACGCGGTCCGCGACCGGCCGCCTTCGATCCGCTGGAAATTGACACCTGGTATCACCCGGCCTACGTAAACAGCATCCTGATCGCCATGATCATGCTTTACGCCCTCCGCCAAGTCACGCGAACCCGCGAAAAGTTGGAGGTCCTCGGCTATCCGCTGCTTGAACGGGAAGACCAGCACCGCGGCGTCGAAATTTGGCGCAGCATCGAACCGCTGAGTAAACGACCAGTCCATCTTCATGTCATCCGGCCGGAAAAATTTCCTGGCGGCCAGGAAGATTGGCACGAGGCCAGCCAGCGATGGCTGCGGCGCGCCGACAAAGCCCGCCGGCTCGCCTCGCCCCACATCGCACACCTGATCGACAGCGGATTCGCCGACGGTCGACGCTTTTATGCCGCGATGGAGTTGATTCAAGGACTTCCCCTGGAAACGTTCATAGAAGAACATGGCCCCTGCCCGCCGGAACGCGCGGTCTACCTGCTCGCCCAAATGGCCCACGCCCTCGACGACGCGCATCGGTGCGGCATCTTCCCCGTCGCCCTCGCGCCGAGGAACATTCGCATCGGAAAACAAGCCTCCAATTGCGATTGGATTTGGATCGACCTTTTCCAATACGAACAAGTTGCCGGGGCGGAACCAAACCGTGCACAGGACATTCGTCAACTGGCCAAACTAGCCATCGGGCTTCTTACCGGAATCTGGAACCCTGACGACGCCCCGGAGGTGAGCGCCGAGATCGACCAACGTTTGTCGGCGCCCCCGATTCCCTACCCCTTTCGGCGGGAGCTGCTGGCATGGTTGAATGCCGACGGATCACCGGATGCCCCTTCCCCCCTCGTCTTGGTTGAACGCCTCAGCCGCACCGTTGCCGCGCCGGTCTGGGACAACGAACGCGCAACGGCATGGTGGCAGGCGCGGGAGAGCGGGAAACAAGCATGAAGGTCGCCGTTTTATCGGACATCCACGCCAACTACGCCGCGCTGGAGGCGGTGCTACGCCACCTGGAAGGCGCATCCCCGCAGGCCGTGCTGGTCGGTGGCGACATCATCAACCGCGGCCCGGACCCGGCGCGGTGTCTTGAGATCATTTTAAGCCGCATGCGCACCGACGGCTGGCGCGTGATACGAGGCAACCATGAAGATTATGCGCTTCGCGCCGCCGAAGGGATCACCCATTTAGCGCCGTGGGAACAGCTCGTTATCGCGCATACCGTATGGACGGTGGATCGGATTCGAAACCATCTACCCCGTATCGCGGAGTGGCCGGATCAGCTGGAAATCAATGCTCCGGACGGCAGCGCACTGGTTTTACTTCACGCCTCGCGCAAAGGCAACCGGGCCGGCCTTTACGAATTCATGGCGGATCAGGAATTGCTTGATCATGCGCATCCCGCGCCATCGGCCATTTGCGTCGGACACACCCACGTCCCGTTCATCCGGCGCGTGCAGGGCTCCTTGTTCGTCAACGCCGGGGCGGTCGGCATGCCGTTTGATGGCGACCCTCGCGCCAGTTATGCCCTGTTGGACTGGAGTCCGTCCGGTTGGAACGCGGAAATCATCCGCGTTCCCTACGACCGCGAACGCACCGAAGCCGCTTACCGGACATCCGGCTATCTCGAACAGGGCGGCCCCATGGTACCGCTCATTCTTCAGGAGTTGCAGCGTTCTACCTCGCGCCTGGGTGCCTGGCACCGCCGGTATGAACCACAAGTCACCGCCGGCAAGCTGACCGTCCCCGAATCGGTCAGCGCCTTGCTGGCTGAATAGTACGCCTTGAGGACCATAGACCTGAAGATTGCTGCTCCGTGCGGTTTGTGAAGAATCTATTCGCTTTCCGTTTGCAGTTGTTTTGGACATCTCGTTTCGGCATAGTA
>CALMYG010000044.1 GCA_937873455.1 uncultured Verrucomicrobiota bacterium
ATGAATAGAGAATTCGACGCCAATTCATGGAAAACCTGCTTGAGTAAGAGGTACCCCGCGGCCCCCCATAAATCAAGTGAATTTACCGGGTCCCGAGGCCGGTCCGTCGAGCAGCCGGTACAGGGCGATGAAGTCCTGATTGCTCAATCCTCTTTCGGAGAGGCGTTTGAGGCGATGGATCATCATCGAAAGGGCTGGAAGATCCCCCGCTGCTTGCTCAAGCAGCCGCAGGTCTTTCAGCAGATGTTTCACGGAAAATTGGGGGTCGAAGTCCCCGGTTCGCAGCTTGGGTTCTTTTAAGGCGGATAATCCGGACCAGGATGCGTTGCCCTTCATACAGGTGAAAAAGGTGTCGTCCGATACCCCGGCTTGGCGGACCGTATGGAGCGCCTCGCACAGGGCTTGGGCTTGCGCGGCAATTTGCAGGTTCATGGCCAGCTTGACCGCGCAGGCCTGTTCGCCGGTGCCGACATGAATGCGCCGGGCGCTGATCCGGCTGAGGGTTGATTCCGCGGCCTCGACGGTTTTCGTGTCGCCGCCCAGGTAAAAAATGGTTTTCTTTTCCTGTGCCGCCGGTTTACTGCCGGTAAAGGGGGCCTCGAGGTACCGCCCCCCCGCCGCCTCAACTTTTTGGCGGAAGGCGGTCGAGTCCGCCGACCCGATAGTACTGGATTGAATCACCAGGCGGTTCGCGGTCAGCGCGGGTGCAATTTCGTGGAGTACGGATGCCACCGCTGGAGGGTCCGCGACAACGATCAACAGGACGTCAGCGCTTTCCGCCGCGGCGAGCGGAGAGGCGACCCGGCGCGGGGCATCCGGCTTGTGCGAACGGTTCCACGTGGCGGCCAAAAGGCCTGCATCATCCAAATGGCGGGCCCAAATTGACCCGATGAGGCCCAGCCCCAATACCGCTACCGTTGGTTCTCCCGAATTTTTCTGCTTCATGGTATTCACCTTTCCGCTGATCGCTTACACGAATCCCGGCGCGATGGCAATGGGGCGCCAGCCTTAGAATGCTTTTTGCGTTATCCTTGAACAGATGGTATAACATCCGGTCGAAGATGTTCTTATGCGATGGATACTGTTTATAGCCGCCGGTATGTCAGTCGCTGGATGCGCGACGCATTCGCCCGACCCGCTTACGCCCGACGGCATGCCCTCGAAATTTTCTGAATCAGGGAATGTGTCGGCGCCGGTTGGTTGGTGGGAGGCCTTTGGCGACGCAGGTTTGAATGAGGTGTTAGCCGTAGCGTTGGCGGACAACTTTACCTTGCGCGCCGCGTGGGATCGCCTGGCCCAAGCCGAGGCGGTGGCCCGTCGCCAAGGGGCTGCTCTTCGCCCCGAAGTGGATGTACTTGCTTCCGGGAGCCGTGTTCGTCGCGAAGACCCCGCCGAGGGGGGGGCGGTGTACCGGAACGAATTTTCCGCCGGGTTGGTCGCCGGTTATGAGCTTGATCTATGGGGTCGGGTTCGTTCAGCCCGCGATGCGGCTCGCCTCGATGCCGCCGCATCCGCCGATCAGGTGCAGGTCGCGGCGATCACCGTGGCCGCGGAGGCGGCCACCGTCTGGATGCAACGCGCCGAACAAAGCGAGCAGGTCACCCTGCTTCGGCGTCAGGTGGACGTGGGTGAAAAAATCCTCGATGTGCTTCAGCAGCGTTTCCGTTCGGGCCAATCCAGCGCGGTTGATGTCTGGCAGCAGGAACAATTGGTTGAGGCGCGCCGGGGTGATCTCGCCGCCGCGGCGTCCCGTTTGGCCGTACTCGAAAACCAGTTGCGTATTTTCATGGGCAAACCGCCCGGCGCCCCTTTGGCCGAGGCCGACGGCCTGCCTGGTCTGCCTCCTCTCCCGGGGGCGGGCGTGCCGGCGGACGTGCTGACCCGGCGACCGGACATCCGCCGGGCCTGGTATCAGGTGCTGGCCGCCGACCGTCGCATGGCGGCCGCGGTAGCCGACCGCTTTCCCCGCCTGAGCATTACCGGGCGGTTGACCACCACCGAGCCGCGGGTTGAAGACCTTTTCTCCGATTGGCTGGCTTCGCTTGCCGGCAATCTGGTCGGACCGATTGTCGACGGCGGAATGCGCCGCGCCGAGGCCGCGCGCACGGAGGCGGCGGTATCCGAAGCGTTGAATCTTTACCGCCACGCCGTTTTGACCGCGTTGACGGAGGTGGAAAACGCCTTGGTTCGCGAGCAGCAGCAAGGGGAGTTGGTGGAGCGGCTGGCCCGCCAGGTGCAATTGGCCGGTCAGGTGGTGGACCGCACCCGCGAGGGCTATCTGCGCGGCAACGAGGATTTTCTGCGCGTGTTAACCGCCGATCTTACCTGGCAAAATCTTGAACGAACCCGTCTGGTCGCGAACCGCGAGTTGTTGGAAATACGGATCGGTTTGTACCGCGCCCTCGGTGGTGGCCTGGAGTTGGAACGCCCGCCCGCGGCTACCCTGATTACGAAAAAGGAATCACCCCCATGACTTCGGATATTCCCGTCACCGCCGCGGAAAAGCGGCATCCCCGCTTGTGGCTTTCCCTGAAAATCATCTTGCCGATTGTGGCGCTGGTTGCCGGAATTGCCGCGCTGATCACCTTGGTGGAGACCGCCCCCCGGGCCGGGCGTCAACCTCCTCCGCGATCCGCGCGCCCGGTGGATGTGGCGCTGGTCGAACGCACGCATACCCAGGCGGTTTTATCCGCCATGGGGCTGGTGCATCCGGCCCGCGAAGTGGTTCTGCATCCCCAAGTGGGTGGGCGGATTACCTTCGTGTCTCCGGATCTGATTCCCGGCGGGGTGAAAAACGAGGGCGAGGAGCTGTTCCTTATAGAAGGTGTCGATTACGAACTGGCGCTGCGCCGCGCGGAAAGTGATCACGCAACCGCCCAGGGCGAATACGATCAGGAAATGGGGCAGCAGGCGGTAGCCCGGCATGAATTCACCCTGATGGGGTCACAGGATCTCGCCCCGGAAGAGCGCGCCTTGATTCTCCGGGAACCGCAGCTTCAAAAAGCGAAGGCAAAAGTGGATAGCACGCTTGCCGCCTTGGACCAGGCCCGGTTGAATCTTGAGCGGACCCGGGTGACCGCGCCCTTTAACGCGGTGATCCGGAGTCGTCATGCCGATCTCGGCGCCCAGGTCGGACCGTCCACGCCTCTGGTTACCCTGACCGATGCCGATGTCTTTTGGATCGTCGCGCCGGTTCCGGTTTCTCAATTGCGTTGGTTGGAGATTCCCGAGCGCGCGGGCGACCCGGCCTCGACCGCGCGGGTATACAGCGGCGGTAACACGCCCCGCGAGGGCGTGGTTCTGCGTCGCTTGCCCGGCCTGGAGGAGGGCGGTCGCATGGCCCAACTGGTGATCGAAGTACGTGATCCGCTGGCTCGGTTGCCGGAACATCGCGGGGCGCCGCCGCTGCTTTTGGGAGATTTCGTAAGGGTCGAGCTGTTCGGAGCGACCTGGGACGATGCCTTGGCGCTGGACCGTCGCTGGCTGCGCGCGGGTGATCAGGTTTGGCTCATGAATGAGCAGGACGAATTGGAAATCCGCCCGGTGGAAGTTGCCTTTCGCGGTGAACATACCGCCATTCTCGCCGACGGCCTTTCCGGCGGCGAACGCGTGATCACCACGGATCTGGCGACGCCGGTCGCCGGTATGAAACTCACCACGGGCCGCGCGGGCGGCGCCCGCCCTCCGCAAGCGGAAGCTCCGGGAGCCGGGAACGGGCCATGAGCCGTCCGCCGCGCCAGCCGGAAGGAATCCCGGAAAGCGGACCGATCGCCTGGATGGTTCGCAACCGGGTCACCCCGAACCTCGTCATGCTGTTTCTGTTGATTGGCGGCGTGTTCATGTTGACCCAAATCAAGCAGGAGGTTTTTCCGGAGTTTTCCCTGGATACCGTCACCATCACCGTGCCGTATCGCGGGGCCAGTCCGGAAGAGGTGGAGTCGGGGATCGTTCTCGCGCTGGAAGAGGCGGTACGCGGCGTGGAAGGCATCAAACAAATCACGTCCGTTGCCGGGGAGGGATTCGGGCGGGTGGTTGTTGAGCTGCTATCCGATACCGACCAGCAAAAAGCCTATCAGGATATTCAACAGGAAGTCGACCGGATCACCACCTTGCCGCTGGATGCCGAGGATCCGCAAGTGGTGCTGGATATCCGGCGGCGTCAGGTACTCGACCTCCAAATTTACGGGGACGCCGAGGAATGGGTCTTGCGCCAGATCGCCGAGGAGGTGAGGGACCGGCTGTTGCAACAATCCGGTATCAGCCAAATCGAATTGGATGGCGTGCGCGAATTGGAACTGCGCATTGAAGTTGCCCCGGAGATGTTGCGGACCTATGACCTCACGCTGGAGCAGATTGCCCAACTGATCCGGCGCACCGCCATCGAACTCCCGGGCGGGAGCGTCCGCACCGATAGCGGGGAAATTCTCGTGCGGTTCAAGGAGCGGCGAAACTGGGCCTCCGAATTCGCGGATCTCCCGGTACGGATCACCGCCTCTGGCGCGACGGTACGCCTCGGCGATATCGCCGTCGTCAGCGATGACTTCGAGGAAATTCATCGTTATGCGAGCTTCAACGGGAAACCGGCGATCGGATTTTCCGTGTACCGGATTGGCGATCAGACGCCAATTGGAGTGTCCCGGGCGGTGCGGCAGGCCATGGAGGAGATTGAACCGACCCTGCCCGCCGGCGTCGAGTACGCCATCAACAACGATTGGTCGGATATTTATCGCCAACGCATGCAGTTGCTCACCAAAAACGCCGCCATCGGCCTGGTGCTGGTGTTGTCCCTGCTCGGGTTGTTTCTCGAATTTAAATTGGCGTTTTGGGTCACCATGGGCATTCCCATTTCATTTCTTGGCGCGATCTTCTTCCTGCCCACCCTGGATGTTTCGATCAACATGATCTCCATGTTCGCCTTCATCATTGCGCTCGGTATTGTCGTCGATGACGCGATTGTGGTCGGCGAAAATGTGTACGAGCACCGCCAGCGCGGAGACGGGTTGATCGGCGCCGCCATCCGGGGAACCCAACAGGTTTCACTGCCCGTCACCTACAGCATTCTGACCAACATCATCGCCTTCATGCCGTTGCTGTTTGTCCCCGGGATGCTTGGCAAAACCTGGTCGGTCATTCCGTACGTCGTCATCACCGTGTTTGTCTTGTCCTGGTTTGAGGCGTTGTTCATCCTCCCGGCCCATCTCGCGCATGTGGCGAGCGCGCCGAAAACCGGATTCACCGCCCGCTTGCACCGGCGCCAGCAGGCGTTCGGAAGCGCCTTGACCCGATTCGCCGAAGGGCCGTTCGCACGGGCGCTGGATGCCTGTATTCGGTGGCGATACCTGACCGTTGCGGTTGGCGCGGCCTTGTTGCTGATCATTCTGGGTTGGGTGGCCAGCGGACGCCTTGGCTTCATCCTGATGCCCCGGGTGGAGGCCGATCGCGCCGTGGTTACCGCCACCTTGCCCTATGGAAGTCCGTTGTCGCGGCTGGAAGATGTGCGGGATCGGTTGGTCGGCGCCGCCCGGGTCGTGGTGGATGCCAATGGCGGCGCCGAATTAAGCCGGGGCATATTCGCCCAGGTGAATGACAACATCGTGGAAATTTCCGTTTACCTGACGCCTCCCCAGCAGCGCCCGATCAGCACCACCCAGCTTACCCAATTGTGGCGCTCCCACGTCGGTGTGCTGCCCGGCGTGGAAACGCTGTTGTTTCAGGCCGACCGCGGCGGACCGGGATCCGGTGCGGCCATCACCATCGAACTCAGCCACCGCGACATACCAACGCTTGAAACGGCCAGCCGGGTTCTGGCCGAACGCTTGGCCGTTTTCCCCAACCTGAAAGATATCGACGCCGGCTATACCCCGGGCAAGCGGCAGTTTGACTTCACCTTGAAGCCGGAAGGACGCAGCCTGGGGCTCAGCACCGAGGAAGTCGCCCGGCAGGTCCGCGCGGCATTCTTCGGCGCCGAGGCCCTGCGCCAACAGCGCGGACGCAACGAAGTGCGCGTCATGGTCAAACTGCCTGAAGACCGCCGCGTACGGGAATTCGATATTGAGAATTTTCTTGTTCGCGCCCCCTCCGGGCGCGATGTGCCCTTACTGGAGATTGCCGACGTCAATCAGGGCCGCGCCTACACCAGCATCCAGCGCCGCGAGGGCCGCCGGACCTTGCGGGTCAGCGCTGACGTCGAACCCATCGGCGAAACCGGACGGGTCAAACAGCAGATCGACGAAACCATCCTGCCCGCGCTGGCCGCCGAATTTCCCGGCCTGACCTACGGGTATGAAGGCCGTCAGGCCGATATGCGTGACAGCCTGCGCGCGCTGGGCGCGGGATTCGGGCTGGTGCTCTTCTTCGTGTATTTTCTCCTGGCGATACCCTTTCGCAGCTACATTCAACCAATCATCGTCATGCTCAGCATACCCTTCGGCATTATCGGGGCGGTGCTCGGTCATCTGGTCATGGGGTACAACCTCAGCGTCATCAGTATCATGGGCATGATCGCCCTCGCCGGCGTTGTGGTCAACGGTTCGCTGGTGCTGATCGACTACGCCAACCGGCGCCAACGCGAAGGGGCCAGCGCGTTTGAGGCGATTCACGCCGCCGGGGTCCGTCGCTTCCGGCCCATCCTGCTCACCACCCTCACCACCTTTGGCGGTCTCGCGCCAATGATTTTTGAAACCTCGCGGCAGGCCCGTTTTATGATCCCCATGGCCTTGTCCCTCGGTTACGGCATCCTGTTTTCCAGCCTCATTTGCCTGATTCTGGTACCCAGCCTCTACATGATCATCGAAGATTTTCGCAGCGGCGCCACCGCGCCCGATCGCGAAGGTCCGCCCACGGGATAGCAAACCGCCATGCGCCGAGAACGAAACAAGGCTTCATCTACCTCTCGCTTCATTGTTCGCCGATGGGTTAAGGATCTCGGCGCAAGCGGTTCAGGATGCGTTTAGCTAGGAGTTCGTTGATTTCACGATGTCGTGGAACCGGTTCGGACGCCCCCGTCGCGGGCTGATGGAAAATATCGTGCCGTCCTCCGTGCCGTAACAAACTACACCCCAGCTTCTCCAGGCGCTTGACGAGTTCAAGCCGCTTCACGCGTACTCCAACTCCTCGACTTTTCGTATACCCGGAATCTCTTCTTTGGTGAACATCTCGCGGAGGTCACGCAATTGTTCCTTCAAATCATTGAGATTGTCTCCCTGAGTCCAGTGCTCGGGGTAATCGTTCAGATAGCCAAGGTATCGCCCATCCGATTCTTTCCAGTAAGTGAAATAAATCTTCATATAAATAGGATACCCGCCCGCTAATCGCTTGGCAATCGCCTTGTAAGGGCGGACGCATCCCCGACTTCGTGACCGATCCAGCTCCCTCCACCATCACCCCATCGAAATTCAGTCATGTGCCCGGGAGATGAAGCATGTTCCCGCTTACCGCTTGCCAAAAGCCGCTCCATGCCCCTATTTTTGCCGCCCGTCTCCCGGTTTTCCAAACAGTGGAAAATCAGCATCGGAAAAGTTCCAAGGTTTGGAACTTTTTGAACGGCAAACTTCCAAGGTTTGGAACGTGGCCGGCGGTGCGCGCGCGGGAGGCGGAAAAGGCAAGGCTGACCGGGTATGATTGATCGTGCATATGTTGAAAAACTGGCGTTGAAGGTGGAAGAGCTGGAACATGAGTTATCCCGCCCGGAAACCACGGCCAATAACCGCCGCTTGCGGGAGCGCCTGGCCGAACACCAGCGGGTGAAGGAAATTCATGCCCAATGCCTGGCCTACATAACGTTGCGGGAGGAACGCGACGGTTTGAAGGAAATGCTCGAAAGCGCGGATACCGACGCCTCCATGCGCGAACTGGCGGCGGCGGAACGTGACGAGATCGAGGTCCGTCTGCCCGCCGCCGAACGTGCGGCGATGATTGCCCTGCTTCCGCCTGATCCCGATGACAGCCGCAATACCATTCTGGAAATAAGGGCCGGCACCGGAGGCGAGGAGGCGGCGCTGTTCGCCGCCGACCTGTTCCGCATGTATTCCCGTTACGCCGAACAACGCGGATGGACGATTGAGATGATCGACTCCAGCCCGGCCAGCCTCGGCGGTTTCAAGGAAATCATTTTTTCCGTTGAAGGCGATAACGTCTACCGCGTGTTGCGCTACGAAAGCGGCGGCCACCGCGTGCAACGCGTGCCCGAGACCGAGGCGCAGGGGCGCGTCCACACCTCGGCGGCCACGGTCGCGGTGCTGCCGGAAGCCGACGACGAAGACGAAGTGCTGATCAAGCCGGAGGAAATCCGGGTCGATCTCTTTCGCGCCCAGGGCGCGGGCGGCCAGAAGGTTAACAAAACCGAATCGGCGATCCGCATCACCCACTTGCCGACCGGCATCGTGGTTCAGTGCCAGGACGAACGCTCCCAGCACAAAAACCGGTCCAAGGCCATGAAGGTTCTGGCCCCCCGCCTGCGCGATAAAATGCGCCAGGAAGAGGCGGCCAAGGTCGCCAGCGAGCGCAAGCTGCAGGTCGGCTCCGGCGATCGTAGTGAACGTATCCGCACCTATAACTTTCCCCAAAACCGCGTCACCGATCATCGCATCAACATGACCCTCTACAACCTCAAGGTTTTCATGGAGGGCGACATGCAGGAGCTGATGGACGCCCTCTACCAGCGGGATATCGAGGACCGGCTGAAGATCGAGTTGGGCGGAAAGTGAGGCGGGCATGACGATTGCCGCCCGGGAAATCATCGAGGATGGTTGGCGCCGGTTGGAAGCGGCCGGAGTAGCCGAGCCGCGGATCAAAATGGCGTGGTGGGTGGCCGAGGTTCTCGGGGTGGGGCGGGAGGCCTTGCCGTTGGCCGAAGTTTCCGGGGAGGCCGTCCTGCTCATCGAGGCCGGCATCCAGCGCCTGCTGCGGCACGAACCGTTGCAGTACGTGATCGGGCATGCTCCTTTTCTCAACCTGAGCTTGCGCACCGATCGCCGGGCCTTGATTCCCCGGCCGGAAACCGAAGAATTGGTGATGCGGGTGCTGGCTAGCCGCCCGCTGTGGGCGCGTCCCGGTGTGACGCTGGCCGATGTCGGCACCGGTAGCGGCTGTATCGCGCTTGCCATCGCCGCCGCCCGCCCGACCGCCCGGATCATCGCGACCGATTGCTCTGCCGACGCGCTGGCCCTTGCCCGGGAAAATGCCGTGGCGAACGGCCTCGAGAACCGGGTTCACATCGTGGCGGGCGATCTGCTGGAGGGCATGGCCCCGGAAAGCCTGGATGCCGTGGTCAGCAATCCGCCCTACATCGCCCGCCCCGAGCTTGCCGGCCTTGACCCCTCGGTTCGCGACTACGAGCCTCCGGCCGCCCTCGACGGGGGCGAAGACGGGTTGGTCATAATCCGTAAATTGGTCGAACAGGCTTTTACCGCGCTGCGAAACGATGGTAGATTATGGATGGAAATAGGCGATGATCAAGGCGACGCGGTGCGCGACCTGTTGACGCGTGCCGGTTACCGGGAGGTAAGCGTGGCCGCCGATCTGTATGGAAAAACGCGATTTGCCGAAGCACAAAAATGATACCAATTTTACGAGGTATGACCAAGGGGCAGACCCGCCGCGGGAAGAAGAACAACTTCATCCTGCCGGTGGCGTTGCTCGTCGGGTTGTTCCTTATCGGCCAAGCCTACTGGCTTTCCAGTAACCGGCACATGTTCGCCCCGTTCGCGATTTCGCGCATTTCCTGCGACACCTGCGCCAAGGTCGGTCTCGTGCGCGATGCCGCTGATAGCCGCATCACCCGGATGTGTCCGGCCTGTTTCGGCGTCGGCTACCACACCGTACGACGATTTGATGAGCAGGATGTGATTTGCGTGCCGTGCGGCGGCATGGGGCGGTTGGAGGAAGATGGCGCGTGGCGCACCTGTCAGCGGTGCAGCGGAAGAGGCCTCCACCGACGCGATGAATGGAAAACCCTGATCGAGGTCGAGGCCGCGTCGGCGCCGGCCAACGATGAACATTCCGAATCCCGCACCCTGAACCCCGAACCCTGAACACGTTGTTTCACCATGTTTGATAAACTCGGCCAATCGTTACAAAAAACCTTTAAGCAGCTTCGCGGCTACGGGAAACTCTCGGACAAAAACATCCAGGATGCGCTTCGGGACATCCGGATGGCCCTCCTCGAAGCCGATGTTCATTTTCAAGTCGTCAAGGACTTCATCGCCAAGGTCCGTGAAAAGGCAATGGGCGCGGATGTTTTGGAAAGCATCACCCCGGGGCAGCAATTTACCAAGCACGTACACGATGAAATGATCGCCCTGCTTGGCGGTCAGGGTGTCGATTTCGATCTGTCGGGCCGTCCGGCGACGATCCTGATGCTGGGGTTGCACGGATCGGGAAAAACCACCACCACCGGCAAGCTGGCCGCCAAGTTTCACAAGCAGGGCCGCCGGGTTCTGGTGGTCGCGGGCGATATCCGCCGACCCGCCGCGGTGGATCAGTTGCGTATTCTTGCCGGACAAGTCGGGGTGGACTGCATCGCCCCCCTTCCCGGAGAAACGGTGCCCGCCTTGGGCGCCCGCGCCTTGAAAGAGGCGGAAACGCGCATGGCCGACCTGGTGATCTTCGACACCGGCGGCCGGTTCCAGATCGACACCGAACTGGTGGAAGAACTCAAGGACTTGCGCGCGGCGGTCAAGCCGCGGAATGTGTTGCTGGTTCTGGATGCCGCCATCGGCCAGGAGTCCGTTCAGGTCGCCGAGACGTTTCACCGGGAGGTCGGGCTGACCGGCCTGGTTCTCACCAAGCTGGATGGCGATGCGCGCGGCGGCGCCGCCTTGTCCGTGCGCGCGGTCACCGGGTGCCCCGTCCTGCTGGTCGGTACCGGGGAGAAGTTGACCGACCTCGAATCGTTTTATCCGGACCGCATGGCCTCCCGTATTCTCGGCATGGGGGATGTGATCACGCTGGTCGAAAAAGCCCAACAGGCCATGGAAGACGGCGATTTCGAGTCCATGCAGGCGCAATTGACCAAGGAAAGCTTCACGCTGGAGGACTTTCTTCTCCAGCTCCGGCAAATTAAAAAGCTCGGCCCCCTGGAAAATCTTCTTGAAATGCTCCCCGGGGTTGGTAACTTGCCCGACCGCGTAAAGCAGGGGCTGACCGGGGGCCAAGGGGCGAACGAAATGAAGCGCACCGAGGCCATTATCCTAAGCATGACCCCGCGCGAGCGGCGGAATCCCGGCATCATCAATGCCAGCCGCCGGAAGCGAATCGCCCGCGGGTGCGGGCTGGAAGTGCGCCACGTCAATGAACTGCTCAAGCGGTTTGAGGGGGCGCGCAAGATGGCGAAACAAATGAAAAAGCACCAAAAAAGGTTGCTACGGTTGGGGCGTTAGGGTAGTCTCCGCCCCTTTTACGAGGTGAGAAGGTTATGTCGATTTCGATTCGATTAAAGAAAATGGGCAAGAAAGATCAGCCGTTTTACCGGGTGGTCGTGTCAGATACGTTGAAAAAGCACGAGGGCGCCTACCTGGAAAACCTGGGATGGTACGACCCGTTGGCTTCCGGCGATAATTACCTTCTCAAGACCGACCGTATCGAATACTGGATGTCCCAAGGCGCCCGGGTTTCCGATACCGTCACGAGTCTCCTTCGCCGTAACCGTAAACGCCTGCGCAATGCCCCGGCCGAGGCGGAAGCCGCAGCCGCTCCGGGCGCCTGATCATGGCCCTCGATTTGTACGTCAAAAAAGTGCTGGCCGACCTGGTGGATTACCCGGATGCCCTGCACATTACCGAAGTGGCCGGCGCGAAAACCACGGTATTTGAACTCCGCTGTCACGAAAGCGACGTCGGCAAGGTCATCGGCAAGAACGGCAAGGCGATCAGCTCCGTTCGGACCCTGCTGAGTCTCGTCGCCGCCCGCCAGGACAAGCGGGTCCTTCTCGAAGTCGTCGAGTAACACATTCTCGGGCGCAGCGCGTGCTCGAAATCGACGTCATTACGATTTTCCCCGACATGCTGGACGGCGTGCTTGGCCGCAGCATGATGAAACGCGCCGCCGACCAGGGCGCGGCGGTCTTCCGCATGATCGACCTGCGCGATTTCACCACCGACCGCCACCGTACCACGGACGACCGGCCCTACGGCGGCGGCCCGGGCATGGTCATGACCTGCGACCCGTTGTTCAAGGCCGTGGCCTCGGTGCGGCGGCCGGAAAGCCGGGTCATTCTGATGAGCCCCTCCGGGCGGGTATTTAAACAGGCGATCGCCCGTGACATGAGCCGGGCCGCGCATCTTGTTTTTATCTGCGGCCACTACGAAGGCATTGATGAGCGGGTACGTCTGGCGTTGGTCGATGATGAACTTTCCATTGGCGATTACGTGTTGACCAACGGGGTGCTACCCGCCGCGGTGGTTATTGATGCCACCGTGCGCCTGCTGCCGGGCGTGCTGGGCGGCGAAGGGGCCACCGAGCAGGAGTCGTTTACCGAAGGGTTGCTGGAGTATCCCCACTACACCCGGCCGGAGGAATATGCCGGCATGCGGGTTCCCGAGGTGTTGCTCTCCGGCGATCATGCGGCGATCCGTCGTTGGCGTGAGGACGAAGCGCGGACACGCACCGCCCAACGGCGCCCTGACTTACTGGCATCGGACGGCGAGCCGGTCCGCGAGGGCTGACGCCGTTTCGCCCGCTTCCCGAGGGCCGTTAATCGACGGAATAATCCTCTTGGACCGGTTGTTCCAGCGAATGGACCGCCAGGCGCAATGCCGCGTGACGGTCATCTGCCATCAGCGTGTGCGCCTCCGGACCGATCAAGCCGAGACCGCTCAATTGCTCACAAATCTTGGGTCCGGCCCCGGCGACAATGACCAGGCATCCGGCCGCCTCGGCATCGCGGATCACGTTTTCGATGGCCAGCCCCACGGTAGTGGCCAGCATCGGGACATCACGTAAGTCCACAATTAATACCTTGGCGTTTTGCAGGGCGGCTTGCTCGCGGGCGATCGCCTTGGCGACCCCGAAAATCATCGGACCGCTCAAGTGGAAAATCACCACATTGCCGCGTCCTTTTTCCAGCAGCGCCTTTTCCTCTTCGCTCAACTGAAGCGAATCGTCGGTTGTCGGATCCACCGTCTTGATCTGACTCGCCTGCAGGCGCGACAAGCGGTCGATGGTGATAATGTTGGCGATAAAGACCCCGATACCCACCGCGACCATGATGTCCGCCATGACGGTGATCAGCAATACGCCGTACATGATCAGCGTCGCCGTCCAGGATACCCGGTGGGCGCGTCGCAAAAAGCTCCAATCCAGAATATCAAATCCGACCTTTATCGTAATGGCGGCCAGAATCACCATCGGTACGCCGGAAAGAAGCGGCGCGGCGACGAGAATCACCCCGAGCAGGGTGAGGGCGCGTATAAGCGCGGCCCGGGGCGTCCCGGCGCCGGACTGAATGTTGACCACCGTGCCCATGGTCGCGCCGGCCCCGGGCAGGCCGCCAAATAGTCCGGATAGCGTGTTGGCAATGCCCTGGCCGATCAGCTCGCGGTCGGAATCATGCTGGCTGCGGGTCAAACTGTCGGCGATCATGGCGGTCAATAACGTGTCGATGCAGCCCAGCATGGCCAGCAACAGGGCATCGACCAGGATCATGCCGATCAGGTCGGAGCTCATCACCGGCCACCGGAACGACGGAAGGCCCATCGGAATGTCGCCGATCACCCGGAGCGATTGCGTCCCGAAAAAGGCCCAGGCATACAAGGTGCCGGCGACGAGAACCAGCAGTTGCGGCGGAACCACTTTACGCCAGGAGGCGGGCAGAATAAACAACACCAGCAGGGCCAGCGAACCCAGAATCACCTCCGGCCAGCGCACCGCGTCCAGCAATCCCGGCAGAGCGGCCAAAACCCCGGGCGCCCCGCCGGGCGGCGTGGGATGACCCAAGAGCGATGGAATTTGCAACGTCACCAGCAACACGCCGATACCCGACATGAAGCCGGAAATGACGCTGTAAGGCATCAAGGTGATGTAGCGCCCGAGCTTTAACGCGCCGAATAAAATTTGAAATAAACCGGCGAGCACGACGACCGTGAAGCCGAGCGGCAGCGCATGTTCCGGATGAATCGCGGCGATCTTGATCAGTACCGTGGTCATCATCAAGGTCATCGGCCCGGTTGGTTCCGAGATCAAGGTGCGGGTGCCTCCGAAAAACGCCGCCCAGAATCCCACCAGCACCGCTCCGTACAATCCGGCCTGGGCGCCCGCCCCCGACGCCACACCGAACGCCAACGCGAGCGGTAGCGACACGATGGCCGTGGTCAATCCACCCAGAACATCGCCCTTGAGGTTTTTCAGGGAAACAAGATCGCGTGTGGTAATCATCCGGTGCTTTTCATCCCGAAGGCGATGCCGTTGACGGTGAGGGCAAGGAGCCGCCGTTCTTCCTCGGTCCGTTTTTCCGGCGGGGTTTTCCGCCAGTGGCGAAGGAAGTGAATTTGCAAATAGTGTAAGGGGTCGATATCCGGATTGCGCAACCGGATCGACTCCGCCAGCCGCGGCTGGCCGGCCAGCAGGCGCGGGTGACCGCTGACTTCCAGAATCGCCGAAACCGACGCCGCGTGCTCGGCCTTGATCCGGTCAAGAAACCGGTTCCGCAATCCGACTTCCGGAACCAGGGAGGCATACCGGCCGGCAATGTACATGTCGGCCTTGGCCAGCGACATCTCCGCGTTGTCGAGCAGCATCGAGAAAAACGGCCAGCGCCGGTAAAGGGTGCGCAGGGTGGCGATGCGTGTGGGCATGAGTTCGCCGAGGGCGCTACCGATACCGTACCAGGCCGGCAGCATGTGCCGCGATTGCGTCCAGGCAAATACCCAGGGAATCGCGCGAAGATCGGCCAGGCTGCCGGCCTTGTTGCGGCGGCTGGGCCGGGATCCGATGCGTGTATGTTCGATCAAATCAATGGGCGTTGCCTGCTGGAAATAATCGAGAAATCCCTCGGACTCAATCAGCGCCCGGTAATGCGCATACGCCCGGCGGGCCAGTTCGTCCATTAAGGACTCCCAGGCCGCGGGCGTGACCCGGTCCTCTTCGCGGAGAATGGCGTTGTGCAGAACGGCCGATGTCAGTTGCTCCAGGTTGCGGCGGGCGATATCGCGTTGCCCGTATTTCATCATGATGACTTCGCCCTGGTCGGTTATGCGCAATCCGCCCCCGTGCGAGGCATGGGGTTGGGCGAGCAGGCTGCGGTAACTGAGCCCGCCGCCGCGATCGATGGTCCCGCCCTTGCCGTGGAAAAAGCGCAGATGAATGCCGCGGGCGTCGGCTTCCCGGCACAAGGCTTTTTGCGCCCGGTACAGGAACCAATTCGCGGCGAGGTATCCGCCATCCTTGTTGGAGTCGGAGTACCCGAGCATGATTTCCTGGCGGTTTTCCCGGCTCTTGAGGTGTTGGCGATACGCCGGGCGCGACCACAGGTCCGCCATCAGCTCATGCGCGTGTTCCAGATCGCCGATGGTTTCAAACAACGGCACCACATCGAGACGGTTCAGCCGTTGACTTTTGGCCCGGTTCAGTACCTCCATCAACTGGTCGGCGGAATGGGTCATGCTTAAGATAAAGCGGTGCGCCGCGCCCGGTCCATGAAGGTTTTGCAGTTCAAGGATCGTCGCCAGCTCGCGGTCAATTTCGTGCGGCGCGTCCGTCAACTTGCCGGAGTGATCGCGAAAGTCGAGATGCGCGAGGTGAAAGCCGAATACCTTGGCCTGATGAATGAGCCGGCTCAGCCGGCCGTTGGCCGCGCGACGCGCGCGCTGGGCGAGAAGGCGCTTGCGGATCGCTTCCAGTTCGGCGATCCAAGCCTCCGGGTTGGCGTAGCGCCCATTGGCCAGTCGGCGACGCATCGTTTCCAATTCGCGCCGGAACGTTTCCGCCGGATGAAAGGAGTCCGAAACGTCCGCGTCCGTGTCCGGCTTTACCCGGAGGTCGGCATGGGTGATTTCTTCGACCAACAACGCGCATTCGCGGTCGTAGAGGCGCATGAGCGTCCGTCGCATATCGGCCATGGCTTGGTGGCTGACTTCGGGCGTGACATAGGGGTGCCCGTCGCGATCTCCGCCGATCCAGGAGGCGAAGGTCAGAACCGGATGGGTAAGCTTGACGCCCGGATACTGGCGCCCCAGTTCCTGTTCGAGCGATTGGTAAAAGTCCGCGATGGCGTCAAAAATCGCATGTTCAAACAGGAACAAGGCATTATCCACTTCATCCAACGGGGTGACGCGTTGAACCCTGACCTCCTCGGTCTGCCACAACGCCTCCAGAATGGCATCCGAATCGTCAAGGTTGGCGGCAAGCCGAACCAGTTGATTCATGATGGTCCGGCGCTTGCTTTCCGTTGGGTGCGCGGTAAGCACCGGCTCCACGGACAACGCGGAAAGCGCCTGCTGCATTTCCGCGCGGGTTGCGCCGGCCGCGCGCGCCTCCCGCAAGGTTGCCGCCAGCGATTGTCGCAAATCCGGACGGGTTCGAATCGCGTGGATGCGCGCACGCTCCTCGCAAAGATTCACCAGTTGGAAATACAAGCTGAAGGCATGGACGATCGGATAAGCTTCATGCGCGCGCAAGCGGCGCACAAAGGCCCGTTTGCGGCGGATGTCGGTCGGACGCCGGCCTTCGCGTACTTGTTCGGCCAGACGGCCCAAGGTGCTCACCCGTTCCGCGCAACGATGACCCGATAATTCGCGAATGATGGCGCCTAGACGATCCCGCAAAAACGATACGTCAGCATGCAACTGATGGTCGATATGGGCATTATAGGTGCTCATGATACGCCGGATAGTAGCAAGCCGCTTTGCCTTGTCTACGGAAACCGGATGGGCTGAGCATTTCCCCGATGCCAAAATCGGGGCGAGGCCCGGCGTTTCCGGCTGGTTCATCATCGGTGAATAGGCAACAGTCATCCGTTAGGTTTAGGAGCATCGTATGTCGGATCGTTTTCAACCGGTAACGATGGAAAGCCTGTGCGCCTGGATATTTGGCGAATGGGAAAACCGTCGTTCCATATTTGGTATTCCCCGCGACCAGTTCTTTATTCCCAAGCCCGATGATCCTTTCCGGACCCGTGTGTTCGACCAGGCGCTGGACACCCCCTTTGGCGTGGCCGCCGGCCCGCATTCCCAAATGGCCCAGAACATCATTGTGGCGTGGCTGTGCGGCGCCCGGTTCATGGAGCTCAAAACCATCCAGACCCTTGACGAACTGGAGGTCTCAAAACCTTGCATCGACATGCAAGATGCCGGCTACAACGTCGAGTGGTCACAGGAATTGAAAGTCCACGAGTCCTATGCCGAATACTTGCGCGCCTGGGTGTTGATCCATGTCCTGCACAGGATGTTGGACTTTCCCGGCGAAAGCCCCGGTGTGATTTTAAACATGAGCGTCGGATACGACATGAAGGGCATCCTCCAGCCCAACGTCCAGTCCTTTCTGACCATGATGGGGCAGGGGGGCGAACGCATTCAGGATTACCTGAACATCATTGAGCGGTATGTTCCCGGGGCATCGAAAATCCCCGTCCCGTCCCGCCTGTCTGACAACGTAACCCTGTCGACCATGCACGGCTGCCCTCCCGAGGAAATCGGCGTGATCAGCAAGTACCTCATGAAGGAGCGCGGCTTGCACACCTACGTGAAGTGCAACCCGACCCTGCTCGGGCCGACCCGCCTGCGCGATATCCTGAATGTTCAGCTCGGTTACCAGGACGTCGAAGTTCCGGACATCGCCTTCCAGCACGATCTGAAATATGACGACGCGATCGCCTTGCTAAGCGATCTGCGAAAAACCGCCGATGCCTGCGGCGTGCGTTTCGGTGTGAAATTGTCGAATACCCTGGAAGTGGTGAACAAGCGCGATGTCTTTTCCCCGAACGAAAAGATGATGTACCTCTCCGGCCGGCCGCTCCACGCCCTCACCGTCAACCTCGCCGCCCAGCTTGATGATGCCTTTGGCGGCAAGCTGCCCATGTCCTTCGCCGGCGGGGCGGACGCGCTCAACGCACCGCGCCTGCTCGCCTGCGGCATGCAAACCGTCACGGTCTGCTCGGATCTGCTCCGCACCGGTGGCTACCTGCGCCTGCGCCAATACCTCGACACCACCCGCGCCGCGATGGAAGCCGTCGGCGCGACGAATTTAAATCAGTTGTGTTGCAAGACCGCCCGGCAAAACTATGGCTTTGCCGCCGCCCTATGCGCTGAAAGCGACTCCTCCCGCGCTTGTCCGCGCTTGAATTTGAAGGATTACGCCGATGCGGTCATCCGCGATGCCGCGCTCCATCGCGACACCTACGACCGCAAGCGCACGAAAACGACCCGTGCGCTTGGCCCGCTCGACTGCATTCAGGCTCCCTGCACCGACGAGTGTCCGATCAACCAACAGGTTCCCGAATACATGAACCTCGTGCGCGAGGGCCGGTGGGATGAAGCCGCCACCATCACCCGCGCCGATAATCCATTGCCCTCCATCCTCGGCCGCGCCTGCAACCACCTGTGCGAATGCGTCTGCATTCGCACCCACCTCGACGAGCCGCTGGCCATCCGCGAAATCAAACGCGCGATCATGGACCACGAACGTGATGCCGGGCTCAAGCCCGTCGCCCCGACCCGGCCCGAGAAAATCGCGATCATCGGCGCCGGCCCGTGCGGACTTTCCGTGGCGTATTTCCTCACCCTGGCTGGATATGCCGTGGAGATTTTCGAGGCCCGCCCTTACGCCGGCGGGATGGTATCGGGCACGATTCCCGGCTACCGCGCGGCGATGGACAAGGTGCGCTACGACATGGACCTCGTGGTTTCGCTCGGCGCCAAAGTCCACTACAACTGCCGGGCCGGAAAAGACATTACCCTCGCGCAAGTACGCGAGCGCGGGTTTGCCGCCGTGGTCGTCGCCGCCGGCGCCCAGCGGGGCGGTCGCCTCGGCGTGGAAGGCGAAAATTTAACCGGCGTGTATGACGCGCTTGATTTTCTGCGCATGAGCCGCGAGGAACATCCGCCGCAACTCGGGCAAACCGTGGCGGTGGTCGGCGGCGGAGATGTCGCCATGGACTGCGCCCGGACCGCTCGTCGTCTCGGCGCTTCCGGCGTGCAGATCGTGTACCGCCGCACCCTGGCCGAAATGCCGGCCAGCCGCGATGAATTGCGCGAACTGCTGGAAGAAAACCTGCCCATCGTCGAGCTGACCGCGCCCAAACGCATCCTGGCCGAAAACGGTTCGGTCAAAGCGCTGGTCTGCACGCGCATGGAACTGGGAGAACCCGACGCATCGGGACGCCGTCGGCCGGTGGAAATTCCCGGATCGGAATTCGAGTTGCCGGTGGATCAGGTCGTCGTGGCGGTGAACCAGCAGGCCGATCTATCGTTCTTCGGCGATGAAAAGCCGGAGGTGAATCGCAGTGGATTTATCGCCGTGGATGCCGCCATGCGCACCTCGCTCCCCGGCGTGTACGCCGGCGGGGACATCGGCCCGCAAGGTCCGGCGTCTATCGTCAAGGCCCTCGGCGACGGGCGCAGAATCGCCGCCGCCATTCGCCGCGCCTGCGAAGGCAAGACGTTTGCCTCGCCCGGCGTGCGCCACGGCACGAAGGCATTGGACGAAGACGAATTCAGCGCCTTGCTGCGCCGCCGCGCCACCCGCGTACCCCGCGTCCCCGTTCCGCACCGCGATCCGGAAAAACGCATCGATTTCGACGAAGTCATCCTGACCATGCCCGATGACGCTGCGCAAGCCGAAGCCGCCCGTTGTCTCGATTGCCACAAGCTGTGCAGTCTCTGCGTGGGCGTTTGTCCGAACATGGCGCTCTTCACCTACCGCAACACCCTGGCCGGAAAAGTCCCCGGCGCGAACCAGGCCTATCAAGTCGCCGTCCTCACCGACTTCTGCAACGAGTGCGGCAATTGCGTTACATTCTGTCCGACCGCCGGTCGGCCCTACCGCGACAAGCCTCGCCTCTATTTGAACCTGAAGGAATTCGAAGGCGAGACCGACAACGCCTATCGCGTGGTCCGGCAGGGCGACCGCTGGACGATTCACGCACGTTGGCAGGGCAACACGGTCGCCTGGTCGGATGAGGATGCGAAGCCCGCGCCGGACCCGGTCATGGCCGTCTTGCTGCACGCGTTGAAAACCGATATGCCGTATTTCCCTGTCGCGGAGAAAACCGAATGACCTCCCTCCTTATCACCAACGGAACACTCGTCACCCTTAACGATGAGGGCGCAATCATCCACCATGGATCCGTGCTCATCCAGGATGGCGTTATCACCGCCGCCGGACATCTTGACGGCGTGTCCGCCGACCGCGTGATCGACGCCGGTGGCCGCATCGTCATGCCTGGCCTCATCAACGCCCACCATCACCTCTATTCCACGCTGGCCCGCGGTTTCTCGCCGCCCGGTGAACCGGCGACCAACTTCAAGGAAATCTTGGAGCGGCTGTGGTGGAAGCTGGATTACGCCCTCAACGCCGACGATGTATATTATTCCTCCATGTTGCCGATGGTCGAAGCCATTCGCGCCGGTTGCACCACCATCATCGATCACCATGCGTCGCCCTCCTGCTGCGACGGCAGCCTCGATATCGTCGAGCGTGCTTTTCGCGAGGCGGGCTTGAGCGGGTGTCTCTGTTACGAAGTGTCCGACCGCAATAAAATCGGCGAAGGCATCGAAGAAAACATACGCTTTATCCGCAAATGCCAGGAAGCCGATGACCCGCAACTAGCAGCCCTGTTCGGGCTGCATGCCTCCATGACCCTCGGTCCTGAAACCCTGGAGCGGTGCGCCGCCGCCGGGGAGGAGTTGGGGGTCGGGTTTCACGTCCACATCGATGAAGCCGAATGCGACGGTGAGGAGTCCTTGGAATTATTCGGAGCGCGGCCGGTCGACCGTTTCGTGAATGCCGGGATCGCCGGGCCGGGTTCCCTGTTCGCCCATGGGATTCATCTCGACGACCGGGGGTGGGGGATGCTCGCCGAAACCGGGACCATGATGGTCACCAACCCGGAATCCAATATGAACAACGGACTTGCCGTGACCCCGCTGCTGGAGTTGTTGCATGCCGGAATCCTGATCGGGCTGGGCACCGACGGCATGTCCAACAGCCTCATCGCCCAGGCCCGCGCTGCGTATCTGATTCAGCGCGCGGTACGTCTTGATCCACGCGTCGCGTTTGTTGAGGCATGTCGCCTGTTGCTTACCAACAACCGGCTCATTGCCGATCGCGTTTTCGGCGAGCCGCGTGGCCGCCTGGTCGAGGGACATCTCGGCGATGTGATCATCATGGATTACCGGCCCTTCACGCCCTTCGACGAATCCACGTTTTACGGCCATCTGCTGTTCGGCCTGGTCAACGCCCGGGTCACCACCACCATCGCCCGGGGGCGGGTGCTGATGGAGAACGGTGTGATCACGCATCTGGATGAAGAGGCGATTTGTAGAAAGGCAACGGAAGCCGCGCGGGCGCTTTGGAAAAGGATCGCATGAAAATCCTTCTCCGCAACATCCACACCCTGGTCACCATGAACGACGGCGAAGCGCCGCTGCATGGGGTCGATCTGCTCATTGAGGGCAATCGCATCGCCGCGATCCACCCCGGACCAGATAAACCGCTACCGCCTGCCGATGCCGAAATCATCGACGCCTCCCGCCATGTCGTTTATCCCGGCTTCATCAATACCCACCACCATCTCTATCAAACCCTCACCCGCAATATTCCTTCCGTGCAAAACGCCAAACTTTTCGATTGGCTGATCGGCCTCTACGAAATATGGCGCGGCCTCACGCCGGAAGCGGTGGACATCAGCACCCGCGTCGGGGTGGGGGAACTGTTGCTGTCCGGTTGCACGACCACCACGGACCACTTTTACGTATTTCCCCAGGGGGTGACCCGCGAACTGCTCGACCACGAAATCCTCGCCGCCCGCGAGATGGGCATTCGGTTTCATCCCACCCGGGGCAGCATGAGCCGCGGGCGCTCGCAAGGAGGCTTGCCGCCCGACGATGTCGTCCAGCATCACGAGAAAATCCTGCGCGACTGCGGGCGTGTGATCGACACGTACCACGACCCGGCCTCCGACTCCATGTGCCGCATTGCCCTTGCGCCTTGTTCGCCGTTTTCCGTCACCTCCGAATTGCTGCTCGAAACCATCCGTTTTGCGCGTTCACGCGGGGTGATCTGTCACACCCATCTGTGCGAAACGGTGGATGAAGAGGACTACTGCCTGGCCACCCATGGCCTGCGTCCGCTGGAGTACATGGAGAAAAACGAATGGCTCGGGCCGGATGTCTGGTTTGCCCACGGTATATATTTCAACGAAGGTGAAATCGCCCGCCTCGCCGCCACCCGGACCGGCGTTGCGCATTGTCCATCGTCCAACTTGCGCCTCGGTTCCGGGATCGCGCCGATTCCAGCCATGCTCAAGGCGGGGGTGCGGGTCGGACTGGCGGTCGACGGCAGCGCCAGCAACGACAGCTCCAGCCTTTCGCGCGAATTGCAGATGGCGCTGCTGGTGCATCGCGTCGGCACGGCGGTCGACGCCATGCCCGCGCAAACCGTGGTGCGGATGGCGACCCGGGGAGGCGCGGAGATGTTGGGGTGGAGCGATCTCGGACGCCTCGCCCCCGGTACGCTCGCCGACCTCGCCATGTTCCGCCTCGACCGGATCGAATACGCCGGGGCCATGACCGACCCCGCGTCGGCGATTCTGTTTTGCGGGGCCGGCGCCCGTGCCGACTACACCATCGTCAACGGCATCATCCGCGTCGCCAAAGGCGAACTCCTCGGCGTGGACGAACAGCGCCTGTTCCACCACGCCAACGACCTGACCGCGCAGTT
>CALMYG010000045.1 GCA_937873455.1 uncultured Verrucomicrobiota bacterium
GGCGTCAAGCCATAACCGCCTTAAAATCAAGCAGTTTCTGCCGAAACGTTTTAACGGATAATACCATAAAGGTGCTTTGTGTAGGCGTGGTTAGGTCCGTGTCTTTTCTCCGCAAAATTTGAGTTAGGGATCGATGGCGCGCCTGGGGTGTTGTAGGCCACCCCTCTGTGGGTGGCGGACGACACCCCGTTGGCATGATGCCAGGTGTTGCCATGCGGGATGGCTGGTGTGTAGAGTGTCGCGGGATTATTTGGCATTCACTGCGACTCGAGAATAGCTATGAAACAATACATTTATGTTGCGGTATGTATGGTGGCCGCCCTGGTTGCCATGTCATGTTTTTCTTCGGCGCTCGGACAGGGCACAATTAGCGGGCAGGTGGTGCGGGCCTCGAATTCGGCGCCGATCACCAACGCCATGATTTTCGCCCAAAACGTGGATACCTTTGAAAATTGGTATGAATTTTCCGGAACCAATGGGCGTTTCGTCATCAGCAATGTCACGGCCGGAAGTTACATCCTTAAGGCGGATCCGCCGCTGTTCACCGATTTGACCGCGCGCTGGTTCAATGGCGTGGACGCCGCGCCATGGGAATGGGACGTGCCGGGCATCCGCACCATGATCGTGGTGAATGCCGCAACAACATCAACCATTTTCCGTCTCTCGCAGGAATCGGCTTTGATTGGGCGCGTTACGAATAGTTTAGGCCAAGGCATTGCGGATGTGACCATGTACGTGATGTTGACGAATGGTAGTGCGTTCAACTCCATGACGACCGATGAAAATGGCTTTTTCTCGTTCCGCCAATTGGCAGCCCGGACGTTTGCCCTGTATGCCGCGCCTCTCTTCGGTTCACCCTACCTATATGAATGGTACAACAATATCCGGGTTCCCTTTGATTTTGATATGCCGCCCCCCGGTTTTACTCCGATCACGCTGACCACCGGCCAGGTGAACAATACGTTTGGCATGCAGTTGGAGTTGGGCGGACAGATCAGGGGGCGCGTCACCAATACCGCCGGCGCGGCCATCGCGGACTTGAACGTGGCCGCCTTTTCCACCAATGGAAGCGAAGTGGCCGACACCTTTACCGATGCGTTGGGAAATTATGTGATTCAGGGCCTGCCGCCGGGCGGCTACCGCGTGCGCACGCGCGCCCAGATTTCTGGACTCAACTACATTGATCACTGGTTTAACCAGGTCCGGGTAAGCGGGTTCGGTCTTCTCGGCACGACCATTACCGCGGCGGTCAATTCCGTGGCGAGCAACATCAACTTCCGGTTGCCGCCCGGCGCGGTGCTGGAGGTTTGCCTGCGCGATGAAGATGGCGCGCCGATCACCAATGAATTGATTTCCGTCGTGCTGGTTTCCGGCGGCGAATACGAGGAGGCGTTCACGGTGAACGATGAGTCGGGTACGGCCTCATTTGTCGGCATGACTTCCGGCGTTTATCATGTGCGGGCGGAGGATTACGACGGCGAGGCTCGGGTGTTCGTGCCCATGTGGTATGATGACGTGGTCGTTAATCCGGGCAGCCTGGACTATTACTTCATTCCCGCCGGGGCATCGCCGGTGACGCTGGTGGAGGGGACGACCCGAAACATGTGCCTGACCCTGATCAAGGGCGGGGTCATCGAGGGAACGGTATCGGATGCCGACGGCTTTCCGATCGAATCCGCCGAAGTGTTTGGGTTTTGGGCTTATCAAGAAGACTATAGTCCCTACGGCGCCGATCTTTTCGACCAGACGGACGAGGACGGGCTGTTCCGCCTTACCGGGTTGATGAATGGCGTGTATCATGTGCGAGCGCAGGGCGGCCAATATGCCCCCAATGCGGTGAGTCTCTGGTATAGCAACTCGCCCTCGGCTTATACGAAGGATCTCGGCGGCCTGCCGATCCTGGTGAAGGCCGGAGAGATCGTTTCCAACCTTAATTTCCGCCTGCCCAACGGCGGCGCGGTGACTGGAAGCGTCACTTTCGGGATCAATCCACTACCCGGCATGACGGTCAGGGCATACTCATTGAGCAACCTTTTTGAAGAGGCGGAGGGCGTTGCTGATTTCTCCGGGTTTTATCGCATCGAAGGTCTGCCGCCGGGGCGTTATTATCTGCGCACGACGGACGGGGATGACTACGGGTACGCGGATCAATGGTTCCCCAACATCCCGCTGACCAGCGCCATCCCGCCGGCCGCCGGCATGGCCGTGACCGTGATGCCGACCAGCGTAAGCGGTCCGTTTAATTTCCTCCTGACCAACGAGGCGGTGATTACCGGATTTGTCCGCACCAATGGGGTCTTGAGCATTGATGCTGAAGTGCAACTGTATAATTTTGGCGGGGAGTTGCTGGACTATACGTATACCGATGAGACCGGGGCCTATGTTTTCTGGGGTTTGGCGGCGGGTCGTTATTATGTGCGCGCGGAAAACCAGCCCCCGTTCCGCGGGCTGTGGTTCACCAACGTCCCGATATCCGGAGCATCGGTTACCGCCGGGGCCTCGAATATCCTGGTGGCCGCCGGCGCCACGCGCGGCAACATCAATTTCAACCTGGGGGTGGGCGGCTGTATTACGGGGCGGGTGACCACCGCGGATGGACACGTCGTGGCCGGTGTGTGGGTGGCCGCGGTCAACAGCGTCGGCGAGGCGATCGAGTACGGGCGCACCGATACCGGCGGCTGGTATCGCATTCGTGGCTTGCCGGGAACCAACGTGGCGGTGTACCTGAACGTGAATTATCCGCCCCCCGGCTACGCGCCCATGTGGTTCGGCAACATCGTGATGACGTCGACGTCCGTTCCGGGCGGCGCGACGGCGTGGCGTGTGGCCACCAATACCTGCGCGGGTCCGGCGAATTTTGTCCTGCCGGATGTGCTGGCCGACATCACCGCGGCGAGCGTGACCAACCAGAATGCGCTGGTGAACTGGACCGGCGCGTTTGATCGCTTGTACCAAATTCAAGTCAGCACCAATCTGTCCCGCTGGCACGATGCGCCCAGCGGATTAGGCGTTCACGAACAAAGCCGACAACGCGTCCGTGACGCCAACGCCTTGATCTATCGCCGACCGGGGGTTGCGACAAATGCCGCGGAGTTCTTCCGGGCCAAAACAATCGATTGATTGTCAGGATGAAGGGAGCGTGATCCGGTTCGCGGTTGCCGCACGAGATGCTGTTGCCCCCTGCGTCGATCATGCCGAGCGAAGTCGAGGCCTCTCAGGCCTTGGTAGTCGTCATCCCGAGCGAAGTCGAGGGATCTCGGGCTTGTGGACGCAGCTGAGATTCCTTCCGCCTTCACCAAGGTTACGGCAGAGATTCCTCCACTCCGTCCCGTCGCGCTGCTCCGGGACTCCGGTCGGAATGACGGGGTTGGGGGGACGCGGGGCGGGTGGGGACGGGCGGCGCTTGCCCCCGTTGCCGCCACGCCATGGTCATCCCGAGCGCAGTCGAGTCCTTTCAGGCCTTGGTGGTCGTCATCCCGAGCGCAGTCGAGGGATCTCCGCCTTCTGGACGCGGCTGAGATTCCTCCACTCCGTCCCGTCGCGTTGCTCCGGGACTCCGGTCGGAATGACGGGTGGTGGTGCGGGGCGGATGGGGACGGACGGCGCTCGCCCCTATTGCCGCCACGCCCCGGTCATCCCGAGCGAAGTCGAGGGATCTCGGCTTTGTGGACGCGGCTGAGATTCCTTCCGCCTTCACCAGGGTTACGGCGAACAAGCC
>CALMYG010000046.1 GCA_937873455.1 uncultured Verrucomicrobiota bacterium
TACCAGCGGGAGCTTGATCGCGAGTAGCCGGGTTCCGCCCGACGGTCAGCGCCTCGATGTGTAATGTTCCTCCGAACAGGCGCGCAAGCGTTCGGCCGCTTGTTCGGGAGTGAGATCGCGTTGCGCTTCGGCCAGCATTTCATAACCGACCATGAATTTCTTGATGGTGGCTGAACGCAGCAGTGGCGGGTAAACATGGGCATGCAGGCGCCAATGGGCATGGGATTTTCCATCGGTGGGCGCGCCGTGCCAGCCCATGGAGTAGGGGAATGACGTTTCAAAAAGATTGTCATAGCGGGTTAGCAAACGTTTGAGGGTGGAAGCCAGACTGCGTCGTTCCCCATCGGATAAGTCGTATAGTTGTTCAACCCGGCGTCGGGGCAATACCATGCTCTCGAATGGCCACACGGCCCAGAACGGAACCACCGCCACCCAGTGTTCGTCTTCCAGGATGATGCGTTCGCCTTGCGCGAGCTCAAGGGTCAGGTAGTCGCCCAACAGATCCGTGCCCTGGCGGGCCAGGTGTTCCAACTGCCGCATGTTTTCCTTCGCCGGTTCGTTGGGCACGGCATCGCTTGCCCAAATCTGGCCGTGAGGGTGGGGGTTGGAGCATCCCATTGCATCGCCCTTATTTTCGAACACCTGCACCCAGCGGTACTGCCGACCCAGTTCAGCGACTTGTTGGGCCCACGTATCGACCACGGCCCGTATATCCGTCTCCGGCATCTCCGGCAAGGTAAGGTCATGACGAGGCGAAAAACAGATGACCCGGCAGGTCCCGCGTACCGGTTCCGTTTGGAAAAGCGCGTGGTTGGCCTCGCCGGGCGTGGCGCCGGTGGGAAGCAAGGCCGCGAAATCGTTTTCGAAGACGTATACGCCGGTGTAGGAGGGATTATGTTCGCCATTGGCCCGGCGGTTGCCGGGGCATAGATAACAGTCCGGGTCATAAGTCGGACGGGCCGTTCCACCAACGGCTTCCGTTTTGCCCTGCCAGGGTCGTTGCGTCCGGTGAGGCGATACCAGGATCCAGTCGCCGGTGAGGGCGTTAAAACGCCGGTGTGGGTGCTGTGCGCTCATGCGTCATTCCAGTCGTAAACATCAACCAGGGATTGATGAACCCCTTCGGCGCCCATGAAGGGAAGTTTTCTCGCGCGCATGACATTATCCATATTGCGAATGTCGTCGCGGGAAATTTCCTTGATGTCGCCAAGCGGCAGGGCATGCAGGATGTGCATGGAGGTCATCTCCAGCAGCTCCGTGTTCATCATGGTCCAGTTGATGTCAAAACGGCTCATGATCACCAAGCCGTGGTTTTCCATCAAAAAGGCGTTGTATTTTTTGAGGAAGGGCAAAAAGTTGTCGGCGAGGCGTTGGGTCAGCGGTTCGCCATACGGCACCACCGGAACCGGTCCCACTTCGGTGATGGTCTCCGGGAAAAGCGGCCGCATCAGCCAGTTTTTTCCCTTGGTGATGGCGAAGGCGTTGGTGTAGGTGGGATGGCAATGTACGACGGACCGGACATCCGGCCGCTCGCGGAAAAAATTGACGTACATCGGGGTTTCGCCGGTCGGACGCCGCCGGCCTTCGATGACCGAGCCGTCGGTCCGGATAAACACGACATCCTCCGCCTGGATGTCGCCTTTGTTCATCATGGTGGGGGTGATCAGGATGACGTCATCCTCCAGTTTCCATGCGCAGTTGCCGCCGTAACCGGTGACGTACATGCGCTCGCTGAGTTTGTGACAAACGCTTACGAATTGAAGGACCTGATCGCGATAGTGATCATGGAGACTCATGGCGGTATTCCTGGGTGGGGACGTCATCGGTTAGGGGGGCGGAAAGGCGTGGTTGAGTTCATCGATTACGTTTTCCGGCATGACGGATAACGTGCCGATGGGAAGCGCGTTGATGACCGCTTCAGCAGTGGATTCCAGCACTTCAAGGCGGTCGAAGGCGTTGAGAATGGAGGCGCCGAGAACCAGCACGCCGTCGTTTTCCAGCATCCACACCGGGCGCTGGGGAGAAACCGCCTCCGCCAATTCCGATGAATTGCGAAACTGCAGGCCGTAGGGAAGGCGATCGACATCGCGGAGAAAAATATAACTTTCCGGAATGGTTCGCGCGCTGAACGGGTGTTGGCTGACGCTGAAGGCGGTGGCGTTGACGGTATAGGCGTTGATGATGGCGTTGACGCTTGGGTGGCGGCGGTAAATGGCGCGGTGGTTGCGGGCGGCCCGGCTGGCCATGGTGCCGCGTTGTTTGCGGCCTTCGCGCACCAGTACGATGTCCTCCATTTCAACCCGGCTGCGATCCACGCGGTATGGCGTGATCAGAAAGGCGTCCTCGTCCAGCCGGGCCGAAAAACTGCCTTCGGTGCTGATCATCAAACGTTGCTGGTAACCGCGCCGGACGAAATCGCGCAGTTGGCGTCGCAGTTCCTTCTCCGTCCCGCCGGGAGGCGGCATGTCCGTTTCTTCCAGTGGCGTGAAACCGCTACGGGGCAGGGCGATTTGTTCGTCGTTCAGGTAATGAACCGGGCCGAGGTGGCGGGCCTTGATGATGGTTTTCGCGGCGAATTCAAGGGTTTCAAAGCGTTGAAATGCGGTTTGCAAATCTTCGCCCCCGGTAACCACGCCGTGGTTTTCCATGATGACGCAGGAATAACCTTCGCCAAACGTTCCGGCTATTTCCTCGCCCAGGCGTTGGCTCCCCGGCAACCGGTAGGGCGCAAAACCGACTTCGCCGCAGACGCTGAAGGCTTGATGAAGAAGCCGGGTATTGGGTGTTTCGCGGCAAATGCTAAACGCGACCAACGCGACCGGATGGGCATGCACGATCCCCCGGAACTCCGGGCGTGCGGCGTAAATCGCCTGGTGAAAGGGCAATTCCGAGGATGGCGCATGGCGGCCCTCAACGCGGCCATCCGGGTGGACGCATACGATGTCCTCGCGGGTGAGGCCGCCCTTGTCCACTTGGGAGGGCGTGATCCAAACCACGCCGGACTCGTCACGAATGGAAAGATTGCCTCCCGAGGTGGTGGTCATGCGGTAGCGGTAGATCCGCCGCATGGTTTCCACCAATTCGTCGCGCGGGTGGGTGTAAAGGGTATGCCGTTCCATGCCGTCAATTCCGCTTCGCAAGGACGTCGGCTTCGTAACGCCGCACCTGATCGAGCCAGGCCGCCCCGGCCGGCATGTCTTCCAATTCGCACAGGCGTTCCCAAATCGTCGCGTAGGGCAACCATTTGCATTCCTCCATCCAGGCGAGTCTGCTGGTGAAGTCCCCGGCGTTTTCCGCTTCGCGCAACCGCGCGACGGGTTCCAGCAGGGCGACAAGCAACGCTTTGCGCAGGGCGCGGGCGCCAATGACCCAGGCCGCGATACGGTTGATGCTGGCGTCAAAAAAATCCAACCCGAGCGATGTTTTATCGAAGTATCCGCCGCGCACAACTTCCTGGGTGGTGGCCAGCAGATCGTCGTTGAGAATGACCACATGATCGCTATCCCAGCGCACGCCCCGGCTCACATGCAGCAACAAGCGGGGAATCCAGGGGATGATCGCGCTGATCTTATCGGCAAGCCCTTCGGTGGGGTGAAAATGTCCGGCATCCAGGCAGAGGCCGATGCTGCGGGTGATGGCATAGCCCATGTAAAATTCATGTGAACCGGCCACGTACGATTCGGATCCGATCCCGAACAACTTGCTTTCCACGGTGTCGATCACGTTTCCGTATTTTTTCTCGAAGCAACGATCCAGCGATTCCCGCAAGCGTTCACGCGGCGCGGCCCGGTCGGCGGGCAGATCCTTGTAGCCATCGGGTATCCACACATTGTTTACGCAGGGCGATCCGAGATGCCGTCCCATGGCATCGGCAATACGCCGACAGACCATTCCGTGGTTGACCCAAAAATTGCGAATGGCGGCATCGGGGTGCGTGAGGGTCAAGCCGCCGGCGGCCAGCGGATGGGAGAAAAAGGAGGGATTGAAGTCAAGGCCAAACCGATTTTCCTTCGCCCAATCCATCCATGCCTGGAAGTGCAGGGGCGCCAAGGCATCACGATCAACCGGTACGCCGCCGGTCTCGGCGTAAAGCGCATGAAGATTAAAGCGCTTGGCGCCGGGAATAAGCGAAGCGGCGCAGGCAAAATCCGCGCGCAGTTCGTCAGCGGTTCGCGCCCGGCCCGGATAGCTTCCCGTCACCGCCAAGCCGTTGCCTAAAGCGCCGGTTTCAGGCTCGAACCCGGTGACATCGTCGCCTTGCCAACAGTGGATACTGATCGGAATCTGCCGGGCAAGGGTCAGGGCTTTGTCGGCATCGACACCCCAATCGGAAAAACGCTGGCGGGCGTCGTCATACTGCTGTGTTCTGTTGCCCATACATCCTCGTATTGATCTTGCGATAACAAACAAATAAACATATAAACACAACAAAACGGGTGTGTAAACAAAAATGAACAAACGAGTTTATGTTGCGATTGACCTCGGTGCATCGGGGGGACGGGTGATTGCCGGTTGGATCGAAGATGGCGAAATCAAACTGGATATTCTCCATCGATTTGACAACGGTCCCGTGTTCACCGACGGGGTATTTCGGTGGCCATGGTCGGCGATTCTCGACGGTATTCGCGTCGGCATGATGGAGGCGGGGCGCAGGTTTGGGGCGGCGCTTCGCAGTGTCGGCGTGGATACCTGGGGCGTGGATTACGGATTGGTTGATTGCGAAGGTCGATTACGGAGCGAACCCGTAGCCTATCGTGATACGCGGACGGATGGCATGATGGAGCAGGTTTTTGCGCAGGCGCCGCGGGATGAAGTTTACCGGATCACCGGCATACAATTTCTGGGCTTTAACACCCTGTATCAATTGATGGCGGAACGGAACGCCGGTGAAGGTCTTGGTCGCGCCGAGCACCTGCTGTTTATTCCCGATTTGATCCATGCCTGGTTGTCCGGGGTGGCGGTTAATGAATACACCATCGCCAGCACCAGCCAAATGCTGGATGTCCAAACGCGCGATTGGTCGAGCCGATTGCTGAATGTGGTCGGTGCGCCCCGGCGGTTGTTCCCGCGCCTGGTCATGCCGGGAGATGTAATTGGAACCCTGCGTTCCGAATGGGCGCGCGCTTGGGGAATACCGGACATGCGCGTGGTCGCCCCCCCCAGTCATGACACGGCTTCCGCGGTGGTGGCGGTGCCGTTTGTCGATTCGGAAAGCGTATACCTCAGCTCGGGCACCTGGTCGTTAATGGGTGTGGAGTTGCCGGAACCCATGACCGGAGAAGCCGCCTACCGGTATGGGTTTACCAACGAGGGTGGAGCGTACCATACCATCCGGTTGCTCAAAAATATCTGCGGCATGTGGATCATTCAGGAGTGCCGTAAGGCATGGATGGCCGGTGGCGAACCGTTGAGCTTTGAACAAATCCGCGCCGAATCAAACCAGGCGCCGCCGTTTGTTTCATTTATTGACCCCGACGACCCGGTGTTCGCCACGCCGGGCGATATGCCGGCCCGGATCCAGGCGTACTGCCGGGAAACCGGCCAGCCGGTTCCTTTGACGCGTGGTGCGATGGCCCGGTGCGTTTTCGAAAGTCTGGCCATGCGGTACCGCGCGGTGCTGGGTATGCTGGAGGACCTGACCGGGCGCACGTACCAGAGAATTCATATCGTGGGCGGCGGCGCCATGAATGAAGTCGTCAATCAATACACCGCCGAGGCCACGGGGCGTGAGGTCGAAGCGGGACCGGTCGAGGCGACGTCCCTTGGAAACCTGGCCGTGCAGATGATCAGCGACGGGGTCGTCGCCGATCTGGCCGAGGCCCGGGCGATGATCCGTCGATCCACCGATCTCCAGCTCTTCGCGCCGCGGCAACCCGAGATCTGGCGTCGTGCGTATGAAGGCTATATAAAGGCCACCGCCGCGACATCACGGCTGTAATCAGGATACGGGGGAAGAGGGCCTTGTGTAGATCGCAGGCGTCACACCATGCGGGATCAATCCGGCCAGTACACCGAAAAACAACCGGCCGCCGCCAGCCATGAAAGCTTCACCAATTTCAAGGATCTTCAGGCGGGAAACCAGCCGCTGATTGATGGTCTCGTTGATCGGATCGGCGCGAAACGTGAAGGTCTCCAACCCGCCCTGCAACAGCCCGCGAATGGCCGTCCCCTGTAATTCCACGACCAGGTCAATGGCGCAAACGAGTGCGGTGATCATCAGCAGGGGAATCAGAAGCACGGCCCGGCGGCGCGGGGAAGCGTCCGGGAAAAAGAACACCACCCAAGCTACCAGCAGCACCGTCATGCTCGGCCCGCCGGACTTTATCCACTGCCCGGGGAGAGGGGGAATCATCGAGCCGTCGACCAGGGTCGCGCCGAGATTCAACACTCCGGTGATTCGGATCATGCGACCGTCCAATACCTCCACCGCCAACTGATCAATGAAAAATGCGGTATGCGCGCCCATGACGGATACCAGCGGCGCCAAGACGGTTAACCAGGGACCGGAGGCAAAGCCATACACCGCCAACCCGAGGGCAAATGCCGCGGCCACGCGGAGGACGAGGCGCATACGCGTGGTCGTCCGGTTCATGGTCGGTCTCCGGTATCATGCGGCCGTTTAAAAACGCCCATCCAGGCCAGCGAAAAGATTGATGCGGCCAGGACCATGACGCTTTGCCATACCACGCCATGCGCCACCTCGAACCATGCCGGTTCATGCAAAGTCAGGTGAAACAATGAAACGATCCGGAGAAGATTCAGGCTGAAGATGAGCAGGGTCCCGACGGCCACGCCGCCCAATCGCCGCCGCCACGACGACGGCATTGCGAGCAGGGCGGTCATCATCAGCAACCAGGGCTCGACGCCGTCGCAACCACGAAGAATATCCATGCGCAGGGATGGGCTCACAATGGAGGCCGGCCGCAGTGAGATCGGAACGTCAGGAAGCGTAAGCTGGATGAGCCATCCCGCCGGAACCACTTGAAGGCGATACGTTACAAATCCGCTTGCCGTCGGACTCAAGTTGTAGGCGGTCAGTGCCACAGCATACAAGGTCAGCCACACCAGCAGTACGCGGAGGATCGTCCAGCGTTGTCCGCGAGAAGCTCCCGCGGGCGGGCACGAAGCGGGCGACATGTTGCCGGAATTCGGATTAGTTTCCATGCCGTGTTCCGCCCATATGTATTGTGCCTTCGCCTTTTCAGGTCTGGGTGACATGCGCCGGTGTCCGGCTGCGGCGGTACAGCCCGAAGGCCAGGGCCGCACCGAAAGCGAGGAGCACCCAGAAGGTCATCATCGGTATGCCCACGGTGGTAACCGACCCCGAGGTGGCGCTGTTGTTGCCGGGTACCGGATCGCCGGGAACATGAAAAACCGTGGCGCTCACGGCGCTGTTGAGTTCCTGAGTGGAACCCGTATAGACGGGTGTTACTGTCAAGACAATGCTGGTTGAGGCCCCGCCGGCCAGGCCGCCTAAGGACCACGTCACGGTTGAGCCGCTGGCGACGGCTCCGACGCTTCCGGTGACAAATACGAAGTCCGACCCCAGTTGATTGGTCAGGTAATACGATCCGGAAGTTGCCGCGGAATGGTTGGTAATGACGATGGTGAATTCGACCGGTTGCCCGGGTAGCGCAAAATTGGTGGACACCTGAATCGATAAACCCAAATCCACCGGCACCGCCGGTTGGTAGTGAATATACAGGTCTCCGCCGGTAAGGCTGGCCGTGAAGCTGCCGTTGTTTTTCGCCGCCGGAGTAAACGCGTCGGTGGATATGGCAAACGTATTGGCGGCAAAATTGGCGTGACTCCCGGCCCGGACAACGACCCAACTGGTTGGATTGAGACCGTCAAAATTCGGCAGGGTTGGCAAGGCGCACCGGAAATCGATGATGATGGGGTCAGCGGAACTGGCCAGGTTGGTGACCGGTCCGGCGCCGGCGCCGACATGGATCACATCCCAATCCACCCCGGCGGAGCCGTTGGCATCGGTAATGTCGATTTCGATGCGGCCTGAACCGGGTGAAAACGAGGTCATGGCCAAACTGCCGACGGTGTTGCCTCCCGGAGAGACCGTGCCTCCGGCGAGGGAAACATTGCCGATGATCTGGCCGAGACCGGCCAGGGTCTGCCCCGCTGCCAACGCCAGCGTGCGCTGGGTCTGGTTGGTGACTTCAATCGACGTCCCGCCGAGGACCGTGATGAGCGAGCTTCCGCTGATGGCGCCACTGAAGTCCAGGGACAGCACACCATTTTCTACCGTTGTCGTTCCGGTATGCATGGCGTTGGCGCGAAGACTCATGCGGCCCGAACCGCGTTTTACCAGGCTGCCGTTGCCGCTGATCGAGCCATGCTGGGTGAAATTGAATTCACGCGTGTCGAGGGTGAAGTCCCCTGGCCCCGGACTGTCGGTCAAGGTCAGGTTGATCGGCTGACTGGCCGTATCAATGGTGTTGGTGGTCACCCACGTTCCGCCCGAGAGCAAAACATTGGTGACGGAGTTTGCCGGCTTATAGGCTTGGATGTTGCCGAGTTCCAGAACACCTCCACTCTGGGCAAAGGTCGCGGAGGCCCCGTTGGGCGTAGTGGGATGTGCGAAGAAGTTGAGGTTGGCCACGGTGGCCGTTCCGCCGCTCATTGCCAGGTTGGCGATGGACGCCGCGCCAACGGCCAGGCGCAATTCCCCGCTGGTTATAATAGCGCCGTTGGAGAACGTCATGGCCCCGTTTCCGAGTGACCCGACAACCAGGTTTTGCGAGCCGAAATCAAGGCGTCCCCCGGAGACGGTCAGCGTACTTGTTCCGGCCGCGCCATCGGCCACCTTGGAACTGGCCTGGCTGAAAACACCGGTACCGGCCAGCCAGGTCAGATGGCCAGCGCTTCCATTATTGCGCCATCCCAGATTGAACGACTCCGCCTGCACGTAACCGTTGGATACGACCATGACGGCATCGCCGGCCCCGGCATCCCCGCCCAAGGCAATGGTTTTGACATACAAACGCGCGTCGCTTCCGGTGAGGATCACCCGGCCCATGCCGCCGGTGTAGGAAACCCATAACTCACCATTGCGGTTGGTGAGCATGCCGGAGTGAATAGTCAGGGAAGCAAGCCCGGCATTTCCCACCAGAATGTTTTGAGAAGCATCCCACGTGCCTTCGGCCAGGACGACCGACCCGGAACTGGTGCCGTAGCGCGCTAGGTGGACGGTTCCGCCGGTGGTGACCAGCATCGCCGTTGCGCTCTCCAGCGATACCGCTGCGTTTCCGGATTCGCCTACGATAAAGGACGGATTGGCCGTGGAGGTGGATTTGATGCTTCCTTCCACGATGCGCACCAAGCCGGTGGAGGCTGCGGGTCTACCCACGGTGAATACGCCTCCGGCGATGACCTGCCCGTTGGAGACAATGAGCTCGCCGTGGCTGCCCGCGCCATCGCTGATGCGGGTGGTGCCCTGATTCGTGACCGTGACCCCGGCGTGTAACAGGTGCAGGGAGGAACGGGCGCCGGCCTTGGCTACGGTCATGTCCGAACCCGTTCGCAGGGCACCCGCTGAAATCAGGCGCACAATGTTGGTGCGTCCGGAGGTCGGTCCCTGATCCCACCAATTGGTGATGTTCATGAGATAACCACCCAGATCAAACGATACCACGGCATTGGGCGCGCTGAAGTCGGCTTTGCGGGTGATCACATCTGCGGTGAGGGTGACAGTAAAGGTTCCATTGGTGGCGAAGCGTGCGGTATCATTGATGACCCCGGGAACGTTGCCCCCTTGCCAGTTGGCGGAATCGGAAAACGTGCCGCCACCGGCGTTGATCCAATCCCGGACGGTCTGGGCCGACGCGTTTTCAAGCGCCGCGCACAACAATAAAAAGCCCATGGCCCCGATGATTGTAGTTACTGTTTTCATTCGTCTCCCTTCGATGGTTGATTCGATCCGGTGCCTTCAACCTCTGCGCCGCCATGTAATGTTTTTACGCTATCCTATCGCTTTTGCCCGCGTATGCTTGACCGAGCTTGGTTAAGCCGTTAACCTTCAGGAATGTCGAACGTAACGCTTCATGATATTGCCCGGCGTGCGGGTGTTTCCGTGGCTTCGGTTTCCCTGGCCTTGCGGGGGCGCGGGCGGGTGTCCGGGGAGAAGGCAAAGGCGATCAAGGAAATCGCCTGCGAATTGGGATACCGGCCCAATCCGCTGCTGGCCGCCCTTGCGTCCAAGCGTTTCAGCACCGCGAAAGATTTGCAAGGCACGCCCATCGCCCTGTTTGAGTTTCCTGCCCTCGCGCAGGTTTCCCGACGAAAACCGGGGTATTACCGCGCGTCGATCATGGAGGAGGCGCGCCGGTTGGGGTATGCCCCTACGTTGTATGAGTTGAGCGATGCAACGCCGGTGGGGCCGCTTTACCGGCAGTTGTATGCGCGGGCCACCCAGGGGGTGGTCATCACCGGTGAAATGGATATGGCCTCGTTTGGCCGCGAGTTCGACTGGGGGCAGTTTTCGGTGGTGCAATGCGCCATCTACCGCAACGATCATCCGTTTCACACGCTTCGGTCCAACATCTTTCAGAGTATCAAACACGCCTTCATGGAAGTGCGGGCGCGATCGTACGATCGCATTGGTTTTGCTTTGGGACGGCATGCCGTGGTGCTGGAGGATGATGAAACGCGCCTGGGCGCCGCATGGGCGCTTCAGGAAATGTATCTGCCGCGCCGGCAACGCATACCTCCTTACATGGGGGATTTTAACGACCGCCCGGCCTTTTTGGCGTGGTTCCAGATGCACCGCCCGGATGCCGTGATTGCCTTCAGTCTTGATCAGTACTGGGCGTTGCGGGAGAGCGGCATCCGCATGCCGGAAGATATCGGGTTTGCCTTGCTCCATCAGGCCGAAAAAGCCCCCGATGTATCCGGACTGACCCAGAACATGGATGCGATCGGCAGACAAGCGATTCTGTTGCTCGACCAATTGATCCGCCATCACGAGAAGGGACCCACCGCCATGCCGATGCATTTGCTGGTGCCTTCTACCTGGAACGAGGGTAAAACCTTGAAGGCGGCGGGTCCGGTCACTCCAGCGCGACGTCGAGGTAGTAATACATCTGCGCGGAAACCTGATGCAAAAGGTCGGTGAAGGCTTGTTGAGGCCACGCCAGGCCGGTGGCCAATGGCAAAAATTCTTGCGCTAAATTCGTGGTGGCGTACACGCCGTAAACCCGCCCGCTTACCGCTTGCCACTCCAAAAGTATGCGTTGGTCCGGGGCCAGTCTCCCCCCGAGTTCAAAACGCGCCTGCGCATCGACCGGGCTGATGCCGGCAATGAAGGTTTCCAGCACGGTGTTGATCCCGTTGGCGGCGAGTGCGGAGGCCACGGCATTGGTCGGGCCGCCGAAGTAGGTCGTTTCCCACGCATCGGGCAGGCCGTCGCCGTCGGTATCCGGTTCGCCGGCCATCGCCACTGGCGTCACGGAGGCAAAGGTGGTCCCGATGCGCAGTTCATCAATGCGTCCATGTCCGGTAGCCGATCCCGGGTACCAATAGATGCGCCCGAATTTGAAGTCGGCGCTGGTGACGGTGTGGGTGGCCAAGGCGCTGGCCAGGTCGGGGGCGCCGCCGAGCCAGACGGGATCCGGATTGATCCACACATGGGCGCTGGAGGGATCCGCCGCTCCACCGATGTGCAGGCGCATGACAACAAGATACGTGGTGCCGGTGACCACCGGGACGCCGGTGTCGACCACATGATTCGTCAGCAGGATCATGCGCCAGGTGCCGTTGCTTTGCATGAGGTGCACCGCATTGTTCGCGTCGCTGTATGCGGTACCGGTTCCACGCAGCAAGGCGACGCGCTGGCGTTGGCCGGCATCGCCGGGCCGGATCAGGTAACTGAACCAAAGCGTCGTTCCCGGGACATCGATTGCCCCGGCGCCGCGACCCGTCATGTAACCGGCAAATGTTTTTTCCAGATCCAGCGCCCGAGCACTGTTGTTGAAGGTGTCGCCGCCAACGCCATGAGCGGGCGAACGTAACACGTTGCCGTAATCCAGCGATGAAGCGGTCGCTGTGCGGTACCCGTTGGTCACGTTGTTTTGTATTTCCCAACCGCCGGTTGTGCCGCCAAAGCTGGATTGCAGGCGGTTCATCGGGCGATCAGGACCGGTGAAGGGTTCGTGAAACAGCAGGTTGGCGACGTCGGGGTGGGGGGCATACAGGACCGTGGTTCCCTCGGCCAGTCCCGGCAGGCTGGCGCGGGCGCCGACGGACTCGGCGGCGGCGTTTGGGATCCGCAGATCGACCAGGCCCGGATGGGCCATGCCGCTGATGGCGATGAGAAACGTCGTGCCGTCGTTCGGGGCCATTTCCTGCACGTCGATGTTGGATGCACCGGTATCGCCGAGGATGACCACATCCGAAGCATCAAAGCCGGTTACCGCTTCACGGAAGGTTGCGTGATAGGAGATGGCCGCGGCGTGACTTTTTTCCGGTTGCCCGGCGGCCCGGCGCAGCGTGAGCAACGGGCGGTCTTCGGCGATGCGAAACCATGCCTCGGCAAAACGTTGGCCGAGTGCTAGCTGGCCGATGCTGCCGAAATGCCAGTTGTCGATCAACGTCAAATCGTCCGTATCCACCCATGCGCCGGCGGAATCGTTGGTGGCCCAGGCGACTTGACCGGCGCGCACATAGTCGAGTTGCGGTTGCTGGACCGGACCGCCCAGGCCCGGGTCGAGTTGACTGCTGATGCGGCCCAGTGCCACCGGCAGATTGGTTACGCCGGTGGCCGCCCGGACCTTCGTGGCCATGTCATTAAAATCCGCTTGATAGGAGAGCGCTACGGACTCGATTGAGTTGGCCTCGTTTTCCCCTTGCATCCACAGAAAACCGTCGAAGCTCCACGCCGGGATCCCATTCTCGGCCAGCGCGGTGTCAAGCCGGTCGCGGACCACATCGATACGCGCCATCAAGGTGTCATGCCCGGACTGTCCGGGATTGCGCCAATAACCAAGGCCGGTTCCACTCTGGCTGACCTTGACGATGGCGATGCGGTTGTCGGGATAGGCGTCGCGAAGTATGGCGGCGAAGGCCATTTCCGGCCCCATGTGATCAACCGCGGTTCCGATTTCCTCCCACTCGGACGAAAACGAAGCGGGATCGCCGGGAGTCGTCTCGTCGAACAATACGCCGGTGAGGGGACGCCACGCCTCGGGCGCCTGGCGCACGGTACCGGATCCACGCATGTTGGATTGACCAGCGAGAATAAACACCCGCACCGGTTGACCGGTGCTGGGGTTGGCCAGCCACTGGGCGTGCAGGTGAACATCAGCGGCACCCATGATTAAGATATCGCCGGAATCGAAGGCCGAGTCCATGCCGTTGGATTCCGTATTCCATCCGTCAAAAACAAATCCGGGACGCACGAGTGTTCCGGATCCGGCCACCGTGACCGGATCGCCCGGTTCATAATAGTTCAGGTCCTCGGGCGCGGCGCCTCCGGTCGCCCCGTTGGGCAGGTAGATCACTTCGTAATAACCGGGTCCGGGCGGGATCTTGGTCCATTGCGCGTACAAGGTGACATCGGCGGAACCGATGAGAAGGGCATCTCCCGGGTTGTAGGCATTGCCGGATCCGTCCGCGGCGCTATTCCATCCATCAAAATCGTGGTTGGTGCGGACGAGGTTATTGGTATTGCCGAGAACCGTCGCGGAATCGCTGGTCTCGTAAAGGGAATCATCGACGGGGGGCGTGCCGCCGGTGGCGCCGTTGCTTGAATACGAAACGGTGTAGGTGGGAATCATGGGGGCGGGCAGAACGGATGCCCATGTGGTTCCGATGCGCAGTTCATCCCAGCGGCCCACCGAGGTTCCACTGAACGCGGCGAACCGGAAATAATTGAAGTTATTGGTGCTGTTGCCGGCGAAATTCAGACCGGTCAGCTCGACAAAATTGGTGGAGGCTCCTTCGTCCGCCAGGTCGCCGGGGTTGATCCAGAGCCGCACGGAATCGGAATTGGTCGCACTGGAGCAGGTGATTTTGAGCACGGCGAGGACGGTTTCATTGGCGACGGCGGCCACGGTGGAGGTGGCGCGCAGTGCGGCATTGTCCAGTGCTCGCATGCCCCAGCGCTGGCCCGTTCCGTCGATATCGCTGTTGGCGCCAATTTGCAGGTTGCGGTTGCCGAAGTTCCACAACTCCAGGGCGCGGTAGCTGGTGGCGACCAGGCTGTTTTCCATGAGGATGCTGATATAAAACGTATTGGCGCCGCCGCCGGCCGGCGGGCCGAGGGGCGGGACGATATCCCGTCCGCTACGGTTTCCGGTGGCGGTGCTATACGCGCCGCCCGAATCATCGGAGGCCAGTCCGGGCCAGGTCAGGGCATAGGTGGTTCCGCCGGCCGCGATGTTATTGCCCGGCGTCCAGGCGCCGGCAAATCCGGAGATCGTCGGATTTTGTCCGGCCAGACTTCCGGGGGTATAGACCTGATCGCTGAAACCATCGTATGCGAACAGGGCGGCCGGGGCATGAAGCGCGGTCATGGCGCTCACCAGGAATGCAAGCAGAATGCGAATGTTCATGGGCTATGGATACCCCTTCAAAGAAAATAGTGAAAAATGCCGCTAGGATAAACCGTTGATCAATCTTGCATTCCCGGCGTGTCAGGGTTACCCATGAAAAAAAGAAAGGAATCGTTATGAAACCGATCGTCACCAGAAGCCCCTTCCGGGTTGGTTGTCTTGCTTTGGGATGTTGGCTGATCGTCGCCATGCCGGGGCAGGCGCAAGAGTTGCTGCGCAACGGCAATTTCGTGGGCAACCTGTCCGGCTGGGACCTTCATGTTTCCAGCGACTACGCCAAGGATGCACAGCGGCCCGGCGTGGATGCCCGGGGCGAAGGGTTGGTGCTCAGCGGGATTTCATCCGATCATCATCACGCGGATGGCTCCATCTTGTTGTCGCAGGATGTGAATATCGAAAAAGGAAAAAAATACCGGTTCACGATGGAGATTCGAGGCGATCAGGATCGCGGCGTGGTGTCTTGCCTGATTTATCTTCCGCTGGGCGGGCGGGCGCATGAACTATCCGAAGGGATCGTCACCCACCTTGAACGCCGCATCAATCTGAAGAGCGAGTGGCAGACCATCGACGTGGAATTCGAAGGTAAATTCGGCCGCAACGATGTGCCCGCCATCAAACAACAGATCCGCGGCGCCATTCAAGTGCATCCCGAATGGGATCGCGACCGGAAAAAGCATGTGACTGACAACATCAATTGGAAGGCCAATGGAACCCGGCTCGATTTCCGCCTCGCCAAGGCGGCGGGTAACGTCCACATCCGCAATGTCAGTATCCAGCGGATTCCGTGAGGGGACAGGGTATCCTGGTGGTCTCTTAACCGCCACGCTTAACGTGCGCTTACCCGACGGGCTTCCGTTGGAGATGTTTCGACTCCGGCTTCGCCTGCGCTCAACATGACATAGGTCGTGTTTTGTCGCACATGATCGCGACGAGGGCGTTGCGGTTCCTCCCATTCGTCACCCCGAGCGACGTCGAGGGGTCTCGGGGTTGCGCATACAACACGTAACCCCCACCCGTGATCGGATACCCTGCCGCCGAGTGTGCAGGTACCAATCAGTCAAAGGAAAATCACACGTCATTCCAGAAGGACCAATCCGTGGGCCGTCATTGGCATCCACGGGATAACCTTGGATTCGGTCTACTGGAAAATCACCACGGTACCGCCGGAACTGGGCGGGGTGGGGGGCGTAGCGGCGCCGGTGGTGCCGGATATGATCAAGTCATCCAGACTATCCGCCGTGGTGGGACGGCCAATGCCGTTTTGATTGAATTCGCCGGTAGGCAAGCCCCAGATGTAGAGGCGGAATTGAACGTTGGTGACTCCTTGAAGTTCGCTGATCGCACCCAGTGGCGTATCCCCCAGCGTCGGTGTGGCGCCGCCGGCATTCACCACATAGCTGGCCAATTCATCCCCGGGATTCAAGCCGGTGAGATCGGAAAAAAGCGTCCAATTCCGGGCATTCGCGGCCGATGAATTCTGTGAGGTCATGCGGATAAAAATGTTGGTCAGGTTCATCTCGTATCCGGCTTCGGATGCGATGGAGATGGTCAGGTATCGGTTACTGGTGATGGCATTGGCGAGGGTGGCGGAATTTCCGAGCCGCATGGCGAACGTGCGGGCGTAAGCCGTCGCGGTTCCTCCGGGTCCGCGCCCCAGTGTCGCGCTGTCGATGTTTGTTCCCAACGAATTGGCCGCGGCCGTCGCTTCGTTGCCGGCCAGCGCATCATTTTCCCAGAGCGCGAGTGTTTCACCGGAAGCGTGGAGTGTCAGCAATCCCAAGCCAGCCATCATGATGAGCCATTTATTCATTCGATCATCCTTGCATCGTGCTTCAAGTTAAGCAGCAAACGGTGTGCCACGCGCAATACATACCGGGACGGTGAAATCTCGTCAAACGGCGTCCTGCATCGGATGCGTCTCCTGCGGTTCCGCCTGCGTTCTTTTGTCATCGCACTAGCGCTTGAATGTTAACAAATAATCGTGGTTTCCATGTTTCACGCCAAGCCGAGCATGACGCAATGCTTAATCAAAATGGCGCAATAACTATATTCAATGCCGTCGGACGACCTATTGATGCGAATGATTCAAATCGAAATTATCTCGATTATGCGAGTTCATATTTGAGAATTGAAAATCATTGAATGTGAGGTTTGTCGCAATTGCTTAACTTCATGGCGTGCATGTTGATTAACCTATCCTGAGGCTCTAGGTATTTTGACTATAGACCCATAATGAACGGAGCCTTTCACGGATTATGAACGTTGACAACCCGCTTCAAGTAAACTTGGCAAGGGGTTTGCTGAAAGATGAATGAATGAATCTACGGTTCAACACATGGGGGTATAGGGATTACGTTACCGCGGGCGCGGTTGGCTTGGCGCTGGGTGGTATGTTCGCCATGCCACTGGATGTTTTTGCCGCCAAGGGTCATTGGAGTGAACAGGTCCAGTATTATTCCAATGCGACGTTGCAAGCATGGGAAGGCGCCAGTAGCGCGAACAAGGGCCAGCACAACATCGGCGAAGCCTTCGAAGTACGCCGGGCCGGCATTAATGCCTGGTCCGATAACAACATGTTTTGGGGCAGCACCTTCTTCCGCTACCGCGTGTTCGGCCAAAACCTGAATCCCGGTGAATCCACCGCGAACCTGATTCGCACCGGAGGAGCGGGAAACGACCACTACTTTGGCTGGAATGACAATATCAACATTAACCTTAAGGCCGGGATCACCTACAACGGCACCTATACGCTGGAATACCGTTACAGCTATCAGGATAACGACGGGGTGGCCTATACCGGCTACTTCTACCCGACGTTTTCCATCATCGGAACCAATTACATCGTCACCAATACCTCCGGCACGGTGGAGCAGAATGTCTTTAATGGCGGCGCGGCCACGCTGGTCGGTACCGGTGCTCACCTGTTGAAGCAGGGCAACAGCACCCTGGAGCTCAACGCCAACAATACGTATTCCGGCGGTACCTACATCGATGCCGGCATCGTGCGCCTGCTCGCCGGCGGCATACCGGGGTCCGGTTTGATCTATCTCGGCAGCGGCTTCTTTCCCGCGCTGAGCGCGGAATTGCAGTTGCAGCCCGCCGCCGGCGGCGTGAGCCTGACCAATAGCATCACGGTGGCTGAAATCAGCGGGGGATCGTCCCGCACCATTGCCAGTTTGAACACCTCCGGCGAAAACATCCTGCGAGGCCCGGTCGCCCTGACCGACGATTCCCTGTTGCGCTTATTTATGCCGTCCGGCAGCGGACTTCTTCTTCTGACCAATGTCATCTCCGGAAATGAAGGCATCTGGGTGGATGCCGAAGGCGGAACCATCGCCTTCCTCGGCAATAATACCTATTCGGGCGGGACCTTTATCGACCGGGGCACGGTGCTTCTCTCCAATCACAACAATGCCGCCGGTTCCGGAACCCTTTTCATTTCCGGGGATGCCGCCAATGCCACCAATGCCACCCTGCTGATCGCCGGCGGACGCACCATCCCCAACCAGATCATCGCCCGACCGGTTAAGCTCGATACCTCCGCCACCATCCGGAAAAACAGCGACGGCGACACGGAAATGACCGGACGCCTGCATCTCTGGGCCAATGATCAGGGCGGCCAGCGGCCAACCCGGATCATCAACAGCGGGGCCGGTACGTTTACCTTTTCCGGCGACATCAACCTGGCCAGCCCTGATACCGACAACCGTTCGCTGTTTGTTGAAAATGCCGTGTTGTTCTCCGGCGCCATCACCAACCCCGGCGCCCGCGGACTTGTTGTTCGCGGCGCTTCAGGCCAACCAACCTTTGACGGTACGATTGAGGCGAACATCTTTCAGGATTCCGGCAACGCCACCATCGGTCCCAACGCCACGTTTGACGACGGGACCATTTACCAACTCGGCACCACCGATAATCCCAGCGAAATCACCAACAATGCCACCCTGTCGTTCAGCACCGGTGATCGCACCTACGATTTAAGCATCGCCGCCGGCTTCTATAATGTCGGAGCCTCTCCAGGTACCCGTCAGTTCAATTTCAGCCATGGTTCCGGTCTCATCACCCTGCTGGGCACGGTCAATATCGGCGCCGGCGCGACCAATGCCGGTCATTACCTGGTCATGAGCAATGCCCAGGATGTGGTGGTCCAGGGCAATCTTTCCGGCACCGGCGGTATCCACAAGATCGGTTCCGGTCTGATGACCTTGGACGGGACTGCCACCTATGCCAGCGAAACCCGCATTGAAAATGGATCGCTGCGTCTGGGGTCCTCCACCGCAGTCGGCGCGGCGGAAATCATTCTCGGATTTCCCACCACCGGCAACAATGTCAACCTCTTCGTCGCCGCCGGGGCGACGCTGGCGACTCCGGTCGACGTGCGGGCTGGCGCCGGCAACCGCGTGATCGGCATGAATGAATCCAGCGGCCTGGCCACCCTCAATGCACCGATCGCGTTGAGCAACAATCTGATCTTTGACGTGCCCGGCGAGGCCACCTTGGTTTCCGATGATAACATCAGCGGCCCGCACAGCATTGAGAAAATCGGTACCGGCTGGCTGGTCTTTCGTGGGGCCAATTCCTACAGCGGGTTAACCGCGATTAATCAAGGCGCGATCAGCATCGAACACGCCAATGCGTTGGGCGGTACCGGATCGGGAACCGATGTGGCCGACGGCGCCGCCCTCGAAATTCGCGGCGGCATCACCACCGCCGCTGAGCCGCTGACCCTCCATGGTGCCGGCCGGACCGCCAGTCCCGGCGGCGCGTTGCGCAACACCGCCGATAACAATAACTTCGCCGGACCAGTCACCTTGGCGCTTTCCGCAAGCATCGGCGTGGATCATGCCGTTGACACCTTGACGTTAAGCGGGGTGGTGGACGGCACTGCCGCCCGCAATCTCTCCAAAATCGGTCCCGGTACGCTGTCGCTGACCGCCAATAACACGTTTCTGGGCGAAGTGCGCATCAACGATGGTGTGGTGAGCGTACCTTCGATCAACAGCACTGCGTCCGCCGCCCAGCCGCTCGGGCAACGCACCACCACTCCGGTGATTCGCTTCATCAACACGGACACCACGGGAACGCTGCGCTATACCGGTGATGCCGATGCGACCCTGTCGAAGGGCGTGGGATTTGGCGTGGGTTCCGCCGCCGCGTACGGCGCGATTGACATCACCCAGGCCGCCCGGACCTTGACCATCACCGAGCCGGTGATCAGCGTGGCCAATGCGAATCACCGTTTCTACAAAACCGGTCCGGGACGCTTGACCCTGGATGCCGCGAATACTTACCAGGGTCGCACCATCATTCAGCAGGGACCTTTGCGCGCCACCCAGGCCGGATCGCTGGGCACCAATACCGACACCGATAACCACGCCACCTTCGTCGAGTCCGGCGGGGCACTGGAAGTCATCGGCGGTATCACCCTGACCGAGCGCATCTACCTCGCCGGAACCGGCATCGCCGCCGGCGGCGCCCTTCGCAACATCAGCGGTGCGAACACGATGTCCGGCCGCTTCTTTCTTGCCGATCACGCCCGCATCAATGCCGACGCCGGCACGCTCACCCTCAACCACGCCACTGCGATTACCGATGTGTACGGCCTGACTTTTGGCGGCGCGGGTCAGATCGACATGAGCACGGTGATCGGTACCGGCGCGGGCACGGTGACCAAGGACGGCAGCGGCCTTACCCGTTTGCTCGCGAACAACACCTACAGCGGCAACACCACCGTCGAAGCCGGCACCCTCCAGATCGGCTCCGGAACCGCCGGTAGTATCTCCAGTAGTAGCGCGCTGCAGATCAATGCCGGCGCCACCTCGGTCATCTCACGGTCCGATGCCTGGACCTACAGCGGTACGATCAGCGGGGCCGGGCAACTGCGCAAGCGCGAAGCCGGAACCATCACCCTCAGCGGCAACAGCCCCACCTTCAGCGGCGGCGTTTGGCACGAACCGGATAGCGGCTTGCTCAACATTGGCCACACCAGCGCCCTCGGCACCGGTCCCTATACGATTCAGGGCGAAAACAACTCCTTTGACAATGTCACCGCCGGACCGTTGACCTCCGCCAATGGATTTGTGTTGGCGGGAAGTCCTTCGTTTGTCGGCTCGGACCAACTCACCTTTACCGGTCCGGTCCTGATCACCGGCGCCAACCGTTCCATCACCGTCATCACCAACAACCTGATCCTCAATGGCGTCATCAGCCAGGACGGGTCCAGCAGGGCTCTCAACAAGTTGGGTCATAGCGGTTGGTTGACCCTGAACGGCAACAATACCCACAGTGGCGGGACGCGTCTTGATCAGGGCCGCATCAACATCGGCCATGCCAACGCGCTGGGATCCGGAACCTTCCGGGTAGCCCTTGCGGAGTTCGATAACACCACCGGCGCCCCCCTCACCATCGGCAACTTCTTCCTGTTTAATGGCACCCCCATCTTTGTCGGTACCGACAACCTCACCATCACCGGCAATGCCAGCCTCGGCGACGCTGACCGGGATATTCACGTCCTTGCCAACACCCTCCGATTCAACGGTGTGTTATCCGAGTCCTCCGGTTCTCGCCGCCTACGTAAATACAGTCCAGGTGCCTTGAGTTTGATGGGCGTAAATACCTATGGAGGTGGTACCGTCCTGGCTGGTGGCCGATTAAATATCGGACACTGGAACGCATTGGGTTCGGGAACATTTACCATTGACCCCTCTCCGACACCCGTGGTGTTTGACAACATCTACGGCGCGCCGCTTATTGCCAATCCCGTAACCAATGCGGTCACAATCAACGGCAACTCGTTGTTTGCCGGTACCCATGAAATGGCCTTTAACGGACCGGTCACCCTCGCCGGCAACCACACCTTGTCCGTCACCGGTGCGCCTCTGTGGGTGGTCGGCGTGCTCGGGCAATCCGGTGGCGACCGGTCCCTGGTGAAGGAGGGGCAGGGGACCTTGATTTTGGTCAACACCAACAACACCTTTGCCGGCACCCTCACCATCAGCCAGGGCGTGGTTCGCATTTACAGCACCAACTCATTGGGCGCGGTGGATGGCGGAACCATCGTGCGCGCAGGCGCGACCCTGGAAATGGCCAATGCCGCCCGCACCGACTCCGAACCGCTCAGCCTGGCCGGCATGGGCGTCACCAACGGCGGCGCCTTGCGCAACCTTCAGGAAGGCGCTTACTACAACGGCCTGATTACCATGGCCGCCGACAGCCGGATCAACTCCGCCAGTGGTGAACTCCGTGTGCGAGGCGGCGTAATCGGCAATAATTACGACCTCTTTCTCGGCGGCGGCGGGCATATCCGTTTTGAAAATGCCCCGGTAACCGGCGACACGACCCGCTTGATTGTGGATATCGCCGGTCAAGTCCGCCTGTTTCGAGACAATACCTTCGGCGGCGGTATCATCATCAGCAACGGCGTGGTTACCGCTGACCCGACGTCACCCTCCGGCGATTTGCGCCTCGGCGCCGTTCCGGCAAGCTTCGATCCCGATTATTTCTACATCAACGGCGGCGGTTTCCGGCCTCTGAATACCCTGGCCACCCACGCCAACCGCGGTTTCACCATCGGCCCCAACGGTATGACGATTGATACTCCCGGCTCGTTAAACACCATTAACGGCGCCATCACCGGTTCCGGCGATTTCATCAAGATCGGCCCCGCGGCACTGACCTTGTCCGCGGTCAGCGATTACACCGGCGAAACCTTCGTCAACGAGGGCGCGATCGTGATGAGCGGGACCGCCACCAACTCCGACTTCACCGTGGCCGCCGGGGCGACCCTGCGGGGCGCCGGCGCCGTGCGCGACGCCCTGATTTACGGGCGCGTGAATGCCGGCAACGCCACCAACGGCGTCGGCGTCCTGAGCGTCAACGAGCTTCGCCTGGAAAATAATTCCGAAATGATTGTCGATATTACCGCCATCACCGGCACGCCGGGAGTTCACTGGGACCTCATCGCCGCCGAGAGTGACGTCTATGTCAATGCGACGTCTTCCGACCCGATTACCTTGCGGATTCGCGGCAACCCCGGCGATTTCTATCCGTGGCTTGGTTACACGAATGTCATCGTGACCGGCGCTTCCATTGTCGGATTCGCCGCCAATAAGTTTGCCGTGGACTGGAGCGGATTCACTCCGGATATGTTCGGCGGCAGTTTCGAAGTCGCGCAGATCGGCGACACCATCGTCATCCGCAACAATCCGGTGCCCTTTCCAACCGCCACCAACGGGGTGTTTGGGGCCGGCGGTTTCGTCACCGACGCGCAGATTCGCTCCGGCGTGTTTGATGTGGTCATGCAATTCTACAGCGCCGCCGGCATGAGCAACAACGCGACCATGCCCAACTTCGATCTCATCACCCCGGCCGGGGTGGTGATCCTGACCAACCATGTGTTTTCCAGTATCACCTACTTGGATAATGGACGTACCCAAATTGCCTCGAACACCTCCCACGCCGGCGCCGCGTATGCCGTGACCATGCTGGGAACCTATACCAGCCGTTATGATGCGGTAACGTCGAACGGTGTGATTCGCACGAATGTTGATACCTATGAAAACGGCGACCCGATTACCTTCCAGGTGATCGACGACGATACCGCGCCTCCGGTATTCAGCGGGTTTAACATCAGCGGGTATCATCCGCGCGATACCGCCTTCGCGGTGGTTGGCCAGGTGCAGGATGCCGGCAGTGGTATCATTGCCGACGGCGCCAACACCAACCGGCCTCACTTCCGGGTGTTTCGCTCCGATGGATCTCTGGCGCTGGGTACGACCTTCTTTACCAACTCGGTCAGTTCCAACGGCGATGCCCAAGGCTCGCCGGCGACCCTGACCTATGCCATCCCCGCCTCGGTATTTAATTGCGCCGGGGTATACACCGTGCGGGTTTTTGCCGCCGATGCCGATGACGATCGCCCCAACGATGGTTCCTTTGGCCAAACCAACTACGCCTTGACCGTGATCGCCCCTTACGGCCTTCCGTTCGTCGAACCGTTTGAGGCCGATTATGTCGAACCGGTGGTCACCGGCGTACTGAACTGTCAGCGCGGTTGGACATCCGGCACCAACGCCGTGGTCCAAACCGCCGTTCGCCATCAGGGCAACCAGGCGCTCCGGCTCCAAGCCGATACCGCTTCCCACAGCTTCACCGGTACCTTCACCAATGTCACCTTCTCGTTTTACGGGATTCTGCTTCCGGAGAACGACGACGATGTGACGGTCACCAACGGCTCCGCGGTGTTCTACATTAATACCAACAACACCGTCACCGTGCTTGACGGTACCAACAAGTCCGCCCTGGCGGTTGGCGTGAACCCGGCCATCTGGAATTTCTTTGTCATCAACCTCAACTACCAGGCCCAGACCTGGACCCTCGCCGTCAATGGAACCAACCTGGTCAATACCTTCTCCTTCCTCGGCGCACCGAATCCGGATCTGATCACCATGACCTTCCAGACCCGGTCCACCAACGAATACGCCTACATCGATACCATCAACATTCGCCCCGATCCCTACACCGACGCCTACGTCACCAACCATGTCGCCGGCCTCGCCAACACCGTTACCGACGGGCAGATGGTGTCGGGTCAATTCAGCATGGCGATTGATTTCTGGTCCGGCGACGGCATGACCAACAACGCCGGTTATCCGTATTATGATCTGCTCCATCCCAACGGTACGGTCATCCTCACCGGCCGGACCTTCTCCAGTTTTTCGTACCATGACTCCGGTCGGGGCCTGCGCGCATCCAATTCCTCCCATATCAGCTTTTTCCATCCCGTCCTCGGCGTCTATACCGCGCGCTGGAGCGCCATCACCTTCAACGGTATGATCACCACGGGTGTTGAAGTCTGGTCGAACGGTACGCCGCTCGCGTTTAACGTTATTGATGACGATGTGGTCGGCCCGGTTCACAGCGGGTTCAGCATTCATGGCACCACCCATGAAATGGAAAATCTCGGCGCGGGCTTGATCCTCACCGGCATGGTGCAGGATGTCGGAAGCGGCATCATCGCCGACGCCGCCAACACCAACCGTCCCTTCTTCGTGCTCTACCGCCCCGACGGCTCGGTGGCCATGAACACCACTTTCTTCACGAATTCAGTACAGGGCCAAAGCGCCATGGTCAGCCGGGTCGTCATTGATGCCGGACAAAGCACCTTCTTAACCGCCGGCAACTGGAACAATCTCACCAACCATGCCGCCGGCACAACGCTGGCCAACCTCGTCGCCACCAACGGGCAGGCCACGACGATTTCCCTGTCCATCGCCAACGCCTTCTTCAGCAACAATGCCAACGGAACCACCACGCCCGGTCCCAATGCCGCTTACCCGGCCAATGCCACTCGCGATAGTTTATACGGCCAGAACGGGGCCACGTCCAACGCCGTGCTCGTTCTTAGCAACCTCAACGCCCACGCCACCTATACGTTCCGCTTTTTTGCCTCCCGTATGAGTGCTGGCGGAGATAATCGAGAGGCGGAGTATTCGGTTCAAGGGGCTTCTACCAATATCGTTTATCTCGACGCCTCCGAGAACACCAACAACGTGGCGGTGACCACGGCCATCGCTCCCCGCGCCGACGGCACCATCCGCATCTCCGTCCGCAAAGGTCCGGCCAACAATAATGCTTCCGGTTTCTATTACCTCGGCGTGATCGACATGGACATCGAAGTCCCCGTGCCTGCCCAGACCACCCCGGCCAACCTCAGCCACTTCATCGACGCCGCCTTGCTCAACCAGTGGGGAACCTACGCCATCCACGTAACCTCCACCGATGCCGACAACGACCGCCTGAACGATGAAGCCCGCACCACCAACATCTACACGTTCGCGATCCGGCGTGAGGAATACCGCGTCTTTGTTGACTTCGGAACCTCCACGCTGCAAACCCCCACCAACTGGAACAATATCTTCCAGCATTGGGTGCCACCGGGCGGGCAAAACATCGCCGGCGGCGTACGCAGCAACCTGGTTACCGCGGCGGGGGAGATCACCACCATCAATCTCAACATCACGGAGCCGTTTGTCTTGACCGATCCGAATTCGGGCGGCACGACCAACCCTGCGGTGTGGCTCGGCTATCCGCCGTCCGCTACCCGCGATTCCTGGTGGGGCGCCGATGCCACGTATCCGACCGGATCACCGCCCCAGCAGGTGGTCATGGTGCTGACGAACCTGCAATACGGCGGACCGGCCCATCTGCTTCGTTTCTTCGCCTCCCGCGTGGCCGCCACCGAAAATCGCGAAACCGAATACCTCGTGGAAGGCAGCGTCACCAACTATTTATACCTCGACGCCGCCAACAATACCTCCAACCGGGTGGTGTCCACTCCCATGTGGCCACGCGCCGACGGCACCATCCGCATCACCATTAAAGCTGGTCCCAACAACACCACCGAGCATAATATCTTCTATCTGGGCGTGTTGGACCTCCAGGTCACCCGGGACGTCGTCGCCACCGGGGCCATCTTCGGCGTTAACAACATCATTACCGATGCCCAATTGCGCAGCGGTGCTTTCAATGTCGTCAAGCACATCTGGTCCAATACCGGCATGTCGCACAACGCCTCCAGCCCGAATTTCGATTTGATCAACCCGTTTGGCACGGAGATCCTGACCAATCAGCCGTTCACCAGTTTATCGTATCTGTACGACAATCGCCTGATTATCGCCTCCAACCAGACCCATCCCGGCACCGCCTACGAGGCGACCTTCCTCGGCGTCTACACCAGCCGGTTCACCGGTATCAATATCACGCCCCGCGAAGTCAACAATATGCCGTGGATCAATGCCCTGAATCCGCCCGGCATGACCTTTACCGTGATCGATGATGACCTGACCGCCCCGTCGGTCGGCGACACCCCGCTGGCCCTCATGATGGGCGCCTCCGCGATAGCGCCCACTACGAACCTGACCCTGCTGGCCGCTTGGAACTTCAACACCGGCCCCGAACGTACCCTGGTCTCGCACGGAAAGGGCGCCCTCACCACAAATCTCAATCCGAACTTTGCCTTTGAAAGCGGGGCCACCGCCTCGACCACCCTCAATGCCGTGCCCGGCGATGATGCCGGTTTCGGCGCCCGCGTGAGCAGCACCGGCAACAACGGGCGCTGGATGCAGTTCACCCTGGACATGACCATCTACGAAAACCTCGTCATGTCCTTTGCCAACCGCCGTACCGATACCGGACACAACAGCAATACCGTGGCCTACTCGATCAACGGCGACGCCTTCGTCGATTTCGTCACCGGCTGGGATCCCTCCCTGAACGCCTGGGCGGTGCAAACCTTCGACTTCAGTTCGGTGTCCGCCATGAACGGAGCGACCAATGTCCGCATCCGGTTTACGTTTGGCGGCGCCACCGCTGCGGCCGGCAATGTGCGGTTTGATAACATTCAGTTTACTGCCACGCCGCGCAGCTATTTTGAAATCACCGACCGGGCCTTAACCCAGGTATCGGCCACCAATCCGCTCTACTCCGCGTTGAACGTGTTCGATGCCAGCGGCCTTTTCCGTGGGACCTCCTTGCCGCACTCCAACATGCATGTCAGCATTGAAGGGTTCCTCACCAATAACGTGGCCGGCTATCAGGCGGCCATGAGCTCGGCCGACACCACCATACCCACGTCGACCAGCTCCTGGCAAATTGCCACCAGCTTCTCCTACTCCCAGATCGGCGACTTGTTTGCCGATGGCCTGAGCAACCGCTACGTCCTGGCCAACGTCCCCGATGCCGACGACGACCGCCCGGGCGACGTCACCTGGCTGAGCAACCGGCTGTTCGGGGCGATCCGGATCATCGACAACGACACCAACGCCCCGGTGGTGGCCAATGTTTCCGTCCCCAACGCCGCCGCCCGCCCCATGCTCGTCCTGACCAACGGCGGCGCACCGCAATCCGCCGAAGTCATTCGCGGCGGTCAACTGCGTCGCGACGGCAGCGGATCCAACACCTTGTTCAAGGTGTCCGATGCCGAGTTGGCCCAGGCCGGAACCATCGGCCTGCAACTTTCCTTCGGCGCCCGCGACCTGGAGTCCGGGGTCTCCCGGGGCAACAGCGGCGGGACGAATACCGTCATGAGTTTCAGCATCGGCGATATCCTCGTCGGCAACTACGAAAACTTCGACGCCGCCCTTTCCTCCGCCCAAACCGCCACCAACCAGACGCTTTCCAATATCTGGAGCTTTGCCAACGGCGACTTTACGGGAAGCCTGATCAATAACCTCGTCACCGCCGGCGTTCAGGTCGTGCGCGTAACCATTCCCGACACCGATGACGATAGGCCCAATGACCGGGCGACCTTGGTTGCCGCTCAGGTTGGACGCATCCAGGTGATCGACGATGACATCCGCGGCCCCGTCATTTCCCGCGTCGACCTTCCCGATATTCCCGGTGGCTCGTCCATCCTCTACACCTCCTTTGAAACCGACGAGGGCTGGCCCTCCTCGCAAGCCAGCGGCAGTTTGTGGACCAATGTGATCACATCCGGATCGGCGACCGGTATCTGGTACGGAACCGGTTACGTCAACCTGAACTTCCCCTTCGACGGCGTGCGCAAAGGCGGGTTCACCGTGGATGGGGTGGGGCAGTATTTCCAACTGCCGCCGCGCGCCGACGTTTCCTCCCTTTCGCTGGTCGCCCGACTCTCCAGCGGCACGAATACCCGATTCCTCGCCGTTGAACGGCGCGTCAACACCACCTGGGTAAGCCACGGCACCAACGCGGTCACCGGCGAGGAATACGAGTACCTGTCGTGGACCATTGATGTGGCCGGCGTCTCCACCCTTCGCGTGGTGCGGGTCGGAACCGACGGCACCCCCGGCATCTACATCGACGCCCTGGCCCTGACCGAACAAGCCGAGTGGGTAAGTACCAATCACCTGCACCTTGCCTGGGCGGAGGCGATTGATGACTACTCCGGCATCGACGAGTACCGCCTTGTCGCGCCCGCCGTGAATTCCGCCGTTCCTGCCGCCACCAACGCCGGCATCGGTCTCGGTGTCATCACGAACCACACCGCCGACCTCACCGGCCATCAAGGCGTCATCACCGGCTTCGTCTTCGCCATCGACAACGATAACGACCGTCCCGGCGACCGCTCCATGGGCAACCTCAAACCGATCATCGTCCGGATCGACACCAACCCGCCGCCCGCCGTCGCCAACCTCCGCGCCACCGACGCCGCCGGCGGTAATGTCTTCGACAGCGCCATCGACGAGTCCTCGGAAATCAAGATCGAATGGACCCCGCCCGGCGTATCGGAAGCCCAAGCTGCCGGCTGGCGTCAATCCGACAGCACTCCGCTTTCGCCGTGGGATACCTTCATCGTTACCTACTACGAAGTCACCGGCACCAACGGCACGCCGGTGGCGGACGCGGTGACGAATACCTTGACCCGCGAAAGCCCCGGATGGACTTCCACGCTGAATAACTGGGCCTTCACCAATCTGGTCTTGTCCAACCTGATTTTTGACACCTACTACAACATTACGATTCAGGGCCGCGACCTCGCCGGCAACATCGGTGTCGTCACCAGTGTCATCGGCAACACCGACCGTTTCATCGTCACCCAGGGCATCAGCCGCACCCACATGGACCTCTTCGTCCGCTGGACCGGGCCGACGAACGATCACGTGAGCCGGGACTATGATGTGCTCTTTGTCGATTCCGCTAACGGATTCCACAATGCCCTGTCGAACCAGTGGCAATTCCTGGCCTTCACGAATCGCCCGTCCTTCCTGGATGCCGGCGGTACCAACCGCCTTGCCCCCGGTCTTTTGACCAACCACACCTACCGGTTTTACCGGGTGGCCCGGCCGGGCCGGTGGGAAAACCACAACCCCAACCGCCTCGCCAGCATGGAGATCTATGCCGCCAAGGCCGTGCCGCTCTATCCCGGCGAAAATTGGCATTCGCTCTTTGCCTTCCCCGACCCCGCCACCACCAATGATGTCGAGGGAACCGTGGCCTATGTGTTCGGTACCAATGTATTGCCCTCGGCGGGCACGTTTGACGATGCCACCAAGATATCCTGGTTCGGCACCAATCATGGCGGCAACGCGCGCGGCAGCGTCGTCACCGCGCAAGTATGGCTGGGTACTTCGGGTTGGAATTGGCAAATCGGCGGAAGCGGTTCGGCCAACCAGAAGCGCGTACCGTTGGGCCAGGGTTTCCTGATTGAGTTGCCATTGGATGCCGAACCACAAAGCCTCATCATGATCGGTCGCGTGCCAACCCAGGCTTTGGTCCATGCGATATCCTCGCCCGCAGCCGCGCCGACCAATCCGGTCTATCACGTGTTGAGCCACCAATTCCCCGAACGCATTCCGTTGACCAGCTTGGGGATCAGCACCAATGTTGGTTTCCGGGGCGGTATGAATATCGGCCAGTCCGACGAAATCCGGATATTAAGCAACACGCCCACCAATGGCGTCTCCCAGGGCTCGCTGGTCGCGCCCAAAGCCCGGATTTGGTGGCGCACCAGCGACAACACCTGGCGCAATGCCATGACCGGCAACACGCTCGCCAACAACTATGTCATTGAGCCGGATGACACGATCATCATCGTGCATCGCCGGGGGGTAACCATCACCTGGACCAACCGACCCGTCATGTACAATCCACCCACCCGGAACTTTGCTCCATGAGCGCCATGAAACGAAAGATGTCCATCACCCGTTGGTTGGGCCCGGTCATGCTGGCCGTAATCTTCGCCGGCTATGCCGTCTCCGCGGGCGCATCGCACCTGAATGTGCCGCTTCATTTCGGCATGGCCCACCCGGTGGTCGATGAATTCGGACGGCTTTTGCCCGGAACCGCCGCCCAGCCCGGCGCGCTCGTGCAAATCCTGTCCGCCGAGCATGGCGTCTTTCCGCCCGAACCGAATGGCGAGCCCCACCCGGATAATCCCGTACTGGCCGAAGTCCGCATCGGGATGGGCACGGACTTTGGCGCCGGCCCCATGGGCAAAGCCGCCGGGTCGATAACCATCAACCGCTATCAGGCCAATAAGCTATTCGCCCGCGTCTTTAATCGTGCCTCCACGGCGGATGCCTCGTTTTATACCGATAGTCCCGTGTTCACCAATTCCACTGCCTCTTATGAGGTGTTCCGCATTGCCGCGATCAGCACCGACCAACCGCTCGATACCGGTGACGACGACGGCGATGGCCTCATCAATTCCTGGGAACGCAGCTTGGGCACGGACCCATACCTGGCGGACACCGATGGCGATGGCATCAGCGACTATCACGAATGGCTGGCCGGTACCGACGCGCTGGATGACGCCGATTTCCTGCGCATGTTTGAAATTATTCCCCAGGCCAACGGCTCGTTGCTGGTCCGTTGGGATGCCGTGTCCGGTAAATCCTATCAGTTGCAACAGTCCGTTCAGGATTTGACCGGGACCGGCGACGGTTTCGTGAACGTGAACGATCCGGTCATCGCGACCGGCGAACGCGCCGAAACCGTGGTGACCAATCCCGCGCCGGCCGCGGTTCAACACTTCCGGGTAATCTTGCTGCCCTGAGTTAACCGGCCAGTTGAACGATCGTTCCATTCAAGTCGCGGGTGCGCGAGGACAGTCCGACCCAAACCTCCGCTTTGCCATTTGCCGGAACTCGTTTGCCGGTTTCATCCACAAAGGTGAAGTCATCCCGCTTGATGATGAAGTCGACGCGTCGGCATTCCCCTGCGTTCAGATGAACGCGCTGCCACTGAAGCAGCTCCCGCGCCGGACGCACCAGCGGGGCGTGTACCGCCGCATAACACTGAACGATGACGGTTCCCTCCCGCGATCCGGTATTCGCGACTTCCGCCGCGATCGTGACCGATTCGTCCCCAGTTAGTGTGGTGCGATCCGCGGTCGCGTCCCCGCAGCTAAAGGTGGTGTAACTCAACCCGTGCCCGAACGGAAACAACGGTTCAATGGCCTGGTCCACGTAACGCGGGGCATGCCAGCCCGGCGCCTGGTTGTAGTGAACCGGTTGCTGGCCGATGGACACCGGCCACGACTGGGTGAGTCGCCCCGAGGGATTGAAATCACCGGCCAGCAGTTCCGCGATGGCGGTTCCGCCCTCCACGCCCTGGTTCCACCCGCAGACCACCGCGTCGGCGTTTTCCTTGATCCAGCCGATGGTGTGGGGTTTGCCGACGAGTAGGACGACAATCATCGGAGTCCCGGTGGCCTTGACCGCGTGTAACAGTTCCATCTGCCCGCCGCTGATATCCATGTCCGCGCGATCATTGGCTTCACCTTGCAGCGCCATCGTGTCGCCCACCACGACGACCGCCACATCCGCCGAGCGGGCGAGTTCGGTTGCGCGTTCCATGCCTCCCTCCGGCGGGGTGGTGGTTTCTCCCGGTTGGCGCTGCGTGAACCAACCGGAGATGGCATGCCGCTGATCAACCACGCAACACGCCCGCTCGTGAACGACCGTTGCGGAAGCAAAACGCGCCTTGATGCCATCCAACACCGTGACGATGTGATCGCGGTCATGCATCGCGTCGGGAAACTCCGCCTGCGGCGATCCGATCACCCAGCCGCCCACCGTACCAAACAGATCGTCGGCATTCGGACCCAGCACCGCGATGGAGCGAAGGCGCTCCGGGGCGAGCGGCAGAATGCCGTGGTTGGTCATGAGGACAAGGCTTTGCCGGGATGCCTCCAGGGAAGCGGCGCGATGGGCGGGGCAGTTGATCACGGTCCTGATCTTTTCCCGGTCGATGCCCCGCCGCGCCGGCTGATCGAAAAGCCCAAGCCGGAATTTGATCCGCAGGATGCGCCGCACTGCTTGGTCGAGTACATCCTCGGCCAGCTCCCCGGCCGTCACCGCCGCGACCAATTCACCGGCCAGGTTTTTCGTCGACATCGCCATGTCGTTGCCGGCACGAAGCGCCTTGACCCCCGCTTCACGGATCGAGGTGCAGACCTGCTTCTGGTAAACCGCCCGTCCGACATTGTCCCAATCGGATACAACAAAACCGTCGAAACCCCATTGGTCCCGCAGCACCCCGGTCAGCAATTCGTGATGCAACGAGCAAAGTGTGCCATCCACCGCATTGTAAGCCGCCATAACCGTGGCCGCGCCGGCCTCATGCACCGCCTGGCGGAACGGCGGGAGAAAAACCATCTCCAATGTTCGCCGCGTCACGTCCGCCTCCGTGCCGTCGCGGGCGCCCACCGTTTCCCCGTAGCCGATAAAATGTTTGGGGCAGGCGGCGATGGCCTCCTCATCCGCCAGGTTCGAACCCTGATAACCGCGCACCATCGCCGCCGCCAGCGCGCCGGTCAACCGGGGATCTTCGCCGAACGTCTCGCCCATCCGGCCCCAGCGGATATCGCGGCAAATGTCGAGTTGCGGCGAAAAGGTCCACTGCGGACCCGTGGCGCGGACTTCCCGCGCCGTGATGCGCGCCACTTCTTCCAGCAGGTCGGGATTCCACGAGCAGGACAAGGCCATCTGGGTGGGAAACAAGGTGGCATTGCGCCATAACCCGTGACCGCGAATGGCGTCGATGCCGAAGAGCAGGGGAATGCCCAGTCGGGTTTTTCCCGCCGCCTCTTTCAGCGCCTCAAGCTTTTCCCCCATCACATGGAGGAAAGAACCGACATGATTATTGTGCAACTGTTCGAGGGCATCGTCATCCGCACCGTTGTATTGAAGCGTCTGTCCGACCTTTTCCTCCAGCGTCATCCGACGGAGCAGGTCCTCGATATTTTGCGCGGTTTCCGGGGATTCAGGCGGTTTCATACGATACGAATATCATGACGGAACGATCGGTTTGTCAGCAAGGACAAACCGGTCGATCGCCGTAAAACCGTAAAC
>CALMYG010000047.1 GCA_937873455.1 uncultured Verrucomicrobiota bacterium
AACTTGAGGATCTTGCGTACCAGCGAGAGGCTATCGACGCAGTTGTCCGCCTGTTCGAAGGGCAGCCCCGCAACACGTTTGATATGGCTTGTAGTGAGGGCGTGCGGAGCAACGTCCTATCCATCGGTTCCGACCTGATACGCGCGAACATCTTGAGTGTGCTCGAAGACTCCGGCATCGACGAGGAAACAGCGCATCTGGACGATGCCCTCGACTTCTGTGTGGAGATGGAGACCGGAACCGGCAAGACGCTGGTCTATCTCAAAACCGTCTACGAGTTGTACCGCCAGTACGAGTTCACGAAGTTCATCATTCTTGTCCCATCAATTGCGATCAAGGAAGGTGTGCTCGCAACGTTCGAATCGTTCAAGCGGCAGCTCGCTGATGTGTATGGCTTCACACCTGCGTGCTTCGAGTACGACAGCAAGCGCCTGAACCGCGTGACATCGTTCGTCGAGGAACAGCATCCGCAGATCATGGTGATGACCGTTCAGTCCTTCAACACGGAAGACCGCATTCTGAACCAGGCCCAGCGTGAAGACCTGTTCTTTAACATGCCCTTCATCGAGGCTATTGCGCGGACGCGCCCAATCATCATCATGGACGAACCGCAGGAGGGAATGGACACCGAGAATTCTATTGCCCGGATCGATGCCCTAAACCCCCTGTGTAAACTTCGTTACTCCGCAACGCACAAGGTGATGCATAACCTGATCTATCGACTTACTCCCTTCGATAGCTACCGGCAAGGCCTGGTCAAAAAGATCGAGGTGCTGACTGTGGCCGAACAGAATCAAGAGGCGACCCTGCGGGTCGAGCTGGTGGAGGTGAAGACCTATCGGGATGGCAAACCGCCGCGCGCGAAGCTCCGACTCTGGTTTGCAAAGAAAGATGGCAGTTTTGACTTACGTGACTCATCTTTGCTCAAGGTGGGCGATGACCTGGAAGTAATGACCTCGAATATCGGTTATCGCGGTTATGTGATCCGCCGCATATTCAAACCGCTTCGCGAAAAAGCGTACCGCTGCGAATTCGAGAACGGCGCGATTGTCGTGGAGAGCGAGAAGTCAGCCGATCTTGAAGGCATCTTCGGCGAACAACTCTACTGGCTTATTGACAGCCATTTCGCTAAACGAGAGCGGTTGTCACCAAAGGGAATCAAGTGTCTATCCCTCGTCTTTATTGATCGCGTGGACAACTACGTCCAGCCCGACGGAATCATTCGCCGCCTGTTTGCGGAGAAATACCAACGAGTCTGCAAGGAAAAATTTGGCCGGGAGCCAACCAACGACGAGATCGTCGCCATTCAGGGGTTCTATTTCGCCCAAACGGGCAAAGGCGAATACACCGACAATGAGCGGACCATGCGAGGCAGCAAGGAACTTTTCGATCTCATCCTGAAACAGAAGGAAGAGCTGCTGCGTATTGGAAACCCGGTTGAATTCATCTTCTCGCATTCCGCCCTGGGTGTCGGCTGGGACAATCCGAACATCTTCAACATCGCCACGCTCAATCAAAGCTACAGCGAGATCAAGAAACGACAGGAAATCGGGCGGGGGCTGCGAATCTGCGTCAATCAGGACGGGCAACGCGTCTATGACGCGGAAGACTGCCCGGAAGGCGAAGAAGTCAACCTCCTCACCATCGTGCCGAACGAGACGTACGAAACATTCGTTAACCAGTATCAAAGCGAAATCAAGGAGGTCTACGGTACGACCGCATCCGGCGCGAAGACCCGCCACAACGAGAAAGGCAAGCATCCACGCAAGCGGCGCGTTATACGGAACGACGCCATTTATGAGAGCGATTCATTTAGGGAATTCTGGAGGCGGTTGAGTCAACGCACCGACTACACCGTCGTTTTCGATGACGATGCTGTTGTGGCACGAGCAGTCGAGGCCCTCAACGCGCTCAAGATCGAACCTTACACGGCCGAAGTCGCCCTCAACCGCGTGCAGCGACTTGAAGCCAACGGCGTCACCACCGAACATAAAGGGAGTGAACGCATACGTTTGCACGCCACCTTCGGGGCGATGGACCTGATCGAGGAATTGAGCGAAGGCACATCGCTTGCATATCCCACCGTCCTTCGCATCTTGCAGGCCGTGACAAATCGTGTCGCCATTACCGCAAACCCGGCTCGTTTCATTCACGAGGCATCAGCAAGAATCAGAGAAATCGAACTCGATGAACTGCTTCGGGGGGTCTGCTACGCTCCAATGGGATCCGCCTTCGATATCGAGCTTCTTGAACCCAGCGTGGTGACGTTTGCCGACACGATTGAGACGCCCAACCGGGGCCTCTATGACCGCACCGTTTTCGATAGCGGTTATGAACGGGACTTCGCCGGGTTCGCCGACAACGACGACGAAGTGGTCTGTTTTCTCAAGCTACCCGCGTTTTATCAGATCAGCACCCCCATCGGGCCGTACAACCCGGACTTCGGCGTCGTCTTTCGCCGCAAACACCTGAAGGATGCCAAAGAAACCGAGTTCTACTTCGTCGTCGAGACCAAGGGCACGAACGAGATCACGGACAAGAAAGCTCTTCGTGAAAGCGAAGTCTATAAGATCAAATGCGCCATGAAACATTTCGATGCGCCGGGCGTGGATGCACACATCCACTACGATGCGCCGGTGAAGGACTACCCGGCTTTCAAATCTCGCGCCAAGGAGGTGCTGCATGGCTAAAAAACTCATATCGAAAGCCAACGCGGCAGAACCGCCTTCGGAGCAAGCGCTTTTTAACCGCATCGTCACGATTCTGGAAGAGGCACGGACGCATGTCGCCCGCACCGTCAACAGCGCCATGGTCATCGCATATTGGTTGATCGGACGTGAAATCGTCCAGGAACTTCAAGCGGGGGACGCTCGGGCCGCGTACGGCAAGAGCGTGATCAAAGACCTATCCGCACGGCTCCAGAAACAATACGGCAAGGGATTCTCCGAGGAGAATCTTCGGTGGTTCCGAAAGTTCTATATTGTTATAGCGATAGACTTGCAATAGGGTTCCCCGCGGGTACGGAATTCAATAACGGGCAAATGGCGTACCCGGTGGGTACGGAATTGGAACCGACGCGCCATGCCGAAGGACACAGCGGATTTCACCCCGACCTCGGCTGGTCACATTACCGCGCCCTGATGCGGGTGGAGACCGAGGAAGCCCGTCTATTTTACGAACACGAAGCCGTTCAAGGCCGCTGGAGCAAGCGACAACTTGAGCGCCAAATCAGCACCCTGCTATTCGAGCGCCTCTTCAAGAGCCGTGACAAGGACGGCATGTTGCAACGTGCCAATGAGGGAGTGCGGCCCGAGCAACCCATCGACATCATTAAAGATCCGTACGCCTTGGAGTTTCTTGGGCTGCCCGAATCGCACCGGTTGGTCGAAAATGATTTGGAAACAGCACTGACCAACCATATGCAGGACTTCCTCATGGAGCTAGGCGCAGGCTTCGCTTTCGTAGCCCGCCAGAAACGCCTCACCCTCGATGGCGACCACTTCTACACCGACCTCGTCTTCTACCATGTCCGCCTCAAATGCTACGTGATTATCGACCTGAAAGTGGATAAACTCACCCACGGCGACCTCGGACAAATGCAGTTGTATGTGCACTATTATGACCGTGAGGTCTGCACACCGGACGACAACCCAACCATCGGGCTGATCCTCTGCACCGACAAAAACGACGCGGTGGTCGAGTACGTGCTCGACAAGGGCAAGGAACGCATCTTCGCCAGCCGCTACAAACTCGAACTGCCGCCCAAAGAGGAATTGCGACGCCTGCTGCTGGAATGGCGGAAGGAAAAGGAAACCAATCCATCATGAGCCAAGCCATTCAAGACAAAATGCCCACCACACCCGACCTGAACCGGGAGCGACTCGAACAGCTTCGGGCCATCATGCCGGACCTGTTCACGAACGATGGGGCGCTGAATCCCGACGAATTGAAACGCCTGATCGATCCCGAATCCGTGGCCGAATCGGAGCGGTTTGAATTCCGCTGGTTTGGCAAGGCCAATGCGAAACGTAACGCCTTCACGCCAACCCTCGCGTCACTCGAATACGACCCCACGCGCTCGGTCAACCCCGAGCTCGCGAATGGCAACGCCATCATCGAAGGCGAAAACCTCGAAGTCCTGAAATGCCTGCTCGCCGCCTACCGCAACCGGATTAAGTGCATCTATATCGACCCGCCGTACAATACAGGGAATGATTTCGTCTATTCCGATACTTGGAATGAGGATAAGGAAACCTACTGGGAGCATGTTGGTGTTACTGAAAACGGAGTCAAAATAGACACCAATACGAGGGCAGACGGACGCTTTCATTCCAATTGGCTTAACATGATCTATCCGCGATTGCTACTTGCCCGGCAACTTCTCGCTCAGTCCGGCTATATCGTGGTCAGTATTGATGATGCTGAAATACATAACCTACGACGAGTTATGGACGAGGCATTTGGTGAGGAGAATCATGTTGCTACGCTTGTTTGGGATCGTAACAGAAAAAATGACGCGAAGTTCTTTTCGGTTGGTCACGAGTACATGGTTATCTACGCCAAGGATAAATTTCTCTTACGCGAACAAGGGGTTGTTCTGCGTGCAGAGAAAGAAGGAATCGACGAGGTCCGCGTTGCGTTCGATCAGGCTCGCACAAAACATGGCGATGACTGGGCGGAAGTTCGCAACGAACTTCTCGCCCTCTATGATTCATGGGGAGAAGATGACGCACGAAAACCATTAGCTCGATTCAACAAAGTGGACAAGTATGGACCTTACCGTGATGATGGAAATATAAACTGGCCGGGCGGCGGTGGACCACGTTATGAAATTTTACACCCTGAAACCAAGAAACCATGCAAACTACCTGTAAGCGGTTGGCGATACCCCACGCCAGAGCGCTTCTGGGATGAATATAATCATGGGCATATTGTCTTTGGAGCAGACGAAACGACTGTTCCCAGCATCCGAACAAACCTTTTTGACCAAACAACCCAAGTTATGCGAAGTGTTTACTTCAGCTATGCGCAAACCGCATCGAACGAGTTCAAGGAATTGTTTGATGGAAAGCGCGTGTTTGACAATCCGAAGCACTATGTCGATATCCGTAAAGTTGTCGAATATCTCACTGAGCCCGGCGACATTATACTCGATTTTTTTGCCGGTTCCGGCACGACCGGACATGCTGTAACTCAGATCAATGCAGACGCAGATATGCAGCCTCGCAGATTTATCCTCGTTCAGATTCCCGAACTGATTTCGGACAAGGACCCATCTTACAAGGCAGGTTACCGTCGCATTTCGGACATCACTATTGATCGCAACAAACGCGTGGTCTCTCGGCTTGATGAGGCGGCAGCATCAAAGAAGGCATTGGCGAAAGATAGTCTTCCAGGAATCGAGGGCGACAACAAAACCCCTTACCGTGCAGGCTTCAAAGTCTACCGCCTCGCCAAATCGCGCTTCCCGCGCGCGGAGTTCCTGCCTGATCCCGAAAAGAGCGACGAGGAAAACCTTGCCGCGCTTGAGGTATACATCCGCGAGAAAGAAGCCGCATTCCTCATGACCTTCAATCGGGAAGAAATCCTCCATGAAGTGCTTCTCAAGAACGGCTTCATGCTGGATGTCCAGACGGAACCCCTTGCCGATTTCAAAAAGAATGTCGTCTTCCGCGCATGGGATACCCAGAAGGAAGCCTCCGTCTGCCTCGACTACGATCTCAAAGAGGAAACCGTCGCAAAACTCAAGTGCATGCAAGGCATCTTCATCTGCCTTGAGCAAGCCCTCAACACCACAAAGAAATGGAACCTGCGCGCGGAGTTTGGGGAGAGGTTGGTGGCGTTTTAGAGGAATGGCGGGGTATTGGGGGGACTTAAAGTGAAAACAAATGACACATCAATAACTGACAAATCTGCTGCCGAATCCGCTTATGGCTTCTTTCGACAGCTAGACCGGGTCTTTCTCTGGCTCCTACTGAAAGCGAAGCCAGGCTATACCGTTACATTCGAGTGCGTGGACGATGTTGGGGTGCATGCACCGAACGGTGTGGTGCTTGCCGAACAGGACAAAGCATTCGCTGCCGAGGATTCGAATCCATTACGCAATCGCTCAGAAGCTCTCTGGAAAACGCTATCTAACTGGATAGAGGAATGTGTGGCCGAGAGATTAGACCCTAAGACGACAAAATTTCTCCTATGGCTCAGCGCGCCTTGTGAGCCCGGGACATGGGCAGAATATCTCTTTGCCGCAGATACTCCCGCTGCGGCTAAGGCGGCGCTGGTAAAAATATCAGCCGACCTCAAGGCAGCTGGCGATGCTGGAAAGACCAAGGATGTCTACAGGTACATCAGCAATGTGTTCGCGCGCCATGCGTCGCATTCAGATATAGTGACATTGGTCATTGCCAATGCGACCAAGGAACATGGCACTGGCAGCGCAGCTACGGACCTGCGGAATGAGTTTCGCACACAGTACGATATCTTTGATGCTGCTTATGGGGACGAGATTATTGCGCACGGAAAAGCATGGGTTGATCATGAGGTTAGAGAAGCCGTAGAAAGCAGACGTCCAGCCTGCATGCGAGTTGATGACCTCAAGAACCGGATGGAGAAGAAGGTTGTAGAGATCCGGAATTCCCGAATTCTACCGAAAGTCGCGCCGCCTTCAACAGCATCTGTCGATTCGGAGCTTCAAGCCTCGCCGACATACATTTGTCAACTTAACTGGATCAACGAAGAATCGAATGAGCTCCTCGACGCGGCCAGTGTATTCCTTCGGTCAGCTCAGCAAAGGACTGTATGGGCCGATTCATCATATTGGCCGGATGGCGCATGGGATGACCTTAAGGCCAACCTGCTGTCAGAGTATCGTTCAGAGAAGACGCGTGCGCGCCTCAGTCAAGGCATCGATTCCGTCGGCCAAGGGCAGCTTGTATATGCTGGTTGCAAACAGTCCTGCACAAAGCTCGCGACTACTTGGCCCGCCGATTTCATTCGAGGATGCATGCACACTTTGGCGAACGTCCCTGAACTGGGATGGCATCCAGACTACGAGCGACTCGTCGCAAAAGAACGGGAGACCACATGAGCACAAATCCCCTTATGGCAGAATGGAATCAGATGAGGAACCCCGCCTATACCTCGTTTCTTTCCTGGCAAATGGCGTGTGGTTATGAAGAGGCCAAGCATCCTGCTTCCTTCATGCCAATCGGTCTACTGTTTGTCGGCGTTCCGTTGCTGCTGAATGGACTCGTTCGCGGCGTTGCTGCGAGCACGCAGCTTCGAACCGGCATTGAGGGCTTCGTCAGAAATCTCAATGATTGCGCTCCCGATTTGCGCGGTAGTCTTTTTTCGCAGATGCAGGATAGTCGCGGGATTTGCTGCCAAGGCTTGGCTACGGGATGCCGATACGGGCTCCTGTCAATTGAGCACGGCAAATTGATCGCCCTGAGGAAGGCAGATCTCACGGTAAAGGACCAGCGAGTCTTGGGCGGCACAATTACCCAGGACGCACGTGCTGCACGGAAGTTGGGAAGTTGGTTTGCGATGGTCGGACCCAGAGAACTTGAATTACTATTTAACATGGAGTTTTAGACGATGGATTTCAGAATCGAGAAAGTTGTGTTATGGCCAGCAAAACAAGGCCTTCTCCCACGAGAAGTATCCTTTGAGGCTCATGGCATTAACATTATCACAGGGGCATCTCGCACGGGGAAGTCCGCGTTGATTCCGATTATTGATTACTGTTTGGGGTCGAGTTCCTGTTCGATTCCTGTTGATCGGATTCGTGATTCTTGTTCGTGGTATGGATTAGTCGCTAACATATCCGGAACACGGTGTCTATTCGCCAGAAAAGTCCCTGAAGAAAGGCAGGCATCCACGGAAATGATCTTCCGCTACGACTTCGACGGTGACTTGCCACAAGTAATTGATGCTCACACCATTCGCCGGGACGATCTTGTCAAACGCCTGAATGAAATTCTCGGATTCGAAAGAGTGTCTTTGGGAGACGATGTTTCCGATGCTGGCTTCGCGTCGCCGCCAAGCGTAAGAGACTCATTGTGTTTCTGCTTTCAGCCACAGAACGTTGTGGCTAATCCCGCGATCCTACTTCGAGGAATGGAGAAGTACGAACGGCAACGTCGATTCCGCGAACTATTCGACTATTTCATTGGGGCTGTCACATCCGAGTGGCTACTCAAGAAACAGCGTCGCAATGAATTGGCTAAACGTCTGAAGGGGCTACACGCGGATTTATCCGCTCTAAGGGAAGCGTCAGACCGCTGGAAGGAGGAAGCGGGGACACATCTGGTCAAGGCGCATGAGCTCGGGCTGATCACTCAACTGCCAAGCAGGGATTTGGCTTGGGACAAGCTGGTCAGAGAACTTGAGGCCGTTTCGGAGAGGAGTCCCGAGTTTGGGACGCTGGATGTGGAAGGCATTGAGGCGGCCCAAGGCCGACTACGGGACCTGCGCGAAAAAGAGGGAGACGAGTCGAATCGGCTTGTCGAAATAAATGCCCGGATGAACAAGATCACTGAGCTCAAGAAATCTCTGGAGTCGTTTGACCTAGGCTCGACCATGCGTAAGGACCGCCTTGCAATCGCGGAATGGATGAGCAAAGACTTCGCTGCACAAGGCAAGTGCCCCATCTGCGGGGGCGCTTGTGAAGAAGCTGGCCACCAAGTCGCCGTGATGGTGCAGGAATTGAGAGGGTTGGAAGCAGAAACCGAATCACAGCGAGGACTGCCCAATGCGATTGAACGGGAGTTTGAAATCCTGCTCAAGGAACGCGCCGCCTCTGTGGAAGCACTGAATATCATACGCAGTGCCCGTGAGAAGCTGGAGTCACAATCTGACGCGTTGAAGAAACAGAGATACGTGGAGAACGAGAAAGCCATTCTACTTGGTCGGATTAGGCAAGCGTTGGATACATACCGTCGTATAGGCGCGGGCTCTGAACTTGTGAACCAGATTCGGAAACTTGAACAGGACATTGAGCAACTGGATAAGTGGCTGGATAAGGCGAACCGAGGAAAGAGGAGAACGAGCGCTCTCCGCCAAATCAGCGGGTACGCGTTTGATGTTCTAAAAACGTTGGATGTAGAGTGGCCTGATGCTCCTTGTGATTTTGCCGTCGATGAGATTTCTCTCAACATTCACCACAATCAACATACATACGGTCTTGGCGAACTGGGCAGCGGATCAAACTGGCTCGCCTACCATCTGGCAATAACATTGGCTTTCCAGCGATACTTTACCGAGGACCTGCCGCATTCGCCCATCCCGTCATTCCTGATTTACGATCAACCGTCGCAAGTGTATTTTGGCGGACAGATTGTCAGGGATGCCGAGGAGGGATATGATCCTGAACTCAGCGACGAGGATACCAAGGCGGTAAGGAAAATGTTTGAAACCTTGCATCGTTACCTTGAAGCGTCAAAGAAATCCCCGCAAATTTTGGTGTTTGACCATGTGCGACCTCATGTGTGGGATGGTATTCCTGCAGTTCACCTGGTCGCTGAGTGGCGGGGTGATCCCAGCAAAAAACTTATTCCGCCAGAGTGGTATAGCTCGGGGGCAACCCATGGGTAAGACCTTTCCCTCGCATACAGCGCTGGCGACAGAAACTCACTTGTCCTACGAGGATCTGGCAAAGAAAGCCCAGCATTTTCTTGCGGAACGTCCCGTAGTGGTGCTTGGTAGTGGGGCTACCATCCCCCATGGCCTTCCGTCTATGCCCGTTTTGGCAGAAATGCTCCTTGCAGCCATTGATGATAGCCCGCCTGGATGGGCGGACTTTTCGGCTCGGCTTGAACAAACGAAAGACTTGGAACAAGCCCTGCACGACGTTGCTCTCCCGACAGAGACTGTCGAGATACTTGTTGCGGCCACATGGGAAATTGTCTCAGCTAAAGATGTTGAGTTTCACGATCAACTTCTTGCCGGGGCTATGCCGTTCCCATTGGCCGACCTTTTTCGTTATCTATTGGGGACGGCAGACGCCCATCTGCGGGTAGTGACCACCAACTACGACCGTTCAGCCGAATACGCCGCCAACTGTGTCGGGGCGTATGTTTCGACAGGCATTACAGCTGGGTGGCTTCAACGTTTCGTTCCAGCGTCCGTGAACGTAGAACGGCCACCCGCACCGGGGTATGAGGGCCAAGTCTCCGTGCTGAAGGTGCATGGGTCGCTGGACTGGTTTCGTGATGCCACGGACGATGTAATCGGGGTTCCGCTGGCACGAGCAATCCCACGCAATACGACGCCGCTTGTTGTGACCCCCGGTGTCACAAAGTACAGAGAGGTCCACAAGGACCCGTTTCGCACGGTGATGACTGCGGCTGACGCAGTTTTGCGTGGGGCAAGCTGCTATGTGTGCGTTGGCTATGGGTTTAACGACGAGCATGTTCAGCCAATTCTCGTCAACCGCGTCCTGAAGAGTGACGTCCCGCTCGTACTTGTGACAAAGAAGCTCACGGAACTGACTCGAAAAGCATTTCTGACGAACCCGCCGAAGAGGTTCCTGTTTCTGGAGGAAGCAGAAGGGGCCACCATGGTATACGATCCGGAGTATCCCGGTGGTATTCGCGTTGAGGGCACATCCGTTTGGAAATTGGACGATTTCATGCGCTTGATAAAAGGCGAGAAAGCGACGTATTAGATGCCCATATTCGAATACACTACAGAGGAGTCCATCGGCAGCGTATACAGCGTAGATACCGGCACCGTTCTCGTCAGCGTGTCAAACCTCGACGCATTGCGAAAGCTCCAAGTAAATCACTTGGTCGTCCTTCGGAGTTCTCGGGCCGGCCAGCACTTGATAGGTTTAATTAACAAGATCATGCGGAAGGCGCTCGTCGGCGTAAATGAGAATGAAGCCGGCGAAGTGCAGGACGACAGATCCCTTGTTGAGAACATCGTGCGGGTCAGCCTCATCGGCACATTGCTTGATGCCGTAGGCACGGATCAGAACGTCTTTCGCCGCACGCTTGAAACCGTTCCCGAGATTGACGCGCCGTGCTTTGTCTTGAACGGTGAGAAACTGACCGGTTTTATGCGCGCCATTTCCAAGCAGATTGTGGAAGGTCAGGAGCCACTCAGCCTTGGCAAATACACGCTGGATGAGGAGGCGAATGCTTGGATTGACGGAAATCGTTTTTTCCAGCGGCATGCCGTTGTGGTGGGCAGCACCGGCTCTGGAAAATCCTGGACCGTGGCGCGGATTCTGGAGCAAGTCGCAGAGCTCCCTAACGCAAGCGCACTTCTGTTTGACATTCATGGCGAATATGCGCCGCTGACTGGCGATGGGATTTCTCACCTTCGAGTCGCAGGTCCTGGGGATCTGGACGGTGCACGCACGTTGGATGATGGTATCATTTTCCTTCCCTACTGGCTGCTGACGTATGAAGAGATGCTTGCCATGCTGTTGGATCGCACCGACCAGAACGCACCCAATCAAGCGATGGTTTTCAATCGGGAAGTCTTGGAAGCAAAGAAGAGTTACCTCGAAGGTGTAGGGAAAGACGCCGTTCTTGCCAACTTCACCATAGACAGCCCCGTTCCATACGCCTTGGGCGGTGTGGTGGATAAGCTTCAAGAACTGGATTCTGAAATGGTGGCAGGAGCAAGGAGCGAGAAGCAAGGCCCATTTCACGGGAAGCTCACCCGTTTTGTCCAGCGGTTGCAGTCGAAGATCGGTGATCGTCGGCTCGGCTTTCTCTTCAACGCAGGTGAAGATGCAATGCGCTACGAATGGCTGGAGGAACTGGCAACGGTGCTTCTTGGTAGCACGACCGTTCGCGAGAAGGGCGGCGTGAAGATAATCGATTTTTCGGAGGTACCGTCCGATATACTTCCTCTCGTCATCGGGTTGGTGGCTCGTATTGTATTCTCGGTTCAGCAGTGGACCGAGAAGGATCTCAGACATCCGGTTGCGCTTCTTTGCGACGAGGCGCATCTCTACATCCCTGAAAGGCACGAGACGGGAATATCGGAAGCGGGCCTACGGTCCTTTGAACGCATCGCGAAGGAAGGTCGGAAGTATGGTGTAGGGCTGACGGTGATCAGCCAGCGTCCTGCCGAGGTCAACCGTACAGTGTTGAGTCAGTGCAGCAACTTCGTGGCCATGCGTTTGACAAACGCCGAGGACCAAGCCGTGATTCGTCGCCTGTTACCTGACACATTGGGCGGATTTGCCGACCTGCTCCCCATACTTGATATTGGTGAAGCCCTAGTTGTCGGAGATGCCGCCATGTTGCCCAGCCGAATACGCATCGATGAGCCAAACAACCGACCGAGCAGCGCGACGGTCGCATTTTGGGACCGCTGGGCCGCAGATGTCGTCGAAAACGGCATTCCCGCCGCCGTCGAATCGTTGCGGAAGCAACGCACCGGAGATTGACGAAGAGTGAGCGCGTGTTTTTCGGATAGCCCCCAGTCAGCGGCGCGCCGAATGACGGCCCGGTGCTCTTGCATGAAAGCGCGTGTGGGGAGCGTGTTTCAAAGCCTCAAAGAAGTCGCGCAAAGTAGACGGAAGCGCGACACCACGGAACCCCGATGAAAGTTCGAGGTGAACCGGCACGGATGCGCCGTCCCTGTCCGCCGGAGCCTTGCGCGGAGGCGGATGAGCGAGGGCAGAGTGAGCGTTGCATGAACAACCCCGTTGGCCGTGCCCGCGCAACCCGCAAGGCGCGTGGAGCGGAGCGGGTGCGGGTGGGGCATCACCGGCCATGGTGGGACGCGGGTACATTCGCGAGCCGCGACAGCGGCGAGCGTAGCCCGCATCAGGTAAGAATTACCTTCCCTCAACCTGCCCTTGGTTCTCAAA
>CALMYG010000048.1 GCA_937873455.1 uncultured Verrucomicrobiota bacterium
GTGCTATGTCATATCATCACCTGTAAGCAGCCGGGCATGCCCGGCACACAACATGCGCCTCCACATGCAGCCCCGAAGACGGGGCGCAGTGAGGCTTGTCGTTCATGGTCATTCGGCATAGAAGATCACACCTGGCAGACTCTTGACATGTATATGTAGTGCATATACGCTATGTACATGTTAACAGAATACCCTGATTTTCATGGTTTTGACTGGGATGACGGAAATCGGGACAAGAATCAAAAACATGGCGTTCATGCCTGGGAATGCGAGCAAGTGTTCTTCAATGAACCCCTTCTTGTCCTTGATGATCCCAAACACTCGGTGGTTGAAGACCGCTTTGCAGCATTTGGACACACGGATGCGGGTCGCTTACTCGTGGTCATATACACCATGCGAAAAAAACGTATCCGGGTGATATCAGCCCGCGACATGAACAAAAAGGAGCGAGACTTTTATGAAAGCAATTAAGAAAACATTGCCAAAATTCAAAAACGAGGATGAGGAGCGAGATTTTTGGGATACTCACTCTCCTTTGGATTACTTTGATTTTTCCAAAGCAAAGCGAGCCACATTCCCCAACTTGAAACCTTCTCTGAAGTCGATCTCCATTCGTTTACCTGAGGACATGGTGGATGAATTAAAGGTGTTAGCCAACAAGCGTGATGTTCCCTATCAAAGTCTGGCAAAACTCTATTTGTCTTGGGGTATCCGATCAGAAAGAACGGCAATGAAGGCAAAAAGAAGCCGAACAAGCGCCTCCAGAGCCCTAGGAAGGGCGCACTGAGGCTTGTCGCTCGACATTATCATTATGAAAATAAATTGTAAAATTACGCTGTTGATGATCTCGATCGTCACATTATGCGCGGGATACAAACAAGCGGTTCAAGTTAACTCAATTGATGGTGTCCGATATGTTAATCGCGCGGGTGAGGCTGAAATAAGTAGGTCATCATTCTGGAGTATTGAGGATGGTGAACCCCCGATAAGTGTCATACAAGCTGCCACACTTGCAACAAAGGCCTTGCGCCAGGAGCATCCGGAACTTGCGATGTCACACCAGCTAAGAAGCATATGGTTGAGTATCGGTAAAGACACAAATTCATGGTCGAAATACACTGTTACATACGTCGAGGATAGACCGGGAACATCATCAATGCTTAATGTTTGGGTTTTACTGGATGGCACTGTCATGGTGCCACAGATTGAACAAGAAGATTTGGATGTCGAACACTAACCGCCAGGGGGACGTCGAAGACGCCGCCCCTGTGATTGGTCGTCTTGCCAAGAAATTCCCGTGCGGGTATACTTAAGCCATGACAACAGTTCAGGAAATCGAAAAAGCGCTCACAAAGCTACCGCCGGAGAAGCTCGCCGAGTTTCGCTCCTGGTACACCGAATTTGATGCTGCTCAATGGGATGAGCAAATTGAAAACGATATACAAGCCGGGAGACTGGACGCCTTCGCAGATCAAGCCCTGAATGATCTCTCGCAGAATCGGTGCAGATCGTTGTGAAGCATCATGCCAGTCTCCAGTTTTGGGACGCCTATAATTGTTTAACGCCCGAAATACGGCAACTAGCCGACAAGAACTTTGACCTGCTCAAACGTGATTCACGTCATTTGTCTCTACAACTAAAGAAAACTGGTCGCTTTTGGTCAGCCCGGGTCGGTCTTGGTCATCGAGCGCTAGCCGTCGAATGTACAGATGGTCTTGTTTGGTTCTGGATTGGAAATCATTCCGATTATGACCGACTAACAACGTAGAAGAGTGCGAACATATCCCTCCAGACGGACGCGGCGAAGCGCCGCGCACCTCTGGCTGGTCGTTCGCGATCATGGAAAAAGCGTTGATGTGTTTACTCGAAGGGGGTAACTTTAAGACATGAGCACTGCAGCGGAAAAAGTTGTGATCGAGGCTCTGGCCCTTTCGCCATCATTGCGGGCATTTGTGGCAGAAAAACTCATCGAGAGCCTCGACGCTTCCGATAACCAGCCTCTATCGACCAGGTGGCGGGAGGAATTGCGCAAGCGCTGTGCCGAGATGGACCGGGGTGAGGTTGAGATGCGGGATGCCGACAAGGTGTTTGCCGATGCGTTTGCATCACTGTCATGATCGTCGTCAAGTTTCATCCCGATGCCGAGGCGGAAATGCTGGCGGCGGCCCATTACGAAACCCAACAACCTAATCTTGGCCGTCGGTTTCTTGTGGCGGTGCAGGATGCCGCCAATCGACTTGCGGCAACGCCGGGGCTTTATCCCGTTGTTGATCTGGATGTGCGCCGTTGCCTGGTGAAGACTTTTCCTTACGGCCTTTTGTTCCGGGTTCGAGACGAAGCTTTTATGATCATGGCGGTTATGCACCTAAGCCGTGACCCTGACTATTGGAAGTATAGGTAACCCGCGAACAGGCGCCACCAGAAGCACACCCGATACGGGTGGCTCTGCGGGTGGTCGTTCGCCACATAAGGAGATGGCATAATGGAACAATCTAACCCATATCTTAAGGCGGCATTCCTGGAGGTTGTAGACAATCAACTGCGGGACAATGATCCACCGGAAACTCGCGAAACTCTTGATCGCCTGATGCAGCAAGGCGTCTCCGAGCAGGACGCCAGAATTTACATCGGACAGGCTGCCTGCATTGAAGTTTGGAGCATCTTGAGGAATAAAACGGAGTTCAATTTGGCTCGGTATGTTAGGAACTTGAAGAACCTTCCAAATGAACCGACAGAATAGTTTCGCGAACACGGCTCGCTGGAAGGACGCGCAATGGATAGAACCAATGTACGAGATCGTATTCAAATGTGCTAGCTGCGGCGTACATCCAAGCGCGTCCGACTCGGTAAATTACCATCCGGAACCAGCGGAAGAATTCTAGAGGTACTAACCGAAATGTTTATGAAGCAAGAGCCCTAACCTGTGGCTCGAGCGCGCACCGAGGACGGTGTCACTCGCCGATCTTGGTCCTCAGGCCAGGGCGGGGTCGGGCACGCCAAGTTCAGCGAATCCTTTTTCCCGGAGGCGACATGCATCGCACAGGCCGCAGGGGTGTCCGTCTTTGTGGGGGTCGTAGCAACTGATGGTGAGTTTGTAATCGACGCCAAGATCGAGGCCGGTGCGGATGATCTGGGCTTTGGTCATGTGGATCAGCGGGGTGTGTACGACAATCCGGGTGGCGCCTTCGACTCCGGCGCGGGTGGCCAGGTTGGCCATGCGCTCGAAGGCGGCGATGTATTCGGGCCGGCAATCCGGATAGCCGCTGTAGTCGAGGGCGTTGACTCCGATAAAGAGGTCCGATGCGCCAAGCACCTCGGCCCAGGCCAGGGCGAAGGAAAGAAAGATGGTGTTGCGGGCCGGCACGTAGGTGATGGGGATGCCTTCGCCCATTTGGTCGGTGGACCGGTCCTTGGGCACGTCGATGTCGGCGGTGAGGGCGGAACCGCCAAAGAGGCGCAAGTCGATGTCGGCGATCTTGTGTTCGACCACGCCCATGCGCCGGGCGAGGCGTTCGGCGCAGGTCAATTCCAGGGAATGCCGCTGTCCATAGCGAAACGACAAGGCGTGGCAGGCATAGCCCTCGTGCCGGGCCACGGCGAGGGCGGTCGCGGAATCCAAGCCGCCGCTTAACAAGACCACGGCGGGTTTGTTCATGGCGCGTTCCCGATCATCGCAACGCCTCGAAGAACAAGGCCCCGATGATGCGGTTGCCGTCCGTGTTGGGATGGAAGCCGTCTTCCTGCAACAGATCGGGGTTTTGGCCAAATTCCCGTTCGACATCCACGAGACGCGCCCCCTCGCCGCGGGCGATCGAGCGAATGCGCGCATTCAGGTCGGTGTGCCGGGTATCCCATATGCCGTCGCCCCGGTATCGCGGGGGAATCGTGGCGAGCAGGACGCGGCAATTCTCCTGCTTGGCGATGCGAACCATTTTGCGCAGATTATCAGCGGCGCCCTCCACGCCCGGCCCGTGGATGATGTCGTTGATGCCATACATGATGGCGACCGTGCCCGGCCGGTGTTTGTCGATCAGTCCGCGGATGCGGTTGAGTCCCTCGACCGAACGCTGTCCGCCGACGGCGGCATTGATGACGGTTTTGCCGGTGGCGGACTGGATGCGGGATGGATATGCGGCATCAGGGACCGTGCTGCCGGTGGTGACGCTATCGCCCATGAAAAGGATGACGCCGGCGTTTTTGGGGCTGACGACGTTGGTGCTGCCGGCGCTGGCCGTGGTGGCATTGGTCGACGCCGCGGCCGACGAGCTGGATTGGCGGCTAGGCCGCTGGCCGGATGAGGAGGAGCCCTCGGAATCGCCTTCGCAGGCGGCAAGGAGGCCGGCAAGCCCGACCGCGGCGATCAGGCGGATGCTCCACGCGAAATACGAAACGATGTGGTTGTTTTTCATGGCGGGTTGTTTGAGTCGATGGTCAATCCGAAAGGGGGCGTTATATACGGCGTGCGCGCAACCGGATCAAGCCTACAGTTGTCCCATCATTTTGTGGCACTGGGGAATGACCCGCACATCCGGCAGCCGTTCGCGGGCGGTCTCCTGCCACTGCAACAACTGGGCCGCCGAGGGGGCGTTGCGGGCGGGGCCGAAGGGGGTCATCGGTTGTAAAATAAACGGCAGAGCAGGCGCGATGTCGGCAACCACGGCAACCGCCTCCCGGATATCCTCCGGCGCGGTTTCCGCGCTGACGATGACTTTGACAAAGGTGTCGATGCCGGCGTCCCGGCAGCGCTCGAGAAATTTCCGGTGGCTTCCCCAGGCGGCTTCGTTGGCGGTGACGCTGGGCAGCTTGATGTCCATGGCGCAGTAATCGAGGACGGGCAGGACTTTTTCCAATTCGTGGTAGAGGTCGCCGGCGGTTTCCAGGTATGACCTCCAGCCGCGCTCGCGAAGCCGCGGGAGGGTTTCCCGCAAAAACCCGGCGTGGAGGAGCGGCTCGCCGCCGGTGAAGGCGATGGCGTGATGCAGCCCGGGCGGGCGCTCGAATCGGGCGCACAGCGCGACCAGATGATCCGGGGTGACCGGGTTGGGTTCATCGGAGAAGTCGCGATGTCCCGGGGTCTGTTCGAGCCGGAAATGGCTCGGTTGGTGGCCCGGCGGCTGCCAGGCGGTTACCGTTTCGGGCGAGTCGCAATACACGCACCGGCGATGGCAGCCGTAAAAACGGACGAAAAGCTGACGCAAACCGACATAAGGTCCTTCGCCCTGGATGGAACTAAACATCTCGGTCAGGCGGGCGGTTGGCATGGCATCTGAAATGGTCATGGCGCTGGTGCGGGGATGGGGTTGTTGCGGCCCGGTCATCGTCGCCCACGAAAAAGCCGCGCCCTCGCGGACGCGGCCATGGGCACGGGCGAACCCGGGCGCGACGGACCGTTTATTTTTTCGCCGCGGCGTAGTTTTCCGCGACTTTGTCCCAATTCACGACGCCCCAGAAGGCTTTCACGTAATCCGGGCGACGGTTTTGATAGTTCAGGTAGTAGGCGTGTTCCCATACATCCAAGCCGAGGATGGGCGTGCCCGGGCATTCGGCGACCCCGGCCATGATCGGGTTGTCCTGGTTGGGCGTGGAGCATACGCAGAGCTTGCCGTCGGCTTTTACGGACAACCAGGCCCAGCCGGAACCGAAGCGTCCGAGGGCGGCCTTGGTGAAGGCATCCTTGAAGGCGTCAAGCCCGCCGAGTTCGGCGTCGATGGCGGCGGCGAGGGCGCCGGAGGGGCCGGTGGAGCCGGCTTTGAGCAGGTCCCAGAAGAAGGTGTGGTTGACGTGTCCGCCGGCGTTGTTGCGAACCGCGGTGCGGATGTCCGCCGGGACGGCGTTGAGGTCACGGATCAGCTCTTCGGCCGACTTGCCCTGCAGCTCGGGATACTTTTCCAGGGCGGCGTTCAGGTTGTTGACGTAGGCGGCGTGGTGTTTGCCGTGGTGGATTTCCATGGTCCGGGCGTCAATGACCGGTTCGAGGGCGTTTGCGGGGTACGGTAATTCGGGTAATGTGTGAGCCATAATCGTTCTCCTTTATTAATAAACAGTAGGCGCTAGTATACGCCCTCCGCCGGGCTTTTCAAATGCAATCGACGCACCGGGGGGAGCATCCCTGATTAACTGACTTCAGCGTGACATAGGTACCCGCGCCTGTGATCACACCCTCAATGCCATAGGGCGTTTTGTGCCGCCCGCGCCGAGGGCGGCTTTTGATGCCGTGTGGGAGCCCGGCGGAAAACCGTCGGTGGGGAGTCGTCTGTCCCAGCGGGCCGCCAGCGGTGTTGTCGCGGGCAGCGCGACCATGAGGTCAGCGCCACCCGCTCCGCCTTGCTGGACGCCGGTCGCCGGCGACCGGCTCGGCCCGCTGGACCAACCGACTCCCCGGACCCCACGAAGCGTGGGGTCTTCCCGACGGTTTCCCGCGGTACCGCATGCGCCTGCGGCGCATAAAGAAGTCAGGCGCGTTGCATGATCTTCTTCATGATCCCAACGGGGTGATCATGAACGAAATGGCATCAGTCAAGAAATCAGGGGTGCGCCCTCGAACGATCAGATGGTCGCTTGCACCACGTCGATCCGGCGGAGGTGGATGCAGTCGACCGGGCAAACCTCGACGCAGGCATGGCAGCGGATGCAGGCGCCTGGATCAATGTAGAGCTGGTTGTATTCCGGACCGCCCTCGACTTCATGATAGCCGGTGACCCGGCCCTCGGCATCGGTGAGCAACCCGCTGATTTTGACGATGCATGTGTCGAGGGGTTTGACCTCGAGGCATTTGTGGCAGTAGATGCAGGCCGACGCATCAATTTCGTATACATAATGACACAAATAACAGCGTGCGGCTTCGGCCCGGGCGGATTCGCGCGCGTAGCCGAGTTCATCGGGCGTGCCGATGGTGCGGGCGGGGACCTCGGCGCAGGGCATGGCGTGGCGCGGCACGGCGTTGAGGGCGCGATCGCGGCCGGTGGTTTCCACCGGCTCGCTGACCAGGTTCTCGCCGATGCGCACCCGCCCCATCAGCAGGGCATCCACATGGTATGCGCATTTCTTGCCGTGGGCGATGCCGTCGATGATGGATCGCGGGCCGGTGGCGAAGTCACCGGCCTGGGTGACACAGGGCAGGGAGGTTTCGTTCAGGCCGCTTCCAGGGCCGCCGTGTTTGAGCAAGCTGGACAACACCTTGCCGGCCCAGGCAGTTTCGTGTGACTGGCCGGTGCCGAGGAGAATGGTGTCGCACGCAACGTCGAAATCCGAGCCGGGAATTTCCTTGAAGCTTTGCCGCCCGGAGGCGTCGCGCGGGCCGGCCTGGGTTCGCCGGAACCGGATACCGGCGACGCGGCCGTTTTCACCGACAATTTCCACCGGACTGCACAGCGTGTGCAAGGCGATGGATTCCCGCTGCAGCTCCTCCAGCTCGTTGTTGGACACGTACATGTCCGCCTCGGTCCGCCGGTAATAGATGGCCACGGAATCCGCATCCAGGCGCTTGGCGGCGCGTGCGCAATCCATGGAGGTAAAGCCGCCGCCGAGCACCACCACCCGCCGCCCGATGACCGCGCTGCCCTGCTCGTTTACCCGGAACAAAAATCGGAGACCGTGTTCGACGCCTTCGAGATCGGAGCCGGGCACCTGGATGATGTTGGGCTGCTGGGCGCCGGTGGCGATGATGACGTGGTCGTTTTCCTCAATCAGGTCGGCCAGCTTGATGTCCTGGCCGATCTGCACGCCGCAGCGGATATCCACTCCCTGCAACCGAATCTGCTCGATTTCTTTTTCCACGACATCCCGGGGCAGCCGGAAATGAGGAATGCCCAGCATCAGCAGGCCGCCGGGCCGATGATGGCGCTCGAACACCGTGACGGCATGGCCCAGTCGGGCCAGTTCGCGCGCCGCCGCCAAACCGGCCACCCCGGAACCGATGATCGCGACCTTTTTCCCGGTGGATGGAAACAACGGCTCCAGCACCACCGGGTCCGGACTGGACCGGAAATCGGCGGCGGACCGCTTGCTGAAACAAATCGCCACCGACTCCCCGTTGCCGGGCTGGCCATGCCGGCAGGCGGTTTCGCACGGGCGGGTGCAGGCATACCCGAGCGTGGCGGGAAAAACATTGTCGCGCAGGTTGATGCGGTAGGCCTCGTCAAAGTCGTCGCGGGCGATGGCCTCGAGGTAGGCGGGCACGTTGGTTTGGGCGGGGCAAGCGAACCGGCAGGGAATGCTGGTGCGCAACAAGGCATCGTCCGCCGGGGTCAAAGGGCGTGTGGTTCGGCAAGCCATGCCGAGATAATAACAAAAAAGAAAAACGGGGGAAGTAAAACGGGAAAAAATCGCATCACAAGGGCGCATCCCTGATTCACCGACTTGAACGTGACACAGGCATCCGTGCCTGTGATCACGTCCTAAATGCCATAGGGCGTTTTGTGCCGCCCGCGCCGAGGGCGGCTTTTGATGCGGTGTAGGAGCCGGGCGG
>CALMYG010000049.1 GCA_937873455.1 uncultured Verrucomicrobiota bacterium
GATTTGTCGGATTGTCCAGCGCCAACCACATCGGTTTCTACGGACATCACGGCGCGGGCTGGGGTCTGGTCATGAGTGTCAGTAACGGCTTTGTCGGCATCGGGACGACAACCCCCACCAACCGCCTTCATGTGATCGGAACGGTGCAGGCCACCGCCTACATCACCGGTAGCGACCGCAACGCCAAGGATAACATCCAGCCGGTGGAACCGGCGGCGATTCTCGATAAAGTGGCCAACCTGCCCATCTCCACCTGGACCTTCCGCGACGAACCCAACGGCACCCACATTGGCCCCATGGCCCAGGACTTCCACGCCGCGTTCGGATTCGGCAACACCGACACCGGCATCATGACCGTGGACGCCGACGGCGTGGCGCTTGCCGCGATCCAGGCGTTGGCGCAAAGGAACGAGGAGTTGAGTAAGGAAAACGACGCGTTGCGGGCACGGCTTGAGGCGGTCGAGCGCAAGCTGGGAATGTGATGCGGAACCAGACGGACACCAAACGCCTTCGTAGCCGCGGTCGTTAGACCGTGGTGACGAAAGTGAAACGGTGGCGGCTACGAATACAAAGGGAAGGGAGACGACAACGATGAGCACTGACACGAAGACCTGGACGCGCGGAATATTCATAATTCTTGCCGCACTCACCGTTCACCCTTACGGCCCGCTTCTCGCCCAGCCCCCCGCCCTGATCAACTACCAGGGACGGCTGGTCGATGGCACGAACCTCGTGAACGGAAATGTCGAGATGTCGCTACGGCTGTTTGATGCCGCGACCGGCGGGACCATGCTTTACGAGGATTCGAACACGGTGACCGTGGTCGATGGGTTGTATGCGACACACCTCGGCGACGACACGACGGAGGGGTCGCTCGCCGCAGCGTTGGCCGCATCAGAGGTGTGGCTTGAGATCGCGGTGGACGATGTAGCGCTGACCCCGCGCGAGCGCATCGCCTCGGTCGCCTACGCGCTGGTGGCCGAACAAGCCGCCACCGTCACCGGTCCGGTCAGCGACAGCCAGCTCTCCGCCAACATCGCCCGCCTCGATGCGGAGAACCAGACCTTCACCGGTCAGGTGGTTTTCCATAGCGCATCCAATCAGTTTAGCGGCGTATTCAGCGGAGATGGCACCAACCTGAAGAATATTCCGTTATCCTCCATGGTCGAAAACCGGCGGGTTCTTGTGGCGTGGGGTGATAACGGTCAAGGTCAGACCAACGTTCCGGCGCACGCTACGGGCGTGGTGGCCATTGCCGCTGGCGATGCATTTAGCGCGGCTTTGCGCGACGATGGGACCGTGGTGGCGTGGGGCACCGCGTTGCATGGCGTAACCGATGTTCCCGCTCAGGCAACCGGTGTGGTGGCCATTGCCGCCGGGTTTGTCCATTGCCTGGCATTGCGCGGCGACGGGCATGTGATGGCCTGGGGGTGGAATAGCAGCGGCCAGACCAATGTTCCGGAACAGGCAACGAATGTCGTAGCGATCGCCGCCGGCTTGTTTCACAGCTTGGCGTTGCGCTCCGATGGAAAGGTCGTGGCCTGGGGTTCGCCGCTTTACAACGTGACCAATGTTCCGGCGGCGGCAACGGGCGTGGTCGCCATTGCCGCCGGGTATTTCCACTCCCTTGCCCTGCGCAGTGATGGCGTCGTTCTCGCCTGGGGCTCGTTTGACTACGGAAATCTTCATGTTCCCGCCCAAGCGCACGGAGCGGTGGCCATCGCCGCCGGTGGCGACCACTGCCTAGCCCTTCGACCGGACGGCACGGTGGTGGCTTGGGGCAGAAACGACATCGGCCAGGCCAACGTACCGGCGAATGCGGTGGGCGTGGTGGCGATTTCTTGTAACGGACGAAATAGCATGGCACTGCGATCAGACGGAAAACTGCTGATCTGGGGCGACACGACCAACGGATTGGGGAACATCCCCGAACACGCCACAAATGTAACGGCCATCGCCGCCGGTGGCACACATCGCATGGCGCTGATCAATGAGTCCGTCTCTGTCCCGCTTGCGCGTCTCGACACGGATGCAACGTTCAGTGGCACGGTAACCGCATTCGGTTTTGCTGGCAACGGCGCGGGATTGACCAACCTGTCGGCAACGGCGCTGGCTAGCGGCTTGCTTCCCGATGCCCGCCTTTCAACCAATGTTGCCTTGCTGAATACCGGCACGTATCCCGATGCCCGGCTCTCCACGAACATCGCGCGGCTGAACGCGACACAGACCTTTTCCGCCCGGCAGAACCACGTGACCGCGCCGGGGGTGCGGGCGATTGAGGTGATCGGCGACCGGACCGGCAACTTCAACAACTCGGTGGTGTACATCGAGAACACGAACCGCGCATCCGCCTCGCCGGCCTTGCGTTTGGTCGGGTGGGGCACCAATGCCAACGACGATGCGGTTTTGAATGTGTCAGCGCAAGGGGCTGGCCGGATCGCCCGCTTCGGTAATTCGAACAACTGGGTGGTGGTGATCGACAATGCGGGCAACGTGGATGGCCTGACCTTTACGCCATCGAGCGACCGGAATGCCAAGGAAAATTTCGTGCCGGTGGCTCCGGCGGAAATCCTCGAAAAGGTGATAGCTCTGCCGATCTCGCGGTGGAATTACCAGGCCGATGCCGCCACGCCGCACATCGGCCCGATGGCCCAGGACTTCCACGCCGCGTTCGGAGTCGGCCCCGACGACACCCGCATCGCCACCGTCGATGCCGACGGCGTGGCCCTTGCCGCGATCCAGGGGCTGAATGAGAAAGTCGACCAGCGGATGCGGGACCTCGAGGCGGAGAACGCCCGTCTGCGCGAGGAGCTGGAAATCATCAAGAGCAAATTGGGATTGTAGTGTCGCGGTCAGCAACTCGCGGGAGGAAGAGGCCCCCGTGAGCCGCTTCATTATGGTTAATCAAAAACCAAAATAGTGGAGGTTGTTATGAGGGATAAAAAAAATATTGTGGCTTGGCTTATCGTTAGTTCAGCTTTCATCTTTCACCCCTACCGCCTTCGCCAAAAGGCTATCGCCATCGTGGTCATTGGCCTTTGGCTGAGCTTCGGCGGGCAAACACTCCCCCTTCTCGCCCAACCTCCCGGCCTGATCAACTACCAGGGGCGATTGGTGGATGGCACGAATCTGGTCAACAGCGCCGTCGGCATGACGCTTCGGTTGTTTGATGCTCCTGTGGCCGGGACCTTGAACTATGCTGATTCCAACCTCGTCATCGTGGCCGACGGTCTCTACAGCACCTTCATCGGCGACAATACAACGTTTGGTGATTTGGATGCCGCGCTGACCCTCACCCAGGTCTGGCTCGAAGTCGAGGTCAACGGAATGCCGCTGGTTCCACGTGAACGCCTTGTTTCCGTGCCGTATGCCCGGCAGGTGCATGGGCTTTCCCTGGTTCCATTTAACAATGTGCTGATCGGGACGCCCTCCTCCGGCAACAACATCACCGGTTCCGTTCATGCTGTCGTTGGCGGTGGAAATAATAATGTAATTTCGGGCACGCATTTAGGGGCTACCATTGGCGGAGGAGTCCAGAATCTCATCAATTCATCATCGCCGGGCATTGACAATCACGCGACCATTGCCGGAGGCAATAACAATGCCATTCAGTTTTCCGATAAGGCGGCGATTGGCGGGGGCGGCAATAACACCATCTCCTTTTCTCTACGTTCGGTCATCAATGCTGGAGTGAACCATGGCATTGCGCAATCTCAGTCTGCGGTGATTGGTGGCGGTGAGACCAATAGCATTTTCCCATTCGCACATTTCACCGTCATCGGCGGCGGCAACCAGAATAGCATATCTACGAATGCCCGAAATGCGGTAATCGGCGGAGGTTGGCAAAATCAGATTCTCGGCGGATCGACCAACAGTGTGATCGGCGGTGGTGCGTTTAATAGCGTTCGGGCGGCTACCCGCGATGCCGTGATTGCCGGCGGTTTTTCGAACCAGGTCGGAAGCAGCATATTCGCGCCTACGGTCTCTGGCGGTCGGGCCAATGATGTTCGCGCCACCTACGGTACGGTGGGCGGCGGCATCCTGAATCTCATTGAGGTCAACGCGTTTCAGGCCATGATCGGTGGTGGCTTTGGCAATCGCATGGAGGGAGCGGCGCCTAATTCCACCATTGCCGGTGGCCAGGGAAATATTGTTCGTGGCGGGTCCGCGGTCATCGGCGGCGGCGATTTCAACCTGATCAACACCAGCGGATTTCATTCCGTCATCGGTGGCGGTCTGTCTAATGCGGTCCAGTTTAATGCGCAGCATTCGACGATTTCCGGAGGAAAAGAGAACCAGATTGTGACCAACTCTTTCTATGCCGTGATTGCCGGCGGAACGGAAAATCGTTCCTTCGGCCAGGCGTCCGCCATCGGCGGAGGCGCCTTCAATGTGGCCGAAGGCCAATATGCCACCATTCCCGGGGGTGACAGAAACGTTGCCGCACAAAATGCGTTCGCCGCCGGCCGCCGAGCCAAGGCCAATCATACAGGTGCTTTTGTCTGGGGTGACTTCACCGACAGCGATGTCGTATCCACCAACAACAACTCGTTCACCGCACGAGCGTCCGGCGGGTACCGCCTGTTCTCCAACCCGCTGATGTCGATCGGCGCCCAGCTCGTGCCGTTTGCCTCCTCCTGGTCGGCCATTTCCGATCGCAACGCCAAGGAAAACTTCGCGCCCATCGATACGTCCGACATCCTCGAAAAAGTTGCGGCCTTGCCGCTGAGTGCGTGGACCTACAAGGATGACCCCACCCATCGCCGCTACATCGGCCCGGTGGCTCAGGACTTCCACGCCGCCTTCGGCCTCGGCGACGACACCACCATCAACACCCTCGACGCCGACGGTGTGACGCTGGCCGCGATCCAGGCGCTGGTGCGAGAGAAAGAGGTGTTCGGTGTTCGGGTATCGGAGCTGGAAGAAGAAAATACACGGCTGCGGGAGCGGCTGGAGGCGCTGGAGAGGAAGTTGGGGTTGTAGGCCGCAGCACCTTGGTTGTCCAAAGAAAGATCTATATGAAATTATTGTGTGGGATGTGTGGGGTGTTGATGGCGCTGACCGGGTCTGTGACCGCATCACAAATTGGAATTTATACCTTTACCGGCGCGCTCGGCGATGAAGCCACCCGCCCCGTTGATGCCCAACCGGCGAACGCCTCGTTTTCCGAAATGCGGCGCGGACCGGGTGTGAGTCCCACCGCCGGCGCGGATACCTTTGCCGCGACGTCGTGGCCGACAAATTTTCTGAAAGATGACGCCTACTTCGAGTTTGGCATTACGCCGGCTAGCGGGTTTGTCATCACATTGACGAATCTCAATTTTTCCGAACGTCGATCAGGCACCGGTATTCGATCGGTGGCGATCGCCAGTAGCCTCGATAACTATCTTACCGGTGTCGGCGACGCGTTTAGTGTGCCTGACAACACCTCCACCCGCAATCAGACCATTCCACTGGGGCCCGGGTTCGCCAATCTCACCGGCGTCACGTTTCGCTTGTATGGCTTCGATGCCGAAGCCCCGGGCGGAACGTGGCGGATTGATAATGTGGCGCTTTTCGGCTCAATCCAATCCGTCTTTTCCACCCTGCCCGCGAGTTCCGTTACCTCAACGTCCGCCGTCCTCAACGGGGTTTCCAGTATCGGCGGCACCAATCTCACCCTCCGGTTTGAGTACGGTCTTACTCCAAGTTACGGCAACGTTACCTTCGCCACTCCATCCACTGCGACCGGAGTTGCACCCGTCGCCTTCTCGGCCCTGCTCACGAATTTGCAACCGTCGGCCCTTTATCATTTCCGGACTCTGGGCACGAACACCACCTTGTCCTTCACCGGCGAAAACCGAACCTTCTTCACGCCCGGGCTTACCGGCGCCATCGTCAATGCCACCGCCGTCCTGCCGGACAACCGGGTTCTCGTCGGCGGCAGTTTTACCAATCTGGCCGGTACCGCCGTTCGCAACCTTGTCCGTATCCATCCGGACGGTTCCTTGGATACCACCTTTTCTCCCGAAGTTGCCGGCGAAGTGCATGCCATCGCGGTACAACTCGACGAAAAGGTGATTATCGGCGGACGCTTTTCCCACGTGAACGGCATCGCCCGGAACAACTTGGCTCGCCTCCATACCAACGGGGTGCTCGATGTCTCGTATAATCCCGACATTGGCGGGCCGGTTTTTGCGCTGGCATCGGAGGTGAAGCGTTATTGGTGGGCTGGCTTTAACCCCACATCGCCGGAAGCGACCGATCCCGGACTCATCTACACCCCGAACCTGCTGGTCGGGGGCAATTTCTCCCGCGTGGGAACCAATACCACCGTGCGCAGTTTCGCCCGCTTGTCCACGAGCGGCGCATTGATCACAGAAAACCTCGTCGGCTTTTCGCAAAATTTCACCGCCAGCCTGTCCGGTACGCCTGCCGATGTGAACAGCTTCCTCTACCGGGACGATGGGCAACTGAGTATTGGCGGACGTTTCCGCTGGGGCGGCGCCGTTACCGGAGGTCTGATCAGCGCGCATTTGAATCTCGCCACATTGTCTGCGGACGGCCACTTGAATGAGGCGGATCATTCTGCGGTCACGGGTACGGTTCGCGCCATCGCACTGGAGTCCGACCGCGCCACGCTGATCGGCGGAACGATTTCCAGCCCCGGGGCATTTATGGCGCGCCTGAACAACCCCTCGTTTGATCCGCGACCTGACGGCGCGGTGAATACCATCGCCGTGCAGGCCGACGGCAACATCATCATCGGCGGGTTGTTCACCAATATCCAACCCAACGGCAGCGCCACCCCCTTGTTACGCAAACACCTTGCCCGACTACAATCCGACGGCACGGCGGATGCGACGTTCGCGCCCGAGTTTGATGAAGAAGTAGCCACGGTGGCAATTCGGGCGGACGGGGTTCTGGCGGTTGGCGGGCGCTTTACCAGCGTGAATGGTCAGCCCAGCCCCTTGTTCGTGTTACTGACCAATGCCCCGGCCGTTTCAACGTTAACCGCCACCTCGGTGTCCTCGGTGGTTTGGATCCGCGGCGGGACGGCTCCCGAATCCGCCGGCCCGATGGACCTTTCACTTAGTCTTCATGATGGCTTGGGTTTAGTCCAGACCGGCGGATCGTTGTTGGAACAATCGCTTGATGGTGGCGCCACATGGACACCGGTGCCGACAGATAGAGATTTCATTCCGGCCGAGTTATCATTCCCTCCGACGGAATTCTTCGGCCATGTTCTGCATCGCCGACCAGGATTTCTATACGCTAACACGGGTCTACTATTGACGAATGACATGTGGTTGCGCGCCCGGGCTTACACGACCGATGGATCCGGGTCACAAGGCTTGGTGGAACACGTTTATGTCCTCGTGCTCGAACCCGAACTGCGGGTGGAAACACTTGAGGGCCTCGCGTTGTCCAACGGTTCGTCACAAGTAATAGGCCCGCAGTTGATCGGCCAATCCACCAGTCGGACCATTCGCCTGCGCAGTGTGGGACTCGCTCCGATCACAAATTTAACCTTGTCGGTGTCCGGTCCGAACGCTGCGCAGTTCATCGTCCCGTCGGAACCCACCCCTCCCGCGCCGCTCGCCGCCACCACCGGGACGTCGGTATTTGTCGTTACCTTTGTCCCGGCCATCAGCGGCCAGCATACGGCCATCGTACACATTGTGAGTAATGACCGTAATGACCCCATGTACCAGATCACATTTACCGGACGCGGAATGGCCCTCGAAGACGACGAAGATGGCGATGGGCTTTCGAATGGAGCGGAGATTTTGCTGGCCGCATCGGGCTTCGACTTCTTGATTCCCAATCCGCTGGAGATCGCCACACTGCGCAGCAACGGGTTGTTCACGGTGTCGGATGTGCAGGTGTTGGCGGGCGAATCGACTCTCCTGGCCCGCGACCCCGTCACCGGCCAATTCCTGCTCACCATGGGCCTTCAGCGCGGCACCAACCTGTTTCAACCCTTTCAATTGCTTCCCGTCACGGCGCCGCAACTGCAGGTTACGCCGCAAGGCCGTATCGAGCTTCGTTTCACCGATCCTTCCGACGCGTCCTTTTTCTACATCGATCATTCGGCGCCGTGATCTGTTTCGCACACTATGGATCTACCTGCCTGATGTATTCTCCCCCGATGAGGACATCGGGGGCTCCATCGGCGTGGATGAGGTATGATAGTTAGACGTATGCGTGGAAATTTAAAAGGCGATATAAACAAATCACTCCGACTTCCATGTCCCCGTCCGAACGCGCACGCTATTTACATACATACATACTTGGTGTATGCTTATATGTATGAGAACGACCCTTGTCATTCCTGATCCCCTGTTTAAGCGGGCGAAAGTGTACGCAAAGAAACACGACAAGAATCTATCCGATGTTTTTGCGGAGGCCCTCGCTGAACGCCTGACCCGCGAAGATCAGGTCCTGCGCGAACAACGCGTCACATTTGAAGTGAAGCCCCTGTCCATGGGGGCCCCTTCCGTCAATCTGTCCGACCGCGAGGCGCTGGATCGGATCATGGACGAATCATGATCCTGATAGACACCAACATTTTCCTGTATGCGGTGAACGGTGACGATCCGCGCTCCTCAACGGCTCGCCGGGCTCTGGAGTCCATCATCAACAGCGGCGGCCCCTGGGCCTTGTCGTGGAGCATTGTTTATGAATTTCTGCGGGTGGCCACGCACCCCCGCGTTTTTCCCGCGCCACTTGATGCTGAACGTGCGTGGGCATTTATTGCCGAAATCATCCATCACCCTGGCGGCCTGATGTTGACCGAGACGGTTGTTCATGAGGAGACCGTTGATCGTTGCATCCAAGAGGCCCCGCGCATGCATGGAAACCTACTGCACGACTTTCATATCGCCGTGCTCATGCGCGAACACGGTATCAAGCGTGTGTTAACGGAAAACCGTGACTTTCTTATGTTTCCTTGGATCGAAGTCCAACGACTGCCGGACAAGCAGGGGAAGCCCTTGAATAATTGATCCAGCTCTTTTTTCCATGCTGAGCCCTCTTCATCCCCGTGTACGTTTTCCTTTGGGGTCGCCATCGCCTTGGCCATCAACGACTCAAGGCGCGTAGCATGAGTTCAAGGTCTTCGCGCAGGCGGGCGTTCTCGATTTCGAGGGCATCGATACGCTCCTGCTGAAGATCGCTGACGGCCAGGAGCTGGTCGAGGCGACGGGCGAGGGCTTGAATCGAGGCCAGGGCCACGCCGTCGGCATCGACGGTCGCGATGCCGGTGTCGGTGTTGCCGAAGCCGAACGCGGCATAAAAATCCTGGGCCATCGGGCCGATGTGGGTGCCGCTGGGCTCTTCTTTGAAGGTCCACGTGGCGATCGGCAGATTCACCACTTTCTCCAGGATTTCATCGGGCGCAACCGGATGGATGTTCTCCTTCATGTTCCGGTCGCTACCGGTGATAAAGGACGTGGCTTGGGCGGCACCCGCCACATGCAGGCGATTGGTCGGGGTTGCCGTACCAATACCGACAAAGCCGTTGGTGAGAACGGTGAGGCGCGTGAAGCCACCCATGACAAGCTGCCATGACCTATTGGCATCGACCGAATGCCAGGCCGCGATGTTGTCGCCTTGCGCATAGCCATAAAACGGAATGGCGTTGGTTCCCGCCGTGTTGATGTACATGCCGCCGAATTGCGTACCCGTGGCCGGGGACTGGATGCCAAAGACTTCTGACCCCGAGATACTATAATTGCGGCCAAATCCGTAGAAGTTGGCCCGGGCGAGAAATTGATTGTTAGACGTGGTGGCAAAGTTGTTTGTTCGGTTGTCCGCCCACACGAACGATCCGCTGTGCAAGGCGTGGGCCTGGCGGCCGGCGGCGAAGGAGAAGTCGGTGGCGATGTTGTCGCGGCCGCCGGGAATCACGCTGGAACCGCCGATGATCTGATTGCTGAGTCCGCCGCCAATCACCGAATACCAAAAGCCGGTGTTGATCAGATTGGCCTGCCCGCCGCCAATCACCGCATTCTGAGCCAGGCGGCGAATGATGTTGGAGCGTCCACCGCCGATCACGGCGTCGACGGCCTCGTTGCGGTTCTCCCCGCCGCCCCCAATGACCGCCCGACTTGCGTTGGTGACCACGGTGTTGTTTTGTCCGCCGCTGATCACGCTGGCCACCGCCCCGGTGTGGATCAGATTCTTCAAGCCGCCGCCAATCATGCCGTTTACCGCCTGAATATGATTCGATGCGCCGCCCCCAATGGTCGCGTGCGAAGCGCCTTGCCAGATAAGATTGGCCTGGCCGCCGGCGATCGTGGCGAATTGAGCGTTCTCGATGTAGTTGTTAAATCCACCGCCGATAAAACCATGAGGCGCTCGATCTAAAATCCAGTTTACACGGCCGCCCCCTACCGTAGACTCGAAGCTGTTGTTGCCCACGGCATTGTTGTAGCCACCCGCGATGATCGCGGCGAAGGAGTTGGTGCCGATGTAATGAACCCCGCCGCCACCTATGGTGCTATAAGGCGAGTAGGTTTGGTGATTAACCCCCCCGCCGATTACGGAATAGGCTGCGGCCGGTTCGATGAAATTTGCGAACTTGGGATTCATCACGATCGAGAAATTTGGTTCCACCCGCAAGCCCTCGACCATCATCGCATAGGGCACGGAGCCGAAACGCTCGCGAGGAGTGAGGGGAGTGCCGTTGACTTCGACTTCCAGCCACACGGCGGCGTTGGTCAGCGCCTGATAGAGCGCACCTATCGTGGCCTCGTCCCCGATGTGCGAAGCATACAGGCCATCCACGGCGGTGGCTTGGTTGGTGCTGACGTAAAGCGCCGAGCCACCGACGTTATTGGTGTAGAGCCGGAAGGTGAGATTCACCGGCCCGTTCACCAGGTTGGTGCCGTTGACCAGGCGTCCCTGGTAGGGAATGAGCGGTGGCGGTTGAGCGATGGCGATGGTGGCGCTGGCAAGAAGGATGAGGGCTGCGGTTTGGATGGAGTATTTCATGGTGTTTTCCTGTATTTATCTTTTTAAGTTTCTCTAAAATTTCGTGCCCTTTATCTCCACCGCCTAACGGCGGCGGCTACCCGGGCGGTCCGGCGTTTTCTCACCGCATGCGTGCCCGATCACGCGCCGTAGCCGCGTCCGTTAGGACGTGGAGGTCTACTCTGCGTCTCGCTCTTCGTCTCCACCGCCTAACGGCGGCGGCTACTTCGGCGGCGGCTACGCCAAGGGCGGCTTACCGCCAGTAAGTCACCAGGCCATTCAGTGATGAACTGAAGGTGGTGCCATCAAATTTGAAACCCGTCGGGAATGAGTCTGAGCCGACAACAACGCTGAATCCGGCCTCACTTCCGGCGTTGGTGATGGACGCGCTAAAGCCGGTCCCCACATCGCGGGTATAGCGCACCGACGCGGCATCGGTAGAGCGGACGACGGACATCGATACCTGAATAAACGACGGCGTGCCATTGCTGACGGCAAGCACCTGCGAAAAGCTGTCCCACGACATCACGATATTCTCGACCGGATGGACAAAGACCGTGCCCCCCACTTCCGCCCATACCCGGTGCATGCCGATCGCGGCCGGGCTGGCGGTGCTGCCGATCATCGCCTCGCCATTGACATGCAGCGCGGCTTGCGGGTTGTTGGTGTTGATGCCGACCCCGCGCGGGGC
>CALMYG010000050.1 GCA_937873455.1 uncultured Verrucomicrobiota bacterium
GTCCCCAACCGGACCGCGTTTTCAATTCTTTATGGGCCCGGAGGGACTTGAACCCCCGACCAAGGGATTATGAGTCCCCTGCTCTGACCAACTGAGCTACAGGCCCGTCAATGAACGACAACAGTGCCGTGATCCATGGCTACCGTCAATGTAATCATCTTTCCAAATTATGGCGGACCATAATGCTTCAGCAAGTGATCTATCGCTTTTCTTCCGAATCCCGACTTGAAGTACCTTTCCGCCTTGCGCGCCTCGGAGCGGCATACATGGTTGCCCAGAACGATGTGCGAAAATGGCCGATAAGGTGCGGTTGATTTTACCTCGCCGCGATTATGCTCCTGGATACGGCGCGCAAGATTGTTGGTCATGCCAACATACCGGAAGTTGCTCGTTTTACTCCTCAACAAGTAAACGGAAAACGCCTCTTTGGGCTCGGGGTTGATTGTTGAAGAATCCATCGAGACGAAAACTTCGGTTCAATTTCGGCTCAAAGCGACCAAGGGATTATGAGTCCCCTGCCTGCCCGCCCCTCCCGTCTTCGGGGGGCAGGCGGGCTCTGACCAACTGAGCTACAGGCCCGTCAATGAACGACAACAGTGCCGTGATCCATGGCTACCGTCAATGTAATCATCTTTCCAAATTATGGCGGACCATAATGCTTCAGCAAGTGATCTATCGCTTTTCTTCCGAATCCCGACTTGAAGTACCTTTCCGCCTTGCGCGCCTCGGAGCGGCATACATGGTTGCCCAGAACGATGTGCGAAAATGGCCGATAAGGTGCGGTTGATTTTACCTCGCCGCGATGAATCCAAGCCCCGCCGCCATGACTATAAAAAGAACATTCATGCATGCTCCCGTCCTGGTTCGGCAGTATAGCAAGCAAAAATACTGCTATAACCATCGCGGGTTTATGGCGCGGCGGCGGTTGCCGCGAGCGTCAAGCGCAGGGCCTGAGCGTCCAACTGCGCTTGCCGGGCGTAATCGATGGCTTCACCGAGAATACGAGCCGCCTCCTGCGGGGCATGGAATCCCATGGAATTCTCGGCAACCATGAAGTCAAGCCGCCACTGCGCCTTGCGCTGGAGCTCCCAGATATCTTTTAGTTGTTCGGGCGTGGCGCCGACCGTGCGGGCATCGACAATCGCCTGAATCATCGCCTCCACCGCCTGGCCCGCCCGCTGCTGCAAGGCGTAATTCCGGTCCTGAATTTTGTCCACCCGAGACAATATTTCCTTTTCCGGAATGTTGTGGCAGGTTTGGCAGGCCCGGTTCACGTTCAAGAGCGGACTGCGCACCCAGTGGTCCGACACCTTGGTCGCCCCGTCCCGCATGTAGGGCATGTGACAATCGGCGCACGATACGCCGCTGCGGGCATGCACCCCCTGGCTCCACAACTCAAACTCCGGATGCTGGGCCTTGAGTACTTCCGCGCCGGTCTCGGCATGGACAAAATCAAAGAACCGCCGCCCGTCGGGAAATGTCTTTTCGTTCCAATGCGCTTCCTGCTGCTCCATGGTCAACCCCATGCCCCACGGAAACTCCAGCGGCATGGCCGTGGCGCAATAATACTCCACATGGCACTGGCCGCATACGAATGAACGCATTTCGTTGCGCGTTCCATGTTTGTTCGGGTCATAAGGAACTTCGCGCGAACCCGTGCGCCACTGCGCAATGGAGGGGAACGCCTCGATTCCCTCATCGGCGCCGGACTCCGCAAACATCCGGATGCCCTCGATGAATCCGGGACGGGTCACCCGCAACTGCATCGACTCCGGATCATGACAATCCACGCACGACACCGGATGGGCATGGCCCAGGTCGTGCAGCATGGCGTTGGCTTCCTGGTAGGTCAGCTTGTAGCTTTCGCGAAATCCCTTCATCGCGTCGCCGTCCCCCAAGTGCCGGTACAGCGGCATCACCGAGGAGTGACAATGCAGGCACGAGCCGGATTGCGGCCGGGTAATGCGAACCGTTTCCTCCTGATCGACCAGCATGTAGGCATGACCGCGACGATCGCGGTAATCCAGGGAGAACGCATAACCGAGAAACATCCGCTTGATCCAGGGATCGCGCTCAATTTTCTGTTCCGGCAACGCCTCGCTCCCGCCATGCCCGCCAAACCGCGTCGCGGTGCGAAGCTCGGTGCGCAGGTAGGAATCATATTGGCGGGGCCAATTCAGACCCCATACCGCCGGATCCGTGGTGTCTTCGGTCACCTCGACCACGCGAATATACGGCGACCGCGCCTCGCTCTTCCGCTCAAAGATATTGGTCAGCAAGGCGGTCACCGCGAACGTCGCGCCGGCGGTGACGAGAAGGATCAGAACAAACAACGGACGGCTCATCCCGGAACGGGTATCGATGGTTTTCATAACGTCTCCTTCAGATTCGGGCGGATTTTTTCCGGACCGCCCAACCCGGCGCGCGGACCATGGCCCACGGTAAAGTGACAGTGCACGCAACGGATCGAACCGGGATCGGTGGTTGCGCCGGTGACCAGCTCATGGACATAGTCGCCATGACAGGCCAGGCAATTTTGCTGCAGAATTTCGCTGTTCTTTTCCTTGATCATGATCGGCTCGTGGAAATTCTGTAAGGTGAAGCCGACCGAGTGATGGTAGCCGTTTTCCGCCTTGGCGATGTACTTCGCGATAAACGCCCGAGGCAGGTGACAATCCACGCAGGTCGCGGCGCCGTGATGGCTGGACTTTTGCCAGGAATCGTATTGCGGCTGCATGATGTGGCAATTTGCGCAGGCTGCCGGGTCGGTGCTTAAATACGAAAGCCCCTCGGCATACCGGAAGGTATAGCCGCCCACCCCGGCCAGCATGCCCAAGGCCACGGCTACGATCGCATATCGGCGGGTCATGAAGGCATCATCGCAACCGACCGCCGCGATTTCAAGATTTAATTATCTTAAATCTGAAGCTTTACCCCGGCACATACACGCACGCCGGATCTTCCGCGAACAGATCACCGGTTACGGCGTAGGCGCGCGCCCGCGAGCCGCCGCCGCAGACTTCCTGAAAGTCGCAGACTGCGCAGCGGCCCTTCAACAAGCCCGGGTCCTTGAGCTGCTTGAACACCGGGTGATTGCGGTACACATCGATGACAGAGATTTCGCGCACGTTGCCGCATTCGATCGGCAAAAAACCGCTGGGGCAAATATTTCCGACGTGATCGACAAAACAAAAACCGTTGCCGGCATGCACCGCCTTGATCGAAACGAAATCCGGCCTCCGGCCCGGCATCACCGGCGAGGGGTGTTGGGCCACGTAACGCCGGTAATGTTGGCCCTCAGTAATCTTGATGATGAAATTCGCCCCGCCCGCCTTGGAGAAGGCGTGAATTTTGGCGAACAGTTCTTCGACCTGTTCCGCCGAGCATCCCTGCAACTCTGAACCGCGTCCGGTCGGAACCAACAGGAATACTTCCCAGAACACCACGCCCAGACTGGCCACCAGTTCGGCCAGGGCGTCGAACCGGTGAACATTCCAGCTTCCAAACACCGTGTTGGCCTGAAGCGGAATGCCCAGCTCCCGCGCCCAGGCCGCCCCCTGCATCGCCAGCTTGAACGAGCCGGGCACCCGGCGAAAATCGTCGTGTTCGGCCTCGGTGGCGCCGTCGATGCTGAACGCCACCTGATCGACGCCGGCCTCCTTGATCGCCACCAGCCGCTCGCGGGTCAGGCGCGGCGTGGTGGCGGGAATCGTTCCCACCCGCAATCCGGCCGCCTTGGCATAACGAATCAAGTCCTCCAGATCATCCCGCTGGAGCGGATCGCCGCCGGTGAAGATAATCAGCGGCGTACCCATCGCCACCACGTCGTCGATCAACCGGTAACCCTGTTCGGTGGATAACTCGCGGGGGTCGCGACGGTTTTCCGCCGACGCCCGGCAATGACGGCACGCCAGCTCGCACGAGCGGGTGATCTCCCAGATCAACAACAACGGCGCCTGATTAAAATCGATGTCTCTTTTCATGTTCAAATCATGCGTCCCGGTTGTTGCGGGAGACATGCCCGGCCATTAAAGAATCGAATGCGCTTCCTGTCAACGCCCCTTACCCGGTAATTCTCATGCTGGACTGCGCGGCTCACCCGGAGGGTTCGCCCCACCAAAAACAGCCCTATTTTTCCTGCAAAACAGGTAGGGCGAAGCGTCCCGCTGAGCCGGGAACACGAGCTGGAGTCCAACATGAGAATTACCGCCGCTTATCCGCGCGCCAATGCCGCGTTCATGTCCATCGGCACGTTGGTTACCGGCCTCAATCCGAATTGACCCATGAGCAACTCAACCACCTCCGGCGAGAGAAAGGCTGGCAGGCTCGGCCCAAGGCGGATGTTTTTTACGCCAAGATGCAAAAGGGTCAGCAAGATGACCACCGCCTTTTGCTCGTACCACGACAGGATCATGCTCAACGGCAAATCGTTGATACCGCAATCAAAAGCGCCAGCGAGGGCACCGGCAATCTTGATGGCGGAATAGGCATCATTGCACTGGCCGATGTCAAGGAGGCGAGGCAAGCCGGCCACCGTGCCAAAATCCAGCTTATTAAAGCGGTATTTTCCGCAAGCCAGGGTCAGGATCACGCAATCCTCGGGCACGGCCTCGGCGAATTGCGTGTAGTAATCCCGTCCGGTTTTCGCCCCGTCACACCCGCCGATCAGGAAAAAGTGTCTGATTTGACCGGCCTTGACCGCTTCGATGATCTTATCGGCCACCCCCAACACCGCATGATGGCCGAAGCCAACGGTAATACAGGTGTCGGCGCCATCCCCGGAAAAGCCGGGGGCCGCCAAGGCCGCCTCGATCACCGGCCTGAAATTGCGATCATGAATGTGGGTGATGCCCGGCCAAGCCACCAAGCCGCAGGTGAAAATGCGCGCCTTGTACGTATCCTTCGGCATCTGAATACAATTGGTGGTCATGAGGATGGCGCCCGGAAATGCTTCAAATTCCTGGCGTTGATCCTGCCAAGCCCCGCCGTAATTACCGGCCAGATGCGGATATTTTTTCAGCCCCGGATACCCGTGAGCCGGCAACATTTCACCATGCGTGTAAACGTTAATACCGAGTCCTTGCGTTTGCTGAAGCAGCGCATCGAGATCTTTCAAGTCATGACCGGAAACCAGAATACATCGCCCCTTGACCGGGGTAATCCGTACCGGGGTCGGTTGAGGGTGGCCATAAGCCGAGGTGTTTGCCTGGTCGAGCATTTCCATGACCCGGAGATTGACCTCTCCAACCCTCATCGCCAAAGGCAACAACGTATCCGCGGGGGTTGCCGGGTTACCCAGGGCGGCCAGCGCGTGTTCAACGAATACATACACGCTTTCATCCTCAACGCCCAACACCATGGCGTGATCGGCATAAGCAGCCATGCCTTTTAGACCATACAGGATCAGCTCTTTCAGACCACCCACCGTAGCGCCGTCACGTTGAATTTTCATGGTGACCGAAACCTCTTCCGCCTGCCTAAGCAAACCGGCCCGGTCGGGTGCGGGTTGCCACGAACCCAGGCAGCGCGAGGGTCCCGCGCAATCCGGCAGATGTCCGCCAATCAGGCCGCGAACCTTCTCGCGCATGGCGACAACTTCGCGAATCTGTTGCTCCACACGGATTGGGTCGAAATTTACATTGGTTACCGTGGTGAAGAGGGCCTCCAGCAATTCGCGATCGGCCTCGCGAAGGATGGCATGCTCGATGATTCCGCAGGAACGCACCTTCTGGCAAACCTTCGCCAGACTCATGGCCGCATGGACCAGGACATCTTGCAGCGCGGCCGTGGTCGCGTCTTTCCCGCAATTCCCGGCGATGGTGCACCCGTTACGGACCGTTTGCTCACATTGGTAACAAAACATGCTCATTATGATTCTCCTAGTTATGGTCGCCATCGTGGCATACCCTGAAAAGCCGCGCCTTGATCCAAATCAAGAAAACGCTATTTTGATGCCATGAGCCATCCCACCAACGCCTTGGCGACCAGCCCGCTATTTGCCGGCATGAACCCCGCCCACCGCCAACGCCTGGCTGAAGCCTCGTTCAAAATGGATTTGAAGAAAGGCGAAATTTTGTTCCATGAGGGCGATCAAGGCGGTGCGGTCTATTTACTGACCCGGGGTAACGTGCAAGCCGGCAAAACCGACGCCAACGGCAACCACGTGATCATCAAAGTGTTTAAGCCGGGAGAAATGTTCGCCCAGGTTATTTTGTTCGAAAGCCCGGCCTATCCGGTCACCGCCACGGCGATAACCGATGCCACGGTCATCGGATTGCATCGGCGCGACTTGTTGGTGGCCTTGCGGGAAGAAGCTTTCCGCTGCGACTTCATCGGTCAGTTAATGCGGCGGCAACGCTTTCTCGCCAATCGCCTGGCCTCGCTTTCGTCGCCCGACATCGAAGATCGGCTTCGGCAATTCCTTTTGGAACAATATGGGACGTCACCGAAAATCATCTGCCCTCTCCGACGCAAAGACATGGCCGCGGCCATCGGTGTAACCGCGGAAACCTTGTCCCGCCTGCTGACCCGCTTGAAGAAAGCCGGCAAACTTTCCTGGCGTCATGATGTAATCGCGGCTGACCCGTCGTTCTGGGCGTGATGGCGATTCTGAATCGCGCTGCATAAAACCGCCCCCGGCGTGGGCGGCTACAAGAAAACCGCAACATGATCGTGGAGTATTCTTGTAGACGCGCACGATGGGCGCGTCAAAGCGGGTTGGTCAGCGCGATTGATGGTTAATTCGCCAATCGCAATTCGCCCCGGGCCACCTGGACGGCCAGCTTGTCCAGCGTCGCGCGCTTGAACATCTTCTCCAGCCGCTTGCGTTCGGTCATCCACTGTTTGTGCAGCGGACACGGGGTGCGGGCGCCGCAACCGGCCAAACCCAACACACACGATGAGAACAGTTCGCCCTCCTCCTGCGCCACAATGATGTCATACAGGCTGATTTTTTTCGCCGGCTTGGCCAGGGTTACGCCTCCGCTCGGTCCCCGGTAGGATTTTAGCAGACCGTGCTCGGTCAGCTTTTGCAACAGCTTGGTCAAAAAATGAAAGGAAATGCCGAGTTCCTTCGAAATCGCCTTGATCGACACATACGATCCGCCCTCTTGCGCGGCAATATACAAGGCTGCCCGCAGGCTGTATTCGCAACTTTTGGATATAAACGTCATGCCGGTTCCGATTGTAGTGATGCGGACTCTTTAATCCGATTTATAATCAGCGGAACCGTTGTTGTCAAAAGCTATTCCCGAAACGCCGATCCTGCCCCTTCCCCCGGCGGGCGTAACCGGGGAAGAAAATCATGCCGCACTCGAACTTCTCATGAAGGCGGTCAAAGATCTCCGGCCTGACTTGTTTTGCCTCCCTATTACCATGATCACGCTTCCATTTCCACGGATGGACCGACGCCCAACGTCCGGTCAGCCGGGCCACCCCCGCCGCCTGCAAAGCAAACGAAGCTCGGCTTCTGGTCCGTTCTGACCGATGGACGCAGCTCTCTCTATGGAGATGCACATGATCAAAACGTGTATTGAATCGATGCGTAGGCAAAATCGATGTCTTCGGACGGCCCCGATTCCTTGATGAAGTCTCCGGCGAAATAGCGGCTGTACCCGGCGGTGAGCATGGTGTGCCGATCCATGCGCCAGGTTAGGGTCACATCCACTTCCGTCCCAAGATCGCCGGAGGTTCCCGCATCCGCTTCCCGCAACACACCGCCGCCGATCGTGTAGGCGGCATCGCCGCGCTCTGCCCGGCGAAAGAAGTGGTGATCGACGCGCACCTGCACCGTCTTCTCCACCGGCCAGAACGAGACGCCCTGGCTGAAACTCTGGACGTTCTGCCGCCCCAGGACGTCGATGTAACCGAGATAGGCGTGGCCAAGGGGGAACATCTGGTGAAAGGTCTGCGTTTTCCCGTCATCGGCGTCTTGATCGCCGCTGGCATAATCATAGCCGAGAAACACCCTCGGCTTCATGATCAGATCGGCCATCGTGTACCCAAGCTCCGCCGCGACAAACCACGCCTCGATATCCAGATCGCCCCGGTCGCCAAATTGATAGCCGCCCTCCACGTCATACTCAACGCCGGTCAGCAGACAAGAGCCATTCAAGCGAAGTCCTGCGGTATAGCGCTCTTCATCCTGCAGATCGCGATCATGCCGCAACACATAGGAATCGTAATTTAATTTCCAATCCGGGATCTTGTGGGTGGCGTACACACCGTAAAACGCCTGGTCGGAGTCGGGTTCATTCAAGGAGTATTTCTCAATCACCACCGGTCGCGTGGCAAACACATCGATCCGCCAGGCGTCATTTCGCAGAATCGCCCGCGCGCCGTCCCATGCGCGGCGGGTATTCGACCAGTCAAGCGGGCTGACCAGGCGCTGCGCGCCATACGACAACTCCTGCCGGCCCAGCCGCAACGTGCCGCTCCACGCTCCCAGCGGCGCCATCACATCCACAAAACCATTTTGCACATCCAGCTCGTCCACATCCAAGGTCCGTCGTCCGCCCGGCAAATCGCGATCCGTGGCGGTTGCGCTTTTACCTTCCACAAAAACGCGAAAGGTCGATCCCATCCACAAGTCGGCATGCAACCTCAGGCGCAACAACCCGAAATCGTCATCGTTTTCCCGAGCAAAATTAAAATTTTCCCAGACCTCCCAACGCCCCCGGACCTGACCGCCGAGGCTCAGGAAGGCGTTATCGCCAAGCGCGATGTAGTTGATTTTGTCCATCGGGGACTCCGCCGGAATGTCCCGGTAAGCGGAGGCGTTTTCCTCAAACCGGAGATTCTGAAATGCCGGAGGTTCAACTGCACCGACGGTCCCGGTTATCATCCCCGCCATCAATACCGTCATCCATGCGTATGTTTTCATCCTATGCTCCTTCTTCAGGTTTGGGTTTTATTGCGACCAGCGGCCCGTAAACCGCCAACCAAATCAACGTGACCACGCCCCAGGTAAGCGCCGCATACGCGTAATGCGACCACATCATACTGGGTATCAAGTCAGCGGAAACGCGGGTGGCCATGGCCAGCAGCACCAGGCCGGTGATCCAATTCGCAGCCCTCGACCGGGCGTAAATCAAGTCGGTGTACCCGCTATGACCCAACATCACCCGGGCGGCGATATTCAGGATCAATAGCCCATACCCGCTGATAAACAATAGATGCGCGTAGGTCATCATCCGCCCCGGCCAGATCGCAATAACCGCCAAACCGCAAAAGATGGAGATGATCGACAGCGCCAGGGCCCAAGGAATGGAGCCCCGGAGACCCGGCGACCGGAATAACGGCACTTCGTGAAGCAAGCATGCCATGACCGTCACCGTCCGCAGGCCATAGGCCCAGCGGATCTGTCCCGAAGCCTCCAGGGCAAAGCTTCCGATGAGGACCACGCCACACATCAGCATAAATCCCGCTCGCGCCAACCAGGCGCGCGACGGGCGGGACGATTTCGGTGCGATCAGGTGCCGGTTCGAAATCCCCACCATGCGCGGCAACAGATAAGCCCCCACCCCCAATACCGGAAACAAGATCATGCCGTGGTACAACAACAGCTTGGCGAAAACCACCCACCACGGAGGGATATCACCCACTGCGGACACCGACAAGACCGCCGCTCCGGTGAATCCGGATGCCAAACCCAGCGCGGCCAGGGCGAACCCCGGCGGTGGCAGATCCCGGCGTTCCGGCCATCGGCGCAAACCCAGCACGGCGAGCACGGCCACCGCAACCGCAAACAACCCGTCGGCCCAGACCATGTTTCCGTACAGATGCAACCCGGCAATTGCCGCGATGAACGCCATCATCAGCATCGTCCCGCCCAGAGAGACGCCCCGCACCTCCAGCATATGCGGCAAAGCCGACAACAGGAAACCGGCCATAAAGCTGAAAACAAACCCCTGCACCATGATCCGGGCGTGAAGGATTCCGGGATAGACTTCGATCCAGCCATAGACCAACGCCGGCCACAACATCACCCCGGCCATCCCCAGCGCCGCCCCGAAAGGAAACAACAGGCGGTAAGGTTCTCCCTCCACCACATCCCGCCAGCGCAAGTAACTCGCAACGAACATGACATCATATTAAGACAATCCGGTCTTAATACAACAGCAATCCTACACCGGGGCTTTTTTCCATTCATCCATGCGCTTCACACGCCCGGCCGGACAGCTCCCCATTGACAAAACACCCCGCACCGGGTATTTAAGACATATACATCTTAAATAGAAGGAGCCGCCGCCATGCATGTAAAACAATACGCTCGAACAGGAATGATCACCGCCTTGTTGTTGTGGGGCCTGACCGGAGGAGTCGACACCGCCCGCGCCTGCAAGGCCTGCAACCTGGTGTTTTCCGATGAAATCATGAACGCGCGGGCGGATTCCCTGCTCGGACGCGATCTGCAACGCGCCGCCATGAACCAGCTAGGCTTGCCGCTGGATGGCTTCTCCATCGTCCAATATGCCCAGGCCGCGCCGACCGCCGGTGGCGTCGCCGACGTCACCCCGTCATTACGCGGGCCGACCGCAGCGCCAGCGGCTTCACCCTCGAGTCCGAAGCCTGCGCCGGGCCGCCCGCTGCCGGCCTACATGGCCAACGCGGCGTATCCGGAGATCGTAGCCCGCGATTTCGCCCTGCCCACGCCCCCGACCTCCTACGTGCCCCAGGACGCCCCCGCCGATAAAAGCTTCACCATCACCCTCCACGAGGGCCAAACCTACATCGG
>CALMYG010000051.1 GCA_937873455.1 uncultured Verrucomicrobiota bacterium
CCCTGGTTCAAGCCGCGCCGGGCACGTATTGCCAATTTGAGCGCATCGGTTATTTCGTCCCGGACACGATCGACTCCACTCCCGAAGCCCCGGTGTTCAACCGTACGGTAACCTTGAAGGATACGTGGAAAAAATAGACGGTTGGATGTGCGCCCACCTGAATAACCGGCAAGCTTCACGCCCGACCGGGCCGCACTGCATACCCGCTCTTACATGACAAAACCGGTCAGTCGGCTTTGCCGTTGTTTTGTTTCTCCCTGGCCGCCTACTCCGCCCGACGGACGCCAATCCGGTATAGGAGGATAGGTTCATTGGTCATGGTGGTATTGGTGTAGTAGTTCCAATCGGGGGTGGCCGGCATGTTGCTGCCGCTCGTGAATGTTATGAACGGCAATAACAGATTGGTGGTGTATTGAATCGAGTAGAGCCGCCCGGAAATGCTGGGCCAGATGATGATCATCCCGTCTTTGCTGGCTGCATTACCCCGGAGGACAGACGATGGGTCGGTCGGATCCGTGCCGGCGATATATTCGGCCCACGCCTGAATGCCGTCCAGATCGCTATCGGACAAGGCCGCTTCATCCATGTCCTCGGCATCCGGGTAGTACAGGGCCAGCCACCACTCCGGGACATTGTTGGCGGCAAGGCGCTCCACGAATACGGCGGCCACGACCTTGGCCCCATCCATCAACAGCGCCACCGGATTGTTGGTGATCAATTCCGGCGGGACATCATGAGTCCAGTGGCTGAAATCATAGTAGTTGGAGGCCAGGGCGGTTAGGTCCGCCGTGCTGCCCGCAGCCATCCAGTCGCTGGTGACGTTGACGTTGCCATGATCGGCGGCCAGGGCTTCAAGCCAGTAGTTGGTGTTCCAATTCCAGGTCAATACCGCGTCGTTGGTGAGGGTTAACACGACCATCGGTTGATTGCCGGTTTGCGGTTCGTTGCCGATCATGGTCCAGCCGGTATTGACAAACTGGGTGCCGCCTTGGGTGATCACGGCTTCGACCGCACCGGTAATGACGGACCCGTGATCGTTGGTAATGATGCCGTGCGGCATCGGGTTGCCATGCGCCGAATACACGGCCAACGTACGAAGGAGAGGGGGCTCATATGCCACCGACAGCGAGGAGCTGGCCATGTGAATGGGGGCGGCGCCGGGCAGGTTCTTGTTGTGTTCCCAAAGTTGCCAAATCGTGTCGCCCCAGGCCTTCAGCTTCGAGAACCACGGATCGTTTTGAGCAATGTAGGGAGGATCGCCGCCCGCGCCGGTTCCGGTGAGCGTGCCGCCTACCCCGTTGATCTCGTCACGTAGAAACTCAATGTATTCCCGGCTGGTCGTTTGATAGAACAGTCGTACCACCATCTGGGTTGCGCCGGGAGCAAGGGTCAAGCTGACATTTCGGTAACCTCCCGCATATTCCTCCGGCGTGAACAGGTTGGTTGAGGAAACGCCTTGCCATACCGGTTCGCTAATGCGTTGTCCGGCCTCCTGGTACCGGAACCCGCGTGGCGGGATGCGATTATCCTTGTAACGTCCGGTGGCGAGGGCGAAGTGAAAGGTTGTTTCTTCGCCGGTGATCGCGCTGGTCATTTTCGCTTCATAGACCAATTCATCCCGGTGCGACTCGTGTGGCGCGAGCGGGGGGCTGTTGGGGGAATAATCGTAACTCAACCCCTTTAGCGTGCCCGCCGTGGTGTCGTAGGGATTCACCTCGTGAACGATCTGGTTGTTGTACCGGAGAACGATGTTGGCGAAGATGCGGCGACCCTCCGGATAACCGGAAATCAGCTTGTGACCGGTGTGGTTGACAATCCTGAACGACGCCTCGCCGGTATACGGATTGTAGGCAAGGTTCGTGATGGTGGCGGCCTGCTGCAATTTGACTTCGGCGCGCTGGGCGGCGGCGATCAGGGCGCGAGGATTATCGCTGGGCTTGAAGTTGCCTTGTGTGAGGTCAAGCGTCAGGACGGTGGGGCCGGGGGTGAAGAGCAGCGCGCGGTTGGTGGGGTCGTAATTCGGCGAGGTGGTAGCGGTGCTGGCGAGGATGCGGGGAATCCAGGCGTTGCCGCCGGTCATATCGTGAATGGGCACGCCGCTGTTGGGGTGAGCGGTACTGCCGCTGGGGCGCAAGATGCCGCTATTCTTGTCGCAGCCACGGCCGACGCCATCGCGCATGTGGCAATCCTGGCAACTGGTGATCCAGTTGTTGGTTCGTGAGGTCACTAAAACCTCCGGTGCGAACGCCCCGGTTCCGGGCGCGCCGTCTTGCGCACCAAAGGCCGACAGCATGAACTCCGAAAAGGTGCGCTCGACGTGGGCATAGGAGAAGGCCGATTTCGTCTCGGATGGCAAGGGGTTGTTGGGGTCGGCGCCCAGATTGGCCAGCACCGGGTTGGATACATCGTGGCAGGTGGAGCAAAAATATTTGCTCTTATGGTAGCGGCTATAGACCACCTCGTGGTTGGCATTGGCGTCGGCGAATGATGCGCGCTTGGCTTTGTTGCCGGAGACGTTCATGAACATCTGTCCGCCCGCGTTTTCCGTGTAGGAGGTCGCGACCGGGCGGTTGTTGGTATAGAATCCCATGCCGTTCATGAATTTCAAGACCGCCGCGACCTGACGGTCGGACACGACGGCATTGCTGGCGGCGTTGCGGGGAACAGAGCCGACCTCGTCCCAATAATTGGTCCAGTCCGATCCTTCGCGTATTCCTGCGAACGTGTCCTGGAAAAACGGGTCCATCATCGAGTGGCACACCGTGCAGTGGACGCCATCGTAGTCCGTGCCCCTCATCAGTGTGGCATTGGGCGGATCGGAACGGCCTTCCAGCCAGCCCTGTGGGAAGTGGCAGCGTAGGCAAAGATCGGCGGCGTTGGGGGTTCCCAGTGCCCAAACCGAATCCTGGGCGGCGACGGCCATCGTTGCCCAGAACAATGGATCTCGGGCCGATTGAGCCATCATGGAGCCATGCCAGTTGGTGCCGGGTTCAACCGGCGCATAATTGGCATGGCAATTAAAACAGTTGCCGGGAGTTTCAAGGACGACCTCGCCGGGTTGCGTGCCGGGCATACGAACGAGCATGTCGTTGGTAACGGCCAGAGGCGTCCAGCCTGAAGCGGGCGCAACCCAGAGCAGTAGCACCCCGATCCATCCCAAAGACGTCCTTATGCTCAAATTCATGTCTTGCTCCTTCGAAAGCTTAGGCGAGAAATCCATCGCGAAGATAGTCGGGGAATTGCTGATCCGGTCATCGTGGCCGTGATGAGGGGCAAATTTGGAGGTTGAATGTTCAATCTTGAACGTTGAATGTTCCCGGCCATGTCTTCATCTCAATCCATGCCCGGCGGCTACCGCGAAGTGATTCGTATTGCCTGGCCCTTGGTGGTCAGTATGG
>CALMYG010000052.1 GCA_937873455.1 uncultured Verrucomicrobiota bacterium
TTCTCCACCGATGTGCCCGGCGCGCGGATTGTGGACGGCAACCTCACCAACAACAACTTCTACAGCTTGCGCTTTCGGAAAAGCGGCGGCCTCGTCCGCATTCTGGAGCCGACCCGCCTGGCCCTCACCAACGTCCCGGCAGCCTTCACCGTCGAAGCCTTCATAAAGATCGATTCGCCGGATTACCCGATGCGCATCATCGACGCCCGGTTTGGCGGGGTGCCGGAGCCGCCGCCCCGGACCGTTATTTCCCCGTTTCTTTCGTTTTTTGATCCGGCCCCGCTCATGAGCCTTTCCGTCCACTCGGATCTGACCACCAACTACGTCACCGTGTTTGCTTCCGGCGCGGTGAATCCCTCGCCGCTGGTTCCGCGCCACTGGCACCATGTGGCATGGGTGATGAACGGCACCAGCACGTTGTTTTACGCCGACTACCAGCTTATCAGCGGTGCCGGTATGATCGCCGCCGGATATGAGCCGGGGGCGTTTACGAACATTAATCAGGTCTCCCTCGGCGCCATAGCCGGCCAGAACTTCAACAACGTCGACGGGTGGTTGGATGAAATCCGCTTGACCGACCGGGCGCTCGCTCCATCCGAGTTCCTGCGTGTAGTCGGCGGCCTCGCCCCCGGAATCCGCGCCTTTCCCTCGCCGGAGTCCCCGACCCTCGTGACGGTAGTCACGGAAGAGGGCGAGCGCTACCAACTGCAAGGAACCACCAACCTGCTGGCCACGCCCCAGGTCTGGACCAATCTCACCACGGTGGTGACCGGAAACCAATTCTACACTACGTTCGGAGTCGGCGGCGCGCCCGCCCGGTATTACCGGGTAAACCGTTTGGCGACGCCATAATCTCATGAACCTACCCATCCTCACCCGCATCCTCGTTCTCCTCGGCTTGAACAGCATCCCCGCCCTCGGCTGGTTTGGCGTTGGCTGGTCGGAAGGCACGCTTCTTGCCGTGTACTGGTGCGAAAGCATCATGCTGGTCGCGCTGGTGAGCGCGCGGATCGTGCTGCACCGGACCAAGACGCGGACCGCCGGTCATTGGCGGGTGCACACCCAACTGATGGACAAGCACGGCAATCCGGTTGCCCCGCCCAAGCCCGGCCCGAATCGTTTTCTTGCTTCGTATGTCGGCGTGATGATTCCGTTTCTGCTTGTGCAGGGCTTGGTGCTGGGCGGCCTGCTGGTGATGCTCCCGGGGATGGATGGGATGGCCGACACCGCGGTGAACCGGCACGATGTCCTGCGTGGCGTGATCGGAATGGCCGGCTTTCTCGTACTGGGTTTTCTAATGGACATTCCACGGATCGGGGAAAAACCATTCGCCTGGATCAGAACCATGTCCCAACATGCCCAAGGTCGTTTGCTGGTCTTTCAATTCAGCATCTTGATCGGACTACCGCTTATGTCCTTCACGGATCAGCCCCGGCTCTTTTTCAGCGTGTTCGTGATCCTCAAGACCTGGCTTGACTTCAGCATCTACCTGCCGTCCCTGGAGCCCAAGGAAGCGCCGAAGTGGCTGTGTCGCCTCATGGATAAAATCCCGGGGCCGGCGGGAGCGGAAACGCGACCGGGCGGCTTCGCCGCCTTCTGGCGCCGAGATATCGCCGAGCAACAGGAGCTCGCCGCGCTGGATGAGCGGCGGATGGAAGTGGATGCGGAGGCATCGCCCTAAATGTGACGCCATGACTTGGTGACGTCAGGGCCTCATCACGTCACGGTGTCACTTGGTCTTTTCCCCGGTCGGTTCAATCGGCCGGAGCCCTTTGCATTCGGGATAGCGGGCGCAGCCCCAGAACGGGCCGCGTGTTGAGCTTCGTTGGCGCATCGGGCCGCCGCAGTCCGGGCAGGCTGGGCTCTCGGGATCCGTGCGGGCTTTGGTGCGCGCCAGGTACATCTTCTCCTTGAACCCGCCGTCCTGGATGAAGTCGCTTTCCAGCCGTTTCAGTTGACGGCCGAGCAGGCCGGTGGCGCGCTGGATCAGGATGATCAGGGCGTTGGCGGCCACGACGTCGTCCTGATCCTCCAGCCAAGGGTCGAATTTCTTCTTTTGTTTGAGGAGAAACGTCCAGTAGTCGTGGAGCAAATCCTCGGTGTAGCTGAATTCGTCGAGCATGATCGCCAGCACCGCCCGGTGATCGGGATGGCGGATGCTCCAGGGAATCTGGCCCTTCTGGACCAAGTAGTCCTCCAGATCGCCCTGCAATTCGCTCAAGCTGGCCTTGGCGACGTCGATGAGCTTGATCTCGGTCTCGGATGAGGTCTTGGCCCGCTCGGAGCCCTCCACGATGTTTTGCTTGCCGGAGCGCGACGCGCCGATCATCTGCCCGAGCATTTTCCCCAGCGGGTCATCTTTCCACGAAAGGTACCGCTTGCAGAAACTGATCGTCCCAAGGTGAATGATCGTGGCGAAGTTGAAGGCGTGGAGTTTGCGGTATCCGCCGCTTGGGTGGTAGATATCGCTCATGGGGTGTCCTGTTGGTGATGTTTGACTTCATGACCCGGTGACGCCGGGTGTCATCGCGTCATGGGGGCATCCTGCCAGCGGCAGGGTGGCGGGAAAAGCCAATAAATTACTATGGACCGCTATACGGGATACCCCTATACTGGCCCCGATTGACTACAAGCATCAGGGAGGAGTTTCATGAAGAAAAAAACCACGTTTGCCTTGGTGGTGCTTGCCACCACCCTTTCCGCCGCCCACGCTCAAGGCCCGCTCAACCCGGCCACCCCGCCGATGCCGTCAATGAAGACCCTGCAACAAGTCGAGCCGCGCACGCCGATCGAGGCGTTGCCGTATGACATCGTCCAACCCGGATCCTATTACGTCACCGGCCCGCTGTTCTCCACCAACCACGGCATCCGGATCTTTGCCAACGATGTGACGCTTGATCTGATGGGCAACACCATCACCGGCGGAAGCAGCACGAACTTCCATGGCATTCATGTCGTGGCGAATGATGTGATACCCTATCGCAACATTGTGATCCGCAACGGCGGAGTATCTGAATTTGGCAATGGCGTTTACCTTCAAAATGTCGCCGGTGGCTCGGTTAGGGACATGACGGTTTCGCAAAATGCGGGTATCGGCATTTGGATCCAACGAACGGCGTTCACCTCCCGGTCCATCATGGTGGAGAACAATACCGTCACTGATAATGGTGGCACCGGGATTTTCATAAGCGGTCAAACCGCCGCGTTTAATCAGAGCCATGTTATTCGCAACAATGCGGTCAGTGGTAACGGCGTTTTTGGCATCAGCGTGGCTTTCGCAAATGGCGTTCTGATCGATGGCAATGTTGTCGGCCCGCAAGTTAACAACGGCACGACGTACGGGATTTCCTCGACAGCCAGCCGCAGTTATGTCCTACGCAACATGGAGTACGGGAATACGAATGGGTACATTTTTGTCGATACAAGCAGCACCCGCGGGCCCGTGGTTAATGTAAGCGGGACCTTGGCGTCCACCGGAACGGCCAACCACGCCTGGGCTAATTTCAGCCAACCTGTTCCATAGAGCAATGGCAGTCTTTCCGCCGTGGCCGTTAGGCCTTGGATGGGATTTTAGAGGAGAATGATATGAGGAATGTATTCAGTATACTCGCGAGCCTGCTGGTCATCACCATGACCACCCACGCCCAAACCAGCACCTGGTCCGGGGCGAGCGGGGCCAGCGGGAACTGGACCGACACGAACAACTGGGTCGGCGGCATCGCGCCTTCACCGGGGCATGTCCTGCGTTTCCCGGCGGGAGCGGCCCGGACAATCAATACCAACAACTTCACCGCCGGAACAGCCTTCCAGCGCATTCTGCTGGAAGATACCGGATACCAACTGCGCGGCAATCAGATCAAACTGCTGGGTGATACGGTCATCCCGGGTCCCGGGAACATCATTGAGGTGGCGAACATTCTGGGTACGAATGACATCAGCATGCCCATCCTTGTGGACACCAACGCGGCGAAGGAAATCAGATCGCAAGCTAATCGCCTGAACATCAACAACGGAATTCATCTCGCCCAGGCTGGCAATTTGCATTTTGCGTTCGGCGCGATCTCCAACCGGCTGGGTATCACCGGGCTGGGAGGCGTGGTGGTGGAGGCCCCCGCCAGCGTGGCGATGGCGGTTGAGACACCCAACACGTATTCCGGCATCACCCGCAATGGCGGCACGATTATCATGGGCGCCACCGGCCAGCAGGCCATCGCCGGTGATACGGAGCTTTACAGCAGTTTGATTTTTCCCGATCCCGGCATCTATCGTTGGTTGTCGAGCGAGGTTGTTACCAACACCAGTCGTTTCCGTGTCTATGGAACGTTGCAAATGAACGGATTCACCGAGACGGTGCGCGAATTTAAGCCGCATGCGTCTGTGGATATCCAAAATGGAACCCTGCGGGTCACCGAGGACGTTAGGCCCAGCCATTTTACCCTGGACACCAATGCGGTCATTAGCGTGTTCGGGGCCGGTGGTGCGGTTGAGTTTCCGACCGGCACCCATTCCATCATCCAGACCAGCATCCTGACGGCGCTATCGTTTGACGTACCCCTCCAGGGCCCCGGCAACCTGATTAAGACGGGTTCGGAGCGGCTATTCTTAACGCAATCCAACAGCTTCACCGGTGTCCTCACCATCAACGACGGCCCGGTGATCGTCAGCAACAGTTGGTCGCTGGGGGCCACGTCGGCCGGCACGGTGATCGGCGCGGGCGGCATGTTGGTGCTGGGCGCGGCCGGCGCTCCGTTTGTGTTGACCAATGAACCCATCACCGCAATGGCCGGTGCGCGGATCAGTCGGCAAGGCGCCTCGGCAACGACGTTGACCGGGCCGGTCAGCCTCCCGTCACCCGGCCCGGTCGTGACGGTGACCAATCCCTCGTTATCCGTGAATGTAAGATTCGAAGGGGCCATCACCGGAACCGGAGGTTTGACCATCAACGGCAATACCATGTTTTATGGAACCAGCCACAACACCTATGCGGGCGCGACTGTGATAGAGCGGGGTATGCTGACGATCTGGAAACAGGCTGGAAAAGCGATGGGCGGCAACCTGATCGTGGGCGACGACAATCCACTCGATGATGAGGAAGTGGCTCTTTTCTTTTACGGCACAAATCTTCTTGAGCATACCGCCGATGTGACCGTCAAGGCCGGAGCACGGTGGCGGCATGATTCCGCCACGGAGACCCTTGCGCGCCTGCTGGGCGATGGTGTCGTTTCCAATGCGTCGGGCGCCTTGATCGTTGGTTTTGGCGACGCCGCTTTTACCTTTAACGGCACGCTCCAGGGCGGTGGCTTTTTTGAGAAAATCGGCGCGGGCAAAGGCGTGCTGAACGGGAATGGTCCGTTCAGCGGCGAAATCACCGTCAACGATGGCACCCTCGAAATCAACGGATTCATTGCCTTCGCGACCACCGCGGTTATCCCCGGTGCGCGCCTGACCGGCAACGGCACCGTGGCCAACCTCTTCGTGCAAAACACCGGCATCTACCAGCCCGGTCGCTCGAAGCAAGACGGATTCAATGTCATGACCACCTCCAACCTCAACCTCGCCGCCGGATCCATCTTCCGCGTGGCGATCTGGGGCGGTGGCGCCGGTCAGCATGGGCGCGCTTCCGTGAAAGGCCTCGCTAACATCACCAATGCCGTGCTCGACGTTCAACTCCTCGCCCCGGTTCCCGTCGACTCGGAATTCGTGATCATTGACAACGACGGCGCGGAACCGGTCAATGGCACCTTCGCCGGTCTGCCCGGCGGCACCTTCACCGGCCCTGGCGGCTTGCTCTGGGAAATCGAATACGGCAACGACGTGACCCTGCGCCTGCTCTCGCAAGGAATCGCCACCCTCCCGCCAACCCTCGAAGGCGAAGACTTCGCCGACATCATCGTCTCCGGTGGCAACGGCGACATCTACGCCGATCCGAACGAATGTCTCCAGCTCTACATCCCGATCTACAACGAGGATTCCGCCACCAGCGCAGTCGCCCAGGTCACGCTGGTCTCCGGTCATCCCGGCCTGGTCGTGCATCAGCCCTATTCTCAGTATGCGGAAATCGCCCCCGGCGATCATGGGTATAACCTCACCCCGTTCCAAATCAGCGTGCCCAGCAACTTCACGTGCGGCACCAACCTGCCCATGACCCTCGTGGTCAAGACCGGCACCAATGCGCCGTACGCGTTGCCCGTCGGTCTGCCCACCGGGAAGCCGGCATCTACGCCCCAGCAATTTGACGACTTCAGCGAAAAGGCCCTTCCCGATGAGGGCTTGGGGATTGGATTTGTGTTTGTCAACGACTTCACCGGCCACCTCGCGAAAATCGAAGTATCGCTCCACATCACGCATCCGGCCTTGGAAACATTGAGTGTCTCGTTGGTGGCGCCGGGCGATATCCTCATCCCACTGGCTCTCGGCAAATCCGGCACTGCATACGGCATTTCCTGCGGGATGGAAAACCGCACCGCATTTGCCGCCGATGCCGACACGTTCATCGGCGATGCCGCCGCGCCCTATGTCGGCACCTTCCGCCCCGTCGGCATCTTGCCTATTGTCCGCGGCATGCCGGAGAGTGACGTCGAGAACCGTTGGTACTTGTGGGTGGAAGACGCCACCCCCGGCAACGAAGGCACGCTGAAATGCTGGAGCCTGTTCCTGTATCCGGCCGAATGCGATGACGGCGGCGGTATCTGCGAAGCCTGCCCCGCCCCGATCGTGGATAGCGTGGACCTCATGGAAATCCCCGGCACCGGACGTCTCGGTCGCCTCGATCCCGAAGCCGGTCCCACCGCCTGCGGCGATGCCCCGGCCGGCGACTACTACCTCGTTCCCGGCGATTTCTATTACAAGACCTACACCTTCTACAACCAGAGCGAGGCCGAGACCTGCGTCACCGTGCAGTTGGAAACGCTGTGCACCGGCAACGACGCCATCATGAGTAGTGCCCACCTCGGCGGCTACAATCCCGCGTTGGTCTTCACCAATGTGCTCGGCTACATCGGCGAAGATCCCGGCCCGAATACCGCGGTGCGGTCGTATTCCTTCACCGCACCCCCGCTCGCCGAGATCACCATCGTGGTCAGCGCCATCGAATCCTACACCGAATGCGGTGGCTTCACCCTCTACGTCAACAGCCCCGACCTCTGCCCCGCCGAGATCGCGATTTCACCGGCCGGCGACGGCAACGTGAGGTTGGACTGGAACACCGGCGCGGCCGGTTATCTCCTGCAAAAGAATACGGACATGCTGGCCCCGACCAACTGGCTCTTTGTGCCGGACACCCCGGTCGTCTCCGGCGACCGCTTCGTGGTCACCAACGAGCCGATCGACCCCGAGGCATTCTTCCGGTTGCTGAAGCCGTAAGCGGAAATTTTGGTGTCGGCGGCGCGGGCCGGGACTTCCAATCCTTGGAACTTTTTTGTCGTGCGTTTTCCAAGGATTGGAACGTCGCGTAGCTTTTCTGTGTACCCATCGGCTCCTGCCATACGTTCTTGTCATGTCGAGCGGAGCGAAGCGAAGTTGAGACATCTCCATCTTCTCCAACCACCGTTGACTTTTTAGAAGCGGAGCGAAGTCGAAACATCTGATGACTTCTCGCGGAGACTGAGATTCCTCGACTTCGCTCGGAATGACCGGAAACTTGCGCAAGGGGAGCATCTCGGTTGGTTGTGGATGTAATCTTCATCAAGGGATGCTCACATTTAAGCGTAAATGCCATGTTGAATAGAATGCCGCCATCGCGCGGCGTTGCCGGGCCGCAGCCAGTTTGTCCCCGGCTTCATTTCATGAACGCCATAACGTGGCATAGTTTGCCCGGCCCGAATCATCGGGGTTTATTGGGGGTAGGCATTTGGGATCGACGGCCCTCCTGATCACCGAGGTGAGAACACATAAATCCGGGGACTCCCCTTATTTGCAACAGCTTCAGCTCAGCAAATTATCCGGCAGTTGGTGTTTGCGGTCGCGCAACACCTGCTCACAGAGCTGCGCGACCGACTCGCCCTCGCTGATGCGCTCGAACCCGATTTGCGCGTCGCGGGTCCGGCCTTGGGTGCCGCGTGCCGCACCACCAGCCCTTATCCAGATATGATGAAATGTATAGCGCTGGCTGAGCCGAGAGAATTGGACAGTCTGTAACCCGCGCAGATCTGCGGGCACCAGCGCCACTTCCGTGATGGGATAGCAATCGATCCCTTGGTAAAGCGTCTTTCCAGCAAGCGTCGGCCAATGCGCGATCAGCGCGCGGCGATCGGTCAACGCATACCATGTCCCGCGCCGCACCACCGCCATAGCGACCGGGCCAGACGCGCCGATTAAAATCCCAATCCCCGCCCAGACAAGTAACCCGCCAAACCCGCCGGCCTCGCCCGACTGAATCATGTCATAGGTCGCAAAAAACAGAAAACCAATGATGAACACCCCAAGCAAAATCGTGCCATTCTCACCCGCGCGCCATGACCAACCGCGTTGCGGGCGCCCTTGCCAGAGCATGACCTCCTCAGGGTCAAGATACGGTCGCCATATATCATTCATGATTGCCATGCCTCATGGTTACGCAGCGCGGGGTCTCTCGCAAGCATCAAATCGATGGCGAGAGACATATGACAAGATCCGCCAAGCCATGGTTAACCAGCCATCTTGGTTTCATCAACATCCGGATATACGGCATCATTCCAATCCATTCGACCGGATGCTGCTCGCACAGGCGATCAGCGAAAAGTTTACCCTGGTCGCCCGGAACCGGAAACTGGCGGCGTATCCGGTTTCATTGTGGTGGACGTGAGCATACCGGCGTTTTCGAGCGAGGCATATTACGGAGAAGATAGCGCCCGGAAAACCCCTTGGGTAGTACCGCCGGGAAGCGGAATGCTAAACGCGGAGCTTCCATGATTGGTGAGGGTCAGGACGTGTTGCCAGGCGTTGGTGACGAGATCGGGTGAGACCTCAATGAGAACGATTGCGCCAGGACTTGCGATCAGCTCTCCAGTTACCAGGGAGCCGCTGATGGCGAATGAGGTAAACTCCGGCTCAATGATGGCCCCATCGAGGGCCAGGCTGAAGTCCATATACCCTTGCTGTCCGTTCGCGCCGTCCAAGGCGATGGCATATACGGTTCCAGCGGCGACCGGAAACTGACTGGTACTGACGGTGCCCGCAGCAGCGGCCACCTGCGTCAGATTGTCAACGGCGTCTCCGGTATACACGGCGGCCAGCACGGTAATGCCTT
>CALMYG010000053.1 GCA_937873455.1 uncultured Verrucomicrobiota bacterium
TGCCCGGGCTGGACTTTTCGACAAAGCGTCGGATAGTAACGCATGAGCGAACTGCCGATATTTGCCCTGCCCCTGGTTGCCTGTCCGAGAGAATTGGTCCCTCTTCACATCTTTGAGCCTCGCTACAAGGCCATGATGGCTTTTTGCTTGGATGAAAAACTCGCCGGTCGCCCCGGCGAATTCGTCATTCTGCCGGCCGGCGATGACGGCTATGCCCCGGTGGGATGCGTGGTGCAGCTCATCAAGGTGATCAAGCAATACGAGAACGGACGCATGGACATTATGGTACACGGCAAACGGCGCGTGGCCATCACGACGATTGATGCGGAAGGTTCATTTCCCACCGCCGAGACCATGGCATACGAAGACCTTCGGGGGGATTGGGACGAGGATTTGGCCACCCGGGCGTTTAACCTGCATCGGGCGCTTATTCAAATGATCACCGGCACCGCGCCCGACGACCGGCTCTACACCGGAGTGTCCGACCTGTCCTTCTTGCTCGCCGCGACCGTGAGCCTTGATGTCCCGGCCAAGCTGCGCTTATTGAAAGCCCGCAGCGAAGACGATCGACTCCGGCAACTGGCCGATGTCATGTCGGCAATCATCAAGAAGGTTGAAGACGTGCAGTTGGCCGCTCGCTCCATTCAAAGTTCGTGGGAGCTTCAAAAACTGTTCACGGAATAGCTTCAAGCGCCGGTCATTTTTCTTGTCGAATTCGCTCGGTTTCTTTAGAACAAAAGAAATCACAAGGAGCCACCATGAAGAGAATTTGCCTGTTCCTCGCCTCGTTGATGCTCGGTCTTTCCACGTTTGCCGCGCCCATGCGCGTCGCCACCGTTCATATTCCCAACCTCCAAGGCTTGATTGACGATGTGGTCGAGCTGGCGGATGCGCTGGAGGCGCCCCTGTCCCCGGAGATGGTGACCGGTGAAGTCGGTAAATTGCTGCATGCCGCCGCGTTGGAAGGCGTGGATATTTCCAAGCCCATCGTGATGGTGGGCGGTTTGGATGCCGATGATCCCAATGCGGATGCCTCTGCGTATCGTTTTTCGGTTACCGGAGACGGGACGGATTATTTGGACCGGGTACGGTTGGAATTTGACGAGCCGGAGGAACTGGGCGATGGCGCTTACCTCTTCAAGAATGATTACCTCTCCTTTTTCGTGAAGATTGCCGATGGCGTTGCTCTGGCCGGATCCAGTCCCGAGATGGTGGAAACGTTGGCCGCAAGCGGTTTCGAAGCCGAGTCCGCCGTGGTGGACGCAATGCCCGGCGGCGTGAGCGTCGCCGTGGACCTGAACGCCCTGAACATCCTGATGCGGCATCAAATCGAGCGCCAGAAGGCATCCATGGCGGCCATGAAGGCCCAATTCGAGGCGGAAGGAATTGATACTTCCGGCATGTTTGAGGAGGACCCGGCGGCCGGCATGGATACCGCGTTGGATATGATCAACCGTATAGCCGCCGAGCTGGATGGTCTGGTGATGAACCTTGACCTGCGCCGCGATATTACCTTGCGCTTTCATCTGCAACCGCGCCCCGGCTCCATGGTCAGTAGCGCGTTGGCTGAAATGGGTCCGGTCCCGCCTAAAATCGCCGGTCAGCGCAACCCCAAAGCCTTTCTGACCTTCTATGGAACCATGCAAGGGTTCGATCACTTCGCCGAGCCTTATGCCAAATGGGTCGCTGAAATGTACCGCCAGATGGGTCCCCCGATGGATGCGATGGCCGACGGTTACGAAAAAATGCTCACCTCCATGATGGGCATTTATAGCGGCGGCTACAACTTTTTGATGCTGCCGCCGCGCGCCGAGGATTGGGTCCAGGGCATGGGCGTTTATGAAATCCATGATGCGGCCAAGGCGCGCGAAGCCAACGAATTGATGATCAAGATGTACGTGGATGAATCCAGCGAGGAGGATTCGCCGTTCACCATGACGTACCATCAAGAAGAAAGCGAACCCTACCAGGGCATTGCCATTGATTCCTACCGCGTGGAAGTCACGTTTGGCGCTGATGCGCCTCCCATGCCCGGTCCGGTCGCCGCCCTTGTGAACAACCTGCGCTATCATGTTGCCTATATGGATAACCTGATGCCCTACGCCTTGGGCGATGTCGCGAATCTGCACGCCATGATCGATTACCTGAAAAGCGATGAGATCCCCGACGTGGTGCATGCCGGATTTGCCGACATTACCGCCGCACCGATTGGGTTTTGGGAGTTTGATCTCGGCTCATTGATTGCCTCCGTTGGCGAAATGATGGGCCCGCTCGGGCTTGAGGGGTTGAACGCGGGTTTGCGCGGCATCACCGTCAAGGAAATGAACGGGGTGACCACCATGATCCGGCTTACCCGGGAAGACATGAACACCATCAAAAATGCCGCCAGCGCATTTTTACCCAAGCGGGGCGGTGGTTTCGGCGGCGCCCCCGCCGATTACGATTACGACGAGTCGTGGGATGATGAAACCTACTTCGAGGAAGAATTTCCCGAAGATTAAAACGCGTAGTTGATGCCGATAAACGCGGTGGTTAAGACATCCTTGTCGATAATCGGACTATCCCGGACGTCATCGCTGAGCACTTCCAGTCGCACGGAACCGAGCAGGGACCACGCACCGGAAAGTTCCAGCCGGCTGAATAGCCGGATAAATGGTTCCACGCTGGCCCCCGGTTGGTAGGCCGGGCGGTCCGGTGTGGCTTCGTTACCCCGCACGCCGAAATAGTAATTGTTGTAATTCGAACTTCGCCATACCGCGCCGGCCGCCGGGGTAAGCGACCAGGTTTTTCCGCGATAATTCCGGCCCAGCGACAGGGTGACCTCCTGGCCATCATGGCGACCCAGTACATCGGTCAGCGCAGAGGATTCCACCCGCCACGGGCCAAGGGCGCGCAGGCCCGCATCCACCCCGGCCATCACGGTATCGCGACGCTTGGCCATCCCGGCAAGAAATTTTTCCTCCTCGAACGCCTCGCCCGCGAACTTGAATTCGGCGGCAAGATTGGCGTTGATCCACCGGTTGCGCACCAGGTTGTAGCCCCCGCGCGGGCCGACGATGAATAGGTTCTCGCCCACGTAGGTCAACAAAGGCAGTCCCCGCACCACAACGTCTCCACCGCGATAGGGATTGGACGACAACAGCACCATGGCTCCGGCGCCCCAAGCCCGGGGATCGGCCGGGGGAGGGGTCAGCGCAACCTCCAGCGGAGCACCATCGGTGGGGATCGGAAAAAACGCATCGCGGGCACGAACCGGGCCGCCCGCGGCGTTGGGCTGGTAGAAGGCTGAGCGTTCCGTGGGCACTCCGAAGGCGTTTGCGTTCATGCGGCCATCGTTATTGGCGTCATGGCTTACGCTGATCAAGTAGTCGCCTTCCGGAAATGCGGGCAGGTGCACCGCCATCACCGCACCGGTTACCGCGACGCGCACTTCCCGAACCGCTTGGCGACGGAAAAAATCTTCCAAGGATTGGAACATTTTCACCTCCAAACTTCCAAGGATTGGAAAATCGCCGCGCACCAGGATGGTCGCCGGTTCCGATTCGGAGTACGCATTCAGGGAAACCATGAACATGCAGGCAAGGAGGCAGAAAATACGTTTCCAAGGTTGTGTTTTCATGTCCGGAGACGGTAACATGATCCCCGTTGAAATCAACTGCATGGAGTGTGTTATGACCGACATCCGTTTTTCGTTATCGCAAAAAGAGCTTCCCACCCACTGGTACAATATCGTTCCGGAATTTCCGGAGCCGATGGCTCCGCCGCTTCATCCCGGAACCAAGCAGCCGGTTACCCTGGAGGACATGACCGCGATTTTTCCGGAAAACATCGTGCGCCAGGAAATGACCCCCGAACGCCGGATCGAGATTCCCGATGAGGTGCGCGACATGCTGGCCCTGTGGCGTCCGACCCCGTTGTTGCGGGCGGTGCGGTTGGAAAAAGCGCTAAAAACGCCGGCGCGGATCTATTACAAGTACGAAGGCGTCAGTCCGGCCGGCAGTCATAAGCCGAACAGCGCGGTGGCCCAGGCATATTACAACCGCGAAGCCGGGGTGAAGCGGTTGGTTACCGAAACCGGCGCCGGACAGTGGGGGTCGTCGCTCGCCATGGCCTGCCAGTTATTCGGACTGGAATGCGTGGTGTTCATGGTCAAGGTCAGCTTCAACCACAAACCCTACCGCAAACTGGTCATGCAAACCTACGGGGCCAGCGTCCATGCCAGCCCCAGCACCGAAACGGAATTCGGACGAAAAATTCTGGCTGAAGATCCCGACTGTCCGGGCAGTCTTGGTATCGCCATCAGCGAGGCCATCGAGCAAACGGTCAAAACCCCCGGCACCAAATACGCCCTCGGCAGCGTCCTCAATCACGTCTGTCTGCATCAAACGGTGATCGGTCAGGAATCCATCAAGCAGATGGAACTCGCCGGGGCCGAGCCGGATATCATTATCGGGTGCATTGGCGGCGGCAGCAATTTCGCCGGCATGGTGTCCCCCTGGTTGGAGCGGAAGCTGCACGGCGGGAAAAACTATCGCATCATCGCCGTCGAGCCGGAATCCTGCGCCTCGCTCACCCAGGGTGAATTCCGGTATGACTTTGGCGATACCGCCATGATGACGCCCCTCATGATGATGTACACCCTCGGCCATGACTTCATTCCGCCGTCCATCCATGCCGGCGGTCTGCGTTATCACGGAATGGCCCCGCTGGTCAGTCATATGTATAAACACGGCCTGATCGAGGCGGTCAGCGTGCCGCAATCCCGTATCTTCAGCGCCGCCGTGCAATTCGCCCGCACCGAGGGCCTGATTCCCGCGCCCGAACCTTCCCACGCGATTGCCGTGGCCATTGATGAAGCCATCAAGGCCCGCGAGGCCGGAACCCCGACCAACATCCTCTTTAATCTCTGCGGGCACGGCCTGCTCGATATGACCGCCTATGACGCCTTTCTCGGCGGCACAATGGTCGACGGATAACCGCTGCGGATACCCCCATGACACCACCGCCCGCCATACCGGACATGCCTCGACGCCGGTTCGGGCGCACCGGCATGGCCATGCCGGTATTCAGTTGTGGCGGCATGCGCTACCAACACGCCTGGCAGGACAAAGCCCCCGACGATATTCCCGCCGAAAGCCAGGCAAACGTTGAAGCGTGTATCCGCAAGGCGGTTTCCCTGGGCATCAACCACATCGAAACCGCCCGCGGTTATGGCACCTCGGAAGTTCAACTCGGACCCGTCCTGCGCGAATTTCCCCGGGGCGACCTGATCGTACAAACCAAGGTCGGCCCTAAGGAAACCGGCGATGAGTTTGTGCGGACCTTCGACACCTCGCTGGAAAAGCTCCAGCTCGACTATGTCGATCTACTCGGCATACACGGCATCAACAACCAGGCCTTGCTTGATCAAACCCTTCGACCCGGGGGAACGCTGGAGGCCGCCTTGCGGCTTAAAGCGGAAGGCCGCGCCCGGGCCGTGGGCTTCTCCACCCATGCCCCGGTGGACGTCATCGTGCGCGCCATTGAAACCGGCGCCTTTGACTACGTCAACCTCCACTGGTATTTCGTCAACGAAAGCAACACCCCAGCCCTGGCCGCCGCGCACCGCCATGATCTCGGCGTCTTTATCATCAGCCCCAACGACAAAGGCGGGAAGTTGTATGAAGCGCCGGAAAAATTAAAGGCGCTGTGCCATCCGTTGACGCCGATGCAGTTCAACGATCTCTACTGCCTCGCCCGTCCGGAGATTCACACCCTCAGTCTTGGCGCCGCCCGGCCATCGGATTTCGACGAACATGCCGAAGCGCTTGTCCATGGGGATGATGGCCCGAAGTTGGCCGGCGAAATTGCCGAACGCCTGCGGCATGAAATGAAGCGGGTGCTGGGGGAGGAGTGGTTCGCGCACTGGGATGATGGACTTCCGGACTGGACCGAGCTGCCCGGTGAGATCAATGTCTGGGAGATAATCCGGCTTTGGAATTACGCCACCGCCCTCGACATGGAGGCCTTCGCCAAGCTTCGCTACAATTTACTTGGCCAGGGCGACCACTGGTTCCCCGGGAAAAATGCCGGAGCATGGGATGAGAGCGCCTTGCCGCGCGCCCTTGCCGGCTGCCGGTTCGCCGACCGCATACCTGATATTCTCCGCGATGCCCACCGGCGCTTCTTCGAAGCCCCCAAGAAACGCCTCAGCGAGTCGTGAGGGTTAGTGTTTAAAGGCCAAGGCTTGTTCCCGGTTGGTGAAGGCGATGGCGGTTTTGATGCGCCAAGGTGCGCATCCCCGATTCACTGAGTTCAGCGTGACATAGGTATCCGTGCCTGTGATCACGTCCTAAATGCCATAGGGCGTTTTGTGCCGCCCGCGCCGAGGGCGGCTTTCGATACGGTGTGGGAGCCGGGCGGAAAACCGCCCGACGGTTTCCCGCAGTACCGCATGCGCCTGCGGCGCATAAAGAAGTCAGGCGCATTGCATGATCTTCTTTATGATCCCGATGGGGTGATCATGTAAGGAATAGGAATCGGTCACCCAATCAGGGATGCACCCTGCGCCAAGGGCGGTATTTCGCGGTATGAGGGTCTCCACCGGAATTGTGATGATTGATAGAGATTAAGTCCGTCAAAGAATTTGCTAATCTATGCAGGACTATGCAAGATTACTTGGCAATATGCGGGAATGTTCTCCAAAACAAGCGGATTCTGCGATGAGAAATGAAGCAGTGAAGCATGGGTATCCATCGACACTATCGCCCAGCATCTCTATGTGAGCACCGACACGGTGTACCGCTGGATTGATCAGCGAGGGATGCCCGCGCACAACAGTGGAAATTTAAGATGACTGAAGTTGACGAGTGGATTCGCGCCGGGAAGGCGAGGGACCCGGACGACAAGGAAGACTGATCGACGATGGAACTGAAACTTGAGGATCTTGCGTACCAGCGAGAGGCTATCGACGCAGTTGTCCGCCTGTT
>CALMYG010000054.1 GCA_937873455.1 uncultured Verrucomicrobiota bacterium
GCTGGGACAAACGCCCCCCCGCCGACGGATTCCCGCATGGCTCAGGTCCGTGCACAGGCAAGGATGCCGGTGTCACATTGAAGTCAGCCAATCAGGGATGCGCCCCGCGTTAGCGCGCATTCCTGCCGGAAAAATCTTTTCTCCGGTGGGCGATCAGCATACTCTACGTCCTCCATCGCCCGGGTGGTGAAATGGCAGACACAAGGGACTTAAAATCCCTTGCCAGCAATGGCGTGCGGGTTCGAGTCCCGCCCCGGGCACCATCCGGCGGGCATGCCGCCGGAAACCGGCAGCGAACAACATTCCGATGACCGAGCAACCACGAACCGAACACGGGAACATGACGACCGGCCTGCCCGGCCTGGACCTCGTCCTTAAAGGCGTCATGCCCGGCGACAATATCGTCTGGCAGGTGGAATCCATTGAAGATTACCGGGCGCTGGTTGTGCCGTACGCGGAAGCAGCGCGACGCCAGGGGCAGCGCCTGATCTATTTCCGCTTCGCGCATCACCCGCAATTGTTGCCGGATGACTTTGGCGCGGAGATTCATCGGCCTGATCCCGGGTTGGGTTTTGAGCAATTCACCACGGCGGTCCATGACGTGATCGGACGAGCCGGCATCGGCGCGATTTATGTGTTCGACTGCTTGTCGGAATTGGCGGCGACCTGGCGGTCGGACCAGATGCTCGGCAATTTTTTCATGCTGACCTGTCCGAGGTTGCTGGATTTGGAGACGGTTACCTACTTCGCCCTGCTGCGGCATTACCACGCCTCATTCGCCACCCGCCCGATCACCGATACCACGCAATACCTGCTTGATGTCTTCCGCCATCACGATCACCTGTATATCCGGCCGATCAAGGTCCAATACCGTTCAACATCGGCCATGAACATGATACATGAATGGCGTGGAGATGCGTTTATCCCGGTCACCGAAAGCGCCATCGTCTCCGAATTGCTGGTGGGATCCAAGTGGCCGGGGTTGCGCATGGACAGCCGGATGGGGTTTTGGCGTCGCATTTTCAGCGAGGCGCAAGCGACCGTGGACCTTATTCGAACCGGCGCCTGTCCGCCCGACCGCGAGCAGGAATTGTTTGACCGCTTGAGCCGCATGGTGCTTTCGCGCGACGAAGGTATGCTGGCGCTGGTTCGTCGTTACCTTACCCTCGAGGATATTTTTACCATCCGCGACCGCATGATCGGCATCGGTTTGATTGGCGGCAAGGCGATCGGCATGTTGTTGGCCCGGGCCATTCTCCGCAAAACCGACCGGCGGTACGAGGCGCTGCTGGAAACCCACGATTCGTTTTTCATCGGAGCGGATGTCTTTTATACCTTTCTGGTCCGTAACAAGGTGTGGTGGATTCGCCAGAAACAACGAAATCCCGCGACGTTTCTCGAAGGGGTGGCGGAGGCCCGCGCCCGCATTCTCGAAGGCGATTTTCCCGAGTACACGGTGGAGCAATTCCAGGAAATGCTCGATTACTTCGGGGAATCTCCGTTCATTGTGCGGTCCAGTTCGCTGCTCGAAGACAACTATGGCAATGCGTTCGCCGGCAAATATGACAGTGTGTTTTGCGTGAACCAGGGTTCACGGGAAAAACGACTCGAGGCGCTGATTCAAGCGGTGCGCACGATTTATGCCAGCACGATGAGCGAGGAGGCGCTCCGCTACCGGGCTCGCCGCGGGCTGATCGACCGCGATGAACAGATGGCGCTGCTGGTTATGCGGGTTTCCGGCGCGGTACACGGTCATGCGTTTTTCCCGCAGATCGCCGGCGTGGGTTTCTCCTACAATCCTTACGTCTGGAATGAACACATCGATCCCAAGGCGGGGGTGTTGCGGTTGGTATTCGGGTTGGGCACCCGGGCGGTGGACCGCGCCGATGATGACTACACCCGGTTGGTCGCGCTCAACGCACCGCTGCGACGACCGGAAGCGAATTTCGACCAGGTGTGCGATTATTCCCAGCGGCGGGTCGATTTCCTGGATTTGCAGGCCAACGCGCTTCGATCCGGCTATTTCGTCGATCTTGCCCGCTCCTGCGGGGATTTGCCTTATCACTGGTTTACTTCCGAGGCCGGCGAAGGTTCCCCCGGTGTGTTGACTTTTGAACGCTTGTTGTCGGAAACCGGTTTCGTCGAGGAGATGAAAACCATGTTGCGTATTCTGCAGGATGCGTATGCGAATCCAGTGGACATTGAATTTGCCGCGAATTATCTGGAGGATGGCGCCTGCAAGATCAACCTGCTTCAGTGCCGGCCGTTGCAGGTGCAGGGGGCGGAAATCATTCCGCTGCCCTCGGTGGAGATCCCCGCCGAATCCCGGGTGTTTGAAGCGCACGGGGCGGTAATCGGCCAAAGCCGGATTCAGCATTTGGATTGGGTGGTCTACATCGTGCCGGAGCGTTATGCCGCGCTGCCGGTCGCCCGTCGCTACGAGGTGGCCCGGGTTATCGGCACGCTGAATCGGCAACTGCCCGCTGACGGCTCCATGCGGACCATGATTTTCGGGCCGGGACGATGGGGAACCAGCAGTCCGGAGTTGGGCATTCCGGTCAGCTATGAAGACATCAACCGCATGTCCGTGGTCTGTGAGATCGTGGCCATGCGGGATAATTTCATTCCCGATGTGTCCCTGGGCACGCATTTTCTCAACGACCTGGTGGAAATGAACACGCTTTACCTCGCGCTGTTTCCCCACCAAAACGCCAACTTGCTGCGCGAGTCGTTTTTTACCGGGGCGCCGAATCGCCTGGCCGAGCGGTTGCCGGAGGCGGCGGAGTGGGCGGATACCATCCGGCTGATTGCGGTCAGCGACGCGGTCGAACCGGGGCGGCGCTTGACCATCATGGCCGATGCCCTGGAGCAGAAAGCGGTCGGGTATTTGGCCGCGGTTTCATCGAGCGAGGAGGCGGTCCGGCGGTGAAGACGTACCGGCTTTGGTTCCGATGGGCGCTGGTTGTTGCGGCCTGGTGGGGGATGGCGGTCATCGCGGCGGCTTCGGCTATTCGTCCGGTTACCTATCAAGGTGAGCGTTATGTCCGGCTGGAGGATTTGGCGGGTTTTTATGGCGGAACGCTGGAGCCTTCGCCCGGAACCGACCGGGTTACCCTGCAAACGCGTTGGGCGGATGCGGTGTTCCGGCCGGACAGCCGGGAGCTACGGATTGGCGGCACGCTGGTGTGGTTGCACGATCCGATGACCCGGGTGCGCGGCAGTTGGGCGCTCCGCGAAGGCGATGCCCTGCACGTGGTGGATCCGATCATGCGTCCCGCCGAGCACCTGCGCCGCGCCGGCTCCCGGATCGTCGTACTCGACCCCGGTCATGGCGGCGCCGATACCGGCGCCAAAGGCAAGCGTGGCGTCGAAGAAAAACGCGCCGCGTTGGATATCACCCGCCGCGTACGCAGTCACCTGATCGCCGCCGGAATCAAGGTTTACCTGACCCGGGATAACGACCGGTTTATCGAACTCGAAGAGCGGGCGCGCATGGCGCGCCGTTGGAATGCCGATCTGTTTGTGAGCATTCACCTGAATTCCGCGGCGAGTACCACCGCCCAGGGGATTGAAACCTTCGTACTGGCCGCCGAGGGGTTCTCCTCCACCGCCGGTGGTTCACGTTCCGCCGCCGCGCCGGGCAACCAGCACAACGCCTTGAACAGCGCCTTGGGATTCCAGATCCACCGGGCGGTACTCCAACAAACCTCCGCCCCGGATCGCGGGCTCAAACGCGCCCGGTTCATTGTCCTGCGCAACGCCGCCTGTCCGTCCGTCCTGATCGAATGCGGATTTCTCTCGCATCCCGAAGAGGAAAAGAAGATGATGACAGAAGCGTACCGGGAAGAACTGGCGCGGGGAATTGCCCGCGGTATTTTGAATTACGTCAACCTTGCTCGCCGAGCCCAACGGGAAACCGCCCCATGAATGAAGCCAACCCCAACCCCGCCCTGCCCAAAGCGCCGGCCGACCTCAAGCTCGACCTGAAATATTACATGTTCGACTGGGACGACAACATCCTCCACATGCCCACCCGGATTCATCTGGAACGCAAAACGCCGGACGGATGGGAGCCCTACGATGTCTCCACCGCCGAATTCGCGAAAATCCGCCGCGATACTGAAAACTACCGGCCCAAGGAAGGCGACTGGGACAAGGCCTTTGTGGATTTTTATGACATCGGGGAAAAGGGCGAAGATGTTTTCCTGGAGGACGCCAAGTCCGCTCTCGCCCCGGTGATCGCGGGTGATGCGAAAGGCGCGCCCAGCTTCGAATCCTTTCGCCAGGCCCTGATTGAGGGGCGGCTGTTCGCCATCATCACCGCGCGTTCCCACAGCTCGCGCGCCATCCGCAAAGGGGTCGAGTACTTCATTCGCCATGTGCTGACCGAGGACGAGCGCCGCCAGATGATCCGGAACCTCCGGTATTACGTCGCCCGGTTTGACGGCCACGAAGCCGAGCGGAGCGACGACGAGATCATGGAAAATTATCTTTCCCTGAACCGTTATCACGGCGTCACCTCGCCGGAATTTGAGCGGCGCATGGGCCGGAAAAGTTCCGGCTCGGAGAGTCCCGAACACGCCAAGCAGGTGGCGATCAAGGATTTTGTCCAGCATGTCATCGCCCTGATTCGCGGCGGCGGCGTGCGCGAGTCGATCAGCATCGGCTTTTCCGACGACGATCAGAAAAACGTCCAGGCCGTCCAGGAGTTTATCAACGAGGAGCTGCGCAAGGAATTTCCCGGGGTGAAATTCGTCGTGTACGATACCTCTGATCCGTCGCGACCGAACGGCCACAAGATCGTCATTGCCGACCACCCGCCGGCGGGGTGAGCGTTGGCATAAGCGATCCGGTCAGGGTGCGTGAAAACCATAGCCTGATCGGGTGAGTGTCCGCCAACGTTCCAAGGCTCGGAAAACTTGACGGAAAAAAGTTCCAAACCTTGGAACTTTTTGGACCCGGTTTTTCCGAGGTTTGGAACTTTTTTCATGATTCGCGGGGATCGAGAATTATCGGCCCATCACGCCGGGAGGGACGGCGGCCTCGCCGTCCGGAAAGAAGGCGGGGACACAGAAATGGTGGCATTTTCTTTTTAACATTGATCGTTAACACACTCGCTAACCTAATCGAGATTACGTGATAAAGCCGGGGACATCGTCGCAATCACTCTTTAACATCTATCGTTAACACACTCGCTAACCTAATCGCGATCACATGATAAAGCCGGGGACATCGTCGCAATCACTCTTAAACATCCATCGTTAACACACTCGTTAACCTAATCGCGATCACATGATAAAGCCGGGGATATAGTCGGAATCATCATGCTCATGTTCCCGCGGCCTCGCCGCCCGGTCAAATACGAGATTCGGATGCACGAGTGCGAATTCAATCTTTTTTCTGTTCTGGCTGGACAACCGGACGCTGGACATCCCGAACTCCGAACACTGAAAACCGAACACCAAATTCCGACCCCTCCGACGCTGCGTCGCCCGCTGGAATCTTGAGGACGGAATTGACCCGACAAGTCTCTTCCATTAACCTCCCACCATGACACGTAGCGTGTTCAGGGAGAACGAAACGGAGGTTGACGCTTTCCACGGAGGCCTATTTCTGTGCTCGGCGTCATGGAGGTGTTGCAAGTCGTTGAATAGCAACAAAAGAAATGACGGAATCGCCACGGTACGATTTGCTATGCGTGACGGCTATTAAGATGTTGGGCAAAAAGAAAGGAATACACGATGACTGAGAACAACAGACCGGATAAAGTCGGAACCGCAGTAACGCTGCTCTACATTACCTTGGGTATTGGGGCGGTCAGGAGCATCATGGAAGCTTCAATGAACGCACAAATAGCTTCGCCGGGCTTTGTGATGTTCATCACCCTCTTCGTCCTCGGAATCATGTGGCTCTTCATCCACATGATTGGCAAAGGGCGCAACTGGGCTCGTATCACATTTCTCGTGTTGTTCATCATCGGCATTCCGTTCTCCATTCTCCCATTGCTAAACAGCCTATCAGCCAACCCAATATCCGGCTTGCTTGGTCTTGGACAGACGGTCCTTCAGCTTGTCGCCCTAGTGTTTCTATTCCAGAGAGCGTCTTCGGAATGGTTTCGAGCGATGAAAAGCCAGAAATAGCCAGCCCAACCATGCACTGCTGCGTACGTCGCTATCGCGCCGCCGCAGAGTGCTGACGTTCTACTTTTCAAGAGGCTCGTGGTAGTGTAATGCTCACGGAAGACATGCTATGCATCCAACGCGTAAATCTGAATTGCTGACCGCGATGCGACAAGCGCAATGCTCTTTCTCTGAACATTACTCCAATTCATCATCGTCACGAAGTCCATCCGTCATACCTTCACCCTATCGAGGAGCCCATCATGGTGCAGAAACTTAATCGTCTCATTGGCCGAGCAGACTTCCGCGTTCTGGTGTTTGCCGCAATATTGACCGTGCTGGTCACCATCGGATGGACTTTCGCCCAACTGGCCGACGACAGCAACACGGTTGATACGCTACAAGATGTCGCCGAACTTTTCCTGGAGCTTCGGGAAAACAGCTACCAACTCGCAGTGCCATCCTGGTATATGCATGGCGATGAATTGGAGGCGATAGAGGAAACGTATGGTTTGGCGGGCTTCGCCCAACAACCCGACTGGTTCGTTGCGTTCTCCGGTGAATTATTCTTCTCGGCCAAAAGCGATATCGGTCAACAGGTCGAACACGGTACGAAATTGATCGTTTATGAGGATATGCTGACCGGTGAATTGTTGATGGTTCGCGAGGATACGGGCAAGGAGGAAATTGTTTTCAAGGCTCCCGAATGGCCGGAGGTCGCAAAGGGCGAACCGTATAAGAAATACCTTTACCGCGAACTTTCCAAGCGGCGAGTAGTTTGGCGCGTCACATTGAAAGAGATTAATCAAGCCGAAGAAGAATACGCGGCCATGCTGGCCGCGATGGAAGAAGACGAGGGCGAAGGCGGCCAGATGATGCTCCTTATGGGTGGAGCGGATGAACTTGCCATCGCCGGGATGTACATATTTACCAATGGCCTGTTGCTAAATCTTGAGTACACAGCGTCATTTTCCGGCACGGTGTGGTCTGCTTACTCCTATGACGCCCCCGCCTGTTTGAGCACGAATGAAGGCGGTAGTGGTGGCGGCGGCGGTTCGCCGCCATTGCCCGGGACCAATGAATGCACCAATTGCGTTTCATCATGCGAATCGGATCCAGCCAAAACGTTCAACGGCTTGGTCCCGGCTTGGACATTGGTTTACACCAATATCGTGCTGACCGGTGAAACTTTTACCGCATGGACGGATACCCGGCCTCTGGCGCAGGATTTATACGGCAACCCGGCTCACCGCTTTTATGCCTTCGGCAGAAGCGATATCGATACGGATGAGGATGGACTAAACGATTCGTTTGAAATCTTCGTCTCCAAGGGCAATCCCGAATTGTGGGATACGGATGGTGACGGCGTTAATGACGCGGATGAGTGGAATTATGGCACCAATCCCAACGATCCGAACGATCCCCCCAACGTCAAAGGCATTGTCGCTTACAGCGGCCAGCAGACCAATGACATCGTAGTTCTGGCTACACCGGACTCCGATGGTTGGTCCACGGCATATTCCACCTCCATTTCCACCACTGGAAATTATCATATTACCTATATTCCATCGGGAACCTATCACATCAAGGCATTCCGCGACGTCAACGGCAATGGGTTTCGCGATCAGGAAGAGGCGATCGGGGTTTATTCAAACAATCCCATTTCAGTTACCGGTCAGATAATCGGCATCAACATCACCTTGACGGAGCCGGATACCGATGGTGACGGAATTTCGGATTATGCCGAACGCACGATTTTCCGTACCAATCCGAACAATGCATCGGATATTCCGCCTCAACTTACTCGCGCATCGGTCCAATGTTACTACGGACATGCCAGCGGATCAACCAACTGGCAACTCAAAGAGGGTTCCAGCGGCTTGATTAAAAGTTTCAATGTCGGTCGCGGATGGGTAACCAATGGGATGTTCCTACCCGATCTTGCCATTGCTCCTTCACCCATTTATTTCGGAGAAGCGATAGGCACCACTACCAACAATAAAGGTGGGTGGATTTACGGAACAACGATCACGTTGGATAGCAATGTGGATATGGGTAAAGGATGGGTGTGGGACAAAGGATTTTTGACGGATTATCGCGAGGCATCCCGCCAAGTCAATTATTTCCGACCCAAAGCCAACGCTTACCCCGATCTATTCGTTTTCACCCATAGCACGAAACCGCAGTCAGATTATTTGGGGTTTGGTTGGGTTCGCCCGGGATCATTTGTGGCCGACCTAAACACATCGTATGGTGACATACATGGTGGGTTGGTTTATGACTTCTGGACATCAACCAATATGACGCGAACGCATACTCTTCCCGCCAGCCGAACATCCATTCACAAGAAAGGCAGGCTCGGCTTCGGATGGGCTACTGCGGCCGGTTTCGTGCCCAGCACTCACTCCTTTAGCTATTACTATTACGGCCAATTGAAGGATAGTCGAGGAGTAAGCGGGTATTCAACCTCCAGCTTGGATTTCAATTTCGGCACCTATATGACACTCGGTTTTGGTTATCTCGCCGGAGGCGATTTTATTCCACTTCCCGGCGCAGGCGATCCGCCGATAGGCGCCTACGATCAGGACGGAGACGGATTTATTGATATACCGATGGCCTCGGACACTCAATTTGCCATACTTGACGACGGCGACTTTCTCCAACTGCCTGTCACCATTGGTGACGCCAGCGGATCGCACACGGAAATGTACGGATTCGATATTGGCTCATTCAAATACGATATGCCGTTTGTCAACGCGAATGAATATCTGTTCACCTCGGTTGTCCCGCTACAACGAGGCCTGACCTATTCAGGCTCATTGCGTAGCTTACCGGACGGTGATGACGATGGGGATTATACTTTTCTGCTTGGCGGTTATATTCAAGGGCCCTCCACGAATCTCGTCTATGTTTCGGCCGAACAACTCGGAGTCGTGGTTCAAGCCAACTTCCCTCATAGTGGTTCACAGAACACCAACATATTCGGCTATGTGAACGATTCCGGGTTTAATTCGGGAAGCAAGTCCTTCACCCTGCATGTACCTCGTGTCAATATCCGAGCTCATCGCGCCGGATTGTTAAATTCCCCCGGAACGGAAGTGACGAGATTTCATGAACACCTACCCTACGCCGTCCTGCTTCCGCCACGCAATCAATCCGCTCCGGCGACCTTGACCACCAACGACGGCCTGGTATCGACACTGAAAATTGATCGATTTCTGCCCGCTGGCATAACCAGTGGATTCCTCCGGGTTTCCATCAACAACACGAACGTGCTTGCCCTCTACGATCACAACAACAACAGGATTCCGAACAATCTTCTGTACAATGTGGCCACCATATCCGTAACCAATCCCCTTTATCAGTTGAAGTCAGCGGCAAGAACATGGCATGCATTAGGACTTACCAACGGAACCGCCTCTGTCACCCTGTCATATGGACTCACCACCAACTCGGTACTTTGCACGGATACAATACAGTTCGGAGTAGTTGATATTACAGTTACGCAAGTCGTATCAGACCAAATTCCTGGCACATCAGTTAACAAACTACCAACTGACGATTCGAACAATATCCCTATGATTGTAGGAAATCGCAAGGACAACAAAACTCATCTATTAATTAACTCGTACATCTCGCCTTCATCCGCCACGGGATTCGTATATATAGGCGTCAGAAAAGTGGGCACGACGAATCTGCTGGCCACGTCCAAGCCAGCCATTAATGCGCCAACACCCTTAGTATTTGAATCAGAGTCGCGGGAGTTGTATGAAATAGTCGCGGGCTTAGATAGAAATCGCGATGGAACACTTGGTGACGGCGAGGTATCAAATGTGTTTACCAATCATATTAGAACTATCACAAATGGTGCTTATGAGGGCGACCGTTATTATCTATGGACCGGAGTGCTCGGAACATGGATGGCAAATCCAACAGCCGCATCTCTACTAACAGCGTTTTTGCTGAAATCCACCCCCGTTCATTTTACTGCAAATAATACATTAATTTCGGCAAATGAACTTACGCATCCGATTGGAGAATTCTGGGGATCTAGCGGCACGACAACCGGGAAGGTTTACAGTAGAGCCAATCTTACCGAAGTATTATTTGCCTCCGACTTTCGATCTGCAATTCTAAACGACGCGGCCACTAATCATATCGGTGACATTCAAGGGTATTTTCAAACTTATACTAATGCCACTGAAGGCTGGTTTGGCCCTTGGTCATTTTCATTTCCATCTTTCGCTTTTGAATCTAACTTCTTCTTCGTAGATGCTGATCTTTACTATGCGTTTCATGGAGTGAACGGAATGCAGGGTCAGTACAGCCTGCGCGTTCGTAGCGACTACACAGTAGCCGAAATGTGTATTTCCAATGGTAGCTTCTCTGATATTTACGATTTCAATTATAATGACGGCGGCTTATCTCAGAGCGGGGCAACAGTTCAAGCTGGTTATGGCACTCTTGGAGGGGCCGGGAGAGTGTTTAAGTTGAATATCAACTTTAGCGGCTGCATCTTTAACCCCTGATTGGAGATTTTGTCGTGAAGCACTTTACGATCATATGCCTTTTCCTACTGTCATTAGCCCATCCTTCCCTGACTGATCCCATCCCCATATCAGAGTGGGATTTAGTTATTAAAGGTAAGAGCCTCGAAGATATACTGCAAGCAGTGCGAAATGGGCAAATCGAGCAATGGCCATTTATACATTCGGCCTCCGAATTACTTACATCATCGAATGTGGATAATCAAAAACAACTCGAATTTCAGAACGAATGTAAGCGCATAATAACCGAAGTGATGGCATTTAACTTGCGTCCCAATAATGATCTCTCGGGCTTTACTGATGTTGTCACTTCTCTCTTGCAGTGGCGCGATATCCTTTATCGTCGACCAAGTTATTATAACTTGCTACTGGCCGACACCATTAACCGCTATTTGATTTTGCGTTTTGTCGACAACGATTGGATTACTCACAAACCATTACCTGTCGAGTTGTATCGCCTTGTTTCGTCAAGCCGCATAAATTCTTTTCCGTCAGAATCATTACTTCATTTTGTCAATCGAATTAAATACTCAGACTCCATTATAGTAACGGGCGTTCTATCCCATGCATCGATTGAAATTAACGCTAATATTTATCGTTCATTATGGACGCAACTGAGGCGGAGTGATTCTATACTACAACCGACAAACCTAATTCTGTCTGCCACCACATCGCTTATCAGCGTACCAGATACCCCCTTGTTATTGAATAGATATATAAAGTCTGATTCGCTTCTCCGATTGGTTGAAATGTTATACGACTACCTCATTCATGAGCCTCACGCCTCCATTTATGACACGCACGAGCAAATAGCGAGATATTACCCGATTAACAGTCGAACCACTACAACACTTACACCACATGGCGCAGTGATCAAGCGATCACCATTTATTCCGAGCCCATTTATGTGCGTAGAAGAGGTGCTGGCAGAACAAGAATTCGGCTCTATAAACATTGTTGGCTTGTTAACACAAATAATTAGTGGACGGTTAGATTCGATTTCAAACTTTACTTTCCATAAACTGTATGAAACCCAATAACACCAAACCACTTCGCCAATTGCTTCTGGCAATTGTTACATTGTTATTATCAACTGCGCTGTTCTATTTTTCGTACTTCTCTATTGCTAATAGCCATTCGACATTTCGCGTACCTCACAGCATACACTTTGTAATAACGGGATTGTGCATATTTGCCGCTATTTGGTTACTTGTTTCATTTGTGCAGTTTGCCCGACATTATCGGCAATAAATGTTAATCAACAAACCATATAATAAGACAAGAATATTGATTCACGCCGCCTCCACACATCACGCGCCCTTTCCCTCTCTCGCAATTACTCGTTCGGTCAAGTGCGCGTCATGTGTTCCGCCCCCAGCGGATTCCATTCATTTGCCAAGAACTCCCCCGGCAGGCATCGTGCCAGGTTGTACTCGTCGAAGACGCCGAGAACAACCCATCGCGCTGCCTGCCGCCCCACCGAAGACAGCCATCTTATTCAGGTCATCGCCCCTTCGGAAGATGATAAAGAGAGTAAATGTTGAGAAACAATTCCGAGAATTACGTTGTCGTGACACCCGGAAAAAGTAGAACATGCGGCTCCAGGGGACGCTCGAAGCCTCGCGCCCCTGAGCCTTGTCGTCTCATATGGCTGAAGTTTTGTCAACGGGGCACACCTCTTTTATTTTCCATCATTCA
>CALMYG010000055.1 GCA_937873455.1 uncultured Verrucomicrobiota bacterium
TCGGTGTCGAGGTTTTCCGGGGGATCACCGGCCTTGACCAACCGGATGTTGTCGATACCGAGGTAAGAGTAGTTGGCGCCAATGGCGCTGGCGTGAATGCCAAAGCCGATGGCCTGGATGCCGACATAAATGCGGGTGGAATTCGCGCTGAAGGTGAAGCCCTGTTCAGAGGTGTAGGTCGCCCAGTCGCTGATGTTGGTGACAACGGGTCCGGCGCGGCGGAGCAGGTTGCTCATGAAGGTGGTGGCGCCGTAGGCGTTGAATTCGATGCCGGATAGCTGGTCGATGCGGTTGGCGTAAGCGGTGCCGCCGTTGTTTTCGGCGATGCTGTAACGCAGGGCGCTACTGGCATGCACGGTTTCCGAGCCGACCACGCCGACTTTGTAATCAAAGCGTAGGTAATAGGTCTCGCCTTGAACCAGGTTGGTGGCGCTGAAGAAGAGGCCGGCGTTGACCGGGTTGCTGTTGCGCCAGATGCGTTTGATTTCCATGTACGGCGTATTGTCCACGCCACCGTTGGCACGGATTTCCGATTGTGCACCGCTGCCGAGCCGCCAGCCTTCGTGTTCGGGGTAATGGCTGGTGGCGGTGGTGAGGGTGGGGGAAGCGTCAAAGTCGTCGATCTCGTACGCCTCCTGTGGCGCTTCGATGCTGGGGCTGATGGTGGCGGACGGTGAATGGACGAATCCGGCGGGATTGCTGACCTGCACCCAGAAGGTGCGGGGCGCGATGATGTTGGTGACGACCAATTCGCTGGTCGTCACGCCGGCGACCGGTTGGTTGGTGTTGCCGGATGCGCCTTCGTACCAGGCATAGGCCAGTGCGCCGCCACCGGCCGAGACGGTGAGGGTTCCGGATGCGCCGGGGAAAACCTGCACCGGTTGCGGCGGGGTGATGATGAACGGCGTGGTAAGGGCTTGGGCGGAAATCACCGGCGTGTAGGGTCCTTCGATGGTGCCGACCGCGCGCAGGCGGTATTCGTAGGTGGTGCCGGCGGTAAGGGCGTCGTCATCGAGGTGGATATCCGCATTCGGGGCCGTGGTGACGATGGTGGACCAGGAACCCATGCCTTGTTCGCGGCGTTGGATTTCGTAGCCGGTTTCGCCGATGGCGGTATCGGTCCAGGTGAGGGTGATGGTGGCGTTGGTGTTGGCGGTGGCGACGAGGTCGGTGGGGGCGCTGACCTGGGAATGTACGGTGAGGGTGTAGGCGGCGGTATTGGTGGTCGGGCCGCCGGGATCGCTGTCGGTGACGCGAGCGGTGAAATGGAAGACGCCGGTTTCGGTTGGCGTGCCGGTCAATACACCGTTGGCGAGGAAATTGATTCCATCAGGCAAGGCGCCGACGACCACCGACCACGCATAAGGTTGAATGCCGCCGGAGGCGGAAAGCGTGGTAGCGTAGGCTTGCTGGATGGTGGCGTTGGCGAGGGCGCCGCCGGAAGCTTCCAGTGGAGGCGGCGCGGTGACGACGACGTTGAAGGTCTGGGTGGCGGAAACGCCATGCGCATCAGTGACGGTGGCGGTCAGGGTAGCTGTGCCGGTCTGGTTGTAGGCGGGGGTGTAGGTGATGCGGCGGCGCGGACCGACCTCGCTGACCGTGATGTTGGCGTTGGGGATGATGGTCTGATTGCCGGAGGTCACGGCGACGACGAGCGTGGTTTCGCCGGGCAATATCGCTTGATTCGGGGTATGCAGATCATAGACCCGGACGTCGATGGGATCGCTCTCGTTGGAGTACCACGCGGTTTGATTGGGTATGGCGGAGAGGATGGGCGAGGTGTTGGCGTGGGATACCGGGTTGGCGTAGTAGGTCATGCTAGCATTGGTGATGCCATTGTCGAGGGTGAGGGTGATGGTGGCCGCGCCGGCGGATGGCTTGACCTGGATGTAGCGGAATTCACCTGAGCCACCAACCCGGATGTGATCGTTGGGGATGTTCGCCGGACTGCTGGAGGTGGCGGTGAGGATGAGATCGGCGGGGTCGACGGAATAATCACTCACGCGTACGGAGATGCGGCGCGACCACGCGCCGTGGGTCTGAATGGAACCGGCAAAAGCAATGGCCTCGTTGCCAACGAAAAAGGGCGGGGCGGAGCCGTCACCTTTGACGTGGATGGTGACATAGGCATTGACGCTCATGTCGCCGTCGCTGACTTGCACGATGCCCCAGATGCGTCCGGGATTGGGCGGGAGGGTGACGTTGAGTACGCGGTCCGCGCCGCTTCCGGAGATGCTGATGGGGTAGGTGCCGGCGGCGATGCTGGTGGTGCGGTTGATGAATTTCCAGGACACGGAAAGCGAACCGGGCGAGGTTTCGGCATCGCCGACGGTTACCGGGATGGCGAGGGTTTGGCCGACGTGGCCGCTAATGTGCCCGATGTTACTGACGGTGGGAGCGGTGTTGGTGCCGCGGGCGCGCGGGTAAATCTGCGCCATGCGGCGCGGGCCGACACAACGTTCGCCGCTGGCGGCCACGGCTACCGGGTAAATGGCAAACATACCTTCTTGGCCGTCGTTGAAGGTATAGGAGAATTCATAGGGAGGTGCGGAGACGGACCCTTTCAAAAGGTCGTTGGCGTAGAAGTCCACGCGCTGGACGCCGGGGAAGGCGGATGGATCGACAGCGACACGGATGGATTGTCCGGCGACGTAATAATTCGGAGCCACCGAGTTAAGCTTGGTGAGCATATCCGTGCCGAGGTCATCATCGAGGTGATCGAGAAAGGTCACGCGCAGGTCCTGATGTCCGTGGGAAAATTTGGTGGCCCAGAAAGCGCCGAGCGCGGCGTTGGCCATCCAGGAGTGGTTGGTTTTATCGGTGCGTTCGAAGGAGGCAACGGGCGCATAGTGGGGATCGCGCGATTCCCAGTCACGCATCAGGTTGGGCATACGGCCAGTCGCAGTCTGAATCGCGCCGAGGTTGTGTTCACCGAGCCAGCCATTGGTGCGGACCAGCGAGGTCAGGGTCACCGCGCCGAGTTTGGGGTCTTTGCCGGCGACCCCCGCCTGGTAATCATAGCGCAAGGGGAGCATCAGACTGAAAAACCCCATGGCCTCCTCAATGGCGTACATCTGGGTGGCGTGGACTTGGCGGGCTTCGATGAGGCCCATCCACTGTGCGCCAGCCTGGATCATCGGGAAAATCGCGGCGTCTTCAATACTCCAGTAGCCCTCGTCGAAGCGGGTGTTGTCCCACTCGCCCCACCGGAAGTAGCCGGGCACGTCCTTGGTGGCGGCGGAGGGGTTTTCCAAATAAAAGCGGGTGTGTTCGACCACGAATGCGATGGTGCGCAACGGGGCTTGCCAGGCGAAGTAGCTGGCGCTCGAACCGCCGGCCGAGGGGCCGAAGGAAAGCACGGGGATATGGGCCAGCTCGGGGTACACGACGCCGCTCAGCGTATTGGTCTTGTAGGCGTCGAGGGCGTTGAGGATGCCGGTGGCCGACATGTACGACGTACCGACGCCGAAGTAGGCGAAACCGTTTTCGTACAGCCATTTCGCCCACCGGTCGTTGACTTGGAAGGCGGTGCTTCCACCGGCACCGGGGGTGGACACCACCACGCCGCGAATGGCGGGGAGCGGCTGACCCTTCAACGTCGGGATCGAGAGGGTATAGCCCACGCTGTTGTGGGGCTTGTCGTGTCGTTGTGAGCTGTATTCGGCGACCCAGGTGCCGGTTTGAGTATAGCCGATCAAGGGTGAGACGAATAACGGAAGAACGGCAATCGCCAGGATCGTCAGTTTTTTCATTTCATAAGTCCTTCGAGCATCCATCTAACTATCGAACACAAAAAATGTTCCATTGTAAATCAGCGGAGGCGACCTTGAATTATAAGAATGCGACGCGATGCGCGGGCGGACTGACTCTGCGCTGGATCATTGCAACCGGGGGTTGCCGTACCCGAGAAGATGGAGGTCACTGCCGTGCGCGGGAGTATCAGGGGGGCGTGCCAGACGCCAGGGTTCGCAGGCGTTGCAGGGAGGTGAGGCGAGGATGTGGTCGGGCCGATAGCCCGATGGTTCATAGCAGGCAAAGGCGGTAGTCATTGCTTTCTCCAATGCTTCACTGAGGGCATCAAATGCCGGCAGGCCGGCGAGATCGTGTACCTCGCCGGGATCGTATTCCAGATCATAGACTTCGCGGTTCAGGGGGCCTTGGTAGGGGTGGTAGCGGCGTACGAGTTTATAGGGACCGGAGCGGATGGCCCGTGCGTTGCCGTATTCAAAGAGCATGGGCGGGCGGGGTAGGGGGTGGGTTCGACCGGCGATCAAGTCGCTCAGGCTTTGACCGGGCCGATGCGGCGGCGCGACCGGTTTCAAGCCGCCCCAATCGACCAGCGTTTCGTGCAGATCCATGAGATTCACCGGCTCATCGATCCGCAAATTGCGGCCGAACAGGGTGTCCGGACCGGCGACAATCAAGGGGATGCGTAGCGCCTCTTCATAAAAATTTGGGGGCACGGTGGCGTTGCCTTTGGTGTAGAGCCCGTGGTGGCCGTTCATGTGGCCATGGTCGGAGGTGTAGACCACGATGGTGTCGGCGAGGTCGATGTTATGAAGCAGGCGCTCCAGCATGTGGTCGATGGTTTCGACGGCGGCATAGTATTGGGCCAGCCACTCCAGACGGGTTTCTTCATCGGGCGGGGTGCCGAAGCGTATCCAATCGTAACGCGCATCCGGATGTTGAACCGGCGGCGGACGATCCCGAAGTTTAGCCCGGTATTTTTCCACCAGGGTGCGAGGCTGATTGATGAAGGGGCTATGGGTGTTGACCGGGCCGAAGTAAAGAAACCAGGGTTGATTGGAAGGCGCGTCCCGCAAAAACGAAAGCGCCTCGTCGAGTAACCGGTCGGATTGAAACCCCTCCCACTGGATTGGCTGGTCCCCGCAGACGAAGCGCTGGAGACCGAGGTGCGGGTACTGGCCTTGTTGATAACTGAACCAGTGATCGAAACCCGGTTGTGGCAGATGACTGCTGCCGCAATGCCATTTGCCAACCAGACCGGTGTGATAACCTTGCGCTTGGAATTGTTGAGCCAGGGTGATCTGGCCGCGCAAGGTTGGCGCCTCCGGATCGTTTTCCTTCAAGAAATCATGAATGCCGTGGCGGCAGGGTAATAGTCCGGTCCATAGCGATGCGCGCGCCGGTGAGCATACCGGTGAAGGCGTGTAGGCATTGGCGAAGATTACGCAGCGTCGCGCCAGCTCATTGAGTCGCGGCGTCTCCGCATAGCGGTCTCCCATAAACGGATGGCACCATGCGGCCAAATCATCGACTTGCAGGAGCAGTATATTGGGTCGTGATCGATAGGCCATGGTTCGATTTTTGCCTTATTCGGTCACCTTTAATCGCAGGTAAAGGTTGTCGTGATCGTCGAGATCGACCGGCACGGTCACCTCTTCGCCGACTTCGCCGGGGTTGGTGGCGTGGGGTTGCCAGTTTACCGGGTCGAGGGAGTCGGTGCCTTCGAGGGTGTAGGTGAGGTCGGGTTGAATGCGACGGAAGAGGTAGTCGAGGGTGCCGTTGGGTTGGTTGAGCCAGGCGCGGGGGTGGGCATCCTCGTCGGCGAGGTCGTCGCCGCGCATGCCCAGGGCGTATTTGAGCAGGTTGGGGGTGGCGTCGAGGAACGGCGCGGCGGGGCGCAGGGCGTGATCACCGGCCAAGCCGTAGGTTTTGACCCAGCCGTCGTAACCGGTCAAGGGATCTTCATACGGGACGAGCCGTACGTTGTCGATGCCGATCCAGGTGTAGTCGGTTTCGCTGTCCCAATTGCCGGAACCGCCGTTGCCCATGCCGAAACTGCGGGAAATGAGCGCGACAAAGACGAGGTCGCTCGCTTCGCTGAACTCGAACGGCCAGGGACAGACATACGTGGACCAGGAGGGACGGGTCCGGAAGCCGCCGAGAAAGGGTCCATCCCTCTGCCGCAAGACCCAGTTGGCGGCGTTCGTATTGCTGAAGGTGTGATCGTAGTAACTAGACATCTCCTGAGCTTCGACATAGCTGTTCTCCACCCGCTGGCCGACGGCGTACCCGATGAATGCACGATCACCGACTATTACGGCTGTTCCCTGTTGGTCGGTCTTGTAGTCAAAGGCCAGGTGATACCGCTTGCCGGCCTCGATGCCAAGGGCTTGGCGGTTGGCCCAGATGCTGAGCACATGCCCGTTCCCCGACCAGTAGCGGTGGAGCTGCGCAAAACCGCCCTCGACGCCTCCTTCGGCGATGTGTTTGGCGTAGCCGCTGGCGGCGCTGGACGGGCGGCCCTGCCATCCGGTCGTGTGGGACCCGTGATTCCAGGTGTTCGGGAAGTTTACGCCGCCACCGGTGTTGAAGTCGTCAATGAGAATGCCGACGGCGGGTGGGGTCTGGACTTCGGCGATGTTGGAGAGGTCGCTGACGTTGCCGAAGGCATCGCTGGAACGCAGGGCGAAATAGTAGGTCGTCCCAGCGCGCAGTCCGGTGGCTTTGATCCTCTCGATTTCGCCCGGTGCGGCGGGTTCCAGTGGCGCGGGCACGAGGATGGCGTCGTTGAAGTTGGCCGGGGTGATGGGGGCTTCGCTGTAGCGGATTTCGTAGGATGCCACGCCGGACCCGGCATCGTGCGGCGCGGTCCAGACCAACTGAGCCATGGAGCGACTGCGCACGGGGATGGTCAGGTTGGTGACGGCGGTGGGCGGAGCGATGTCCGCGCCGCTGTTCACCACCACCCAGGCGGTGCGGGAGGCGACGGTGTCGGCGAGGTCGCTGACCGCAACCCAGTAGGGGTAATCGCCGACCGGCAAAGGCGCGGTGGTCAGGGAAGGGCCGGTCGCGCCGTGAATCGGTGCGTTGGTGTCGCCGCTGATTCCGGCATACCATTGATAGGCCAGGTCGCCAAAGCCGGGTTCCGCCGTGACGCTCAACGTGGCTTGCTGATATTCCAGCAGGCCCGCGTCTTCCGGTTGCGCGGTGATGTCGGGCTTAAGGCCGGGCCCCTCGTACCGCAACCGCATCAACTGAGGCATGTAGAAGTGAACCTCTTCCGGAAGGTCATCCCAAACTTGCGGGGGCCAGGTGTCGGGGTTGATGTAATCCATCCAGTCGTCGCGATGACTGAAACGAATGGTGATATGGCCGTTGACCGGCTGGATGCCGGTCCAGCGGGCCACCTCGCCGTGGTCGTTGTCCGGGCGCAAGAGGACGGTCGGCGAATGTACGCCTTCAGGATAGATAACACTGGCGGACGAGGCCTGGGTGAACCCTGCCACACCCATCAAAGACACCTTGGTCCAGGCATTCGAGAACATCAGGTATTGGGAACGCGTGGTTGGACTCGTGTTGTGCGTCACGCATCGGTGACCGCCCTGCAATCCGAAGGTCAGGTCGTAGGTTCCGGGGGGCAGATCGGTAAAGACCACATCAAGATGGCCTTGATCCACATAGGGCGGTATAGTCAGGATATACTTCGGGAAGATCAATTGACTCATCCGGTAGATGTTCAAGCGTCCACCGTGGAAGATTTCCGGCAAGTCGCCGGTGGTGGGCATAAAACAACGTTGCAAGGGCGTTTCAGGCCGAACTTCACCGTTCACTTCAAACCAGTCGTAAGCTATCACACGCTGACTGCCCCCGGCAGTGTGAACGGAAGCAGCCGTGCTCCCGACCTGAAGAATCGCGAGCGGGTTTCCGGAAGCGCCATACAGGCGTGCACCGTTTTCGTTCCAGTTACGAACCGTAGACACCGTGTGGCGGTCCGCGTGACTCGCTACCGTTCCAAAGGTGACGCGGTTCGTTTGCACCACTTCCGACCAGTTCGTGCCCATCGCATTGACGGCGTTGACGTCAAGCCACATGTGGTAGATCTCGGCATTCGGGTCGGTGACCACGGCGATCGGGTTGGAGAATTCGTAGGTTCCCGCGCTGTTAATCACGCGGACGACGACGTAGTAGCCGTGGCCGGGCCAGAGCCGCTCGATGGTGAGGCTTTGGGGCGAACCGGACGCGCCGGGAACCGGCGGGTTGGTGACCTGGGTGGCGGCGAAGAAAGAGGCTTCGTCGGTGATCGGGGTCCGGCTGTAGCGGATGTCGTAGGAGGTAGCCGTGCCATTCGTGCCGTGGGCGCCGGTGGCCGTCCAGTTCAGGGTGAACATGGTGTTGCCGACGGAGGCGGTGGAAAGGTCGGTGATCGGCGCGGGCGGCAGGGCGAACACCACTTCGATGACCGCGGTGTGGGACGGCGTGGTGCCGACTTCATCGCTGACTTCGACCCAGAACGGGAATTCGCCGAGGGTGCTCATCGCGGGCGTGGTGTACACGCTGTTGGTCGCGCCCGCGATGGGCGCGCTGTCGTCGCCGCTCTCGCCTTGATACCATTGATAGGTCAGGTCGCCCCGATACGCGCCTGCACTGACCGACAAGGTGGCGGTGTCGTTCTGCGGCACGGCATAGCCGGTCGGCTGGGTGATGATGCCGGGTCCGGTCAGGGAGATGGCCAGCACGCCGATGTGGCCGCGGTTGTTTTGCTGGCCGGTTTCGGTGGTGACCCGCAAGAGGATGGTTCCGTCCACTTTCGATACGACATTTTCAAGGCTGACGGTCTGGTTGGTGTTGTTGGCGGCGATCAGGGTGTCGCTCACCCCTTCGGCGTTGTAATGACTGATGTAGGGCGCGGCGTTGGTATCGTGCGAGGTGCGCGAGGCGAAGACCTCCAGAATGTACGCGGTATGCGGCATGAGCCCGCCGATAACGATGTCGCCGTTGTTGGGGAACACGGTGTAGAACGAATCGCTCTGAGCCGTCACCGGATACAAGGTGTTGTCCAGCAGACCTTGATCGTCGAAATAGAAGTTCCAGGTGCCGATGGTGGCCGAGTAGATGGTTTCACTGCCTCCGCTATCGACGAGGTCGGTCAGGACGGTGTTGATGTTCCACTCGGTCATGCTGTTCCAGTGGCGGCCCTGATCGTCCGGCGAATCGGTGGGATCCATGCCGAAATCAATCAAGATCGGCCACGCGGCATCCATCGGGGTCAAGGTCGCGGCGAGGGAGTTGGTCGAGCCGACCCCGTTCCAGACGCGCACCCAGTAGGTGGCGGGTTCGGTGACGTTAAAGAACTGCACGGATGGCGCGTTGGCGCCCAGCACCGGTTCCGACATGTCGCCGCTGGCCCCGAGATACCATTGGTAGTTCAACTGGCCGCCGGTGGCCTGCACGTTGAGGCGGGGATTTCCGCGCTCGACGAAGGTCAGGTCTTGCGGATGACCGGAGATGGTCGGCTGGCCGATGGTTTCGGCGAGGATCACGCGGGTCCAGGCGCCCTGTTCGCCCGCCGCCACCGCGCGCAAGCGGTATTCATAGAAGTTGGCCGGAATCAGGCTGTCGTCATCGTTGTACGATTCGGCATTCGCGGCGGTGGTGGTGACGGGCAGCCATTGATAGTTATAGGCGGCGCGACGCTGGATCTCGTAGCCGGTCTCGCCGGTGGCGGTATCGGTCCAGATCAGTTCCACACTTCCGTCCACTTGCGCAACGGCGTCGAAATCCGCCGGGACGGTCAGGTCGGTGCGGACGCGTAGGTCAATCACGGCGGTGTCGATGACGCTGTTGTTGTCGCTGACTTCAACGGTGAAGGTGTAGTTGCCGGGCGTGGTCGGCGTGCCGGTGATGGTGCCGTTGGCGTTCACATTCAGGCCGGGCGGCACCGTGCCGCTGTCGAGCGACCAGGTGAGCGGGACCGCGCCGCCGCTGACCGGCAGGGTGGCGGAATAGGCTTGGCCGATGACGGCGGAAGCAAGGGTTGCGTCCGGGGCGTCGGGCGCGCCGGGGGCGACGACTTCGACATCGAACAGGTGCTCGGCGGTCAGGCCTTCGGGATCGGTCACCGTTGCGTTCAGCGTCACCATGCCGGTTTGACCGGCCAGCGGTTGCAGGGTAATCCGTCGATGTTTGCCCACGGGCGTGATGACGATGTTCGCATTGGGGATGATTGTTTCATCGAGCGAGGTGACGGTCAGGGTGAGCACGCCGTCGGCGGGAATAAACTGCGCACCGGCGTGATGCAAGTCGTGCAAGCGCACATCGATCGGGGCGCTGACGTGACCGGCCTGGACCACCTGATCGGGGATCGCCGAGATGATCGGGGCCTGGTTGTCGCGGGTTCGGGCGGGTACGTTGAAAAAGGCTCCGGCCTCACTGATTCCGTCGCTCAAAGTCAGATAGACTTTCGACAGTCCGCCTGCCGCCTTCACTTGCACATAGCGATACTGGCCCGCGCCGCCGATGCGGACGTTTTGGGTCATATTGGTCGGATCCGGGGTGGCGGTCAGGACGAGATCGCGCACGTCGGTATCGAAGTCATAGACCGGCACCGAGATGCGACGGGACCAGGCATTCGCGGGGAAGATATAGCCGGGCGACACGACGGCTTGGACAAAGAACGGCGCGGATGAGCCGTCGCCGGTAATGTTGATGGTGACATAGGCGTTGGCGGAGATGTCGCCGTCGCTGACGTGGACAATACCCCAGACCACGCCGGGGGTCGGCGGCGCGGTGATGTTCAACGAGCGGTTGGCCCCGGAGCCGGTGAAGGCGACGGTGTAGGATCCGTTGGCGATGCTCTTCGATCGGTTCAATTCCGTGAAGGAGACGGTCAAATCGCCGGCCGACGTTTCGGCGTCGCCCACGCTGAACGGCACGGACACCGAGGTGCCCGCGTACACGGTGACGGGGTCGATCGGCGTGATGGTCGGCGCGGTGTTGGCGCCGCGCGTATTCGAGTAAACCTGCACCACACGGCGGCGGCTCAGCGAGCGTTCGCCGGTAGCGGTCACGGCGGCGGCGTAGAGCGAATACATGCCGGGGCCGAGATCGCCGAAATCGTAGGTATGTTCATAGGGTGGCGCGTCGAGCGAGGCGACGACCTGTTCGTTGGCGAAGAAATCCACGCGGACGGTATCGGGGAAATCAATCGGTTCCACGATCATGCGGGCGGATTGGGCGGTGTTGAAATAGTTCGGGAAGATCGAGGCGCGCTCGATGACGGCATCGCGGATGAGGTCCTCGTCGATCATGTCCGGGAATTCGACGTGGAGATCGAAGTTGCCGTGGCTGAACTTCGTGGCCCAGAAGGCGGCCACGCGGGCGTCGGGCATCCAGGAATGGAAACGTTTATCGGCTTCCTCGCGCTCAAATTCGTTATACGGCGCCGTGTGTGGATCGGCGGTTTCCCAATCCAGCGCGAAGTTCGGCAAGGGGGGGCGACTGCCGCTAAGGAGCGTCTGCATTTGTCCGATATTGTGTTCCCCGGCCCAGCCGTTGGTGGCGCTCAGGGCGGTCAGGGTCACCGGCCCGAGCGCGGGGTCTTTGCCGGCCACGCCTTGCTGGTAATCGTAGCGGTGTTCCATGATCCAGTGGAAAAACGGGATCGTCTCCTCGGTCGCATAGGTTTCCAGCGCATGGACCAGGCGCGACTCATAGACGAACATCCAGTGATGCGGGCCTTGGGCCATGGTGGGCAGGAGCTTGTAGCCGTAGCCATCGGTAAAACGGCTCCAATCCCATTCGCCCCAGCGGAAATACATCGGCACGTCGAGGATGTGCGTCGAGTACGGAGGGTCCACGAAGGGACCGCGACTACGGAGGAAATTTCGCGAATGTTCCGGGGCGGCGGCGATGACTCGCGAGGAATAATCATACGCCGCGATGAACGCATGATCGCCGCCCGAGGAAGCGCCATAGACCAGAACCGGCAGGTTGGGGAATTCCGGGCGATCGGGAAAATAATCCGCACCGAATTGCGCGAGAATCGTGGTGGTAAAGGGTTTGGCCATGGCGCGCGAGCCCCAGAAGGCCAGGCCGTTTTCATACAGCCATTTGTGCAGGCGCGGATCGGCGGGGGCGGCCGTGCTTCCGTTATCCCCGGGGATGCGCACCACGATCCCGCGCAGGGCGGTTGGTTCCACGCCGTGCAGGGTGGGCACCGACACCATGATGCGTCCGTAGCCCACCTCATGCAAATAGGTGTTCACCCCGTATTCCGGGGTTACCGCGAACGAGGCGTTAGTGGCAAGGAGCACCGCGAAGAGAGGGATCAATCTACATTTTATCATGGCCGGTCATCCTTCATTTGGCAGGCGTTCAGGCGTTTGAGCGCCATTTTCGGCCCGCTACTTACATAGAAACACAACCATGAGCTAACCGGATATGGAGGCATTCGCCGGATTTATTAGGGATTACGACAAGGGTGCGGTATCACGCTAACCCATCGGAGGCGGATCCGTCTTTGGCGGGTGGACGCGGGGATGAGGAGGAAGCGCTTTTGAT
>CALMYG010000056.1 GCA_937873455.1 uncultured Verrucomicrobiota bacterium
GGACGGATCACCGGGCGTGGGGCCAGATGTAGTAGAGGTAAGCGGCGTAACTGGCGAGGAAGAGGACGCCCTCGCGGCGGCCGAGGCGCATGCCGGTCCAGCTGATCGGCAGTAATAGGATGGACAGGATGGCGAGCACGGCGAGGTCCATGATTTCAATGTCCGGGAAGCTGATGGCTTTGACCAAGGGGGATAACCCGGCGATGCATAGGATGTTGAAGATGTTCGAGCCGACGATATTCCCGACGGCAAGATCGGATTCCTTTTTGATGGCGGCGACGATGGACGTGGCGAGTTCGGGGAGTCCGGTGCCGGCGGCGACCAGGGTCAGGCCGATGAGGGCTTTGCTCACGCCGGCGGCTTCGGCGAGGCTGACTGCGCCGGCCACCAGCAGGTTGGAGCCGGCCACCAGCAGGCCGATCCCGAGGGTCATCCAGAAGATGTCGGCGGGAAGCGTTCCGGGGGCTTTCGGCATATGGTGTTCAAATTCCTCGCTGAGTTCCGGTTCGGCATGGCGACGGGCCAGGCGGACGTTCAAGAGGATATAGGCCACGAGCAAGGTGAACAATACGCCGCCCTCCCAGCGTTCGATGGTCAGGTTGCGGGCCATGGCGAAAAAAAGCAGGGTCGCGCCGATCATGACCGGGATATCCTGCTGAATGAGTTGGGATTTGACGTTGATCGGCTGAATCAGCGCGGAAATGCCGAGAATCACCGCGAGGTTGAAAATGTTCGAGCCGATGATATTGCCCATGGCGATGTCCCCGCTGCCGGTCAGGTTGGCGCGCAAACTGACAAAGAGTTCCGGGGTGCTGGTGCCGAAGGCGACAATGGTGAGCCCGATGATCAGCGGGGAAATGCCGGAACGCAGGGAAAGGCGCACCGCTCCGGCGATCAGGCGGTCAGCGCCGATAAAGAGGAGCGCGAACCCCCCGGCGATGAGCAGCAAGTCGACAATCATCGGGTCGTGTCGGGTTGGTTTTTGATCGCGCCGGCGCCGCCGAGATCGCTAAGCCTCGCCTTTTCCAGGTCGGTCCAGAGCGTCCCCGGGCCGGTGTGCAGGATGTTCAAGGCGATGTCAGGATTGAGGTTCCGGGCGAATTCCCACAAGGCGAAGGCTTGGGGATCGCCAAAGGCCTGCGCTTTGAGCAACAGGCCGTTGGCGCGTTCGCCTTCCACCATCTTGAGCGCGCCGGCTTCGGCCTCGCCGAGGATGCGGACCCGGTTGGCCCGGATCGCCGCCGTTTCGCGGGCGATGTCGGCGACTTGCCGAAGGGTTTCCGCCTGAATTTCGGCGACTTGTTTTTGCTGATCGGCGTCGATTTCGGCCTTGATCTTGACCGTTTCCTGGGCGACTTGTTCGCGGCGCTGCTCAATCAGGGTTTGTTCGGTGTTGAGTTCGGCCAGCTTCTTGGCGGTATTCTGCTTTTCCTGGTTGGTCTTGTCCTGCTCAATGGCGATGCTGGCTTGCTGAATCGGATCCAGAATCTGCATGGGCACGCCGACATGCCGGATCAGGGCGTTGTGGACAATGATGTTTTTACTCTTCAAGGTTGAGGCAAGGGCCTTGGTTAGCTCGGTCTGGAAAATTTCCCGACCTTCGCCGACGATAAAGTCCTTGGCCCGGTACTCGGAACCTTTGTTGCGCGAGATGGACGTGATCTGGGGCATGATGATTTTATCCACCACCGCGGGCAAGTCGCCGTAACCGCTGAAGATCGAGGCGATGTGGTCCGGCAGCAGTTCGAATTCCACGGTCATGTCGAGGCTGATCTCGAATCCGTCGCGCGAGGGGAACTCGACGTATTGGGCGAGGCCAAGGGTGACTGAGCTGTCGCCGTAGGTTTGCATGGATCGGACCTTGGCTCCGGGAACGGCGGCCGGCGCGGCGACTTTTTCCATGCGCATGACCGACTGGGCGGCTTCGGCAATGTAATCAAGCCGGCTCTGGCGCTGCTGTTCGAGTACATTGCTTTGCAGTCGTTCCATGGCCCGGCCCTGGGCGGTGAGTGCGCTCTTGGTGATGACTTCGCCGCCTTCACGACCCAGCAGGGAGACTTGGTTCACGCCGATTTCCAACACGTCGACTTTGTACTCTTTTGGATTCACGAAGTAGAGGCCGGGTTGGAGGATGTCGCGTCGAACGCCTTTTTGGCGCGGCCCGGCGAACGCGCCCGGCTCCGCTTGTTCGCCGGATAGCGAGGTCAACACGCCGGCATAGCCGATGGGAATGCTGATCGCATCGACGATTTGTATGTCATAGCCGACCGGGTTCATCCGGTACTTGCCGGGCCCGAGTACGCGCCGCCAAATACCTTTCTGGTGTTCGTCGGCCAGAAATTCCCCGGGGGGCAAGTCGTCGCCGACCTTGGAGGTGACCACGCCGACTTTGCCGGGTGGAATGATGACGGCCGGGCGAATTTGGCGCTCGAAGCGAATCGGGTCGCGGAAGTGACGGCCCTCGCCCAGCACGATGGCTTGTACGCCTTTTTGTCCTTCCGCGGCGAGGATCTGGCCCGGGGGCAGTGCATCGCCGGTTTTGGCGATGATCACCGCCATTTCATTGGGACCGGCATAAAAGCGGCAGAAAAACCACATCCAGACGCCCCAGGCGACCGCAACCACCACCAACAACATAAGAAGAGGTTTCACGGTTTTCATCGGGCGCCTCCTTCCTTGACGGGAAGAAACGACTCAAAGATGGAGCCGATGCCGCCTTCCTGATCGCTGCTCAGCACCGAACGAATGCGCGGGCCGATGGTCTGGTAAAACCGGTAGCGGGCGAGGGACATGCCGCCTTTGAACGCCTTGGTCTGGTCGGCCAATACCGAGGCCTCGGCGGTGTTGCCGGCACGAATGGCGTCGCGGTCGCCCTCGGCGGTTTTGATAATGGCTTCGGCCTGGAGCGCCGCCGCCTGTTCTTCGACCCGGGCCACTTCACGTTCTTTTTCGGCGGCGATCACCCGCACGGCCTGGTCCTGTCGGGCATTGATGACCGCGCGAATGCGCGCGGTGTCGGCTTGCACTTTTTCCTTGTTCTGGACGGCCAGCATTTCCTGGCGCACCAGTTCGGCTTGCGACTTGGCCTGGTCGATTTGTTGTTCAAACTTCAAGGCGTTCTGCACGGCCACTTCGCGTTCCCGGATGATGCTGGCAATTTCGTCGGGCACGGTAATCTTGCGGACGAGCACCGAGCGGATATCCACGCCCCAGGGCCGGCAGCGTTCGCGCAAATGGTTTTCCAGGTCGTTCTGAAAGCCCTGGCGGGTTTCGCCGACGATGAAGTTGATCGCCGGGTGTTTGCTGCCCTCGATGCGGCTGAATCCGCGGGCCCGGGGAAGAATGACCTTCTTGATGATGTCCTCCATGTCCCCGACGCGGTGGGTGAGGAGCGAGGCCAAGTCGCGTTGGAGGGCGTATTCAATGGTGCCTTCGACGGTTACCGTGAAGCCGTCGAGGGTCAGGAAGCTGATGGAATCATCCCCGCTCATGCCGTAGCGCTGGCTTTGCAGGTTCACTTCAACGACATCCACCATGTAGGGGTTCAGGTAGTAGGTGCCGGGATCCAGCACCCGGTTTTGCACGCCTTTCACGCCCTCGGCGACGAGCATGCTGTTGCGCTGGTCGGGCTCGAGTTCGTGGTGCAGGACGTCGTGTCCGATCAGTGAAATCATCACCCCCACATGGCCGGGGCGAATGGAAATGGCGTCGTAGATTTCGACCATATAGGCATAAGGATTCAGGCGGTATTTTCCCGGGCGAAGCACTTCGGGCATGATGCCCTTGGCCGATTCACCGGCGAGAATCTCGCCGGATGGCAGTTCATCCCCGTATAACCGGGTGACCACGCCCAGTTGGCCAGCCGGAATATCGGTGATGCGATGCAATTCCCAGCCCCAGGTGTAGGGGTTTTTGAAGTAGCGGCCTTCCGCGAGCACCTCGAGTTGGATGCCTTTTTGCTCCGGGGAGAGGGCGATGATTTGTCCCGGGGGCAGGTCCGCGCCGGTTTTGCGGATCAGGACGGCGATTTCGCCCGCGCCGGGTTCGATCCGGCAGAAAAACCAGATAAACACCGGCAGCACGGCGAGGGCGGTGACGATGAACATCACGGCGAGCGGTAATTTGGCAAACGACGGCATGTTGGCCGGCCGGGTTTGCCAAGGTTTGGAGGCGGACGTATTCATGAAAACGAAACTCCTGAATTCATCATCACGCTATCAGAGAAGTCCCAAGGTGTCCAACGCCGAAGCGCGGTAGCGCACGCGCCTGCGGCGCATTACGAGGTCAGGCACGTCACGTCATCCCCTCATGATCCTGAAGCGGTCATGATGAAGGGATTGGGGGCGGGAGCCGTGGTTCGCGGGGCCGCGGCACCTTCCGTTATGGGGTGATTATGCCGGGCTACTCGACGGTTTCCATTAAGATGGTGTCGATGAGACGGCCGCTGATGGTGACTTCGGTGACCGCGACCACATTGCTGCCGGATTTCACCAGCCCCTGGCGCTTTAACTCCGCGATGGCGTTCTCGAAGTTTTTGGCCGGGTCGGCATCAAAGGGCAGCAAGAACGGTCGAATACCCCAGTTGAGGGTGAGTTGATTCAGCAAGATCGGGTTGTCGGTAAAGGCATAGAGGGGTGAATGCTGGGGCCGCAGCCAAGCCGCGTTGCGGGCCATGTTGCCGGAGCGCGTGAAGACCAGCAGCGCCTCCGCGCTGACTTCCTGGGCCATGACGTTGGCCGCCTTGACCATCTTGGCGCCCAAGCTGTCCATCTTGGCCAAATCGCTATAATTGGCCCCGCCGCTTCGCTCGACCCGCCGGGCGATCCGGTCCATGATTTCGATACATTTGGCCGGGTATTTGCCGACCGAGGTTTCGCCGGACAGCATAATGGCATCGGCCTGCTCGAATACCGCGTTGGATACGTCGGTGATTTCCGCCCGGGTCGGGGAGGGGTTCTCGATCATGGATTCCAACATGTGGGTGGCGACAATGACCGGTTTGCCCCGGATGATGCAGCTCTTGACGATCCGGCGCTGGATGATCGGCAGCTCCTCATAGGGCACTTCAATGCCGAGATCGCCACGGGCGACCATCACGCCATCGGCTTCTTCGATAATGGCGATCACGTTGCGCACGCCTTCCTGGTCCTCCAGTTTGGCGATGACTTTCTGGTGGGCGCGCCGGTAGTCGAGAATGGCTTTCAAGCGCACCACATCCTCCGCCTCGCGGCAGAAGGACATGGCGATGAAGTCGACCCCGATTTCAATGCCGAGTTCGACATCCTGGATGTCCTTGTCGGTAAGGGCGGGGAGGTTGACGCGGACCCCGGGCAGGTTGATGTGGCGGCGGCTGCCGAGGGTTCCCTGGGTGAGGACTTCGCATTTCAACTGGTTGCGTTTTTTCTCCAGCACCTTGAGTTGGATGGTGCCGTTGTCGACCAGGACGACATCGCCGACTTTGATGTCGTTAACGAGGTCGTCGTAGTTCACATCGACGGAGTGTTCCTCTTCCGACACCTCGCCGCGCACGGTCAACGCAATAATCTGGCCGGGTTGCAGGTCGAGGGCCACGGACAACTCGCCGGTGCGAATGGCCGGGCCCTGGAGGTCCATCAACACACCGACGCGTCGGCCGAGTTTTTCGCCGGCTTCGCGGACCCGGCGGCAGGTTTCCCGCGCCTGATCCGGGGTGGCGTGGCTCATGTTGATCCGGGCAATATCCATGCCGGCTGCGATCAGTTCTTCCAGCTTTGCCGGTTCCCAGGTGGCCGGTCCGATGGTCGCGATAATTTTGGTTCTACGTGCATGCATAACGAATTTCCCCGCATACTGATATACGGAGAGCGGGCAAATGGCAAACGGGGAATCATTTAAAACCGGGTAGATTTGTATTTATAGGGAGCGGGACAACAACGCCCTCGGCAATCAGATAAAACGTTTTACATAAAACGTTTGACTTTTGGTTGGGGCTCTTCTAGTCTGTCCCCGGTTTAAATCAATGAAGGAGTATGACATGAACAAGCTTATGGCAGGTTTGGTTGTTGGTATGGCGCTGGGGTTGGGTTCGGTTTCGAGCAGCCAGGCGGAAGCAATTTGGTTTAAGAAGGTCGATGGCCGGTATGATTACTGGAAATATGCTACGTATCTGGCCACCCAGTTGAAAATTGATTTCGGGGTTTGGCCGGTAGCGCCGGGTCATACCGCGGGCGCGGTGTTTACCGATGACGGTTGGGCGACGGCGAAATGGCAGCCCGCGGAGTGGCAGGCGAACGTGCAGGGCCCCTTTGGTGGTTGGGATGAAGCCTGGTCTGTATGGGTAACCGTCGGCGGTGGCCACGGCCAATACGTCAGCCAGCCGTTCACGCCCTACTGGGTCGAGTTCGCCTTGTATGTGCGCGATCACTATGGCAACTGGACCTGGGATAACAACGGCGGCATGAACCACCGCTACCACGTGAAATAAACAGAAACTCGCCCGTGGATCAAGGCGCCCGGTTGCGGGCGCCTTTTTTATTGCCGCAGGGGGATGGTTGCCGTATCAGGACCGGATATGAGGATCGTACGTTGGTTACTTGTCGTTGCGGCCGTCGCTGGCGTTGTCCGGGCGGAAGAGCTGGAACTTACCGAATCGGGTTTACCCGTCGGGGTCGTCGCGCGCATTGATGACTGGTCGATTCCCGCGGAGTGGTTCAAGCATGAGTTTCGATCCACGTTTTACCGCTATCCGCCCTCGGATGTACTTCGCGAAAGCGTCTTTGAGCCATTTTTAAAGCGTATGGTTTTAGCGGCGAAAGCCCGGGAAATGGGATTGGATCAACGGGAACCGCTGCGTAGCGAACGGCTCGAAAAACTGGCTGAGCGACGTGCGTTCATGGAGTACCAATTGGCCATGGCGGAAATCCAGATGCTTAACGAGGCGTTGCTGAAAGAGCTCGGCCTCGCTGAAGACCCGGAGGAACTTTCCGAAAAAGACGTGAAAACATTTTTTGACGACCACCTCAAGGGGCTTCCCGGCGTACCTGCCTCTTTCGATTTAGCGCCTGATTCCGCCCGTGCGATGGTGCGTCAACAGGCGGCCCAAGCCCGGTTGGAAGGGAAGCTTGATGCCATGATCCGTTCGTGGCGGGAGACCATGACGATTGAGGTAAACGAGGGCGTAGTCCGTTCGGTTCCCATGCCCAACCTGCAGGGCGATCTTCCACCGGGTTATCAGCCGAAAACCAGCGACTGAATCACTTCGGCGGTGCCTTGAGGACCCGATGCCTCGGCGATGCGCCCGCCCGCCTTGCTGACTGCCTGGCGCACTTCGGGGATGGCGTCGCCGGGGCAGCCCAAATGTCGGGCGACGCGCGGGGTGAGCATGGGCAGGTCATTGTAATGATCGCCGATGGCCAGCAGATGCTCGGGGGTGAGGCGGGCATGCCGGGCGTATTCAAGCAGGGCATTGCCCTTGCCAAGTTCCCGATGCATGACGGCAACCCATCCGCCGTTGCGGGTGAGCATGATGTCTTCCATGCCGTCGAGAAAACGCTGCAATTCGAGGAAAAGTTTTGCGGGCTGGCTGCCGTGATCGCGCAGCAAGAACGCGGTGTAAAGATCGCCGATCATCGACGTGACCGGCTGGTAGGTGTTCACGATGTAGTCGAGGCGGTCGGTCAGCCGGTCCTGCACCCGGCGGTGGCAGTCGCGCAGGTACGATTCGGCGGCGTTGTTCCACGGTTGGAGCGGGTGGTAAGACGCTCCGTCACGATAATAAACCATGGACTCGCTGCAAATCAGCGCATCAGGAAGGTGATCCAGTCCGCGTTTCCGGGAGCGCTCGAGAACGGCAAGCTGGTCATCAAATTCCCGCCCGCTGTTGGCGCACCAACGAACGCCATGAGCCGGAAGCGCATTCAGGACGTTGATGATGGCGGGATGAAACACTCCAGCCGGGTCGTCGTACGATAAAATGGTGCCGTCGAAATCCAGGCTGATCATCCGGATTCCCTGCACGGCGGATACGGTTTCCGATTCTATTTCCACGTCGGTTAACATCGCGGCACCCTACCACGATCACCCCGGCGGGGCAAACCGCGATTCCGTTGTTTTTCGGTTCAGATCCGGTTACGGAAGCTCCACCATAATCGGGTAGTGGTCGCTCAGCGGGCGGGGAACCTCAATGATGGAGGCGCGCACGCGCTGGCCAAAGCCGCGAAGGAAGATGTAGTCGAGGGTTGTCGGTTCAAACACGCTGTCCGTATCACTGCGCCAGGTTAGGCGTTCGGCCCGGGGAACTCCCCGCCACGTGTTCAGGAAGCCCATGGTTTCGACCATGTCTACCACCCGGCAGTAGGGAAATTGATTGTCGTGGTTGGTGTTGATGTCCCCGCCGATCAACCAGCCGCGGATCGGGCGGTCGCCGAACGCCATCGCCATGTCGGCCATGTGGGAGAGGATTTGCCGGGCTTGGTCGTTGCGCACGGATCCATTGATCCGGGCCATGGCGTCGGAGGTGCCGCCGACATTGCTTTTCAAGTGGACGCCGTAAACCAGGATCAGGCCGCGCCCGTGGGGATCGTCCAGCGCGGTGAAGGCGAAGCCCCGCGACGTGCGCGGCACCGTGGCCTCAAAGGCCTCGGCCCAGGCATGCTGGCAGGACAACTTGGAGGCGATGCCGATCTGTTGCCGTCCGATTTCCCGGGTGGTGGACAACAAGAAGCTGCTGACCACGTGCGTTTTCAGGCCGGGTACGGCGGAAACCAGCTCGTCGAAAGACTTCCAGTCGCGAATTTCCTGGCCAATGAAGATATCCGGATCGATTTCCCGCAGCGCCTTTTGGGCCGCCTTCATGTGCTCGGCTTCCTGTTTCGGCGTGGGGTACATTTTGACGCCAGGGAACCACTCGATGTTCCAGGCGACCACTTTCAGCGGGCGCGGGGTGTCGGCGAATGCCGTCGCGCCCATGATCACGAAGCCCGCCAGGGCGAGTCCGGCGATCCATGATTTCTTGTTCAGATTTCTAGCGTTCATGATGATACTCCAGATTGGCGGTAAGTGTAACACAACGAGGCCGCCCGCCCTAACACAAAGTAAACAAATCGCGGTTATGGCAGCATTTCCGCGGAGAGTCGGTATACCCGCTGTTCCGGGGCGTTGTCGTCGATGAGGGTATTCAGCGCACCATCCCCGTCCATGGATGTTCCCCATACGTTCCAGGCGTCGGGGTCGGGGAAGGCATCGTTGATCCATACACGGTAACGCCGTCCGATGACCGTCGGAAATCGAAGCATATTCCCCGAAGCATCGGTTGTTCCGGTGATGCGCAAATACGAATCGGGATCGACCGGCGATGTTCCGGCGATGAATTCATCGCGGTTGGAGACGCCGTCGCCATCGGCGTCATCTTCGGGTCGGGACGCGTCGGCTTCCAGTCCGGTCGGGTGATCAAAATAACCGAGCATCCACCAGTCGGGAATGCCGTCATGGTTGACGTCCGTGTCTCCGATTTTCCGGACCTGGATGCCCGAGATGCGCGCATTCTCGGTGCGGGGGTTGAATTGGATGTCCAGTTGATGGTCGTGAACGTCGTTGGTGAACACCATGACCAGAGGAAGGTTGCGCCCCCCGGCCAAGGCGAAGATGTCGAGGTTGGTCCATACCGGTTGGCCCGCGATCAGGATGTCAAAGAGACGTTGTCCCGGGCCATTGACCCACATTTCCGCTTCCAGCAAGGTGGTTTCGTAGCGTCCGGGCGGCACATCAAACACATACTGAAAGCTCGCATCATCCGTGCTGTAACGTTCGCGTTGGTACAGGGTCTGGGCGGATAAACAAATCCCGGTTACCGGATTGGCGATAAAGCCCGCCGTTCCGCCCAGATAGCCGAACGATCCAAAGGTATACGCCCGATCCGCCGCCCACACCCGGCCATCGCAATTGGTGACCGAGTTGGGGTTGCCGGCGCTGACCCGCTGCTCATAGGAGCCGGGGATATTAAAAAACCGCACGGGGATTTGTGTTTCGTCCGATACATTGCCGGCATCATCCCAGGCCCGGAAGGCGAGGAGGCGGGCGCCGTTTAGCTGCAGGGCGGTGTTCAGGGAGACGTTCCACGAGGTTGTTCCGTTGATCGTTATCCAAGGCTCGTTGTCGAGGCGGAACTCCACCCGCTGCACGCCGACATTGTCGCTGGCCGTTCCGGCGAGCAGGACGGTATTGGATAAAACCAGATCGGAGACCGGCCAATCCACCGCGACCATCGGCGGAACGTTGTCGGTAAACGTCGACGAAGCGGAAACAAACATGGTCTCGAATCCGCCGTGGAGATGGTTGCCGGTGGCTGACGCCACCGCGCCGGTGCCGACACGAATCGCGTAACGTTGGACGCCGGCAAGGCCCGGATCGGCCGGCGTGAAGGTCATCACGCGCCGATCGGCGGACCAGGAAAACGATCCGGTCAGGGCCGGGGAAATTGAGAACGCATTCGCCACGGATTGCGTGTCCATCGCCTCGGCGAACGTGAGGATGATCGGGCTGTGCGTCGGCACGGATTTCGCATCGTGGGCCGGGCTTTGCTGGACGACCACCGGATCAAGGGGTTGCCAACGTGATTCGGCCACGAACATTTTCACCGACGTACCCGGCACGTTGATGGCGGGAAGGCCATCCGTGCCGCCGGTGACGGTGATGATTTCGTTCGTGGCAAACAGATTGACCAGCCGCGTTCCCGCCGGATAGGAGGTCGGTCGCGCGGGAAGCGTTTGCGCGATGGTGGCGGTGTTAAAGACCACGAACACCTCCTCCGCGCCCAACCGGCGGGCATAGGCAAAAAGTCCCGGCCCGTTGGGATTGTTCCATAAATTCACATGGCTGCCGCGCCGCAACGACGGATACAAGCGGCGAAAATTGTTGAGCATGGCGATGTGTCGGAACGTCGGTTCGGTCATGTTGAATTTGTCGCCCACCGACGGGCCGGTTGCGGGGAATTGCCCGTCAAACATATCCTCGCGGTTGTTGGGGTCGGCGCCGCCGTTGAAGTTCTGCTCGGTGCCGTAATACAGGCTGGGAATGCCACGCGATGAATACAGGAACGCCGTGGCCACCCGTAACCGGTTGGTGTTGTTGTTGGCGTTGCCGGAATTCATGAAGCGCGGGAAGTCGTGATTATCAAGAAATGTAACCAAGCGGTCACGGGCGTCGGGGTGGTAATGGGCGGCAAGGCCCGCATAGCGCTCTTCGATACGCAACGTTGGCGCGGTGGCCCGGGCGAAGACGTCGTTCACTTGGAAGAAGAGGGGAAAATGAAGCACCGAGTCGTTGGCATAGGCCCCGCCGGCGCGCGTGCCGGTATACGATCCGCATTTCGCGTCGTCGCCATCGTATACTTCGCCGAATTGAAAGAAATTCGTTTTGCCGAGCGATGCGGCAAACGTCCGGATGGCCGGATTAAAATGCTGCCAGAAACCCATTTCGACATGCTTGACCGTGTCGATCCGGAAGCCGTCGAAGTTGCCCTGCTCAATCCAGTATTTGTAGATGTTCACCATGTTGGTGCGGACATACTCGGTTTCCGTCCGGAGATCATCGAGGCCGGAGAGCTCGCCGAGTATCTGGTTGGGGTCAACGTACGTTTGAATCGCCCCATTGTTGTGGAAGTTGGTGAGCTGGGTGAAGGGCGCCGGATAGGTGACGGCGGTATTCCAGCGGATCGGATAACCCGCCAGGCTGAAGGTGTTGTTCCATGCCGCATTGGAGCTCCCGATCCGGTTGCCCTGGTGGTTGCATACGATATCCAGAATGACGTAGATCCCCCGGGCGTGGGCATTCGACACCATGCTGCGCAGATCGGCCATGGTCCCCCAATGCGGGGACAAGGTGTAGAAGTCGTGCGCCCCGTAACCGTGATACGCGGAATTGCCGACATTTAGTGGGATCGGCGAAATCCAGATAGCGTTAGCTCCCAGCGCCTTGATGTAGTCGAGCTTGTGTTCAATGCCCCGGAAGTCGCCGCCGTGGATGCGCCGGGAGTCGGTGGGGTCGAAGGTGGAGGGCGACAAGGTGTTGTTGGAGGGGTCACCGTCATTAAACCGGTCGGTGAATATCTGGTAAATGTTGATGTCCCGCCAGTCGTCCGGGGAGGGCAAGGCTTTGACCGGAGAGGCAAGCCACCCGGCCAGGGTGAGCAGCAGGCAGAGGCAGGCGCGGGCGGTTGGCGAATCGGGAATTGTCATAAACGATGAAATATACCCCGAACCGATCAATCTGTTGACACCATCCGCGCCATAATCGTGACTTCGCGTCGGTCATGATAGAGTTGTTTGAGCGCGCTGCGATAGCCGTTGGCTTGCCGCAACAGCGCCTCGAGGGGCAACAGCGCGGCCACCGGATGTTCCTGGGGCAGTTTGACGTTGATGATCAACCGGCGCGCACGACCACCGGCCTGCCAGCGGCGGGCCAGGCCGAGGGCGACTCCGGGGGCGATGAGCATGTCGGCCACCAACCAGTCCACCACCGGCCAGTCCGTCGGCGGCTGGTAGGTGATTCCGTTTTCCCGGAGATGCCGCACCGAGCCCCACCCGTCATGGGGAGTCGGCAGTTTCATGGGCCCGTGATCGACCGCGATCACATCGCACCCGCGTTTGAGAAACGAGTAGGTCCACCCACCGGGTGCGGCGCCGAGGTCGATCACCTTTTCACCGGCCTGGGGTTCGAGTCCCATGCGGTCGAGCGCCTCCTCCATTTTCAGAAACGATCGGGATGGGGCGAGCGGGTCCCATTTCATCCGGGAAAATCCGCCCGGGCGCGGATTGATCATTTCGCCGAGGGTTTCGTGGGAAAACCACAGGCCCTCCGCCACCGGGAAAATCTGGATGACCCGTCCGCCCGGCTTGAGGCGATGCGGCGGACGGAATCGTTTTTCCAGGTCGGGCGACCGTTTGCGGGCGAGCCGAACCGCGGTGCTGGTAATGCCTTCCAGCCGTTTGAGGGTTGGCGTGGCCGGATCGTCGTCCGCCTCGGGGGTGAGGAGGTGAAAGGTCCATAGCGGATGTTCGTGCGCGGCGTCGCCGAGCAGGCGCAATGCGGTTTCATCGGCAAGAGGTTTGAGGAGCCCGGCGGGCAGGAAATCCGGCTGGGTAAGGCGTTGCCGCTCAAAGACGCATTCGGGCAGGACCGATCCGGTCGTTTCAGCCAGCACCCAGCCTTCGCCATGGCGTTCCACCCGCGCATTCAACGCCGCGCCTTTGTTGAGGATTTCCTCCGCCAGGGCTCCGGTGAATTCCGGACGGCAGAGCAACAAGGCGCGGGTGTGGCATGGCGGTGTCATCACTTAATCCAAATCACGCGCCAGCAGGTCGTCTTCATCGAGGCCGAGGTAATGTCCCAACTCGTGCAGGTAGGTCCGGCGCACTTCCTCGCGGAACTCGGAGGCGTCGTGTCGGGCAAATTCCCAGAGATTTTCCATGTAGAGGATAATTTCCGTCGGGCCGACCGAATAGGTGTCATGACCATCGGCCAGCGATGCGCCGGTGAAGAGTCCGAGGGTGTCGGGGGCGATGCCGTCCTTGAGGTCGCCAGGGCGAGGCGTCATTTCAAAAATAACGGGAACGGCGCGCGCGTGATTTTTCAGCGTGACCGGCAGGGCGGCGATGACCGCTTTGACTTCCTGGTGGGCGGCCACATAGAGCCGCCGCCGCAGGTGTTCTTTTCCGCCGGGAGCGCGCATGATGTTACCGGCTCCGGGCCAGGCGGAGCGAGGCGCGCAGGCGTTCCCGGAGGTGATCCGCATGCGATGACGCATCGCGTTCGGGCGGCATCGCGGCGGCGTGCGGGGTCACGGTTTCATCGGGCGGCGGCAGCGTATCCCACGAATAGTCGGGAGGCGGCCGTCCGGTACATTGTGCGATCAGGCGATGGGCCAGGTGTTCCAACCCGACGACGTCGGCGGCGCAGTAGCGAATCAGCTTTGCCACCAGATGCGGTTGCCCGGTCATCTTCCAGCGTCGCCACAGCCAATCCGCCTCCGCGCCATCCACGCCGAGCAAGTCGGGCGGACGGATCAAGCCGAACTGCCGCTCGATTTCCTTCAGGCCGCCCTTGAGTCCCGCATGGTAACACGACCAGCGCAGATCGATATGGGCGATATCGTTCATCGGGATATGAAAATGCGCTTCCAGTTGAGGAATATCGAAGGAGGCGCCGTTGAAGGTCACCAGCAGGGAGAGGGTGTCCAGCAGATCGAGAAAGCGGTGCAGGTCCCGTTCGGCGGTGAAGGTAAACACGCGGCCGCGGTAGTTGACCGCCACCACGGTGATTTCCGGGTGCGCCTGGTCGCCGGATGTCTCGATGTCCACATAGGCGGCCTGGTCGGGGAAGTCGGCGAGAATCCGCCAGTGGTCGGCGCGGTGCAGTGAGGCGACGAGTGCCCGCAGGTCGCCGCGCGCCGCCGCGTCGCGGTCGCGCTGAATCGCGGTGGCCCATGCCGGTTTGTCGCAGGCCAGTCCGGGCAGTTGTTGGTGCATTTCCAGCAGTTGGCTCCAGTCGCCGGCGCCTTGTTCCTGCAGGGCGGCGATTTTCTTGGGTCCGAAACCGGGAAGGTGCCGCAACGCGCCTTCCAGGTGGCGGCGTGGCCCGGCGGCTGCGAGGGCATGGGCGGCGCCCGTAATCACGACTTCGCGGTGTGGGCGACCACCTTGTCGGCCATCAGCAGAAAGGACCGGATGGTGGCGTCGAGGTGTTTGATTGGCGTATCTTCCTCTTTGCAGTGGGAGAGTCCGCGCGCGGAGTAGGCGAACATCATGACCGTCGGCATGTGCGGGACCATTTCGGCTGCGTCATGCAGCGGGCCGGAGGGCAACACCGGGGCATCGCCGGTTATTTCCCGGACGGCTTCTTTGCCCAGCGCGATCAGCTTCTTGTCAAACAGGCGCGGTTCGATGGTCCAGATCTTGTTCCAGGAAAACGTCACGTTGTTGTCCTTCGCCGCTTTGGCGGCGGCGGTTTTCGCGTCCTTAAGCATGCGGGCGAGGATTTTGGCGTTGAGTGCCCGCTGGTCGATGGAAATTTCGCATACGCCCGGCACGGCGGTTACGATGCAGGGCTCGACCTTCACCACGCCGCAGGTGCAGACGACGTTCGCGCCCGGTTTCGAATATTTTTTGCCGATCTCCCGGACCTGCAGGGCGAATTGCGCGGCGGCGAGAAACGCGTCCTTGCGCATGGGGATGGGGGTGGAGCCGGAGTGCGCGGCCTGGCCGGTGAACCGCACCAGGTGGCGCTCCACGCCGAAGGTGCCGAGCACGACGCCGGTCGGTTTGTTCATCGCTTCGAGGACCGGCCCTTGTTCAATGTGCAGTTCGAGGTAGGCTTTTGCCGGGATTTTCTTCAGCTCCTTGTGGGCGCGGAGCATGGTGTTGAGGTTGACGCCGTTTTCCTTCAGCGCGTCAGGCAACGAAACGCCATCGCGGTCTTTCAGGTGGCGCACCTCCTCGATGTTCAACGAGCCGCCGGCCGCCGAAGAGCCCATCAAGCTGCGCCCGACCCGGGCGCCTTCTTCATCGGCCCAGTCGACCAGTTTCAACGTCACCGGCGGGCCGCCCGCCGCGGCATGACGGCGCAACACTTCCAGCGCGGACAAGGTGCCCAGGCAGCCATCCAGCCAGCCCCCGTTCGGCACGGAGTCGAGGTGCCCGGCGACCAGCACGCAGTCCTTGCGGCGACCCGGCAGCGTCACCCACTGGTTGCCGGCGGCGTCGACCTCGACGGGCAAGCCCAGTTCCGACTTCACTTTCTTGCGGAACCATTCCCGGGCCTGGCGGAACACCGGACCCCACGCCACCCGCTGAGCGCCCTGGGCGTTCGAGGTGAGACGAGCCAATTCTTTCATGTCGGCGATAACGCGTTTAGCGCTGGGTGCGGGTAGTTTGCTCATGGTGTTCTCCTCATGTTCCTGAAACCATAAACCACCCGGTCGGCTCAGGCAATGCGGAATGCGCTCTTCCCTGGCCGCGTTCGTGAGACGGAAGAATGGCGAGGCGGGTGTAACCCGCAGGCTCCGTTTGAAGGGTGTCGTTTAAGAGTAGGGGTACGAGTACGAATGCCATCGCTTTTCTTATGATGGAACCCCG